>DASQIK010000089.1:0-21882 GCA_035631615.1 Candidatus Dormiibacterota bacterium | reverse complement strand
CCCGCCCGGCGCGCCGTTCTGTTTCTCCGAAGGAGATTCGCCGATGACGAGCCCAGGGCCCGAGGAAGAGCTCCGTGGCGAGCTGCGCACCGAGCTCGAACGCGCGCTCCGGCGACTGCCGGAGCTCGGGACCGGGGAGCTGTCGTTCATCGCCTTGTCGGGCGGGATCACGAATCGCAACTTCCTCGTGAGTGGGGCGCCGGGTGGCGCTCGCTTCGTCGTCAGGCTCGCGGGGAACGACACGCACCTGCTCGGGATCAGCCGCGAGGTCGAGCACGCGGCGACCGTCACCGCGGCGGGTGTCGGCGTGGGGCCGGAAGTAATCGCGTATCTCCGGCCGGAGGGCTACCTCGTGACACGATTCATCGAGGGCTCGCCGATTCCGGAGGCGGAGATGCGCAGGCCGGAGCGGCTGCGGGCCGTGGGCGCCACGCTGCGCCGGATCCACGACGGTCCCGCGATCCCCGGCCTGTTCGTGCCGTTCCGGATCGTCGAGGCGTATCGCGCCCTCGCCCTGTCGCGCGGCGTTACGATCCCGCCGGAGTTCGACCTCGCGGAGGCGATCGCCCGCCGGATCGAGCTGGCGTGCCTGACCGCGCCGATCGAGATGCGGCCCTGCCACAACGACCTGCTGAATGCGAACTTCATCGATGACGGCTCGCGCATCCGGATCGTCGACTGGGAGTACGCCGGCATGGGCGATCCCTATTTCGATCTCGGCAACTTCAGCATCAACCACGAGCTCGACGCCGACCAGGATGCCGTGCTCCTGGCGGCCTACCTCGGCGAGCCGCCGAGCGCGGCGCTCGCCGCCCGGCTCACGCTGATGCGGGTCCTGTCGGACTTTCGCGAGGCGATGTGGGGCGTGCTCCAGCAGGGCATCTCCACGCTCGGCGTCGATTTCGTCGCCTACGCGGGCGACCACTTCGATCGGCTGCTCAGGGTGGCCGACCGGCCGGCCTTCGAGCGCGCCCTGACCGCGGCCGCCGGAGGCTGACCCCGAGCCCGGCACGGCATCGGCGAGTCGGCCATCATCGGCGCGTGAACGACCAGGCGCGCGTCGTCGTCATCGGTGGTGGGATCACCGGGTGCAGCGTCGCGTACCACCTCGCCGAGGCGGGCTGGACCGACGTCCTGCTCGTCGAGAAGGCGGGCCTGACCGCAGGATCGACCTCGCAGGCTGCTGGGCTGGTGACCGCGTTCAACCCGTCGTCGACGATGCTGGCCTGGCGCCGCTACTCGATCGAGCTGTACGGGCGGCTCGGCGCGTTCAACGCGGTGGGGAGCCTGCGGCTCGCGTCGTCGCCGGAGCAGCTCAGGGAGCTGGAGCGGACGGCGAGCCGGGCGCGCGGGATCGGGCTGGATGTCGGCGTGATCCGGGCCGCCGAGGCGCGCCGCCTGATGCCGGCCATCTCGCCGGACGAGCTGTACGGCGCGGTCCACCTGCCGGGCGACGGCTACCTCGACCCGCACTCGGCGACGTACGCCGTGGCGGACGCGGCGCGGAAGCTCGGCGTCCGGATCCGCCAGAGCACGCGCGTGACCGGCTTCGAGCTCGGGCCCGGGCGGGAGATCCGGCGCGTGCTGCTCGAAGGCGGCGACGCCATCGACACGGAGCTCGTCGTGAACGCAGCGGGGGTGTGGGCGCCGCGCGTGGCCGAGATGGTCGGGGCGTTCATCCCGTCCGCACCGGTCGATCACCAGCACGTCGCCCTGAAGGCGGTGCCCGGCCACGAGCTGCCCGACGACATGCCCTGCTTCCGCGACCCCGACAACCTCGTCTACGGCAAGGCCGAGCACGGCGGGATGCTGTTCGGCGGCTACGAGGCGGAGCCGCACCTGCGCTGGCTCGAGGGTGTGCCATGGGAGCACGCGGCGACGTCGCTGCCCGCGGATTGGGTCCGCTTCCAGCCCCTGATGGAGGGCGCGATCCGCCGTTTCCCGTTCCTCGCTGACGCCGAGGCGGTGCGGCTCGTCTGCCACCCGGACGCCATGACGCCCGACGCCAACCCGCTGATCGGGCCGATGCCCGGCGTGCGCGGGTTCTGGGTCGCCGCGGGGTTGTCGCTCAACGGGTTCGGTGGCGGTGGCGGCATCGGCAAGGCCATCGCCGGCTGGATCACGGCCAACGATCCGGGCGTCGACATCGCGCCGTACCGCGCCTGGCGATTCGCGGACACGTACCGCGACGTCGAGTTCGCGGCGGCCCTCGCCCGCGAGACGTACGGCGACTACTACCGCCTTCGCTTCCCGTACGACGCCGATGTCGCGGGCCGGCCGCGCCGGCTGTCGCCACTCAACTCGCGGCTCGAGGCCGCTGGCGCTGTGTTCGGCACCAAGGCCGGCTGGGAGCGCGCGGACCTGCATCGACCCGGGCAGCCGTGGACGCGCAACGGTCGCATCGCCCGCGATCGCGGCTGGAGCCGGCCCGACTGGTTCGGTCGAGTGGGGGAGGAGCACGCTGCTGTCCGAGAGCGGGTCGGGATCATCGACCTGACCTCGTTCGGCAAGGTCGACGTCGCTGGTCCCGGGGCGCTCGCGCTGCTGCAACGTGCATGCGCGAATGACGTCGACAAGCCTGCCGGCTCGACCGCCTACGGACAGTTCCTCGACGCCTGCGGCGGGATCGTCGCCGACGTGACGATCACCCGGCTGGCCGCCGAGCACTTCCGCGTCCTGACCGGGGCCGGCTACCTCGCGTCCGATCTGGGATGGCTCATCGCCCGCGCCTCGGACGATCCTGCAATCGACACCGTCAAGGTGCGCGACGCAACCGACGAGCTGGCCGTCATCGGCCTGTGGGGGCCGCGGGCGCGCGACGTGTTCGGCGCGGTCACCGCGAACCGCGTCGACGACATCGCGCTCCCGATCCGCCAGGTGCGCGCGGTCCGGGTCGGCGAGGCGCGCGTCCTGGCGACCCGCCTGTCGTATGCGGGAGAGCTGGGGTGGGAGCTGACGGTGGCGCCCGCGGAGGCGGCCGGGGTGTGGGATGCGCTTCTCGCCGCCGGGGCCGAGCACGGGATCGAGCCGGTTGGCTATCGGGCGCTCGAATCGCTCCGGCTCGAGAAGGGCTACCGCTACTTCGGCGCCGAGCTGACCCCGCGCGAGACGCCGTTCGAGGCGGGCCTCGATCGGTTCGTCCGGCTCGGCAAGGGCGACTTCGTCGGGCGTGACGCGCTCGTGGCTCGGCGCACCGCCGAACCCGACGGACCCGCGCGGAAGCTGAGGACCGTGTTGCTGGCCGGCGACGACTGGGCGCCGATCTACGGCGGCGAGGCCGTCCGCATCGACGGCGAGGTCGTCGGCCGGATCCGGAGCGCCGCGTTCGGCTACACGGTCGGGCGAACCGTCGGCACGACCTACCTGCCGGCCAGCGTCCCGGAGGGCACGGCGATCGAGGTCGACGTCTTTGCCGACCGCGTCAAGGGCGAGGTCGCTCCCGACGTCCTCGTCGATCCCGACGGCGATCGCATGCGCGGCTAGCGACCAACGCCGGCCAGACCGGGCTGGCAGACCATCGCTCGTGGCACGAATGCCGCTTCATGGGCTGCACACGGAGGCGCTTCGTCATGCGTCGCCTGCCGAGGCCGCGTCGAGCAGGGCTTCGAAGTCCGCGCGGTCGATGGCGACCGACGCTCGGCCCCAGCGTTCGAGCGCCCACCCCCAGAAGTCGTAGTCGATCCTGGAGATCGCAGCCTGGATGGCCGCCCACAACGTCCAGCCGACGTCGGACATGATCATCTGGAGGCGCATCCGGGCGAGGAGCGCGTGACCCTCCCGCGCGAATCGATCGGGACCGAAGTAGGCCGCGCAGAGCTCCTGCTGGCGGCCCGCGTCGAGCTGCAGCTCCTGGGCGGTGTTCCCCAGCTCGAACGTGGGGTCGTTGTTGCCGCTGTACTCGTAGTCGACGATCCACAGGCGAGCGCCGTCGTCGAGGTAGTTCTCGGCGAGCAGATCGTTGTGGCACGGGACGGTCTGGAGCGGGTGGGCGGCAAGGGCCGCGTCGATGCGCGGGATCGCGGCCATGTGCTCGCGATAGCCGTCGGGGATTCGCAGGCTGCGCTCGTCGGCGACCCGCAGGTAGTACGCGGAGAGCCGAACCATGTCGAAGTCGTCGCGGAAGCGGGGGCCGGAATGAAGTCGCCGCAGCGCCTCGGCGATTCGCGCCGGCGTGCCCGGCTCCACGAACGCGGCGTTCGACATCGTTCGCCCCTCGATCCATTCGAGGGCGAACGCGCCACTCGCGGAGTCGACCGCGACCACCTTCGGCCCGACTCCGGCCTCGGCTGCCGCGCGCGTGTTGTGCAGCTCGTTCGCTCGATCAACGGCGAGCAGATCCGTCGACGCCCCCGGCAGACGGACGAAGAACGGTGTCCCGTCAACCTCGACCCGGAAGTTCTGGTTCGTCAGTCCTGCCGCGATCGCGGAGACGCGAATGTCGCTCCCTGGCCACATCCGTGCGACGACCGCTTCGATGGCCATGTCCGGAGACTAGCGCCCGGCAGGAGGCCATTCCGAGCGGGTACGCTCCGAGCATGGTCGAGCATGCGCAGGCGGTGGTCATCGGCGGCGGCGTCGGCGGGACGTCGATCGCGTACCACCTGACCGAGCTCGGCTGGAAGGACGTCGTCCTTGTCGATCGCGCGGAGCTGACGTCCGGCTCGACGTTCCACTCGGCGGGCCTGGTCGGGCAGCTGCGCTCGAGCACGACCCTGACCCGGATGATGATGTATGGCGCCGCGCTGTACCGGCGACTGACCGCCGAGGCCGGCGTCGACGTGTCGTGGCACGAGGTCGGCTCGCTGCGGCTCGCGTCGACGAAGGAGCGGTACGAGGAGCTGCAGCGCCAGGCGGGCTGGGCGAAGACGTTCGGGCTGCCGCTCGAGCTGATCTCGGCGAAGGACGCCCAGGACCGGTTCCCGCTGATGACGCTCGATGGCGTCCTCGGCGCGGTCTGGCTCCCGACCGACGGCTGGCTGGACCCTTCGGGCCTTGCCCAGGCGCTCGCGGCAGGTGCGCGCGCGAGAGGCGCCTCGATCCGCCAGCACACCCGCGTCGTCGGCGTCGCCGTCGAGACCGGCCGCGTCCGCGGCGTGGAGGTCGAATCGAAGGGCGGCGAACGCTCGACGATCGAGGCCGATGTCGTCGTGAACGCGGGCGGCATGTTCGCGCCCGAGATCGGGCGGCTCGCCGGTGTCACCGTCCCGATCATCCCGATGGCCCACCAGTACCTGTTCACGAACGCCATCGAAGGTGCGCTCCCGACCCTCCCGACGATGCGCGATCCGGATCGGCTGTGCTACTTCCGCGAGGAGGTCGGCGGGCTGTGCATGGGCGGCTACGAACGCGACCCGATGCCGTGGTCGCTCGACGGCGTGCCGCCCGACTTCAACCACCGCCTGTTGGATCCGGACTGGCCGCGCTTCGAGTCGATCATGGCGGGCGCGATCTCGCGGGTGCCCGCGATCGCCGATGCCGGCGTCACCCGGATGATCAACGGCCCGGAGGCGTTCACCCCGGACAACGAGTTCATCCTCGGCGAGAGCGAGGTCCGCGGGTTCTTCGTCGCCGCGGGGTTCTGCGCTCACGGGATCGCCGGCGCGGGCGGCATCGGTCAGCAGATGGCGCACTGGATCGTCGATGGCGAGCCCGAGCTCGACCTCTGGAAGATGGACATCCGCCGCTTCGGCGGCCAGTACCGCTCGCAGAAGCTGACGCTCGAGCGGACCTACGAGAACTACGCGACCTATTACGACATCCACTATCCGAACGAGGAGCGCCTCGCCGGCCGCCCGCTCCGCCTCAGCCCGGCCTATGAAGACGTGGCGGCCCTCGGCGCGGTGTTCGGCGAGAAGTCGATGTGGGAGCGCCCGAACTGGTTCAGCCCGAACGAGAACGGCGCCGGCGTGACGACCCGCGACGCCCTCGAGGCACTCCGGCCGCGTGGCTGGGCGGGCGAGCACTGGTCGCCGGCGATCGGCGCCGAGGCGCTGGCGACGCGGCATGCCGCCGGCATCTTCGACGAGTCGAGCTTCGCCAAGATCGAGATCGAGGGCGCGGGGGCGCTCGGCTTCCTCCAGCAGCTGTGCGGGAACGATGTCGACAAGCCCGTCGGCTCGATCACCTACACGCAGATGCTCAATCGCCGCGGCGGCATCGAGTGCGACTTCACCGTGACGCGCGTCGCCGCGGAGCGATTCCTGATCGTGACCGGCACGGCCTTCGGGAACCACGACCTGGGCTGGATCCGGGCACAGCTCCCGCCAGAAGGGTCGCCGTGGGTGCGGATTCGCGACGTCACCTCGGCCCGCGCGTGCTTCGGCATCTGGGGGCCACGAGCCCGCGACATCGTCCAGGGCCTGACGAAGGACGACCTCTCGAACGCGGCCTTCCCGTACCTCACGGCGCGCGAGATCACGCTTGGCGAGACGCCGGTGCTGGCGCTGCGCGTGACCTACGTCGGCGAGCTCGGCTGGGAGCTGTACGCACCGTCCGAGTACGGGCGCGCGCTGTGGCGCTCCCTGTGGGAGGCGGGCAAGCCGCACGGGCTCGTCGCTGCCGGGTACCGCGCCATCGACGCACTGCGGCTGGAGAAGGGCTACCGCGCCTGGTCGAGCGACATCACGCCGGAGGAGACGCCGTACGAGGCGGGCCTCGGATTCGCGGTGAAGCCGGACAAGGGCGAGTTCATCGGGCGCGAGGCGCTTGCGGCGGCGCGCGCGGCCGGTCCGCGGAAGCGGCTGCGCTGCCTCGTCCTCGACGACCCGCG
Source organism: Candidatus Dormiibacterota bacterium (assembly GCA_035631615.1). Lineage (GTDB taxonomy): Bacteria > Chloroflexota > Limnocylindria > Limnocylindrales > CSP1-4 > UBA5189. Next base: position 15,113 of record DASQIK010000089.1, on the reverse strand, counting down.
CTCCGTGGCGCTCGGGAACGAGCCGGTCCGGGTCGGCGGCGCGATCGTCGGCAGGGTGACGTCGGGCGGCTACGGATTCGCCGTCGAGCGCTCGATCGCGTACGCGTACCTCCCGCCGGAGCACGCGCCGATCGGAACACGCGGCCACGTCGAGGTGTTCGGCGAGTGGATCGGGTTCGAGATCGCCCGCGAGCCGCTGTGGGATCCGGAAGGGGCCCGGATCCGCTCGTGACACCTTCGTGAGCCCGGCGGCGATCATCCCGTTCGGGCCGGCGTGGAGCGCCGGCTTCCGGCGCGGCACGGACGTCGAGCTGCGCGGCTGGGTGCAGACCGCGCTGGGCTGGTGCGACGAGGCCGACGCGATCGCGATGCGCCACTTCCGGCGTGACGTGACGGTCGAGCGCAAGCCGGATCGGTCGTTCGTGACGGTTGCGGACCGCTCGATCGAGGAGCTGATCCGGGCCCGCATCGCGGAGTCCTTCCCGAAGCACGGCGTGGTCGGCGAGGAGTTCGGGACGGACGCCCCCGGGGCGAGCGTGCGCTGGTACGTCGACCCGATCGACGCGACCCACAACTACATCCGCGGCGTGCCGATCTTTGCGACTCTGATGGCCGTCGAGCGCGACGGTGAGCTCCAGGCGGCGGTGATCTCCGCGCCCGCGCTCGGGCAGCGCTGGGGCGGCTGGCGCGGCGGCGGCGCGTGGGCCATCTCGACCATGCTGACCGGCGATGCACGCCGGCTCGGCGTGTCGCGCATCGGCGAGCTGGCGGACGCGCAGGTCCTGTACTCGAGCCCGAGCGACCTCGACCGATCCGGCCTGGCGCCGGGCCTGTCACGGGTGCGCGCCGCCGCCTGGCGCGAGCGCGGCTTCGGTGACTTCTGGGGCTACACCCTGCTCGCCGAGGGCGCGGCCGAGGCGATGATCGAGGTCGGGCTCAAGCCGTGGGATGCGGCGGCGCCGTTCCTCCTCGTCGAGGAGGCCGGCGGCCGCGCCACCGACTTCGACGGCAACCGAACCTTCACCGGCGCGACGTTCCTGGCGACGAACGGGAGCCTCCATGAGCGCATCCGGCTGGCGCTGGCAGAAGCGGCTGACTGAATGTTCGCCACACTGCTCGGAGCCCTGCCGCTCCCACCGGCGGATGCCGGTGATCCGCTGGATGCCGTCCTGCGCGCGCAGGAGGAGGCCGGCATGGAGCCGGTCACCGACGGCCGACTGAGGACCCCGGAGCTGGTCGACCTTGCGCTGGGACTGGATGGCGTCGAACGTGGGCCCGCGGGCACGCTCCGTGCGACTCGCCTGCCACGCCGATCCCGCCCGCTGGCTGTCGATGCATGGCGTACGGCCGCCGGCCGGACCAACCTGGCCGTCAAGCAGGCGCTGCCAGGCCCGTACTCCCTGCTCAAGCGCATCGACCCCGGCAATCAGGATCCCGACGCGATTGCGGCGGCGCTCGCCGAAGCGCTCCGGGACGAGGTCCACGAGCTGGCTGCGGCGGGCTGCCCCCTCATCGAAATCGAGGAGAGCGCGGCACACCGGATCGGGACCGACCCAACCGAGCGGGCGCGCTTCCGCGAGGCGCACCTCAGGATCGCCGAGGGTGCGCCGGAGACGCACCTGTCCCTCTCGATCGTCGGCGGGTCCGCAGCGGAGGCGGGCATCGAGACGATCCTCGCGGCGCCGTACGCGAGCTTCGCGGTCGACCTGATCGCCGGACCGGACAACTGGTACCTCGTCGTGAAAGCACCGGGCGATCGGGGGATCGTGGCCGGCGTCATCGAACCCGAGGAGGGCTCCGACGATCGGCCGGAGCTGCCCGTGTGGGCTGCGCACTACGCGGCATCGACGGGGGGTCGAGGCATTGCCCGCGTGGGCCTTGGGACCGCCGGGGGGCTGGAGCGCCTCAGCTGGCCGGTGGCCGCGGAGAAGCTTCGCCGGCTGGGTGAGGCGGCGCGCATCGCCGGCCTGCCGGCAGCGGACCAGGTCGCGGTGCTCGACCCGCGGGCGCTCGACATTCGGACCGCGGCGATGGGTCGCCACGCCGCTCCCCCGAAGCGGCGTCCACGGCGACGGCCGTAGCCCCGCGTCAGCGGGCGAGGCGCGGTGCGCGGCCCTGGATGAGGGTTGCGAGCGCGACGCCGCCCACGGCCACCAGGAAGATCGCCGAGCCGATCACGTTGATCTGCGCCGGCAGGGCGTTGCGGATGACGCTGTAGACCCACATGGGGAAGGTCAATGAGGTTCCCGAGACGAAGTTCGTGATCACGAAGTCGTCGATCGACAGCGAAAAGGCAAGCAGCGCGGCGGCGAGGATCCCGGGGAAGATCAGTGGAAAGGTCACCTTCCAGAACGTCATCCACTCGTTGGCGCCAAGGTCCATCGCCGCTTCCTCGAGCCGGCGGTCGAACCCGGACAGACGGGCCTTGACCGTGACCACCACGTAGCTGATGTTGAACATGATGTGGGCGATCAGGATCGTCGTGAATCCCAGGGACAGCGCGGTCTTGGGCAGGAAGCCTAGGCCGGGCGGCGTGATTCCGGCACCGAGGCTGATGTTGATGAAGAGCGTCAGCAGGCTCGCCCCGAGGACGATCTCGGGCGAGGCCATCGGCAGGAAGATCAGGCCATTGATCAGCCCGCGGCCGCGGAAGCTGTAGCGGGTGAGGGCCAGCCCGATCATCGTCCCGAGCAACGTCGCGAATAACGTCGAAAGGGCGGCAATCGTCAGGCTGAGCTTCAGGGCCTCGGGAAGCCCGGGCCAGGCAAGGGGCGCCTCCCAGGCCTTGAGCGTGAACCCGTTCCAGATGAAGTTGAACTTGCCCTGGTAGTCATTGAACGAGAACAGGATCATGACGACGATCGGGATCAGCAGGTAGCCAATGGCCAGCGCCGTGAACACGGGCAGGAACCGCCGCCCGATGGCCCTGCCAACTCGGCGCCCGACTGGCGCGTTGGTCCGAGTCCTCGCATAGGTCGTCGCGGCGCTGGTCATCCCGTCAGTTCCTCGGTGCCCAGGGCGCGCGCATAGATCGCCACCGCGACGAGGATGCCGAGCATGAGCAGCAGCGACAGCGCGGACGCACTCGGGTAGTCAGTCGATTGCATGAACCGGCCCTGGATCACGTTGCCGATCATCCGGGTCTTCGGGCTGCCGAGAAGCTCGGCGTTCACGTAGTCACCCATCGCCGGTATGAACGTCAGGATCGTGCCTGCGAACACGCCCGGCAGCGCGAGCGGGAAGGTGACCCGCCGGAACGTCTGCCAGCTGCTGCCGTACAGGTCGCCGGCCGCCTCGAGAAGCCGGAAGTCGATCTTCTCGAGGGCGACGTACATCGGCAGGATCATGAATGGCAGGAAGTTGTAGGTGAGTCCCGAGACGACCGCGACCGGGCTGTACAGGATCGAGAAGTCAACGGGAAGGATGCCAAGCGTGTGCTTGAGGAAGGCCAGGACCGGCCCCTCGTCGCCAAGCAGGATCTGCCAGCTGATCGTCCGGATCAGGAAGCTCGTGAAGAACGGCGCGATGACCATGAACAGCAGCAGGTTCTTGTACCTGCCGCCCTTGAACGCGATGGTGTACGCGACCGGGAAGCCGATCAGGAAGTCCAGGATCGTGCTGGTGCCGCCGAAGATGAGCGAGTTGCCCCACTGCGTCCCGAACTTGGTGAGCGCATCGCTGAACGACTTCAGCGTGCCGGTCACGTGGAAGCCGGAGTCGAGCGTTCCGCTGGACAGGGACATGAGCGTCATCTGGGCGAGCGGCCAGATGAAGAAGTACAGCAGCCACAGCAGGCCCGGCGTGAGCAGGATGTAGGGCGCGAGCCGCGCGACGCGGCGCAGAAGACTCGGGCGTGGAGGGGTCGTGACGACGACGACGGCGGTCATCTCGGGCTCGTCGGCCGGGTCTCAGCCGCCTGTCAGGTCGAGGTACAGGGAGTCCAGCGACGTCTCGAGGTCGGTGCTGAGGAACTGGAAGTTGTGGAACTTTGCCTGCACGTCGGCGGGCGGGAAGATCAGCGGGTTGGTGGCTGCGGCCGCGTCGATCTTCTTGATCTCGAGATCGGCGCCCTTCACCGGGCAGACGTAGAACACGTAGTCCTCGATCTGGGCCGCGATCTTGGGGTCATAGACGAAGTTGATCATCAGCTCGGCGGTGTACTTGTTGGCCGCGCCCTTCGGGATGACCATGTTGTCGGTCCAGATCATCACGCCCTCGTCGGGCACCTGGAAGACGTCGTCCGCGCTGCCCGATGACGCGAGGTCGCCGGACCAGACCATTGCCGCCCATGTCTTCTTGCTGGCGAAGTTGTTCAGGTACGAGTTGTCGGCAAAGATCAGGCCGGCATTGACGAGCGGCTTGATGTCGTCGTGGACCGCCTGCAGGTCGTCCGACGTGGTCGTGGCCGGGTCTGCGGACTTTCCGAGCTTGAGCAGCCCCAGGCCGAAGGTGTCCCGGGACTCGGTGAGGAAGCTGACCTTGTCCGACTTGATGGCCCACAGGTGGGCCAGGCTCGTCGGGTCGGCGATCCCCGCCGCCTTCAGGCTCTTCTTGTTGTAGCCGATGCCGGTCATGCCCGACTGCCACGGGTAGTGGTAGGCATTGTCCGCGTCCCAGGGCCGGTTCTTGAGGGAGTCGACGAGGTTCGCGACCGCGTTCGGAACGTCGGCCGGGATGATCGGCTCCGCCCAGCCCTTGCTGATGACCTTGGCGGCGAGCCAGTCGGTGATCACGATCAGGTCCCAGCCGGTGGGCGTGCCCGCCTGCAGCTGCGCCTGGATCTTCGCGTAGAAGGTCTTGTTGTCCTCGATGGCCTCGACGTAGTCGACGTCGACGCCGTACTTCTTCTTGAACTGCTCGATCGTCGGCGACGAGCCCTTGGCATAGACACCATTCGTGCCCGCAGAGCCGACCAGGTCGATGTACGCGGGCCAGTTCGCGAACTTGAGCGGGCCGGTCGGCGACGGCAGTGGCGTCGGCGGTGCCGATGGGGTGAGACTGACGGGCGGTGCCGTCGGGATGTTGATCGAGGCCGGCACCGCGGAGACGGATGGGGTCGAGCCGGTGCACGCAGCGAGGAACGCGGAGAACCCGACGAGGACGCTGCCCTGCAGGAAGCGCCGACGGCTGAGCTCTGTCGCGTCCGACGTCGCCGGGACGGGGTTCTCGCTCTGGCGAGATGTCATGAGAGGTCCTCCTGTGCAGCTGTGCTTGCAGACCCTTCGTCGGCGACGACGAACGAGTGCTCTGGGAGCCACGTGAGCTGGACCGACTCGCCCGGTGTCCACAGCTCCGATTTCGTGGCACGTTCGACGTTCTGTTCGTAGACGGTGACGGACCGGCCGCCGCCGAGGGAGACGATGTACTGCGTGCTGACACCGAGATAGGAGGCGTCGGAGATGACGCCGGTCAGGCGGTTCAACGCTGGCGCAACCGATGCGGTTGCCTCGGAGAGCCTGATCTTCTCGGGCCGGACCCCGATCGCGACCGCGCCGGTCTGACCCTGGACCAGCTGCCGGGGAACGCGGACCGCTGTGCCGTCGGCCAGTCGGTAGCCCGCGTACCCGTCGGACGCGCCGTCCGGCGTCGCCGGCAGCAGGTTGCTGACCCCGAGGAATCCGGCGACGAACCGCGTCTGGGGCCGCTCGTACAGGATCTCCGGGTCACCCAGCTGCTCGTAGCGACCTCGGTTCATGACGGCGATGCGGTCGGACATCGTCATCGCCTCCTCCTGGTCGTGGGTGACGTAGATGAACGTGATCCGGACCTCCTGCTGGATCCGCTTGAGCTCGACCTGCATCTGCTTGCGGAGCTTCAGGTCGAGCGCGCCGAGGGGCTCGTCCAACAGGAGCACTGCGGGCTTGTTGACGAGGGCCCGGGCCAGGGCGACACGCTGCGCCTGGCCGCCGGAGAGCTGCCCCGGCTTCCGTCGTTCGTAGCCAGGCAGCTCGACCAGCTGGAGCATGTCGCCGACGCGCTGCTTGATCTCGGCGTCGGGCACCTTCCGTCGCCGCAGGCCGAATGCGACGTTCTCGAAGACGGTCAGGTGGGGAAAGAGGGCATAGTTCTGGAACACGGTGTTGACGTTCCGCTGGTAGGCGGGTAGCCACGACACGTCCTCGCCCTTGAGCTCGATCCGGCCTTCGGTTGGCTGCTCGAAGCCGCCGATCATGCGGAGGGTCGTCGTCTTGCCGCAGCCACTGGGCCCGAGCAGGCTGAAGAACTCGCCGTCGTGCACGTCGAGGTCGATATGGTCGACGGCGAGGAACGAGTCGTCGGGCCTGGCCCCCTCGACGTACTTGGCCACTCGCTTGCCCGTGGTGTCGCCACCGAAGCGCTTCGTGAGCTGAACCAGCCGGACTGCGACGTCGTCTGCCACCCGGGCGGGTTCTCCTCTTCGCCGGACCCGAGCCGCCCTCCGACCGCGTCACGCGGTCCCGACCCGTGGCGGCGAGGATAGGCATCGCCGGTGAGGGGTGTCAAACGCGGAATCCTGTGTCTGGTCGCGGCACGCAACTGCGAGAATCGTGCTGAAGGTGGTGCCTGGCTGCGAAATTCACAGGTTCGCGGCAGGTGGGCGACGCCGCGGACCCGTCGGCGGCGTCGTTGCGAGGGGCGGGCTACGATATCGACGCCATTACCGTCAGAAACCCGAGGAACAATCTCCGCATGCTGCAGATCACCGAGGCCGCCGTCATGGACGCGCTGCGGCACGTCCAGGAGCCCGAGCTGGGCGGCGATCTGGTGACGCGGAACATGATCCGCGACCTGCGCGTGGACGGCACCGCCGTCGCGTTCCAGATCGAGCTGACGACGCCAGCGTGCCCCCTCAAGGACGAGATCGAGACGCGCGTGCACGCGGCGCTCGACCCGATCGGCGTCGAGTCGGTCGAGCTGACCTGGGGCGCGAGCGTTCGCCGCGCGGCGCCGCGGACGGCGGAGCAGCTGCTCCCCGGCGTGAAGAACGTGCTCGCGGTCGCATCCGGCAAGGGCGGCGTCGGCAAGAGCACGGTCGCCGTGAACCTGGCCGTGGCGCTCGCTCGCGACGGCGCGAGCGTCGGCCTGCTCGACGCGGACATCACGGGGCCGAACGTCCCCCTGATGCTGGGCCTCGAGGGCCAGCCGGGCAAGACCGAGGACAACAAGATCATGCCGCTCGTGCGGCACGGGGTGAAGGCGATCTCGATCCAGTTCTTCGTCCCCGCCGGCCAGCCGATCATCTGGCGCGGCCCGCTCGTCGGCGGCGCCATCACCCAGTTCCTGCGCGACGTCGACTGGGGCGAGCTCGACTACCTCGTCATCGACCTGCCGCCGGGCACCTCCGACGCGCAGCTGACGCTCGCGCAGGCCGTGCCGGTCTCCGGGGCCGTGCTCGTGACGACGCCCCAGGAGGTCTCCCTCCTCGACGTCGAGAAGGCGCTCGCCATGTTCAAGCGCATGAGCGTGCCGGTGCTCGGCCTGGTCGAGAACATGACCGCGTTCATCTGTCCGCACTGTGGCGAGGCGACCGAGATCTTCGGCCGGGGAGGCGGCGAGCGGTTCGCGACGCAGTTCGGGCTCGAGTACCTCGGCGGCGTGCCACTCGACATCACGGTCCGCCAGGGCGGCGACGTGGGCGTGCCGGCCGTCGCGCAGCGCGAGCCGGGGCCTGCTGCCATTGCCCTGACGGGCATCGCGCGCACGATCGCGGCGCGCATGAGCGTTCGAGCCGCCGCGGCGGCGAGTCAGCCGGTCCTGACCGTCTCGTAGCTCGCCCGCGGCCCGGAGATCCGGACCGAGCCAGGCTCGACGTCGATGATCATCCCGGACACCGCCGGCTCGACCGGCACGCCCGAGGCCGCGCACTGCGCGGCGATCAGCGCTCGACGCTCCGAGTGGTAATGCACGAGCACGCCCTGCCGCGCGTTCGATCGGCGGACGTGGTCGATCGCCTCGGCGGTGTCGATGTGGCCGCGGCGCGCGTCGTCGGTCGAGCCTGACTCGAGGGTCGCCTCGAGGATCAGGAGCTCGGCGTCCCGCGCCAGCTCGACGACCATCTCCGACGGCCCCATGTCGCCCGCATAGACGACGCGCTCGCCGGCCGGCCCGGTGATCTCCATCGACCACGCCGGGACGTAGTGCCCGACCGCATGCGGCACGATCCGGAGCGGCCCGACCTGGAAGACCTGGCCGGTCTCGTACTCGGTGATGGCGTAGGCAGGCTCGAAGAAGCTCGGTCGCTCCGCGATCGCGGCGGCCAGGTGGTTGAGCTTGTCCCGCCCGCCCGGCGGCAGGTACAGGGGCAATGGCCTCGGTGCCGGCTCGCCCCACGGGAACCGGTACCGCAGCGGCCCGATGTCGATCCAGTGGTCGGCATGGAAGTGGCCGACAAACAGCGCCGACAGGTCCGCGGCGTTCATCCGCTTCTCGACCTGGGATGCGATGCCGCTCCCGATGTCGAACAAGACGATCGCGTCGCCCGCCTCGACGAGCACGCCGGACTGCGGGCTGTCGCCGACAGGCCGCGCGGTTCCGGTGCCGAGGATGGTCAGGCGCATGGTTACTCCAGGCGAAGGTCAGGCGACACGGTAGCGGGTCAGGCCGGGCGACGGAGACGCGTCAGAAGTACCGCCGCCGCCGCGGTCGCCGCGCGGCCACGGCCGAGGGCGCCGCCCAGGAAGACGACGCGCGTCTCCCGATGGGCGCCGTCCGGCGTGACGAGGGCGACCGTGACGGCCGTGTCGCCGCCGCGCTCGCGGGCCTCGACCGCGACCCCGACCTCGGCTCGGCCGAGCTCGCGAACCCGATCCGCGAGGTGGTCGAGCGTCGCGCGCTGGCCGTCGTGGGGTTCCGGGCGTGCAGGGAGCGCCTCGCCGAACGCCAGCCGGTCCGCGAGCCCCTCGCCGAGCAACGCGAGCAGGGCGCCCCGCAGCCCGATCTCGACCACCGCCACTGACCAGCCGCGGGCCTCGAGCGCGTCCCGAAGGGCGGCAGGCCAGGTCGTCTCGCCGCGTGCCCACACGTGGTCGCCGAGCATCTCGACGATGCGCGCCTCGACCTCGGCGACCGCGGCTGCCGCCGAGGGGGCAACGGAGCCTGCCACGTCTCCCTCGTCGTGCGCCCAGATCCGGATGTCGACAGCGTCGGCGCGCGCATACGTGGCGACCATCGGGCGCGAGCCTGCGGCGAGCAGCGATCCGAGCCGGTCCGCGATCGCGGATTCGCCGATCCCGGTCAGGCGCAACGTGACCGAGGCGATCGGGCGCCCGAGCCCACGCTCCAGCAGCCGTGGCACGACCCAGCCGTCCCACATCGGCCGCATCTCGCGGGGCGGCCCCGGCAGCGCCACGATGACCCGCCCATCGCCGCGGGTCACGAACCACCCGGGCGCGGTCCCGTTGGCATTCGGGATCGCCAGGGCCGACGGGATCAGCCATGCCTGCTTGGTGTTCGCCCCCGGGAACGGCAGGTTGCGCCGTTCGAACAGCTCTCGGAGCCACCCTTCGAGCTCGGGATCCACCGCCGGCGTCTCGCCGAGGAGCGCCGCGATCGCTTCGCGGGTGAGGTCGTCCGGCGTCGGCCCGAGCCCGCCGGTGGAGATCACGAGCTCGGCCCTCGAGAGCGCCTCGCCGAACGCGCTCGTCACCGCGTCGAGGTCGTCCGGGAGGGCGGCGATGCGGCCGACGACGATGCCGAGCCGCGTCAGGTCGCGCGCGAGGTCGCCGGCATTCGTGTCGCGCGTCTCGCCGACCGTCAGCTCCGTCCCGATCGACAACAGCTCGGCAGCACGGAGCGGCTCCATCGCTGGCGAGGGTAGGGGAGGGACCGAACCGGCGTGCGGATTGGCGCTGCTACCATCGTCGCCTCCCATGCCAACCGACACGCCAGCCGCTCCGCCGCCCAAGCCGGAAAGGCCGCCGGGCCTGCGCGCGCAGCTGGGCGCGACGATCGAGGCGGCCAAGCGGCTCGTCCGGGCCCACGTGGACCTCGCGAAGACCGAGGTCGGCGAGATCGTCGGCGAAGTCAAGCGGATGGTGATGCTCGCGGGCGTCGCGCTCGGGGCGTTCATCCTCGTCGGACTGCTGCTCGGCCTCGGCCTCTTCCTGTTCCTGGGCGAGTGGCTGTTCGGCTCGATCGGCTGGGGCGTCCTGCTCGGCGCCGTGTTCCTCGTCGATGTCGCCGTCATCGCGCTGCTCATGGCCCTCGATGTCAAGGGCGCGAGGCTGACCTCGTCGCTGCTCGTCGCCCTGATCGTCGGGGTCGGCGTCGGGCTGCTCCTGGGCCTTGACCTGACCCATCGCGGCTGGACCGCCCTCGGCGACTCGGTCGCGTCCGCCTACAGCCCGGATACCCGGGCGGTGCTGCTCGCAGCCGGCGTGTCGGCGGGGACTCTCGCGCTCCTTGGCTTCGCGGGCGGGATCCGGTACGGAATCCGGCACGCGCTCCTCCGGCTGGTCGTGTGGGGGATCATCGGCGTCCTGATCGGGCTGTTCACCGTCCTCAGCATCCCGCCCACGGTCGGGGCCGCGATCGGGGTCCTGGCGGGCCTCATCGCGTGGCCGCTCGTCGCCGGCCGCGACCTCATCCGCACCGGCGTCGATGGCGACGCGATCGCCAAGAAGTTCATCCCTGAGCAGACCATCGAGCTCACGAAGGAGACGATCGAATGGGTGCGCGCACGGACGCCGCTCGTTCCGAAGTCCTAGCGGCTCGGGCCGGGCTCGACGAAGAGCTCGTTCGCCTCGAGGCCGCGGGACGTGCCGCCATCGACATTCCCGCGCGGATCCGGCGCGAGCCGGCCAAGGTCCTCGGCGCCGCCGGCGGCGCGGCGTTCCTGCTGCTCGGCGGGCCGAAGCGCGCGATCAAGGGCATCCGCCGCGCGGTGTTCGGGCCGGCCGCCGAGCTGCCCAAGTCGATGCTGCCCCCCGAGGTCGACAGGACGCTGCGCAAGCTCGGTCCCGACGGCGAGAAGGTGCGTGGGACGCTCGAGCGCGAGTTCGCCGCGTACCTCGACGAGAAGGCGCCGCAGCGCAAGGAGCGCGACCTCGGCGGGACCGCGGCGTCGCTCCTCGGTGGCGCCCTCATGCCCGTCGTCCAGCGACTCGGCCGCCAGCTGGCGGAGCGCGCCCTCGATCCCGACGGCCCGTCGTTCGCCGAGGGCGTGCGCCGCGCGCGCGAGCGCTCCGGTCGGAACGGTGTCAAGCCCGACGCGCCGACCACCAACGGCTCCGCTGACCCGGAATCGGACTCGAACCCGACCTGATCCGGGGCTTCCGCGAGCCGCGAACGAGCGGCGTCGTCGCCGCGAGGGTGCTACAGTTGAGCGACTCACCCACCTTTGGATAGATTTGGGTAGATTTTGAGTCGCTCCGCAGCCCGGGACCCGGATTGGGTTGGCCTCTCGGAGGCCAGCCGCGTGCTCGGCGTCTCGCCCGCCACCCTGCGGCGATGGAGCGATCTGGGCCGGCTCCGTGTGTTCACGACGCCGGGCGGTCATCGTCGCTTCTCACGACAGGCACTGGAACGCCTGCTGCCCGCCGACCGCGGCCGCCGCCCCTCGATTGGAGGAGGCGGCCTGTCCCCGAGCAGGATTGCGCGAACGTACCGGCGGGCGAGCCGGAGTATCGCCCCCGACCTGCCATGGGTGCTCGCGTTGACAGACCGGCAGCGCTTCCTGTTCCGGGAGCGGGGCCACGGACTGGCCGCCGCGCTCCTGCAGCACCTTGATGCCGTGGGGCCGGATGCTGGCGCGGAGCACCTCGCGCAGGCGGCACGGCTGGCAGCCGAGTACGGTGGCGCAGCGGCGGGCCTGGGCCTGTCCCTGAGCCAGACCGTCGAGGGGTTCCTGCGTTTCCGCGCGCCCTTCCACACCGAGCTCACGGCCGCGGCGCGGCGCCGCGGGTTCGACGCGGCAGAGACCACTGACCTGTTGCGCGCCGCCGAGCGAGCGATGGATCGCCTCCTCCTCGCCACCATGCAGGGTCACGAGGGGCGAGGCCGGAGCCGGCACAGGCGCGGTGGCCCCATGCCCCCGGCAGTGATCGGCGGAGACGCCCGGGCATGACGGACGCCGGGCCGGTTCCGATCGGCGCGCTCCTGACGCATGCGCGCGACGTCCCGGCGCGCGATCGATCGAGCTTCGCCGATGCGGCGCACGAATTGCTCGGTGACCGGGCATTCGTCCTCCAGACCTGCCATCGCGTCGAGGTCTACGTTCCGAGCATCGATGACGGACGAGAGCTCCTGCCAATGCTGCCGGCTGGGGGTCGCGCACTCTCGGGCGAGCGTGCGGTCCGGCACGCAATGTCGGTATCGGTAGGGGGCGACTCGGTGGTCGTCGGCGAGGACCAGATCCTCCATCAGTTCCGCATCGCCGTCGACGCAGCGCGTGCGAGCGGCAACCTGGACCCGGCGCTCGAGCGGCTGTTCATGACCGCTCTGCAGGCTGGACGCAGGGCACGGTCGTGGCAGCAGGGTCCGCATCGCTCGTTGGCCGACGTTGCTCTGGCGGCAATCGAACGCCTCGCCGGGCCGATCGCCGGGCGACCGGTCCTGGTGGTCGGTGCCGGGGCGATGGGCCGGATTGCAGCCCGAACCGCGGTGGCGGCGGGTGCGCACGTGAGCGTCACGAGCCGATCCGCGTCCAGCGCCGGGGCGCTGGCGGCCGCGACCGGAGCCGCGACCGTGGTGTTCGACCCGTCGGAGCGCATCGGCTCCTTTGCCGGCGTGATCGTCGCCCTCGGCGGCCCGTGGCCGATCAGCACATCAACTGTCGAGGCGCTCGCGACCCGCCGGGTAGCGATCGTCGACCTGTCGGTGCCCGTCGCCGTTCCCGACACGGTGGGGCGTGCCGTGGGCAAGTGGCTCGTCACGGCCGACGACCTGGCGGCCGTTGAGACGGTGGCGTCGATGACGCACAGCGAGATGGATCGCCTGGACGCGCTCGCGGCCGCGGCTACCGCCGATTTCCTGACATGGCTGAGCCGGCGCGACGGCCGCGAGGCTGCCGCGGCGCTGGTCGAGCGAGCCGACCTCGAACGCCGCGAGGAGCTCGCCTCGTTGTGGCGTCGGTTGCCGGATCTGGAGCCCGATGTGCGGGGTGCCATCGAGGACATGACCCGCCACCTTGCGGAACGCCTGCTCCGAGCACCGCTCGAGCGGCTCGGGCGCGACTCCGAGGGCGACCAGGGTCGCGCCGTTCGGGACCTGTTCGCCCTGTGACCGGCTCCGAGATCGCGATCGGCTCGCGCGGCAGTGCCCTGGCGCTCGCGCAGGCACGAGCCGTGCGCGATGCGCTCGCGCGCCTCGACCGGCCGAGCCGAATCGTCGTCATCGAAACCGATGGCGATCGGCGGGCGCCAGACTCGGCCTGGGGCGAGGGTGCGTTCGTGGCCGCCATCGAGCGGGCACTCCTGGGGGGCCAGGTGGACGCCGCGGTCCACAGCGCGAAGGACGTGCCGACGGCGGAGGACCCCCGTCTGCGAATCGGGGCATTCCTGCCGCGTGCGGACCCCCGCGATGCGCTCGTGGTCAGGGCTGGTGCCGCAGCCCACAGCCTGGACGACCTGCCGCCTGGAGCTCGCGTCGGGACAGACAGCCCACGCCGCGCGGGCTTCGTTCTCGCGATGCGCCCGGACGTCGAGGTGCGACCGCTGCACGGCAATGTCGACACGCGTCTCCGCCGGCTCGAGGCCGGTGAGGCGGACGCGCTGATCCTGGCATGCGCGGGTCTCGATCGCCTTGGCCTCGGCGATCGGATCGCCGTCCGCCTCGAGCCCGCGTCGTTGCCACCGGCGCCCGGGCAGGGGGCGATCGCGGTGCAGGCCCGGAGCGACGATGCCGAGACCTTGGCGCTCCTCTCCGAGGTCGACGACCGTCGGACACGCCTTGCGGTCGAGACGGAGCGGGCGTTCCTCCATGCGTCGGGGGGCGGCTGCCGGTCGCCGATCGGGGCGCTGGCGACTCTCGATGGTGATCAGCTGGTCATGCTGGGCGGCTATGCGCGCACCGACGGTTCGGACACGGTGATCGCGCGCCGGACCGGACCGGCCAGCAGCGGAGAAATGCTGGCGCGCCAGCTCGCCGACGAGCTGGGCGCGGGTGGCGCCGACGGCGGCGAACCGTGGCGGATGCGCCGGGGTCGCGTGCTCGTGTTGCGTACTGCCGAGCAGGCGGGCGAGCTCGTTGCCAGGCTTCGACAGGTCGGGCTCGAGCCGATTGCGGTTCCGACGATCGCCATCGAGGCCGTGGCGCCGGGCGGCGAGCTCGACCTCGCCGCTGCCCGCCTTTCCACCTACGCCTGGGTCGTCGTCACCAGTGGGAACGGCGCACGCGCAGTCGTCGACGCCGCAGCGAGGATGGCGACGCCGCTCTCGGGTCCGAAATGGGCTGCGATCGGGACGGCGTCCACTGGCGTCCTGGCGGACGCGGGGGTTACGCCCACATTCCAGCCGGCCATGGGCTCGAGCTCGGCCGTCGGTGCCGGCCTGCCCCTGGGGGGAGGCGACCGGATCCTCGTCGTCGGTGGGAATCTCGCCGACGAGCGGCTCGCGTCGACCCTGCGCGGACGCGGCGCGATGGTCGACGTGGTGACCGGCTACCAGACGTTGGAGGCGCCGCTGACTTCACGGGATCCGCTCCGCCGCGCGATCGACGGCGGACCGCTCGACGCGATCGTGTTCACGAGCGGGTCAACGGTGCGGGGACTCGTGACGCTGGCGGCCGGCCTGTCGATTCATGTCACCGCAATCCCTGCGGTGTGCATCGGTCCAGAGACGGCGACCCACGCGAAACGTGCCGGCTTCCGGGTCGTCGCGATCTCGCCGACCCCTGATTCGACCACCCTTGCCGAGACGACTGCGAGCGCCCTGCGCTCGCAGCTGGAGGAGACGCGATGACAACGGAACTCGAAGTCGCTCCGCGCGCCAGCGGCGCGAGCCCCGAAACCTCGCTCGCGATCCGGCCGCGACGCCTCCGACGCACGCCCGCACTGAGGGCGCTCGTCCGCGAGACGCGGCTCCACACGTCGATGCTCGTGGCGCCCCTCTTCGTGCGTCCTGGCTCCGGGGTTCGCGAGCCGATCGGCTCGATGCCCGGGCAGGCGCGCCTGTCGCCGGACGTGGCCGCCCACGCGG
>DASQIK010000088.1:0-77148 GCA_035631615.1 Candidatus Dormiibacterota bacterium | reverse complement strand
GCCCCGCGCCACCCCATTCGCCGGCATGGATCGTGATCCGGAGGCCGCCGGCGCGCGCCGCCTCGAACGCCTGCGCATGGGTCAGCGGATCCGGGAACGCGGCTTCGGGACCCGCGAGGTCCCAGCCCGTCAGGCCGCGATCGCGGAAGCGAGACGCCGTCTCGGCCAGCCGGACGTTGGCGTCAGGGTCGTGGGAACGGAGGGCCGTCGCGATCAGTCGCACGACGGTACCGGTTCGCAGGGAGGCGGCCTCGGCGCCGCGCACGACCGCCTCGATGCCGGTCGCGAGCGGCAACCCCCGCGCCACGTGCAGCAGCGGGCCCCACCGGATCTCCACGTAACGAACACCCTCCGCGGCCTTCGACTCGACCAGCTCGGCGGTGATCCGTTCGAGCGCATCGGCGTCCTGCATCAGCGCGATGGGCAGGTCGAACGCGCGCAGCAGCTCGGCCTGGTCGCGGCACGGCATCGGGGCGACGAGCGCATCGAACATCCCCTGCCACGTCGCGGGCGCCTCGATGCCCCGCGTCCTGGCGAGCTCGAGCGCCGTCCCGATCCGCAGCGATCCGTCCAGGTGGAGGTGGAGCTCCGCCTTTGGCATCGCCTCGACCAGGCGCCGGACGGCGGGCTCCGGAGTGCGCATGGACCGATGCTACGATCCGCAGCCGATGACGAGCACGCGAACTCGCACGCGTGCCGCGGCGGGGAGGGTCCTCCGCGGGGCGGCCTGGACGGTCCTGTTCACGACCTTCGCGGTCGGCGGCGCCGGGGTCATCGGCGAGTCGTTCCACGCGGCCGGCAGCCCGGCGCGGGCCGAGCTCACCTGGGCCGGCGACGCGGCACTCCACGTCCGGCTCGCCGCTGCTACGACCCAGCTCCAGGCGATCTCCGCCAATGTCGACGCGCTCGCCACCGACGCCAAGACGGCGCTCGAGGAGGTGGCGAGCAGCGACCCGACCCGCCTGCGCGACGCGCTCGCGAGCGGAGGCCAGGCGGCGACGACGATCGCCACCCGGACACGAGACCTGAAGGAGGCGCTTGCCGCCCTGCCGGGCGACGGTCCCGACGCGGTGCTCCAGTACAGCAACGCGACGCTCGTCCGGCGCGCCTCGATCATCGCCGCGCTCGACGCGGCCTCGAGCCTCGCCAGCCTGTGGCAGACCGTGACCGGCGGCGCGGCGAACGCCGCGCATCTCATCAACCTGATCGATCAGCACGACCAGACCGTGCTTGCGGCCGCGGCCCAGGGCCGTGACCATCAGTACCGCGCCGGCGCGACGACGCTCGATACGGCGCTCGAGACGATCGGCTCCGTGCAGCAGCTGCGCAACTCCCTCATCGCGAGCTCGGGCCAGACCGTGCTCGACGAGTGGATCTCGCGGACCTCGAACTACGACAAGGCCCTCCAGGCGCTGTATGCCGCGCTCGACAGGTCGGGGGGCGTGGTGACGCTCGACGTCCAGGCAAGGCGGCGCGACGAGCAGGCCGCGTTCTCGCAGCTCCCGCCCGATCGGCGGACGATCATCGTCATCGTGTCGGAGGTCGCGCGCGGCGGCCTGACCTCGGCCATCATCGCGATCGACGAGGCCAGCGCCCGCATCGACGACGCGCTCGGCGGCCCATCCTGACTACACTCGCGCCGGGCGCGCCGCGTCCGCAACCGGTTCGCGCCCACCCGCCCAGGCTCACTCGCTGACAAGCTCGCTCGGAGGGGATCGTGCAGGTACGCGTCGTCGTCGATCAGCCGTGGGACGTCCAGGCCGACGTGCTGGCCGTCCCGATCCTCG
The DNA here is from genome assembly GCA_035631615.1 of Candidatus Dormiibacterota bacterium. Taxonomy (GTDB): domain Bacteria; phylum Chloroflexota; class Limnocylindria; order Limnocylindrales; family CSP1-4; genus UBA5189. The sequence goes on along the minus strand of DASQIK010000088.1, from coordinate 75,361 downwards.
GCGAGCCCGCCTTCACGGGCCCGCTGGGCGAGCTCGACAAGCGGGCCGGCGGCGAGCTGGCCTCGCTGGCCGCCTTCGGCGAGATCATGGGCAAGCGCTTCAAGAGCGCGCTCGCCTCGTCGGGCGAGGTGGCCGCCGGCCGGCTCCTGGCGATCAGCGCCGGTGACGCCGGAGAGCTCGATCGCGAGACGGTGGTCAAGGTCGCCGCCTCGGTGGAGCGCCGGCTCGCCGGCCGAGCCGTCAGGTCGCTGGCGATCTGGATCTCGCCACTGGCGGACGTCCTCGAGGGGGGCGCGGCGGCGGTCGCGGAGCTCATGGCGCGGGGCGTCGTGGAGGGCGCCTACGAACCCGCCGCGATCTACCGCGACGGCTACGCCGACGGGCCGCCGAAGCTCGACGAGCTGATCCTGGTCGCACCCGGCGCGGACGCCGCGCAGCTCGGCGAGGCGGCCAAGCGCGGGCGGATCATCGGCGAGGGCGCGAACATCGCGCGGACCCTCGCCAATCGATCCTCGAACGACGTCAGCCCGGAGGTCCTTGCCGAGGAGGCCTGGAGCCTCGCCGAGAAGCACGACCTGTGGATCGACGTGATCGGCCCCGAGAAGGCCGTCGACATGGGCATGGGGCTGTTCATGGCCGTCGGACGGGGCAGCGACAACCCGCCCCGGATGATCGTCATGCGCTCCGGCAAGGCCGGCGAGAAGGACGCGCTCGGGCGGCACCTCGCGATCGTCGGCAAGGGCGTCTGCTTCGACTCCGGCGGCATCTCCATCAAGCCATCCGACCGGATGGAAGAGATGAAGATGGACAAGACCGGCGCCGCCACGGTCATCGCGGCCGCCGTGACGGTGGCGCGCCTGGCGCCGGGCACACCGCTCCTCGTGCTCGCCCCGGCCGTCGAGAACATGCCGGGCTCGCACTCGACGCGCCCGGGCGACGTCGTCAAGGCGCTCAACGGCAAGTGGGTCGACATCACCAACACGGACGCCGAGGGCCGGCTCATCCTCGCCGATGCCCTGACCTACGCGGAGCGCCTTGGCGCGACCCACCTGGTCGACGTCGCGACGCTCACCGGGGCCGTGTCGCGGGCGCTCGGCGAGCTCGTGACGGGCGCGTTCGGCACGCCCCAGAGCTTCGTCGACGACGTCTTCGCCGCGGGGGCGAAGGCCGGCGAGCGCTACTGGCAGCTGCCGCTCGTCGAGGAGTACCGGGCCGACATGGAGAGCTGGTACGGCGACCTGGTCAACTTCTCGCGCAACAACGAGGGCGGCCTCGTCAAGAGCGCGCTGTTCATCAGCGAGTTCGTCACGAAGCCGTGGGTCCACCTCGACATCGCCGGCACGGGCTACTTCCGCAAGATGACCCCGTACGCGACCCGCGGCTCGACGGGCGTCGCCCACGCGACGCTGGTCGAGCTGGCGCTCGCCGGCGCCAAGGGCTGACGACGCCAATCGCGGCCGCGGTCCTCGGGCTGGCCTGGGGCTTCGTCGCGGATCGAATCGCCGCCCGGTGGCCGGCGCACGAGGACGGCTCGAGGCGGCGCGTGGACTGGCGGACGATCCTCGTCGTCCTCGCGGGCGGCGCCGCGTTCGCCGCCACGGTGGTGCGATTCGCGGGGAGCCCGGCCGAGCTGCTCGTGATCGGCGTGTACGTGATCGCGCTCGTCCTCCTGTTCGCGACCGACCTCGACCAGCGGCTCCTGCCGGACGTCATCACCCTGCCGCTGGTCGTCCTCGCCCTCGTCGCCTTCGCGACCGGCAGCGGCCCGTTCGTCCACGCGCTCGAGGATCTCGGCTGGGCTGCCGCCGCCGCGATCCTCATCCCCCTGGGGCTGTTCCTGCTGGCGATCCCGTTCGGCGCCGGCGCGATCGGGCAGGGTGACCTGAAGCTCCTCGTCAGCGTCGGCCTCCTCGCCGGTGCGACCAACCTCATCTACGCCCTTGTCACCGGTGCGCTCCTCGCCGGCATCGTGGTCCTGCTCCTGGTCGCGACCCGACGGATCACGATGAAGAGCTACGTCCCGTACGGCCCGTTCCTCATCGCGGGCACGCTCTGGGTATTCCTGGCCCTCCCCCCGCCGTGACCAAGGTACGGGGGCACCGGTTGTTACAAGGGCGTAAACTCCCGCCCGTTGGCCGGTAAGTCGTCCCGGCACTGTGCCTCGGCAGGGACGGCGCTCTTTCCGGCGAGCGAAACCAACGCGAAACCCCAGCGCGACGGAGACGCCCGCACGATGAAGACGCTGCTCGGGCGCCGCTCCATGCCGCGAAGGCTGGGCCAGCGCGCCGTCCTCTCGCTCGTCCTCCTGTCGTCCTTCGGCGGCGTGATGCTGTCCTCGACGCCCCTGCCGGTCTCCGCGGATTCCCTGTCCGACGCATACGCACGACAGCGGGCGCTCCAGAAGCTGATCGCGGAGCAGAAGGCCGCGATCGCCAACCTGAACGCGAGCCAGGCCGCCCTGTCGAACCGGATCTCGAACACCAAGGCGTCGCTCAACGAGATCAACGCGAACCTGCTCAGCGTGAAGATCCAGGTCGTCAGCATGGTCGTCGACGTCGCTCGCAGCCAGCAGGCCGTCGACGAGCTCGAGGCGACCTCCGCGCAGCTCGACCAGCAGCTCGCCGACATCCAGGCCGAGGAAGCCACGAAGCAGGCCGAGCTCGACGCGAGCAAGGCCCTCCTGGCCTCGCGCATCCGGGAGTCGTACGACACCGATCGCATCTCGACGCTCCAGACGCTGCTCTCGAGCGCCGACTTCACCGACGCCCTGACCGAGGTCGGCTACCACCTCGACTTCGCCCAGCAGGACAAGCTCCTCGTCGACCAGATCGTCCAGGACCAGCAGGTCCTCACCGTGCTGCAGCAGAACGTCCAGATCGCGCGCGACCAGACGTCCCAGCTGCACGACCTCGCCGCGGCTTCGAAGCAAACCCTGGACAAGCAGCTCGCCGACCTCGCCGCGGCACGCAAGCAGCTGGCGGCGATGGAGGCCTCGACGGCGGCCCTCCTCGCCCAGCAGAACGCCAACTACTCCCAGCTCCAGCACGACAAGGCAAAGCTCGCGGCGTCGCTAGCCGCGCAGGTCGCCGAGCAGAAGAAGCTCGAGGCGCTGATTGCCAAGCTCGTCGCGCAGGCCCTCGCCAGGGGCGGGATCCCGTCCATCTACAACGGGACCCTCGCCTGGCCGATGACGGGCCAGGTCACCCAGGAGTTCGGGTGCACCGGGTTCTGGGCCGAGCCGCCGCTCGGCAACTGCGCCCACTTCCACAAGGGCATCGACATCGCCAACGCGATGAACACGCCGATCTACGCGGCGGGCCCGGGCAAGGTGATCTGGGCCGGCCGCAGCCCGTTCGACCCGGCCTGGATCGTGATCATCGCCCACTCGTCGCACCTCGTGACCTGGTACGGCCACATCAACAGCTCGCCCGGCCCCACCGTCCACGCCGGCGAGTACGTCGCGCAGGGCCAGCTCATCGCGTACGAGGCGTGCACGGGCTACTGCACCGGCCCCCACCTCCACTGGGCCGTCCAGCTCGACGGCAACTGGGCCAACCCGCGGCTGTTCGTCTCGCGCTGATCTCGCGCGTCTCGCGCTGATCTCGCGCGTCCCGCGCTGACCCGTACCTGAACGGAATCTTCACCCATCGTTCATCGGAGCGGCCCGGGGGCGGTGCTACGATTCGCCCGTGAAGCGGACGATGGCGCTGATCCTCGCCGGCGGTGAAGGCGAGCGGCTGTCCATCCTGTCCTCGGTGCGGGCCAAGCCCGCGGTGCCGTTCGGGGGCAAGTACCGGATCATCGACTTCTCGCTGTCGAACTGCGTCAACTCGGACATCACCGACATCCTCGTCCTGACGCAGTACAACCCGCGCTCGCTGAACGACCACATCGGCGTCGGGCGGCCGTGGGACCTCGACCGGAACCGGGGTGGGATCAAGCTCCTCCAGCCGTACATCGCGCGCGGCCGCGTCGCGGAGTGGTATCGCGGGACCGCGGACGCGGTGCTTCGCAACCTGAACGTCATCGAGCGATCCGACGCCGACACGATCGTCGTGCTCGCCGGCGACCACATCTACAAGATGGACTACCAGCCGTTCGTGGCGGCCCACCGGCGCCGGCGCGCGGACGTCACGATCGCGGTCCGCCGGGTGCCCCTCATCGACGCGACCCGGATGGGCATCCTCGCGATGGACGACGGCGACCGCGTCACCGACTGGCAGGAGAAGCCGAAGCAGCCCAAGAGCGACCTCGCCTCGATGGGCGTCTACGTCTTCTCGAAGCGCGCCCTTCGGCGCTGGCTGAGCGAGGACCTGGTCGACTTCGGCGGGAACGTCATCCCGGCCATGCTCGATGCGGGGGCGCGCGTGTTCGGCTACCGCTTCGCCGGCTACTGGCAGGACGTCGGGACCATCCAGTCCTACTGGGAGGCGAACCTCGCCCTGCTCGAGGATCGCCCCGAGCTCGACCTGTACGACCCCGACTGGGTGATCCACACCCGGTCAGAGGAGCGTGCGCCGGCCAAGGTCGGCGCGACAGCGCAGATCCATCGGAGCCTGATCAGTCACGGCTGCGTGATCGAGGGCACGGTCGTCAACAGCGTCCTGTCGCCGGGCGTGCGGGTCGACGTCGGGGCGGTCGTGCGCGACTCGATCGTCATGTTCGACTCGGTCATCCGGGCCGGCGCGGTGGTCGACCGCGCGATCCTCGACAAGGAGGTCGTCGTCGGCCAGGGCGCGATCGTCGGCGAAGGCCCGTACGACGGGCCACCGAACCGCCAGGAGCCGGGTCGCCTCAACACGGGCATCACGGTGGTCGGCAAGCAATCGATCGTCCCTCGGGGAGCGCGCCTCGGCCGAAACGTCCGGATCGGCGGCGACGTGCGCTCGGCCGATTACGCCACCCGGGTCGTCCGCTCCGGCGGCTCGGTCGACGCGTCGACGGGCGACCGGTCCCGGTCCGAATCCGGCCGCGCGGGCGCCAAGCGCGACGCGGGCGGCGGCGGCGAATCGGGTGGCCGCGGCTCGCGCCCGGAGGCCGCCTCCGCCGGCTGAGGCGGGTCGGTCCCGGCGTCGAACGACGGGGCGCGGCTAGACTTTTCGCCCATGCCCCGAGTGCCCACGCCGGTGACGGCGGCCACGATCAAGCGCTGGCTCGCGGAGCTCGGTGTCACCGTGGGCGCCGAGGTCGAGCGCGATGGCATCGTTGCCTGGGACGTGGCCCTGGACGGCCGCACGCGTCGCGACCTGCGCGTCACCGTGATCCTGGATCCCGGGCTCGGCGCGATCATCTGGGCGCACCTTGCGCCGCCGCTGCTCGACGGCCTGCGCAAGGGCTACCGGACGCTGCTCCGGTGGAATGACGAGTTCCCGCTCGTGAAGTTCTCCATCGCCGACGACGGGCGGCCGATCGCCGCGGTCGAGATCCCGTCGCGATGGCTCGACGAGGACGAGCTCGGGCTCGGCCTCGCGCGCGTCGCCGGGGTTGCCGACCGGATCTTCGACGAGACCCGCGGCTGGCTCTGGATCGGTGGTCGCGTGCCCGATGGCTACGCGGCTCGACCCGTTCGCAACGCCGCGCTCCTCGATCGGTTCGCCGCGCGGCTCGGCGAGCTCGTCGCGGACGCTTCCGCCGCACCGGAGGAGGCGTGACGCTGGCTTCCGCTCGCGGCGCAGGGGCGAGCCGGCCCGTTCGAGCGGCCGCCCTCTCGGTGGTGCTCGGCATCGCCCTTGGCCTCGGGGCGGTGCCGGCGCTCGCTCCCGTGCCGGTCGACGCCGCGACGCCCGGGCTCACGATCGTCGGTGCGGCCACGTACGACGTGCTGCCCGCCGAGGGCCGCGTCGCGGTCAGCGTCGTGCTCACGGCGACCAACAACCTCAGGAACACGCCGGCGCGCAACTTCTTCTTCCGAACCGCGGTGCTCACCGTGCTGCCCGGAACGTCCGGCTTCCAGCTGACCGGCGGCGCCGGCAGGCCGAAGGTCTCGGTGAGCCAGCAGACGGCCACGTACACGAACCTCAAGATCGACCTCGGGGCCAACCTCGCTGCGGGCAGGACCACGACGTTGACGCTGGCGTTCGACCTGCGGGACGCCGGTGGCGGGCCCGATCGCACCATCCGGATCTCGCCCTCGCTCGTGTCGTTCCCGGCCTGGGCCGTGGCGGGCACCGGCTCGACAGGGTCGACCGTTGCCGTGCGGCTGCCGAGCGGCTACACCACCACGATCGGGGGCGGCCCCCTCGCCGGCCCGACGACCGACGCGGCCGGCCACGACGCGTGGTCGAGCGGGCCGATCCAGGCCCCCCTGTCGTTCGTCGCCGATGTCGTCGCCGACCGCCCGGCCGACTACGTCGAGACGACGGTCCCGGTCGCGCTGGGAGCCGGCACGGATAGCGTGAGCATCCGCGCGTGGCCGGACGACCGGGCGTGGCAGGCTCGCGTCGGCATGCTGCTCCAGAAGGCGCTGCCGGCCCTGGAGCGGGAGATCGGTGTCCCGTTTCCGGTGACCAAGCCGCTCGTCGTGCACGAGGCGGTGATCTCGACCGCCGGTGGCTCCGCCGGCGTGTTCGACCCGACGACGGGCCAGATCGATCTCGCGCACTCGGCCTCCGACGGCGTCCTCCTGCGGGAGCTGGCGCACGCCTGGTTCAACGGCAGCCTCGTCGCCGACAGGTGGGCTGCCGAGGGATTCGCCGCGTACTACGCGGAGCTGGTCGCGCGCGAGCTTGGTGTCGACCCGGCCTCACCCGTGCCCCCGACCGTGCCCGGCAACTGGGCGATCCCGCTCAACGCCTGGGGCCCCACCGGGAGCGTGCCCGCGGCCTCGGAGTCCTGGGCATCTGCGGCCTCGCTCGACCTCGCCCGCCAGATCGCTCAACGTGCCGGTCCGGACGCGCTGCGCGCCGTCTGGCTGGCGGCGTCCAAGGGCATCGCGGCATACCAGCCGTCCCCTGGCTCGGCCGAGCCCGCCCTCGGCATCCCCGACTGGCGCGGCCTGCTCGACCTGCTCGAGGAGCACACGGGGATGTCGTTCGAAGACCTGTGGCTGGCGGACGTCGCGCGACCCGCCGACGTGGCGCTCCTCACCGACCGGGCCGCGCGGCGGGCCGACTATGCCCGCTCCGTCGCGCTCGCCGGCGACTGGCACCTCCCGCCGCTCGTCCGGAGCGCGATGCGCGCGTGGCAGTTCAGCCTGGCACGCGACCTGCTCGTGGCCACGGACGCGGTGACCGCGCAACGGGCGAGCCTCGAGCATTCGGCATCCGCGGCCGGGCTGACGCTGCCGGGCACGCTCCGCACCGACTTCGAGGGCGACGCGGGGATTGCCGCCACCGCTGACGAGCTGTCCGCCGAGGAGGCCGTCGTCGCGGCCATCGTCGGCGCGCGCGCGGCGCAGCCCACGGAATCAGGCGTGGGGGAGCAGGTGATCATCGCGATCGGGCTGGTCGGGGTGGACCCAACGAACCTCGTCCGTCGCGCCGCTGCCGAGCTGAGGACCGGGGACCTCCAGGCCGCGTATGCCGACGCCACCGAGGGCGCGGCCGCGTGGACGGGCGCCGCGCCCGTCGGGCGGTCGCGTATCGTGAGCGCCGTGCTGCTGCTGCTGGCGGTCGTGCTGCTCGCCGGCCTCGTACGGCAGCGACGGAGCGTGCGGCGAGGCCCGACCTCGCCCGGGTGAGGACCATGGCCCACCTCGGCCCGCTCGCCCGGCCCCGGCGCGCCGGCGGCGTCGTGCTGGCGACGCTCCTGGCCATGTTCCTCGCGGCAGCACCGCCGGCGGCCCGGACCGCGCTCGCCGCCAGCCCGCTGCGCGTCCAGGCGGACACCATCTACCGGCTCGATCCGGCTGCCGGCCGGGTGCACGTCGAGATCGACTTCAAGGTCACGGACCTCAAGCCCGACAGCGCCCAGTTCGTCTACTTCTATCGCGACCTGTCGTTCGCCATTCAGCCCGAGGCCAGCTCGGTCAAGGCCAGCGGGTTCGCGACGTCGGTCTCGACGACGCAGCACCAGTACTTCGTCGAGGCGGACGTCCACCTGCGCTCGAACCTGTACTACCGGCAGAGCGCGAGCTTCGCGGTTCGGTACGACCTCCTCGGCGGAGCACCGCGGAGCGCCTCGCCGATCCGCGTCGGCAAGGCGTTCGCGACGTTCGGGGTGTGGTCGTGGGGCGACGTCGGACGGAGCACGGTCACGGTTCGCACGCCCGCGGGCTACGTGAGCACGGTCGACGGCGATCCGATGCAGACGACGACCGATCTCGGCGTGCAGACCCTGACGGCGACCCCGATGGACCCGACCACCTTCTTCGCGATCGTCAGCTCCGAGGACAGCGCGGCCTACGGCTCCACCCGGATCTCGCTCACGGGCGGCGTCGAGATCGTCATCAAGGCGTGGCCGGAGGACAAGGTCTGGGACAAGACCGTCGGCGACACGCTGCGGAAGGCGATGCCGGAGCTGGAGACGCTCATCGGGTTGCCGTGGCCGGTCGCGCACGACCTCGATGTTCGCGAGCGGTACACGCCGGCACTCGAGGGCTACGCCGGCTTCTACGTCACCGATGCCCAGCGCATCGACGTGACCGAGGACCTCGACCCTGTCGTGATCGTGCACGAGGCCTCGCACGCCTGGTTCAACGACAGCCTGTTCACGGAGCGGTGGCTGTACGAGGGGCTCGCCGAGGAGTACGCCTGGCGCGTCCAGACCGACGTCGGTGGCGACGCCGGGCTCGCCCCTGCACGCCCGGACCCGACCGACCCGGGCCACGTCGTCCTGGTCGGCTGGACGTTTCCACAGGTCATCCGCGACCAGACGACCGACGACCGCGAGCGGTACGGCTACGGCGCCGCCTTCTACGTCGTCGACCAGATGGTCAAGGCGGCCGGCGCCGACCAGATGCGCCTCGCCTTCGCGGCCGCGAAGGCGCACCGGACCGCGTACGTCGGCGCGGGCGCGCCCGAGACGTCATCGGCCATCAATGACTGGCGCCACCTGCTCGACCTGATCGAGCCGATCGACAAGCCCGATTCGGCAGCCGTGGAGACGGCCCTGCGCGACTTCGCGATCAGCCCCACCGACGCCACGGCCCTCGACACCCGGACGCCGGCGCGCGTGAAGTACCGCGCCCTCCTGGCTGCCGGCGCCGGCTGGCTGCCGCCGTGGTACGTCCGCAAGCTGATGGACACCTGGACGTTCGTCGGCGCGAGCAAGGCGATGGACGCCGCGACGACCGTGCTCGCGCTCCGTGACCAGGTCGAGTCGGCCGCAGCTGCGCTCGGCCTGGAGCCCGATGTGAGCCTCCGGAAGGCCTACGAGGGGGCGACCGACGGCTTCAAGGGCGCCACGGACATCGCGAACGCGGAGCTCGCCGCCCTTGCGGCCATCGCCGACGCGAAGGCCGGGATCGAACAGGCCCCCGACTTCGTGACCCAGCTCGGCCTCGGCGACACGAACCCGAAGGCCTCGTACGCCGCCGCCCGAACCGCGTTCCAGGCAGGCCAGCTGGATCAGGCCGTCCGCGATGCGTCGGCGGCCAGTGCCGTCCTCGCCGCCGCGCCCGCGATCGGCCAGCAGCGGCTGCTCGTGATCGGGGTTGGCGTCGGTGGCGGCCTGCTCCTCGTGCTCCTCGTCGTGGTGCTCCTGCGACGCCGCCGGCGCGCCGCCGTGCTGGCGCCCGCTTCGGCAGCCGCTACACTCGCCGATCCGAGCGAGGCATCGACGCCGCCGAGCACGACCACGCCGGACGATGCGGGAGGCCCTGCACCCTGATGGCGCTGCGCCGCAGCCGGCCGTCGCGCGAGATCCTGTCGGGCGATTCCGCGGACGTCTACTTCATGCGCGCGGAGCAGGTGCTCGACCACGAGGGCCTCGACCCGATCGTCACGATGGAGGTCTTCGGGCGCCAGCACGCGATGCTGTGCGGCATCGACGAGGTCAAGAACCTCCTGGCCCACGTCCTGAAGGGCGGCGCCGCGGGCGAAGTCACCGTCGAGGCGCTCGACGACGGCGACGCGATCGAGCCGAAGGAGATCGTCCTCCGGATCAGCGCGCGCTATCGCGCGTTCGGGCTGTACGAGACCGCCATGCTCGGGATGCTCGCGCAGTCCACGGGCTGGGCCACGGCGGCGCGCGAGTGCGTGACGGCCGCCGCGCCGCAGCCGGTGATCTCGTTCGGGGCGCGCCACGTCCACCCGGACATCACCGACGTCCTCGATTACGCGGCAATCGTCGGCGGCTGCGTCGGTGCCTCGACACCGGCAGGCGCCCGCCTCGCGGGGCTGTCGCCGACCGGCACGATGCCCCATTCGCTGGTCCTGATCATGGGCGATACGGTCGCAGCAGCCCTCGCGTTCGACCGCGACCTCGACCCGGACGTGCCCCGGATCGTCCTCGTCGACACATTCCGGGACGAGGCCGAGGAGGCGCTTCGGGTCGCGCACGCGCTGGGAGATCGCCTGTACGGGATCCGTCTGGACACGCCGTCGGAACGCGGCCGCGTGACCCCCGACCTGGTCAAGGAGGTCCGGGCACGGCTCGACCAGGCCGGCTTCCAGCACGTCAAGATCGTCGTCTCGGGCGGCCTCACGCCCGAGCGCATGGGCGTATTCAAGGAGGCCGGCGCGCCGGTCGATTCGTATGCCGTCGGCTCGTACATCAGCGGCGCCACGCCCATCGACTTCACCGGCGACATCAAGGAGATCGACGGCAAGCCGATCGCCAAGCGCGGCCGCATCCCCGGCCGCACGGACAGCCCGCGGCTCAAGGTGGTCAAGCTCGAGGACTGGCGCGAGGCGTAGTGAGCGAAGATCTACCCCTGAGCGCGGCCTCGAAGGCCTGCGCCACCCGGACGGATCCGCCGGCCTGACGGCCACGCCGCTCGCTGCCCGGCAGGGCGTTCCGTGCGAACATCGGCGGGTGATCGAGCGCTCCGACAACCCGCTTGACGACGCCGACCGCGAGAGCGCCTACGGGCTGCTCCAGCGCGGGCAGGCGCTGATCCGGAGCCGCCACCACGCCCAGGCGGCAATCGTGCTCGAGCGAGCCGCGCGCGAGGAGCCCGGCAAGGGCTCCATCCTCGAGCCGCTCGGGCGGGCCTATCACCACAGCGGCCAGTTCGAGCTCGCCCGTCACACGTTCGAGGCGCTGCTCGACCTCGATCCGTCGGCACATTGGGCGCACTTCGCGCTGGCCGCGAGCCTGCGCAAGCTCGGCCGGACCTCGGAGGCGCGCACCCATCTCCGGCTCGCCGTCGCGCTGTGTCCGAGCTCCGCGCTCTACCGCCACGCCCTCGCCAAGGTCGACCCACCGACGACCTGAGCCCGCGTTCAGCCCCGCTCGGACTCCCGGAGCCGGGCGACCCAGAGCAGGCCCACGATCGACTTGGCGTCGCGGATCTCCCCGCGCTCGGCCATCGCGACGGCGTCGTGGAACGGGGTGGGGTAGAGCTCGAGCCGCTCGTCCTCGTCGGGCTGGAGCCCGCCCTCGTGCGCGAACGTGAGCCCGGTTGCGAGGTACAGGTGCATCAGCTCGCTCGTGAAGCCGGGGGCCGTGTAGAAGCTGCCCAGGTAGCGCCAGGTGCTGGCACGGGAGCCGGTCTCCTCCTCGAGCTCGCGGGCGGCTGCGACGGCGTGGTCCTCGATCGAGCCATCGGGCTCCCGGTCGAGCGTCCCGGCAGGGATCTCGAGCAACGGGCCGCCGGTCGCGTGGCGCCACTGGCGGACGAGCAGCACCCGGTCCTCGTCGTCGATCGCGAGGATGCACACGCCACCGGGGTGCGCGGCGATGTCGCGGGTCGAGCGATGGCCGTCGGCGGACTCGATCGTGTCGACCCGGAACTCCAGGATGCGGCCGCGCCTGATGAGCTCGGAGCTGATCGGGGTCTCGCGCAGCGGGTCGTCGCTCATGCCGGCACGGCCAGCGCGGCGAGCGTCGCCATGTCCGGCACGGTGAGGTCCGGCTTCGCTTCGGCGGGTGGCGTCGCGCCCGAGCCGGGCTCATTGCCGCGCCGATCGACCCACACGGTCGACAGCCCGAGCCGCTTTGCGGTCACGTGGTCGTGGTACAGGCTCTGGGCGACGTGCAGGATCCGCGCGGGCGGCAGCCCGATTCGCTCGAATGCCAGCTCGAAGCCGCGCGGGTTCGGCTTGTAACGCTTCGCCTGCTGCGCCGTGACGACCCAGTCGAAGTCCACCCCGAGTCTCGCCTCCGAAGCGGCAAACAGGTCGTCGTCGCAATTCGTGATGACGCCCAGCTTGAACCGCGAGTGGAGGCGTTGGAGCGCGGCCGCGGAGTCCGGGAACGCCGGCCAGCTCGCGACGGAGCCGCCGAACGCCGCGACCTCGACGGCGGATGGAACCTGCCCGAAGTGCTCGAGCATCTCGGCCAGGACGGCGCCGAGGATGTCGCGGTAGCGCCGGTACGGACCCGCCTCGAGCTGCGCCTCGTGCCGGGCAAACGCCTCGAGGATCGCGCCATCGGCCTCGTCGACGCCGTGCGCCGCCAACGGCGCACGGAAGGCGCTCAGCAGCCCCGTCTCCCAGTCGATGAGGGTGCCGTAGCAGTCGAAGGTCAGGACGTCGAAGTCGTCGAAGTCGAGCTGGGCCATCCAGGCAATGCTACGGGGTCTGCGGGCAGGGCTTCGGGGTCGCCGAGGGCATCGGCGATGGCGACGCGGCTGCCGACGGCACCGCCGCGAAGATCGTCTGGACGCGCTTCTGGATCGCCTTGATCTCCTCGGTGTTCAGGAACTCGGGATACGTCGGCGGCGAGAGCTCGATGGTCTGGATGTCATGCGAATCGACGTGTGCGGCGAGGGCCGCCAGGTCGGCGATGTCGCCCGGCTGGATCGTCGTCCACAGGTTGTTCTTGGCGATGTCGAGAAGCTGGGGCACGCGCGGCAGGAGCGCGATCGGGTTCAGCTCGTGGCGCAGGGCCAGCAGGACGGCCTGCTGGCGGCGCATCCGAGCGTAGTCGTCATCCTGGTGCCGCGACCGCGCGTACTCGAGCGCGCGGTCACCGTTCAGCTGCTGGCAGCCCGGCGGGATCGAGATCTGGATGTAGCCGCTCCCATCCGGCTTCGGGTAGTGGGCGTCATAGAGTCGTTGCGGGATGTTGATCCAGAGCCCGCCGACCGCGTTCACGAGGTCGACGAAGCCGTTGAGGTCGACCACGATCGCGCCGTCGAGGGGCACGCCGACCAGCTCCTGGACCGCGCCGGTCACCGCCCGGAAGCCGCGGGCGTCGCCGCCGGGAAACTGATTCGCGTGGCCCATGGCGTACACGTACAGGGCGTTCAGGAACTGGGGAAAGCGGCCATTGGGGAACGCGTCCTGGTCCTCGGGCGCGAGCGGCACGTTCACGATGTTCCGCGGGATCCCGAACATCGCGGCACGGTGCGTCGCGATGTCGACGCTCAGCACGATCATCGTGTCGGTTCGGAGCGACCAGCGACCCGGGCCGGCATCGCTGCCGATGAGGAGCAGGTTGAGCCGGCCGTCCGCGGCCCACGCCGGGACGGGGAGCGCTGTCGCACTCGGCTCGGGCGAGGGGGAGGGGGTCGTGCCCAGCGCGGAGCCCGGCTCGTCCGTCGGCGCGAAGCTGGCGCTCGGGATCGTGAAGCCCGTGCCGGGGTTCACGAAGATCGTCGACGTCGCCTCGTACGCGTGCACGCCGACGAGCTCGACCGAGCCGTAGAGCCCGACGACGAGCGCCAGGGCCAGCAACAGGATCGGCGTTCGCCCCGAGGCATCCGGCCCGCCGCGTCGCACGCCCACCCGGAACGCGTCGCGCACGGCGAGCAGGTGGTACACGGCGAGCACGAGCACCCCGACCAGGATCGCCTCGAGCGTGCCCGGCTGGACGAAGCCGTCGATGAGGAGCCGAACATTCAGCAGGGCGACTGCGGCGACCGCCGCGACGAGCCCGAACATCGGCAGCGCAACCAGCAGCGCGCGGCGCCGGGCGCCAAGCCACGCCTGTCCGAGCCCGGGCCACAGCGCGGAGAGGAGGGCCGCGATCCCGGGTCGGTTCATTGCGCGCGCAGCGTAGCCATCGGGGGCAAGGGACGCCGGCGAGGCCCGCGGTGTTGCACCGCGGAGGCCAGGTTGCGGAACCTACATCGAGGGCAGGTGGCGAGGGTCCAGGAACGGCTCGGGGTCGTCGCGGAACTCGAGGAAGCAGCCCTTGCCGCAGAACAGGTACTCGCGGCCCTCGTGGGTGAGCGTCAGGCCCCTGGCCCGAGCGACCTCGGGCTCGACGACCATCCCGCACACGGGGTCCTCGTTCTGATCGATGTGCCGTTTTTCGGTCATGACCGTATCGTCCCGCGTTCTGCTGTTCCTGTCACGGCACGCCGAACGGTGATCGGCAACGGCCACGGCGACCGACCGCCGCCCGCGACGGCATGGTACGCAGGCCGAGAGCGCGCACCACGGAGGTTGGGGTGGCCTATGGGGGTCGAACCCATAACCTGCGGAACCACAATCCGCTGCTCTGCCGGTTGAGCTAAGGCCACCGCGGCGGCCCGGTCGTCCGGTTCGGGACGAGGGCCCGCGCAGTGTACCCGGTCAGCCCACCGGGTCGGCGAGCGGGTTCCGCCCGCTGGTTCGGAAGCCGGGCTTGGCGTCCCGGGCATGGAGCGCGAAGCGGCCGTCCCTGGGTCCCAGGTCGGCAGCCTTCGCCGTGTCCCCGGTCACGAGCGCCGCGAGGTACTCGCCGATGACCGGGCCGTGCTTGAACGCGTGGCCCGTCCCGCCGCCGGCGATCCACGCGTTGGCGAAGCCGGGGTGCCGGTCGATGACGAAGTGGGCGTCGGGCGTGACCTCGTAGAAGCACGTCGACGATCTCACGACCGGCTGCGCCGCAAGCGCCGGAAAACGCTTCCGGAGCACCTTCCGCGCCGCCTCCACGGAGGCGCCGGCAACCTCGCGCGCCGACTCGTCCGGCCGCTCGATCGGGCCGAGCCAGTCCGGGCAGGCCTTGAGCCCGATTCCGTCGAACGACGGGAAGCCGTAGAACGAGCCGCCGAAGTCGATCCAGAGCGGCATCGCGTCCGCGCCATAGCGACCGTCGCCCGATGGGACGGCGAACTGCAGCACGTCCTGCCGGTGCGGCACGATCAGGTCGCCGAGCAGGGTCGGGAACAGGTCCGGGAGCCAGGGCCCGCAGGCGAACACGAACGCATCGGCGGCGAGGCGCCGGCCATCGTCGAGGGTGACCTCGTCGAGACCGTCGAGGCCCTCCGGGCCGGCGCCGGCAACCCGGGCCTCCAGCGGGGGCACGACCCGGCCGACGACCACAGCCCCGCCGGCCGCCTCGAACTGCCGGATCGTGGCGCTCACCGCCGGCCGCGCGAAGAGCGCGCCCGCCTCGGGCTCGTGGAGCGCCCATGGAACGCCCTCGGCCGACATGACCGGGACGCGCGCCGCGAACTGGTCGTGCGACCAACGGTCGACCGGGATGTCGAGCGCCGTCAGCGAGACCAGCGACTCCGCCTCGAACGATTCGCCGGGGGTCACGAGCCAGACCACGCCGGCCTGGACGAACAGCGTCTCGTTCGCCGACCGCTCCAGCTCGCGCCACTGGGCGAGCGCCCGGCGCTGCCAGACCGGGTAGAACCGGTCGGGGCCGTGGCTGCTCCGCGTGATGCGCGACACGTCGCCCGAGGAGCCGAGGCGATTCCCAGGACCGTGGCGGTCCACGAGCGTCACGTCGTGGCCCGCGCGGCGGAGCCAGAGCGCCGTCCAGGCCCCCATCACCCCGGCTCCGACGACCACGACCCGCATCTCGGGATCGTATCCGGTGCGCTGTGGTGCGGTCGCGATGGGGCGTTGGTACCCCTGGTCGGAGACCGTCAGGACCTTGGGGCCGAAGCAGCCAAGGGTCCCCCGGACCAAAGTCGCATCGCTGGGGCAGTGGAGCCCGGCCAGGCCGCTCATTGCCCGAGCAGGAGCCCGATGAACCACTTCGCACCTCCATCGCGGCGCTTCCGCCGCCCAGGCCGGCGAATGCCGCTCGGCGTGGCCGTGGCCGCCGCCCTCGTGGTGGCCGCGAGCCTCCCGAGCGTGACCCTCGCCTGGACCGACTACTCGTTCTCGTCCGCCGACGAATCCGAGATGGTCACCCTGATCAACCAGGCCCGCGCCTCGGCCGGGCTGCCGGCGCTGGTCACCGACTCCGCGCTCACGAGCGTCGCCCGCTGGCGGTCGAAGGACATGTGGGATCGGAACTACTTCAGCCACACGATTCCCAGCCCGCCCGGCGGCACCGTCTTCGACGAGCTCAAGCGCCGGGGCATCTGCTACACGCTCGCCGGCGAGAACATCGGCGAGAACAACTACCCGGACGACGTCGCCACCCAGACCATGTTCAACGGCTGGATGAGCTCCTCGGGCCACCGGGCCCTGATCCTGGGCAGCGGGTTCAACCACATCGGCGTCGGGGCGTTCAAGGGCACCGGGTCCACCTACCCGACGCACGATTGGACGGCCGTCTTCACGCACTCGTGCTCGGGCGGCCCGACGCCGACGCCGAAGCCGACCCCAAAGCCGACCCCGACCCCGAAGGCGACGCCCCGGCCGACCACGGACCCGGCCGCAAACCCGACGCTCCAGATGACTCCGGAGGTCACCCCCGAGGTCACACTGGAGCCATCGCTCCCGACCGCGCCGGATCTCGTCGGCGGCACCGCCTACCCGATCTGGCTCGATGGCCTCGTCCTCGAAGGGTTCGATGACGGCATCCATCCGACGGGCGCCTTCGACCCGGCGGCCACCCCTGCGGCACCTTCGCCGCCCGATGCGTCGGACGTCCCGGCGACCGAGCCGCCCGATACCGGCGGGACGGTGACCGACAGCGATGGAGGGAGTCTCCAGGTGATCGAACCGCCGTCCCGGATGGGCCTCCTCGACACGATCGTTGGTGGCGTCGTGTCCACCTACCTGGGCAAGTGATGGAAGACACCGCCCGCCGGCGCGCCGCGCCCATGCCGTTCACCGCCACGCTGCAGCGCGAGAACGTCGCCGAGCAACCGGCCTGGTCCGCGCTGCGGACGGCATCGCCGGAGCCCACGAGTGGCGTCAAGGCGCCACCGATCCTCGAGGCGCGCGACCTCACCAAGGTCTACGCGCTGGGCAAGACGACCGTCGAGGCGCTCCGCGGCGTGACCATGTCCGTCGCCGCGGGCGAGTTCGTCGCGCTCATGGGACCGTCCGGCTCGGGCAAGAGCACGCTCCTCCAGCTCCTCGGCGGGCTCGACCGCCCGACCACCGGTTCGGTCGTGTTCGAGGGCCGCGACATCAGCGGGCTGTCCGATTCGCAGGCCACGAAGCTCCGGCGAGACCGGACCGGCTACATCTTCCAGGCATTCAACCTGATCCCGCTCCTGAACGTGCGCGAGAACATCGCGCTGCCGTTCACGATCGCGGGCGGCCCGAAGGACCAGAAGGAGCGCGTTCGCCAGGTCATCGACCTCGTCGAGCTGACCGGCAAGGAGCGCCACCGACCGGACCAGCTGTCCGCCGGCGAGCAGCAGCGCGTCGCGGTGGCGCGGGCGCTGGTCACGCGGCCGTCGGTCCTGCTCGCGGACGAGCCGACCGGCAACCTCGACTACACGAACAGTGGCGAGCTCCTCGACGCCCTCTGGCGCTCGTGCGAGCACGCCGGCCAGACCATCGTCCTGGTGACCCACGACGCCCGCGCCGCGGCGTACGCCGACCGGGTGCTGGTCATCGGCGACGGGCATCTCCAGGAGGAGATCGTGCTCGGGCGCCGCCCGGACCATTCGGCCGCCCCGCTGATCGCCCGCCTCGCCCAGGTCGGCCTCTAGCGGATGGGCCTCGACCGGCTGGCGTGGCGCACCGTCGCCGCGCGGCCGCTCCGCTCGCTGCTGACGATCCTCGGCATCGCGATGGGCGTCGCCGTGCTGTCGGCGTCGCTGACGCTCGGCGCGGCGCTCGACCAGGCGGTCGGCAGGACGGTTCATGACCTCGTCGGCAAGGCCGACCTGCGCGTGTCGGGCTTCCTCGAGTCAGGCCTGTCCGCGCAGTCGGTCCAGACGATCAGCACGGCCAGCGGCGTTCTCGATTCGTCGGCGAGCATCGAGCACCGGACGTTCCCGTCGGGCACGCCGAGCGGCAGCGCCGGGAACGCGGTCACCGTCCTCGGCATCGATCCTGCCTCGTACACGCGGATCCACGACCTGCCCGTGGTCTCGGGCAGCCCGCTCGACAGCCGCTCACAGCCGATCGCGCTCGTGACCGAGGAGCTCGCGACCACGAGCGGCTACACGCTCGGCGGCACCGTGACCCTGCTCGGGACGGGCGGCCCGGTCGACCTGCGGATCGTCGGGATCATGCCCGGCCTCGGTCCACTGGCGGGCAACGGCCGCACGATCGTCATCCCGATCGAGGTCGCTCGGTCGACGTTCGGCATCGCCGGCGCGACCAGGGTCGACCTCGTCGTCACCTCGGGCGCCACGCAGTCCGTCGCCGACCAGCTCCAGGCGAGCATGGTCGAGCCGTACGTGCTGGCCTCGCCGGCTGACCTTGCCCGCACGCTGCGCGCGTCGTCCGCCTCGTTCCAGGGCACCGCCGCGCTCGTCGCAGCGATCGTCCTGTTCGTCGGCGCATTCCTGATCGTCAACACCCTGTCGATGACCGTCGGCGAGCGCGCCCGCGAGGTCGGCCTGCTGCGCGCCGCCGGGGCCACGCGTGGCCAGCTCAGCCGGTTCGTGTTCAGCGGCGCGCTGCTCCTCGGCGTCATCGGGGCCGGGCTCGGGTGCCTGCTCGGCGCCGCGGTCGCCGTGTTCATGGCCCGCGCCGTGAGCGAGGCCACCGGCGTGACCGCCGAAGTGCCGGTGCTCGATGTCACCGGCGTCCTCACCGCCGCGTGCGTCGGCATCGGGATCACGATCCTCGCCGCCATCGAGCCGGCGTTGTCCGCGGCGCGGATCTCGCCCGTCGAGGCACTCCGGAACCGGTTCGACCTGCCGAGCCTGCGCCGCGGCCGGCTGTCCTGGATCGCGGCCATCTTCCTGCTCGTCGCGGCACTCGCGATGCTCGCGTGGCCCCCGATCATCTCGGCCGCCGGGACCGAGCGGGCGCTCGCCGTCTACGGCGTGCTCCTCGTCGCGACGCTCGCGTCGCCGTTCATCCTCCGACCGCTCGCGCGCCTGCTCGGGTTCCCGATCGCGCTGGTGCTGCGCATCGAGGAGCGCCTCGCGCGCGGCTCGCTCGCCCGCGATCGCAGCCGGACAACGCTGACCCTCGGCTCGCTGGTGATCGGCCTCGCGATGATCGTTGCGCTCGGCTGGTCTGCCCAGGCCGCCCGCGCGTCCGCGTTCGCCTGGCTGCAGGACGTGGTGCCCGGCGAGGACATCGTCAGCTCGATCCGCCCGGTCGGCGCGGACGAGGGCATCCGGGAGGCGCTGGCCGCTGTCCCGGGTGTCGCCCGGGTCACGCCGATCGCCTCGTTCGACATGGCGTACAAGGGCCAGCGCATCGACGCCGCCGCGATCGTCGGCGCCGACTTCCTCGCCGACGGCCGCTTGACGGTCGTCGAGGGCGACCGGGTCGCCGCGCTCAAGGCACTCGATGCCGGCGGCGCCGCCATCCTGCCGGAGGGCCTCGCCCAGCAGCTCGGGCTGCACGTCGGCGACGCGATGACCGTCCCGATCGATTCGCAGCACCAGCTCGGCCTGACCGTCGCGGCCGTGGTCGAGCGCTCCATGCCCGGCACGAGCGGCGAGGCGATCCTCGTCGGCTGGAAGGACGCCACCGGCTCGCTCGGCGTGCTCGGGGCAGATGCCTTCGCCGTCCGGTTCACGCCCGGGACCATCGACGCGAGCCGGCCGCTGCTTGCCGCGACTGCCAGGACCTACGCGCTCGAGGCCAACCCGATCGAGAAGATCCAGGGCGCGGTCGCCGAGGCGCTGGCTCGCGTGTTCGGCGTCTTCGACGCCCTCGTCATCGTCGCGGTCCTCGTCGCGGCGCTGGGCATCATCAACACGCTGACGATGGGTGTCGTCGAGCGCATCCGCGAGATCGGCGTCCTCCGCGCCATCGGCATGAGCCGGCGCCAGGTCATGCGCATGGTCGTCGTCGAGGCCACGATCCTCGGGATCGTCGGCGTCGTCCTCGGTGCGATCGCGGGGCTCGCGGCAGGCGCGCTGCTGCTCCAGCTCGGCGGCGGGTTCGGACATCCCGGCGGCCTGCCCTGGCCGTCGATCGGGATCGCCGCGGTCCTCGGCCTCGTGCTGCCTGCGCTCGCCGCGATCTATCCCGCTCGCATGGCCGCTCGAGTCTCGATCGTCGAGGCCCTCCACTTCGACTGACCTCGGCTGGTAGACTCGCGGCGCGTCGGGTGGGCCGCGCTGGAGGGAGCCGCGAATGACGATCACGATGCCGCGGCTCGATCGCCTGCCTGCCCAGGAGCGTGGCCTGACGATCGGCGACTTCCTCGTCCCGATCCGGCTGTCCGAGCGCCTGCACACCCGAGCTCGGCACGTCGCCCTGATCCTCATCGGTACGGCGCTCATCGTCCTGTGCGCGCGGATCTCGTTCCTCGTTCCGGGCAACCCCGTCCCATTCACCGGCCAGACGTTCGGCGTCCTGCTCTCGGCCGGCGCCCTGGGCTTCCGGCGCGGCCTGGCCTCGTCCGTGCTCTACCTCGCGCTCGGCGCGGTCGGCCTGCCCGTGTTCGCGGAGAACCGGCACGGCGTCGACATCATCCTCGGTGTCACCGGCGGATATCTCGTCGGGTTCGTCGTCGCCTCGGCGCTCGTCGGGCGGCTGGCCGAGCTCGGCTGGGACCGGTCCATCCTCGGCGCGGTCGGGGCGATGTTCCTCGGGAGCCTCGTGATCTACGCCGTCGGCGTGCCATGGCTGGCCGTCGCCGCGTTCGGTGGAGACCTCGCGATGGCATTCGACAAGGGCATGCGCACCTTCCTCCTGTGGGATGCCGTGAAGCTGCTCCTGGCCGCCGCGGTCTTCCCGGCCGCCTGGTGGTTCGTCGGACGCCGGCCGGGCGACCGCTGAGGCCCTTGCGCTGACCGACACCGGCGCCGACCCCGGCAACGCGACCGTCGTCGACGGTGGGTTCTACGGTCCCGCAAGCGAGGCCTGGCAGCTCAATCGGGAGGCGATGCTCCTCCTCGGCGCCGGCCCCCGGGCGCTCCTGCTCCAGATCGCACACCCGCTCGTGGCCGCCGGCGTAGCCGAGCATTCCGACTTTCGTTCGGACCCGTGGGTCCGCCTGTCCGGCACGCTCCGATCGTACCTGCGCATCGTGTATGGGACGGCGGACGACGCCCGCGTCGAGATCCGCCGGCTGAACGAGCTGCACCGAGGGATCCGCGGCGACGTCCTCGATCCCAGTGCGCGAGAGCGCCACGGCCGGCGCTACAGCGCGCTCGACCCGGCCCTCGCGCTGTGGGTCCACGCGACCCTGGTCGACTCGACGATCGCCGCCTACGACGCCTGGCTCGAGCCGCTCACGTGGGAGCGCCGGGCGCGCTACTACGAGGAGACGCTGCCCGTGGGACGCGCCTTCGGTATCCCCGCGTCGCTGCTGCCGCCGGACCTCGACGCGTTCGAGGCGTACCTCGCCGGGATGCTCGCTCCGGGCGGCGAGATCGAGGTCGGGGACGTGGCGCGCGATCTCGCCGGCAGCATCCTCCACCCGCCGCTCGGGCCGGCGGTCGCCGCCGCCGGCGGGCCGGTGGCGCACCTCGCGCCGCTGCTCGACGCGATCCCGAGCCGCGCGTACGCATGGCTGTTCTGGCCGTCGATCGGGCTCCTGCCGCCGGCAGTTCGCGAGGGCTACGGCCTGCCGTGGGGGCTCCGCCAGCGCGCGGTCGCGACCTGGCTCGTCGCCGCGTGGCAGGCGTGGCGGCCGGCGCTGCCGCCGTCCTTCCGGCACATGCCCCAGGCGCTTCGCGCCGATCGCCGGGTCGGCGCCGGAGGCCGGCTGCTGCAGGCCTGACCGTCGACCCGCGCTCACGTTGCGGGCGCATTCGAGTCGTCAGTGCAGCGACGGGAAGCGGCTCTTCAGGATCGGCGACAGGTCGACCGTGGTGGCCTTCTGGAGCGTGTCGAGCAGGATCCTGGTCGAGGCGATCGCGTACCGATTGTCGTTGAGGTAGGTCGCCATCGCGGCCCAGAACGTCGCGGTGCCCATTGCCCTGCGGATCTGATCGAGCACGAGACCGCCCTGCACGTAGATGACCTCGTAGTAGCAGCCGCTCGAGTAGGCCCGGATGCTCTTGTCGAGCGCCGTCTGGGCGCACCGGCTCGAGCGGAGCGTCCCGAGGACCGTCCGCGCGAGGAGGTCGGCAGCGGCCTCGTCGGCAAACGGGTCGGCCTGCTCGTCATTGCCGACGAGCGCGTAGAACCACTGGTGGGCGATCTCGTGGCTCACCATGTACGTCCGATTGAGCGAGCTGAGGTTCCGCGGGATCCAGACGAGGCCGGGTGATTCGAGGCCGGTGCCGCCCGTCGTCTCGACCACCGACAGCGCCGGCCATGGATAGGCGACGCCGACCCGGTCGCCCTCGTCGACGATCGCCCTGGTCGCGAGGGCGAGGAGGCGCTGGCCGGCGATCGTCCCCGAGCGGGTGTAGACGCGAATCGGGATGCCGTTCGCCTTGCCCTTGATGACCTGGAAGTCGGGCGCGAGGAGGATCGACACGTCACGCACGTGCTCCATCGAGAACGTCCAGTAGCCACCCGCGCCCGCGGCGAGCT
Source organism: Candidatus Dormiibacterota bacterium (assembly GCA_035631615.1). Taxonomy (GTDB): domain Bacteria; phylum Chloroflexota; class Limnocylindria; order Limnocylindrales; family CSP1-4; genus UBA5189. The sequence continues at coordinate 52,622 of DASQIK010000088.1, read as the reverse complement.
CGGTGACCTCGGTCGTCGGCGCGGCGAGAACCATCGGCACGTCGGTGAGCAGCTCGACGTCGACCCGATCCGCCGTGGGCAGCACGAACGGATCGCCCTGGTTCGGGCGGTCGAACGGCACGGCCCGGCTGACCCACGGGATCCAGCGGTACAGCGCGAGGGTGCCGCCAGAGCGCGTGAACATCCAGTCCGAGCCGACCATGTCCCGCCTCAGCTGACCCTGGTATTCGACGATGACGCTGGTCGACGCGCCGACGGGCAGCGTGCCGCCGAGCGGCACCTCGAGCGTCTGGTCCGAGACGCTGACCTTGACGGGCGTGCCGTCGACGGTGGCGCCGAGGATCCTGATCCCGCCGAGGCGCGCGGCAATCGTGTTGAGCTCGAGCCGGTCGATCGGATCGGCCGAGTCGTTGCGAACCTTGATCGTGGTCGTCACGTCGAGCGTGCCCGAGCCCACGGTGATCGCGGCGTTGACGTGGTAGCTCGCGCTGAGGTTCAGGCTCGACCGATTGACGGCGCCAGGCACGATCTGGCTCGCACCGGGATCGGCAGGCTGATCGGTCGACCCGGGCGCGACGGACGGGCTCGGGAGCTCGGCAACGCTCGGCTGCGGCGTGGGCGTCGCATCGGGCCGGGGCGCCGTGGTGAGGGCGGCAACCTGCTGGGTCGGTCCCGGCGCGAGCGTCGACTGGCAGCCGACAGCGGCGATCGCGACGGCCATCGTCACGACCGCGGCGAAGACGGTCCTCGGCCGACCCGCGCGCGCAGTCAAGGCGCGGATCGTAAGCCTCCGTGTCCACCGGTACGATTCGGGATATGACCGTATCGCCGATTGCCGCCCTGCTCGCCGACGTGGCGCGCGAGCTGCCCGGCGTCCGGCTCCTGACGGACGTCGTCGATCGGGAGGCGTACCGGCTCGACGAGACGGCGTACCTGGCCGCCGGGCTGCCGGGCGCCGTCGCCCTGCCTGCCTCGACCGACGACGTGGCGGGCCTCCTGCGGCTGGCGAGCGTGCATCACGTGGCCGTCGTGCCTCGTGGCGCCGGGACGGGGCTGTCGGGTGGCGCCGCGGGGATCGAGGGGGCGCTGACGATCGCGCTGACGCGCATGAACCGGATCCTGGAGATCGACAACAGCAACCTGTGCGTCGTCACCCAGCCGGGCGTGATCAACGCCGCGCTCAAGGCCGCCGTCGCCGAGCGGGGCCTGTTCTACCCGCCCGATCCGGCGAGCTACGAGACGTGCTCGATCGGCGGCAACCTCGGCACGAATGCCGGCGGCCTGTGCTGCGTCAAGTACGGCCAGACCCGCGACTGGGTGCTCGGGCTCGAGGTCGTGCTCGCGGACGGGACGGTCATCCGGACCGGCGGCCGGACGGTCAAGGACACCGCCGGGTATTCGCTGACGCACCTCTTCGTGGGGTCGCAGGGAACGCTCGGGATCATCACCGAGGCGACCCTCCGGCTGCGACCGCTCCCGGGGCCGCGGGCGACGCTGCTGGCGTTCTTCGCCACCCTCGGTGCAGCGGGGGAGGCCGTTGCGGCCATGACCCGATCCGGCCTGGTGCCGGTCACCCTTGAGCTCCTCGACCACGAGACGATCCTCGCGGTCGACGACGCCCACCACCTGGGGCTGGATCGCGATGCGGCGGCGATGCTCCTCGTGGAGTCCGACGCGCCGGGGCTCGCTGCGGGCGCCGAGCTCGATGCCGCCGAGGCGGCGGTGCTCGCCTCCGGCGCCACCTCGGTCGTGCGCGCCGCTGACGCCACGGAGGCCGACTGGCTCCGGCAGGCGCGGCGCCTCGCGCTCCGGGCCCTCGAGCGGCAGGGCACCGTCAGGATGGAGGACGTCGGGGTGCCGCGTGCGCGGGTCCCGGAGCTCCTCCTCGGCATCCAGCGGATCACGACGGCGCACGGGGTCCGGTGCGCGACGTTCGGGCACGCCGGCGACGGGAACCTGCACCCGAACTTCATCTTCGAACGCGGGGATCCGGACGCCGAGCGGCTCACCGAGGTGGTGCGCGACGCGATCTTCCGGCTTGCCCTGGACCTAGGCGGCACGGTCACGGCGGAGCACGGCATCGGGTCCGCGCGGCGCGCTTGGCTGCCGATCCAGCGCGGCGAGGGCGCCGTCGCGGCGATGCGCTCGATCAAGGCGGCCCTCGATCCGCTCGGGATCCTCAATCCCGGCCGGGTCCTCTAGGCGGCGCCCAAGCGCGAATCCCCCGAATCGGCGATACTTGCTGGCCGACGTCGTGCCCCCGACGCGGCCACCGTGCCCAGGAGCTCACCCGTGAACGGACGCCCACTGTCCCTATCCCGCCCAGCCAATCGGACCGGTGAGCCCGAGCCCCTGCGTCACGTGATCGACCAGTACAAGCACCGCGAGCAGACCATCACCTGCGTCTGCGGCTGGCACGGCAGCTGCGCCACGAACGCCACCGGCGGCTCCGACTGGACGACGCACCTCAACCAGTTCCGCACCAAGCGCAAGTAGGCGCGCGCCCGGACCAGCCACATTGCATCGTGGCCGGAGTTTGGCAGCCATTCGCCTGCGATCCACGCTCGGCGGCGTCCAGGATGCATCGCGACGAGGCCGCAAATGACGCCTCGTGCTCTGCGGGCCGACGTCTGGCAGGCTGGCCAGCACAACCGACGACCTCGAGCCTGAGCTCAGTCGCTCGGCGGACCCTCGAGGCGGCGGCCGCGGACCCAGGCGGCGCGGACCATGTCCGGGTGGGCGCGGAAGATCAAGCGGCTCATGACCTCGCCCGGCTCGACGCGCGCGGGGTCGTAGGGCAGGTCGCGCCGCGCGGCCGTCAGGCGCGGGTCGACCGCGATGAGGTCGGCTTCCTTGCCGGTCTCGAGCGAACCGATCCGATCATCGAGCCCGAGCGCCGCGGCGCCGTCGAAGGTGCCGGCGCGCAGCCAGTCGATCGGCGTGAGGGATGGGCGCGTCTCGCCCACGACCGTTCGCAGGGCAGCCTGCGCGTAGGCGCCGATCTGCATCACGACGAACAGCGACGGATCCGGGCCGCCGGCCACGTCGGAACCCAGCCCGACCCGCAGCCCTGCTTCGCGATAGCGCGCGAGCGGCATGATCCCGGAGGCCAGGAACAGGTTCGACGACGGGCAATGCGCGACGCGCGTGTCCGTCGCGACGAGGCGCGCGAGCTCGCGATCCGACAGGTGGATCGCGTGGGCGAGGATCGTGCGGGCACCGAGGCCGCCGGCGCGGTCGTAGACGTCGACGTAGTCCCGAGCGTCGGGGAACAGCCTGGCAACTTCCCGGATCTCGCCCGGGTCCTCGCTCACGTGGGTCTGCCACCAGGCGCCGGTCCGAGCCGCGAGCGCGGCCGACTCGCGCAGCATCTCCGCGGTGCATGAGATGGCGAACCGTGGCGTAACCGCGTAGCCCAGGCGGCCATCGTCGGCGCCGTGCCAGGCCGCGATGAGCTCCTCGGATTCGCGCAGCGACCGTTCGAGGATCGTCCCGGGCTCGATGGTCGTGTCGTACGTGCCGCGATCCATCATCACCTTGCCCAGGATCGCCCGGATGCCATGCTCCTCGGCGGCGCGGAACGCGCCGTCCGTGGACGCCTTGTACACGGCGCCGTAGGCGAGGAGGGTCGTCGTCCCGGCGGCCGCGAAGGCGCGGAACGCGGCGGGTGCGAGGCGGGCGGCGTCCTCGGCGTCGTCGAACTGGCGCTCGAGCGGGAAGATGTAGCGGTCGAGCCAGGTCAGCAGGTCGAGCCCCGCCCCGAGCCCGGCATTGGGCAGCTGCGGCAGGTGGGCGTGGAGGTCGACCATGCCGGGCAGGACGACGAACGGCCGCAGGTCGATCGGCTCCAGGTTCAGGGCCGAGAGCCGCGGGACCCAGTCCGAGGCGCCGCCGACGGCGTCGATGCGCCCATCCGCGCCGACCGCGATCACGCCGTCCGGGAAGTCGGCAACGCCGCCCGTCGCCAGCGGCGTCAGGATCCGCGCGCGGATGGCGAACGGCGGCCGATCGGGCAGGTGCATCGGCGGGAGGCTAGCACCGGGACCCGGGTGCGAAGATGGCAACCCGATGACGACGGACGAGCGGCGCTTCGAGCTCCTGATCCTCGACGGCACCGTCGTGGACGGCACCGGGGCGCCCGGGTTCGCAGCGGCGGTTGGCGTCAGCCGCGAGGCAGCGGGCGCAAGCGCGCGAATCGCCATCCTGCGTGAGCCGGCCTCGATCGAGGACGCGATCGGGCGAGCGGCGCGCCTCGTCCATGCGAAGGACAAGGTGGTGGCGCCGGGGTTCATCGACCTGCACAGCCACTCGGGCCTGATGATTCTCGCGGAGCCGCGCCACGAGCCCAAGGTCCGGCAGGGCGTGACCACCGAGGTCGTCGGCGTCGACGGCCTGTCGTACGCGCCGATGACGAGCCCGGAGCACCTCGCCGAGCTCGTCGAGATGAACGCCGGGCTGGACGGCCACCCCGATATCGCCTTCGACTGGGACAGCGTCGAGTCCTACCTCGATCGGTTCGATCGGGGGCTCGGCGTCAACATCGCGTTCCTGATCGGCAACTCGGCGCTGCGGCTGGCCGCCATCGGCTGGAACGAGCGCGAGGCGAGCGCCGCCGACGAGGCGACGATGCGGTCGATGCTCGTCGAAGGGATGGAGCAGGGCGCCTACGGCATCTCGTCGGGGCTCGACTATCCGCCGGGGGCGTACGCGTCCACGGGGGAGCTGGCGAATCTCGCTCGCGCCGCCGCGCGCCTCGGCGGGTTCTACCACTCGCACGTTCGGTACGCGCTCGGGGACCGGTTCCTGGATCCGTTCCGGGAGGCGATCGACATCGGCCGGCGGGGCGGCTCGCCCGCGCACATCACGCACTTCTACCACCGGGCCACGTTCCCCGGCACGCCCGAGCAGATGCTGGCGCTCGTCGACGACGCCCGCGCCGAGGGGCTCGACGTCACGTTCGACGCGTATCCATACGAGTGGGCGAGCACGCGGCTGCTGATCACCGTGCCACCGTGGGTCCAGGCGGGCGGTCCCGGGCCGACGAAGGAGCGCCTCGCCGATCGTGCCGTGCGCGGACGCATCCGCGGCGAGCTGCGCGAGCGCGGCGTGCTGTACGCCGGCGCGGGCGGCATCGCCGACATCCGGCTCGGCTACTTCGCGAGAGCGGAGAATCTCGCCTTCGAGGGCCGGACGCTCGGCGACGTCGGCAGGGAGCGCGGCGGCGATCTCGTGGACGTCCTGTGCGACCTGCTGCTGTTGGAGGGGCTGCGCCTGAACCAGGTCACGCCCGGTCCGCACATCGAGGGCATGCGGCGCTTCTATCAGCACCCCGTCGCCATGGTCGGCACCGACTCCACGTTCGTCGGTGCCAGGCCGAGCCCGCGGTCTTACGGCTCGTACCCGCGGATCCTCGGGCAGTTCGTGCGCGAGGAGGCGTTGCTCAGCCTCGAGGGCGCGGTCGCGAAGATGACCTCGATGCCGGCGGCGCGGCTCGGGCTGAAGGATCGCGGGCGCATTGCGGACGGCCTCATTGCCGACCTCGTCGTGTTCGATCCTTCGACGGTGCGCGCGAACGCCACGTACGACAGGCCTCGCCAGTTCCCCGAGGGGATCGAGCACGTCATCGTGAACGGGCACCTCGTCGTCGAGGACGGCGCCCACACGGGCGCGTTGCCGGGTCGCGCCCTCCGCCGCGGCCGGGACTAGGCTCTCCCGCATGCGGGCCCTGTTCACGACGCTGCCGGCGACGGGGCACTTCAACTCGATCATGCAGATGGCGCTCGCCGTGGCTGCGGCCGGGCACGACGTCGCGGTCTGCTGCAGCCCGGCATTCGCGGACGAGCTTCGCCGGAGTGGCCTCGAGCACCTACCCGGCGGCGCCGACGACCTCGAATCGATCTCTGGCGGCGCACCGCCGCTCGGCGATCCGCGCAGGCGCCAGTTCATGCAGCTCGAGGTCTTCGCCGGTCGGGCCGCGCTCGCCATGATCCCGGACCTGGTCCGCCACGCCGAGGCCTGGCGACCGGACGTGCTCGTGAACGAGAACGGCGAGATGGCCGCCTCGCTCGTCGCCGAGAAGCTCGACCGGCCTCACGCCTCGATCGGGGCTGGCTCCCTGAGCTCCCTGCCGGAGCGACGCGAGCAGCTCGGCCCGACACTGTCGATCCGGCGCGCAGAGCTCGGGCTGCCGCCCGACCCCGAGGCGGAGATGCTGTTCCGATACCTGCACTTCGCGTTCGTCCCGCCTCGTTGGGACGGAGAGGTGGCGCACCCCGAGACGATCCACTTCATCCGCTACGAGAATCCGGATCGGCCGGGGGAGGTGCGCCCGGGTTGGCTCGATGCGCCACGCGATCGTCCGCTCGTGCTCGCCAGCCTCGGGACGCTGATGAATGGGCTGCCCGGCCTGTTCGAGGCGATCATCGAGGCGGTGGCCGGCGAGCCGATCGAGGTCGTCGCCGCCATCGGGCGCGGCCAGGATCCGGCGAGATTCGGCACGCCGCCAACGAACGTCCGGATCGAGGCCTTCGTGCCGCAGATCCTGGTCCTCGCGGAATCGACGCTCTTCGTCGCGCACGGCGGGTTCAACGGCACGAAGGAGGCGCTGCGCCTCGGGCTGCCGCTCGTCGTCATCCCGATCGGCGGCGACCAGCCGTACACCGCGGAGCGGGTCGAGGCGCTTGGGCTGGGCCGGGCGGTCGCGCCGAGCGAGCGTGATCCCGCCACGATCCGGTCGCGGATCCGCGAGGTCCTCGCCGACGAGCGGTTCCGGCGCAACGCCCAGGCGTTCGCCGCCGACATGCAGGCGCTGCCTCCGATGGAGCACGCGGTGGCGCTGCTCGAGGAGCTTGCCCGCGAGCGGCAACCCATCCCGCGATCGCCCGACTGGTAGTCTCCGGGGCAGATACGACTGGACTCGCGAGCAGCAGTCTCGAGGGAAGGATGCCCACTCGCACCCTCACACCCGGCGCCGGCGTCGTGGACCGCGCGCTGGTGATCGATCCCGGGCAGCGCATCCCGGGTCGCGCGGCGGGCTTCCCGCTGCGGCGCGAGGGCCCCGCCAAGCTGACCGGCGTCGCGAAGTACACCGACGACCTCGTCTTCCCCGGCGCCTGGTACGGCATCACGATCCGGTCCGCGGAGGCGCGGGCGAGGCTGATCGCGATCGAGCCGGATCCGGACTTCGACTGGTCGAAGGTGGTCATCGCAACCGCCGCCGACATCCCGGGCGACAACGTCGTCGCCTCGATCAAGGACGACCAGCCCGTGCTGGTGCCGATCGGGGGCGAGATCCGGCACCACGCCGAGCCGGTTGCGCTCCTCGCCGCGCCCGACCGCGAGACGCTCCGCCAGCTCAAGGGCCGTATCAAGCTCGTCACCGAGCCGCTGCCGCCGGTGTTCGACCCGGAGCAGTCCGACCACGTCTTCGCCCACTACGACGTCAGGGCCGGCGATCTCGCCCTCGGCTTCGCCGGCGCCGACCTGATCGTCGAGGGGACGTACCGCGTCGGCCACCAGGAGCAGCTGTACATCGAGAACAACGCCATGATCGCCGTGCCCGGCGAGGACGGCGGGATCGTGATCCACGGCTCGCTCCAGTGCCCGTACTACGTCCACACGGCGCTCAAGCGGGCGCTCCGCCTGAGCTCGGTCCAGGCGCGGGTGATCCAGGAGGAGACCGGCGGCGGGTTCGGGGGCAAGGAGGAGTACCCCTCGATGATCGCCCTGCACGCGTCGCTGCTCGCCCTCAAGGCGAGGCGGCCGGTGCGGATGATCTACGACCGCCACGAGGACATCAGCGCCACCACGAAGCGCCACCCGGCGATCGTCCGCCATCGGACCGGCGTCACGAAGGACGGCGTGCTCGTCGCGCAGGACATCGAGGTCGTGATGGACGGGGGCGCGTACTGCACGCTCACGCCGGTCGTGCTGTCGCGGGGCGTCCTGCACGCGGGCGGGCCGTACCGCTGCCCGAACGTCCGGCTGCGTGGTCGCGCGACGCGGACGAACACCCCACCGAACGGCGCGTTCCGCGGCTTCGGCGCCCCGCAGACCGAGTTCGCCGCGGAGATGCAGCTCAACCGGATCGCGGAGCGGCTGCAGATCAGCCCGGCAGAGCTCCGCCGGCGCAACGTGTATCGCCTCAACGACACGACGCCGACGGGCCAGGTCCTGAAGGAGAGCGTCGCGGGCGAGGAGGTCCTCGAGCAGGCGCTCGGCGCGAGCCACTTCGAGCGGATCCGCGAGCGCACCGCGCGCGAGGCCGCGGAGCGACGCGGGGCCGGGATCGTGCCGCCGGGGCCGCTGCGCAGCCACGATCGGCGGACCGCGAACGGGATCGGGCTGGCCCTCGCCTGGCACGGCGCCGGATTCACCGGCTCGGGAGAGGTGTATCTCGCCTCCGTGGCGTCCGTCGAGCTGACGGCCGACGGGCGGCTCCGCGTTCTCACCGCGAACACCGAGATGGGCCAGGGCACCAGGACGGTCTTCCCGCAGATGGTCGCGAATGAGCTCGGCGTCCCCGTCGACTGGGTCGAGTACGCGCCGCAGGACACCGCGGTGGTGCTCGATTCCGGCCCGACGGTCGCCAGTCGCACGGTGATGGTCGTGGGCGGCCTCGTGATCCTGGCGGCGCGCAGGCTGAAGGCCGAGGTCGAGGCGCGCCACCCGGCCGTGCCGTTCCACGAGGCGTTCCGCGACGACGCGCGCGCCAACGGCGCGACCCGCATCGACCAGAAGTTCGAGCCGTACCCGGGCGTCGAGTTCGACGACGCGACGTACACCGGCGACGCCTACCCGGCCTTCGGCTGGGCCGCGGCGGTGGCGAGCGTCGAGGTCGATCTCGACACGGCCGAGGTGTTCGTCCGCGACGTCATCGCGGTCGACGACGTCGGCAAGGTGATCCACCCCGTCCTGTGCGAGGGCCAGGTCGAGGGCGGCACGCTCCAGGCCGTCGGCTACGCGACGATCGAGGAGATGAAGCTGCGCGACGGGAAGTACCTCAACGACCGGCTCGCGACGTACCTGATCCCGACCGCGCTCGACGCGCCGCACATCCGGGCGATCCTCGTCGAGGCGCCCTTCAGCGGCGCGCCCCACGGCGCGAAGGGCGTCGGCGAGCTGCCGATGGACGTGGCGGCGCCCGCCGTCGTGGCCGCGATCCACGACGCGACCGGGGTCTGGATCCACGAGCTGCCCGCGACGCCCGAGCGGATCCTCGCCGCGATGCACGATCCGGGCCTCGTCGGCGTCATGGAGCGGCCCGCGTGAGCGCGTACCGGTTCCTCGTGAATGGCGCGCCCGCCCAGGTCGACGTGCCGGGCATGCGGCGCCTGCTCGACGTGCTTCGCGAGGACCTCGGGCTGACGGGGACGAAGGAGGGCTGCGGGGAAGGGGAGTGCGGTGCGTGCTCCGTGCTCCTCGATGGCCAGGTCGTCGATGCGTGCCTCGTGCCCGTCTGCCAGGTGGAGGGCCGGATCGTGCGCACGGTCGAGGGGCTGTCGCTCGCTGCGCGCGAGCGCGGCGCGCTCGACACGCTCCAGGAGGCGTTCCTCGATCACGGCGCCGCCCAGTGCGGGATCTGCACGCCCGGCATGCTCATGGCCGCGCGCGCCTATCTCGACGCCGGCGGCGGCCCCGATGACGAGGCCATTCGCGAGGCCATCGCCGGCAACCTCTGCCGCTGCACGGGCTACACGAAGATCGTCGACGCCATCGCGGCTGTGGCGAGCCCGGCGGAGTAGGCGCGAGCGCCATGCCCGCCGAGCCACCGATCGATACGCCGCGGCACCTGTTCGAGGCCTACGAGCGGCTCGCGGCCGGGCCGACGCGGCCGATCGCGGGCGGCACCGACGTGATGGTCGCGATCACGGGCGAGCTCGGGCCGATCCCGGACCGGATGCTCGACCTGTCGCGCATCGACGCCCTGCGCGGGATCTCGCTGGAGGAGGGTTCGCTCGTCCTCGGCGCCCGCACGACGTACACCGAGATCCGTCGGTCCGCGCTGTGCCGCGAGCACCTGCCGGCGCTCGTCGAGGCAGCCGCGACCATTGGCGCCGCCCAGATCCAGAACCGCGGGACGCTCGGCGGCAACATCGCCAACGCCTCGCCCGCCGGCGACACGCTCCCGATCCTGCTCGCCGCGGACGCGACGATCCTGGTGGGTGGGCAGCGTGGCGAGCGCGAGGTCGCGGCGTCGGACTTCTTCGTCAGCTATCGCAGAACCGCGCTGGCGCCGGACGAGTTGATCCTGCACGTCCGAGTCCCGCTGCCCCGGGGTCGCGAGCTGCGCTTCCGGAAGGTTGGGACGCGGCGCGCGCAGGCGATCTCGAAGGTCGTCATGGCGCTCGCCTGGGAGGACTTCGGGTCGACGGGCTGGACGAACGTGCGCGTCGCGCTGGGCTCCGTCGCGGCGACGCCGATCCGCGCTCACGCGACCGAGGCGGTCCTCGAGGGCGCGCACCCGACGCCGGAGGTCGCGGATCGGGCGGCCGAGACGCTCGCCGGCGAGCTCCGGCCGATCGACGACGTCCGGTCCACCGCCGACTATCGCCGCGCGGTCTCGGCGCGGATCCTGCACCGGCTCCTGCGCGACGCCGGCGGCTGGTGAGCGTCGCCATCGAGGCGCTGGACGCGGCCACGGCGGCCGAGTTCGAGGCGGGTGTCGCGCCGCTGTTCGAGGGGGCTCCCCGGTTCCTGGCGCGACTCGCGGCCCGGCGCCCATTCGGGTCGTGGGCGGCGCTGTTCGAGGCGGCGCGAGACATTGCGCACGCGATGCCGGTGCCGGAGCAGCTCGAGCTCGTCGATGCCCATCCGCGGCTCGGCGCGCCGCCGGCGTCGGTCTCGGCGATGTCCCACCGGGAGCAGGGGTACGGCGCGGCAGCAGCGGCGAATCTCGCCTCCGTGGGCGCCGAGCTCGAGCGCCTCAACGACGCGTACGAGGCGCGCTTCGGCTTCCGCTACTGTGTCTTCGTGGCCGGTCGATCGCGCCCCGAGCTGCTGCCCGACCTGCGCGCCGCCATGGCGCGAGAGCGGGATTCGGAGCTCCGGCGGGCGCTCGACGCCGTCATCGACATCGCCATCGACCGCCAGCGGGCCCTGGCGAGCGACGCGGCCGCCGCGAGGCCGACCCATGGCTGACGGCCGCGACGCGAACACGGACTATGAGCTCGGCGAGAACCGCTACGGCAAGTCGCGGATCCGCCTGGTGACCGTTCGTCGCGGCCCGGAGCGGCACGACCTTCGCGACCTGACCGTCGCGATCGCGCTCGAGGGGGATTTCGCGGCGGTGCACGTGGACGGCGACAACGCGAACCTCGTGGCCACCGACACGATGAAGAACACCGTCTACGCGTTCGCCCGCGATCGACTGACCGGCTCTCCCGAGGCGTTCGGGCTCGAGCTGGCGCGCCATTTCGCCACCCACCCGTTGGTGGACCGGGCCATGGTGGATATCGAGGAGCACCGCTGGCTCCGGATCCCGATCGAGAGCGGCGGCGAGGCGCCCGACGCGTTCACCCGCGCGGGCGATCTGACACGCCTCGTCCGCGTCACCGTTGGCCCAGATGGTGCCGTCGATGTCGAGGCCGGCGTCGGCGACCTCACCGTCATGAAGACCACCAAGTCCGCCTTCAGCGGCTTCGACCGCGACGCCTACACGACGCTCCCCGAGGTCGACGATCGGCTGATGGCGACCAAGCTCCGGGCGACGTGGGGCCTGCGCACCGAGGTGGCTGCGAGCGACAGCTTCGACTTCGACGCCGCCTGGGACCGCGCCCGCGTGGCCCTGCGGCAATCGCTCGCCGAGCATTTCAGCCCGTCGGTCCAGGCGTCGATCTGGATCATGGCCACGGCGATGATGGACGCGGAGCCGTCGATCGAGTGGGTCCGGATGGTCCTGCCGAACCTCCACCACTGGAAGGTCGACCTGGCGCCGTTCGGGCTCGACAACCCGGGCGAGGTGTTCGTCTCGACGACCGAGCCGCACGGCCTCATCGACGCGACCGTCCGGCGACGCGCGGCCGGGTGAGCGCGTCCGACCAGCTGCCCCGCGGCGTCTCGATCGTGGGGACGCGGGTCCCCGGGTCCGACGAGATCCTGACGCCGGAGGCGCTCGCATTCGTCGCCCATCTGCATCGAACGTTCCAGCCGTCGCGGGCGGCGGTGCTGGCGCGGCGGCTCGAGCGGCAGGCCGAGATCGATGCCGGTGCGATGCTCGCGCTCCAGCCGGACACGGCCGCGATCCGGATGGACCCAACATGGCGCGTGGCGGAGGCGCCGCCGGATCTCGTCGATCGGCGGGTCGAGATCACGGGGCCGGCCGAGCCGAAGATGATCATCAATGCCCTGAACTCGGGTGCCCGCGCGTTCATGGCCGACTTCGAGGATTCGCTGTCGCCGTGGTGGAGCAACGTCGTCGTCGGACAGCTCGCGCTCCATGCGGCGGTTCGCGGCTCGCTCGAGTTCGACTCGCCCGAGGGCAAGCATTACCAGCTGGGAGACCAGCCTGCGACCCTGCTCGTCCGGCCACGCGGCTGGCACCTGCCCGAGCGGCACCTGCTCGTCGACGGCGAGCCCGTCTCCGCGAGCCTGTTCGATGCCGGGCTGTACCTGTTCTGGAACGCGCGGGAACGCGTCAGCCGCGGCACCGCCCCGTACTTCTACCTGCCCAAGCTCCAGTCCCACCGCGAGGCGCGCCTCTGGAACGACGTGTTCGTCGAGGCGCAGCTCTCGCTTGGCATCCCGCGCGGCTCCATTCGTGCGACCGTGCTGATCGAGACGATCCACGCCGCGTTCGAGATGGAGGAGATCCTGTACGAGCTGCGCGAGCACTCGGCTGGGCTCAACGCGGGTCGCTGGGACTACCTGTTCTCGGCGATCAAGACGTTCCGGGGTCCCACCGCACCCGTGCGGGCCGTCCTCCCGGATCGCGCCCAGGTCACGATGACCGTGCCGTTCATGCGCGCGTACACGGAGCGGCTCGTCCTCACCTGCCACCGCCGCGGCGCGCACGCGATGGGCGGGATGGCGGCGTACATCCCCTCCCGCCGGGACGCGGCCGTGAACGATGCCGCGATGGCGAAGGTCCGCGCCGACAAGGAGCGCGAGTCGCGCGACGGCTTCGACGGCACCTGGGTCGCCCATCCGGACCTCGTGCCGCTCGCAACCGAGGTGTTCGATGGCGTCCTGGGCGAAGCACCGGACCAACGCCCCCGGCGGGTCTCCGAGGCGCCGCTCGGCGCGGAGGTCCCCGGCGATCCCGCGGCCCTCCTCGACCTCCGTGTCGACGGTGGGCGCGTGACGGAGGCCGGCGTGCGCCTCAACGTGTCGGTCGCGCTCCAGTACATCGACCAGTGGCTCCGTGGCAACGGCGCCGTCGCGATCAACAACCTGATGGAGGACGCGGCCACGGCCGAGATCTCGCGCTCGCAGCTGTGGCAGTGGCGGACGCAGGCCATGCCGCTGGCCGACGGTGCACCGCTCACGCCCGAGCGCTACCGCGCCATCCGCGACCAGGAGGTCGCGTTCCTCGACGGGCCCGAGGTCGGCCTGCTCGCCGATGCCGCCGAGGTCCTCGATGGGCTCGTCCTGACCGACGACTTCGTCGAGTTCATGACGGTGCCCGCGTACCAGCGCCTGCCGTGACCGCCTTCGACCTTGGCCCTCACTTCCGCGAGCGCCGCCGCGCGGACAGCGCTGGCAACCCGCTTCCTCGCCCGGCGCCTCGACCCCCCGCAACTGCGCCTCCCGGTCCGGCGAACCGATAAGCGACAGGCGGTGCACCCGCTGCAGAGGCCCCGCAACTTGCCAGAGTGCAGCCTCAGTAGACCTAGGCGAGGTTGGCGCTCGTCCAACCTGCCAGATCACTCCGGGCGCGATCAATTGGCAGGTTTCGTCGCCGGGTCCACGCTCGAACGGGTTGCCCGCACTCGCTGCCGAGGTGCCCGACTCGACCTAGCTCTAACCAGGGAAGAATCTGGCAAGAACCACAGGACAGTCGCGGGTGTAGCAGGTCGCGCGAGCCAGCCGCCGACCGATCGGCCATCGAGCGGAAAGGCGGCTCGCAGGATCGTTCGATGCGCGGCCACGCGTCGCCGGTTCGTCCTCCCTTCGGCGAGGACGACCCACTGCGCGATGACGCGTGGAGACCAGCCGCAGCTATGCGCGATCACCTCGGCGAGGCGCCGTCGCCGGTCCATGACCCCGAGGAGCTCGTTCACGTCGACAAGCTCGGTCTTGAGCTCAACCAGCAGCAGCACGCCCTCCCCCGCACGCCAGGCGACAAGGTCGACGACACCTCGCTCTCCGTAATGGCTGAACGAGACCTCCGGACGAACCTCCCAGCCAGCGTCTAGGAGGAGTCGCGCCACGGCCTCGGACATGGCAGCATGCCGGTGTGCGATCGAACGCTCAAGCGAGGCGCCGCGCCAGCGGGCATCGATCGCGAGCTCGATCTCGAGCACCGCGGCGACCTTCCTGAGCTTCGCGACGGTCAATCCGTCCAGGTGCCCGCGCTCGATCAATGAGTACAGGCCAGTCGAGATCCCGGCTCGCACTCCGACGTCCTCCTGGCGCCAGCCGAGCCGGTGCCGGAGGTGGCGGAAGACTCGGCCGATCGCGAGGTCGTTCACCCGATCGCATCTTGACCGGTGGCGCTTACCCAGCCGTTATCCGCCCGAGGTCATGCCCGGCCTGGCCGCGCTCCACGAACTGGCCGAACCCTCGGGTGCCGACGAACCGGCCGTCGCGGATCACCGGGCGGCCGCGGACGAAGATGGAGCGCACGGCGCCCGCGATCGAGAAGCCCTCGTACGGGGTGTAGTCGCTCGTGTGGTGGAGGTCGGTGGCGCGGAGCGTGCGCCGCGCTGCCGGGTCGAACAGGACGAGGTCCGCGTCGCGGCCTGGCTCGATGGCCCCCTTGTGCCCCAGGCCGAACAGTCGGGCGGGCGAGGTGGCGAGGAGGTCAACCATGCGTTCGACCGTGATCCGGCCCCTGGCGACGCCCTCGGAATAGGCGATCGCGAGCAGGGTCTCGATGCCGGGCGCGCCGTTGCTGACCTTGTTGAACGAGGCGCCGCGGACGGCCTCGGCCTTCTCGACGGCCAGGCGATCTGGTACATGGTCCGTTGCGATGAGGTCGAGCGAGCCGGCCGCGAGGCCGGCCCACAGTGCATCCTGGTCGGACATCGGGCGCAGCGGCGGCGAGATGACGCACTCCGCAACCGAGGCGAGATCCGCCGATGCATATCGCGCGTCGGTCAGGGCGAGATAGTGCGGGCACGTCTCGGCGTGGGCGCGCACCCCGCGCGCCTTTGCGTCCTGCACGTGCCGCAGCGCGCTCGCGGACGACAGGTGGACGACGTGGACCGGCACCTCCGCGGCGCGGGCGAAGGCCATGACGCGGTGCGTCGCGACGGCCTCCGCCTCCGTTGACCGAGTCGCCGCGTGGAACTGCAGCGCCGTGTCGCCGCGCGCGAGGGCATCCGCGACCGCGGTGTCGATCAGGACCGGATCCTCGCAGTGGACCTGCAGCATCCCACCGCGGCCGCCCAGCACCCGCATCGCGTCGTAGATCCGGCGGTCACCGAGCCGGAAGTCGAAGACCATGAACGCCTTCGCGGTCGCGACGCCCGCATCGACCATGGCCGGCAGCTCGGCGACCGGATCGTCCATGTGGCCGCTGATCGCCAGGCTCACCGAGTAGTCGATCGCCGAATCTCGCTCCGTGGCAGCGCGCCATTCCCGAAGCCCCGCGAGCAGCGAGCGCTCCGCCGCGGGCGACGAGCCCGTCCCCGGGTTGTTGAACGCGAGGAACGTGGTCGTGCCACCGAAGGCCGCGGCGACGGAATCCCGGAAGAACCGATCCGGCTCGGCGTCCGTGGCGACACGCGTGTGCGTATGCACGTCGACGGCACCCGGCAGCACGAGCAGACCGGTCGCGTCGACGACCTCGACGTTCCCGCCCGACGCGAGTGCCCCGAGGTCGTCATCGACCGCCTCGATCACACCGCCGCGAATCGCCACGTCCGCATGCCTCGAGGCGGCCGCGGTGACGACTGTGCCTCCACGGACGAGCAGGTCCACGACTAGGTGCAGCGGCTACGCGCTACGATCGCCGCCGTCGGTCGGGCGATCGCCGTGGTCCACGCGGAAGGGCCGGCCGATATCCCGGTGCGGCCCGATCGACGATTCGTTGGAGATACCCGGTTCGGGACGATCGACAACGGCACGGGCGATCGGTGCTGGGTCCGCGGCATCGCCTCGGCGACTCCACCAGAGCAGCCCCACGACGACGACGAACGCGATCGCGAAGAACACCAGGATCTCGGTCGGCATCGGCTGACCTCCTCTGCGACGGCGATCATGCGCCGTCGCCGCCCGCAGCCTACCCGCGCCCCCAGGGACGCCCGCGATTCGGCAGGCTGATCATCCCGGTGTTCTTGTCGCGGAGGTCGTCGGGCAGGCCCTTGTTGAGCGTGTCGAGCCCGCGGCTGGTTCCGCGACGGCTTCGCCAGATGAAGTACACGACGCCCACGAACGCGATCCCGAGAAATGCCCAGAACTCCATCACCGCACCTCATCGATGCGGATCGCCTGGGCACCCTCCCACAGTGCGCGTCGGCCGACCTCGCGCAGTCGATCTCCCCAGCCATCGTCCGGCTCGATCGTCGCGAAGTGGTTCGCCGCGAGCTGGCCGACCTTCGACGAGGTCGTGCAGGCGCCATACGGGAAGAAGATCTCGCACTCGCTGATCCCGCCGGGATACATCGCGAGCATGCCAGGGGCCGGATGGGAGGTGTGGTTCTCGTAGTCGATGCCGGGGCGGAAGTCGCCGTACGGGATCCAGGTCGACTCGCCGGACCAGCGGCAGTGGATCAGCTTCGAATCGATCGGAAGCATTCGGCGGATCGCCTCGATCGTCTGGGGCGCGGCCGGCTCCCAGCGGGCGCTAAAGTGCAGGTCGCCGACGGTGATCCGCAGCTGGCTCATTCCGGGAGGATAGGTGGCCGAACAAGCGCCGACCATCTCCACGCACGTTCTCGACACGGAGACCGGCTCGCCGGCAGCGGGCGTCCACGTGTCGCTGTACAAGCTCGGCGAGGATGCCCGCCCGATCCGGCTGACCCAGGCCCTGACCGACGCCGACGGCCGCGTCCGCGACCTCCTCGATCGACCGATGTCGCCGGGGGACTATCGGCTCGAGTTCATCCTCTCCGGACGGACGACGCCCGAGGCATCCGACGATCGATTCTTCCGGCGCATCTCGGTGGATCTCCGTGTGGCGGACGTCACGCGCTCGTACCACGTGCCGTTGCTGCTGGCGCCCTATTCGATGACGACCTATCGCGGCAGCTGAGCCCGTGGTCGCCGATCCGCACGTCCTCCGGCCGGACCACCTGCCGACGCCGTTCACGGCGGCCGAGATCCGCGAAGGCTGCCCGCCGGGGCGGACCGTCCGCTCGCTCGTCATCGAGGCAGGCGCCGAACCCATCGTCCGGGTCACTCGGTTCCTGTCGTGCGACGCTGACGGGGCAGACCGGGAGTCCTGGGCCGAAGCGCCAGATGGACGGCGCCTGACCGAGCCGGTTTCCGATCACGCGACGTGGCGCGAGTTCCAGGAGCACGCCTCGATGCCGGCCGACTCCACGCGGATCGACAAGGAGACGATCGACATCCCGGCCGGCCGCTACGACTGCCTGCGCTACACGCGCGTCGATGGCGACACGGTCGACACGTTCTGGTTCGCGACGTCCGCGCCGGGCATGCCCCTCCGGTTCGAGGAGCGGGTCAAAGGTGAGCTCGTCTACTCGTCGACCGCGATCGCGGATGTCCGAGCCTGACGGTCCTCGCCCGCCGCGCGGACCTGTGCGGTCCACTCGATGCCCAACGCGCGTCTGTCCGGCAGCTGGTCGTCGCGATCCCAGCGCCAGGTCGCGACCATCGCGAGGACGAGAGTTCGACAGTCGCGGAGCAGGGCTCGGTCGACGCCTGGGTAGCGATCGCTCACGGCCTCGGGGACGTGCGCGAGGTCGAACTCGATCGGGCCGCGAGAGCACGTCTCGAGGTCGATGAAGCGCGGGCCCGAGCTCGTGCTCAGCACGTTGCCGGGGTGCGGCTCGCCGTGGAGCAGCTGTTCGGCGGCGCCGCGATCGAGGATCGTTCGGGTCAGGCTCCGTAACGTGCTGCCGAGCAGCGCGCGGTCGCCATCGCCGAGCGCCGGCGTTCGATCTCGGCTCGCGACGAGTCGCTCCGCCTCGGCGACCCGATCGGTGAAGAGCGGAGCAGGAACCTCGACCTCGCGCATGGCGCCGTGCAGCGCTTCGAGGCCGATGGCGTAGGCATCCGATGCGATCGCCGATCCGAGGGGTCGGTAGTAGGTCCAGAACGTGATCAGGTGCCCGTCGCGCCGGTAGACGCGCGGCGCCACCCGAGGCTCCAGGGCGCCGAGCGGGGCATCGGTGCCGGCCAGCCGGCGCGCGAGATCGACCTCGAATACCGCTGCCTGATGCGTCGGCGGCGCGACGCGCGCGAGCGTGTCGCAGGGGAGCAGGCGCAGGGCGAGCCGGTTCGAGTTGGAGAGCACGTCCGCGTCCTCGGCATCCAGGCCGAGCTCCGCGGCGATCGCGATGGCAGCCGCGACCGCGCGGCGTTCATCCGTGGCCTCCATCGGTCTTCCCTTCTGGTCCTTGCGGCAGGTGCCCGCGTCGGTGATGCATACCAGAAGTTGTGACAGCAGAGGTGGCACGGGGCGGGGGCAACCTCACGGCATGGAAGCCCGCATCGTCACCTTCCCGAGCGCCCAGCCGGCCGTCCGCGTCGCGGGCGACCGCATCGACGTCGACCGCCTGTCGCTGAGCGATGGCGCGCTCGCCACGTGGCTCGGCGCCCAGCCGATGGACGACCACGCAATCCTGGTCGAGCGTGCGCTGCGCATCGGGCTGACCGCCCTCCAGAGCGTCGGCGTCACACTCAATGTGGATGCCGTTCGCGCCGAGTTCGACCGGTTCGCGGACCAGAGCCGCGCCGCGAACGAACAGGCCGCGGCGGCCCTGGAGCAGGTGCTCCGGGCCAACTTCGGCGACGACGGCGGGCGCCTCCCTCGCACCCTCGAGGCATTCCTCGGCGACCGGGGCAAGCTCCGCTCCATGGTCGACGAGCTGTTCGACCCGCGTCGGCGTGACTCCGCCATCGGCCGCATCGGGACCATGCTCGAGACGTACTTCGACGGCGACGGCTCGCGCCTGGCGCAGCTGCTCGACCCGACCCGCATGAACTCGCCGCTGCACCAGTTCCGCATGGAGATGGAGAACGGCTTCAAGGCGCTCCATGAGCAGCTGGTGGCCATCGAGGCCGCCCAGAAGGCGCGCGGCGAGCAGCGGGCGAAGTCGGCCGCCAAGGGCGGCGACTTCGAGGACCTCCTGGAAGGCATGCTCGGCGACATCGCGCGCGGCGCGAACGACCTGCTCGAGCGCTGCGGCAACGACGCGGGTGACGCGGGCCGCTCGAAGAAGGGCGACTTCGTGCTGACGCTGGACCCGGACCTCGCGCATGGGTGCGACCTGCGGGTGGTCATCGAGGCGAAGAACCGCAGGATGTCGGGCCGCGAGATGCGCGACGAGCTCCGCGCCGCGAAGACCAATCGCGACGCGGCAGCCGCACTCGTGGTGTTCACACCGGAGCACGCCCCGAGTGGCATCGCCCCGTTCGACGTGCGAGCGGGGGACGTCTACGCGGTCATCGACCCGGCGGACCCGGACGCCGCCACCCTGCAGGCAGCGGTTCGACTGGTCCGGCTGCTCGCGCTCACGACCATTCGCGAGTCCGAGGCCGAGGTCGACCTCGCCGAGGTCACGGCGTGCCTCACGGCCATCCGCGAGGCCCTCGAGAACGTCCGCAGCCTCAAGGTCCAGCTGTCGAACATCGGCAGCACGTCCGCGGCCGTCTCGAGCGGCCTGGACAAGCTCCGTGAAGCCGTGCTTGCGTGGATCTCCCGGGCGGAGCGGGAGCTCGCCCGGAGCTGACCGGCCGCGGTTTCAAACTGGCGCATCCCTGCACCGGACCAAGCGAACGCCGCGCTGAACGAAGGTACGACTGCCCTCGCCGAGGTCGTGGCGGCATCCTGCGCCGCATGAACAAGCGCAACCTGGCCAGCATCCTGTGGTTTTTCGCCGGCTGGTCCGGCGGTGGCCTGGCCTTCGGCCTGATGGGCTTGCCGGCGGGCCTCGCGCTCGTCCCCGCGATCATGCTCGCGGTGCTGATCCGGCTCGATGCGGCGAAGCCGCTCTGGACCCACTCCGGGTCAGGCCGTCGGATCGTTCCGATCAATGACTTTGCCACCGAGCTCGAACAGCGCGGCGAGCAGCGCGCCGGGGCCGGAGCGAAGACCCGCCGGATCTAGGGCAGCCCCTCAGCGCTGGCCGCGGCCCTCGCGGAGGCGCTCGACAGCCTTCTCGATGCGTCGAGCCCGCGTCTCTGGCGTCTTCGCATCCTCGATGCCCAGCACGAACCAGCGCCGCTCGCTGTAGTTGCGGTTGTCGAAGAAGGCGCGCGCCTCGGGGAACGGTGCCAGCGCCGCGGCGAAGTCGTCCGGGATCGTGACCTCGCGGACCTCGGTGTCGAGCTCGACGTCGACATCCAGCACGTCGCCCGGCGTCACCCGTGCAGCTGCCCGATGCTCGACGGGGATCCCGATCATCGAGCGCCCGTCCACGATCCCGACGCTCGTGCGCCAGGTGTGCCGGTTGATCGTGACGCGCACCTTCGGGCGCCGCCCGCCCGCCAGCGAATCCAGCACGGCCTCAGGGACGTGGAATCCGGCCGCCGTCTTGCCCGCCGACTCGAGGGTGCTGTTGAAGCGCACGTCCGCAGGGTACCTGCGCGTTGCCGCGCAATCGGAAGGCCGCGGACAGGGTCCGTCGTTCGGCCCGGTTGCCGGTCGGTGGTAGAGTCGGCTCCCGCTAGCGGCGAGCGGGATTCGCGACGAGCATGAGGGAGACCCGTGGCGCGCTCCATGTGGAAGGGGGCCATCCAGTTCGGCCTCGTGACGATCCCGGTGAAGCTGTACCTGGCCACGGAATCGCGCGCCGGCGTGAGCTTCAACATGCTCCACGCCGAGGACCTGTCGCGGATCCAGATGAAGGTCTTCTGCCCGGTCGAGGAGGAGATCATCTCCCGGACCGACACGGTCAAGGGCTATGAATACGCTCCCGACAAGTACGTGGTCATCACCGACGAGGACCTCGAAAAGCTGCCGCTGAAGACCGTCCGCTCCATCGAGATCGAGCAATTCGTGGACGCCACCGAGGCCGAGAGCCAGACCAAGTTCGTCAAGCAGGCCTACTACCTCGAGCCGGATCGCGTCGGCCGCAAGGCGTTTGCACTGCTCAGAGAGGTCCTCCAGGACAAGGGGCTCACCGCCATCTGCAAGATCGTGATCCGCGATCGTGAGGCGCTTGCCGCGCTCGACCCATTCGAGAACACGATGCTCCTCTCGACCCTGTACTGGCCCGACGAGATCCGCGCCCTGGCTGAGCTCGACATTCCCGACGAGGAGGTCGAGCTCAAGCCGGCCGAGAAGAAGATGGCCTCGCAGCTGATCGAGGCGATGACCGGCGAGTTCGATCCGTCTGCCTATCGCGACGAGTATCGCGAGGCGCTGATGCAGGTCATCGAGTCCAAGATCGAGGGTCGCGAGACGGTCGAGGTCGAGCCGGCCGAGGAGCCGACGAAGCTCGTCGACCTGATGGCCGCCCTCCAGGCGAGCGTGAATGCGGCCACCTCCGCCAGAGAGGCGCGGACGGGCAAGCCGGTCTCCGTCGCCGAGGCAAAGGAGCAGCGCGCCGCGAACGCCGCGACGCCCGCGGCGAAGGCCGGCAAGGCCGCGGCGAAGGCCGACAGGCCCGCCGCCGAAGCCGAGGATGAGCGCCCCGCCCGTCGCCGCAAGAGCGCCTAGGAACCCGCCGGGGTTCGCCCCTTTCCGGCAGGCCGTTACCTGCGCGCGAGCAGCGTCGCCGCGTTGACCACCACGTCGATCTCCAGGCTGCCCGGCGTGACGGAGGTCCCTGTCAGCCGCCACTGATCGTCGACGCCCGGCTGGATGAGCGTGATCGGGCCGGCGCCCAGTGCATCGGGCACGACCAGCGCCCCGTCCTGCACGCCGATCGCGAGGTCCACGCGCTGGCCGAACACCATCACGGCCACCCTCCCGTCCTCGAGCTGGACACCATCGACGGTGATCCCTGCGTCGGCGAAACAGCGCGTGATGAACGCGCGCGCCTGCTCGGGTCCGAACTGCGCCGCTCCGGTCACGGCGTTCGATTCGCCCGTGAGCTCGACGCGGAGGATCGTGATCGGCGCGCCATTCGACAGCGGGATGGCGACATCGTCGAGGCCGCCGGAGACCGCCCTGAAGGCGTGGTCGCCGATCGAGACGTGGTGCAGGGTCACGTCGAGCTTACCGATCCTGACGCCCGCGTTGGGGCTGATGACGTCGAGGTTCGACCCGCGAATCCGGATCTCGTCGATGGCGCCGCCGAGCAACCCCGGGCCCGTCACCGTCGCGTCGATCTGGAGCGCCTGATCGCCGAACGCGAGCGCCGAGCGGACCGCGCTCACGACCATCGGCTGCACCAGCGTCGGCAGCACGAAGAAGACGAGGGCAGCGAGCCCGACGAGGGCGAGCACCGTGAAGCCGAGGAAGCCGCGCACGAGGCTCGCCATGCTAGGGCCGCGGTGGACGGCGAGCCGTGCCGCCGACCAAACTTGGCGCGATGCCCCTCGAGGAATACCAGCGCAAGCGCAACTTCCGAAAGACGTCCGAGCCTGCCGGCGGGGCGGTGTCGGGCGCCACCTCGCGCAGCGGCCGGTTCGTCGTGCAGCGCCACCGTGCGACGCGGCTGCACTATGACTTCCGGCTCGAGATCGACGGCGTGCTTGTCTCGTGGGCGGTGCCCAAGGGCCCGACGCTGGACCCGAGCGCTCGGCGCATGGCCGTCCACGTCGAGGACCACCCGATCGAGTATCTCGACTTCGAGGGCGTGATCCCGAAGGGCGAGTACGGCGGCGGCGACGTGATCGTCTGGGACTGGGGCACCTGGGCGGCGGAATCCGAGACGCCCGATGGGCGCCGCGCGGTCGAGGACGGCGAGCTCAAGTTCGTCCTCGCGGGCGAGAAGCTGCGTGGCCGGTTCACGATCGTCAGGACCAGCGGCCGCGGCGCCCGCGGGCGGGAGCGCGAGCGCGATGACGAGGGCGGCGACCAGTGGCTCCTCATCCACAAGCGCGACGATGCCGCCGTCACCGGCTGGGACGCCGAGGACCTTCCGCAGAGCGTGAAGACCGGCCGGACCAACGACGAGGTCAGGGCCGACCGCGACGCGATCTGGATCAGCCACGCGCCCGCAGCAGTCGCCGAGATCGACCTGAGCGGCGCAAAGGACGCCAAGCTGCCGGCGTTCATCGAGCCGATGGCCGCCACCCTCGCAGACCGCCCGTTCCGCGACGACGACTGGCTGTTCGAGGTCAAGTGGGACGGCTATCGCGTCGAGGCGGTCGTCCGCGACGGCAGCGCGAAGACCTACACGCGCAACGGCAACGACGCCGAGGCGTACTTCCCGAAGCTGCTCACGAAGGCGACCTGGATCGATGCCCGTGAGGCGATCGTCGACGGCGAGGTCGTCGCGATCGGCGAGGACGGCCTGCCCGACTTCAGCCTGCTCCAGGAGGCGACTGGCGGCGCATCGACCCGGTTCGTCTACCAGGCGTTCGACCTCCTGTTCCTGGACGGGCGCTCGCTGCTCGGCGTCCCGCTCGAGAGCCGGAAGCAGCTGCTCCGGTCGATCCTCCGCGCCGACGATCGGCGGGTGCGCTTCGCCGACCACGTGATCGGGGAGGGTGTCGCGTTCCATGAGGCCGCAAAGGCGCAGGGCCTCGAGGGCGTCATCGCCAAGCACCGCCGATCGCTGTACGAGCCGGGCAAGCGCGCCAGGACGTGGCTGAAGATCAAGATCCGCCCCGAGCAGGAGCTCGTGGTCGGTGGCTGGACGCCGGGCGAAGGCGCCGCGAGGGACCTCGGCGCGGTGGTCGTCGGCGTGTACGAGCGCGAGGGCCGCGGGAAGCCCAAGCTCCGGTTCGCCGGCAAGGTCGGCTCGGGGTTCAAGGCGGCGACGCGCAAGCGCCTCCGGGAGCGGCTGGCCGCGCTCGAGACCGCCGAATCCCCGTTCGATCCGCCGCCTCCGAAGGACTACAAGGGCCGCTGGGGCGGCGAGCTGAAGGACGTCGTCTGGGTGAAGCCGGAGCTGGTCATTCGCGCGGAGCTCGGCGGCTGGACCCGTGACGGCATCGTCCGCCAGGCCGCGTTCAAGGGCTTCGACGAGGGCGGCAAGGCCCCGACGAAGGTGGTCCGCGAGCTGGCCGTGCCCACGACCGCCGCGGTCGACGAGGTCGAGGGTGCGCTCGCGGAACCAGACGCCGATGCAACGCTACCGCCGAAGCGCCACGCGCCGACGTCGACGTCGGCGGGCGCCACTGTGGCCGTGGCCACGCACGCGTTTCCATGGGCTGCCTCGGCCGGCGAGCTCGCGGCGCTCGAGGCGCTGACCAAGGACGGAACCTGGTCCGTCGGGGGGTTCGAGCTCAAGCTCACCAACCTCGACAAGGTGCTCTTCAAGCCGAAGGCCGGTGACCCGGAGCCGGACGGGAGCAAGGCGAAGGGTGACCTGCCGCAGCCGGTCACGAAGCGCGAGCTGGTCCGGTATTTCGCGCGGATCGCGCCGGCGATGCTGCCGCACCTCGAGGAGCGGCCGCTGAACCTGCACCGGTTCCCGAACGGTGCGGACGGCCCCGGCTTCTGGCAGAAGGACATCCCGGAGACCGCGCCGTCGTGGCTGCGCCGCTGGAAGGAGACCGGCGTTTCCGAGCGCGACGCGAACGAGCACCTCATCGGCGACCGCGTGGCCGCGCTGTGCTGGCTCGGCAACCAGGCCGCCTTCGAGGTCCACGCATGGACCTCGCGCCTCGACGCACCGGACCGCCCGACGTTCGCCCTCATCGACATCGACCCGGGGACGAAGACGACGTGGGACGAGACCCTGACCCTGGCGCGTCTGTATCGAACGGCGCTCGGCCACCTCGGTGTGCGCGGCTACCCGAAGACGACAGGCCGGCGTGGGATCCAAGTCTGGATCCCGATCGAGCGGCGCTACAGCTTCCGCGAGACGAGCGACTGGGTCGAGCGGCTGTCGCGGGCCGTCGGGGCGACCGTGCCGGACCTCGTTTCGTGGGAGTGGGCGAAGGACCGGCGAGGCGGCAAGGCTCGCCTCGACTACACCCAGAACGCCTCGATCAAGACGCTCGTCGCGCCGTATGCCGTGCGGCCGGCAGACGGAGCGCCGGTCTCCGCGCCGATCACCTGGGACGAGCTGGACGATCCCGACCTGCGGAGCGATCGCTGGACGATCCGCACGCTCGTGGACCGGGTCGATCGGCTCGGCGACCTGTTCGCCCCGGCGCAGACCGACCTGCAGGTGCTGCCGGCCCTCTGACCGTGACCCGGGTCCCGTCCTGGCGGGCAATCCGACTCTGGTCCGCCCCCGGCGAGCGACCTAGCCTCCCGATTCGGAGGCGCACCATGACGCTGCAGGCGTACCCGCTCGCGACCGACCTGCCGCGAGCCCATCGCGTCCGGATCGTGACAGTACCGGATCGCCGCTGCCTTGCCGTCGACGGCGACACGGCGCCAGGCAGCCCCGAGTTCCAGGCCGCCATGAGCGCGCTGTACACGACCGCCTACACGCTCCACTTCCTGCTTCGCGAGCGCGGCATCAACGCGCGCGTCTCGCCGCCGGAGGCCCTCTGGGAGCGTCGCGACGGGCGGCCGAGCTGGGCGGACGCCGATATCGCGTTCGAGCCTGCGGCCTGGCAGTGGACGCTGCTGATCGGCGTGCCCGAGGAGGCCGGCACCGACGACGTCGCGTCCGCCATTGCGGTCGCCCGCCGCCGCCATCCCGCCGAGGCCCTTGATCACCTGTACGTCCGGACCATCCGGGAGGGCGTGTCGGTCGAGGCGATGCACGTCGGGCCGTACGACGCGGAGCCCGACACGATCGCCCGGATGCACGAGGTCGCACGGGAGGCGGGGCTCCGGCCCCGTGGCGCCCACCACGAGATCTACCTGGGCGACCCGCGTCGCACGGATCCGCGGAAGCTCCGCACGGTGCTGCGCCAACCGCTGCATTGACCAGCGCATGAGGTCCGGTGGGCCGCTCGAGGGAGCGTCCTGTCGAAGGGGGCGGCCATCTGAGGAGGTGGCCGCCCCGCCGTCCGGGCGGCACGGCGCACGTGCTCAGGCGAGCGGTTTGACCTCGGCGAGGAAGCGCTCCACGGCGAACGTGAGCCCAGCGGCATCGCGGGGCGGAAACATCAGCGCCAGGTGGTCGACGCCGAGGTCCGCGTAGGCGCGAATCTCGGCGGCGACCTCGGCCGGCGAGCCATGCATCGTGTAGAAGTCCTGCGCGCCGACGCCGAGCTCGAGCCGCACGCGGGCGGAGAGCCGCGGCATCGGCCGGCCGGCCGCCTCGGCTGCCGCGCGGATCACCGGGATGCGGCCGGCCAGCGCGGCCGGGCTCGCCGACGACGCGTGGTAGCCGTCGGCAAGTCGCCCGACCCGGCGCAACGCGCGCTCGTCGCGTGCGCCGATCCAGATCGGCACGTTCCCACCCTGCACCGGCAGTGGCCCGAACACGAAGTCGTCGAACTGGTGGTAGCGGCCGTGGAACGGCTCCGTGCTGCCGGACCACAGGTGCCGGCACAGTGCGATCGTCTCGTCCGTGTAGGCGCCGCGCTCGTGGAACCGGTCGATCGCGCCGACGTTCGCGAACTCGTCCGGGCTCCAGCCGACGCCGAACCCGGCGATGAGCCGACCGTTCGAGAGCGCGTCGAGCGTCGCGAGCTGCTTGGCGAGCAGGACCGCGTTCCGCATCGGGACGACGATCACGCTGGTGCCAAGACGGATCCGTGACGTGCGCGCCGCCGCCCAGGCCAGGGTCGTGACCGCCTCGTAGATCCGGCCGTAGTCCTCGGCGGCGTCATGGTCGACGAGGATGTGGTCGGTGACCCAGACGTCGGTGAACCCGTGCTGCTCGGCGAGGTCGATCGCCGTCGCCACCCCGTCGAGGTTCGCGTCGTCGCCAAGGTGGGGGAGCGCCAGTCCGTAGTCCATGGCTCGCGATGCTAGCAATCCACCGATCGGACGCGCGGCGGCCGGTCGGCGCGGCATGCGGCAACCCTAACCTTCCCGTAAACGGCAAGGTTGCGCTACGCTACGACGGTGACCCTCACCCCGACCGCCGACGGGACCCAGGCCGATGCCGAGCCACAGCTCCGCATCCAGGAGGTCGCCGACCAGGTCGGGCTGACGACGCGCTCGATCAGGTATTACGAGGAGATCGGGCTCCTCAACCCGGCTCGCTCCGATGGGTCGTATCGCCTGTACGACGCCGACGACGTCGCGCGACTGCAGTTCATCAAGGGCCTTCGCGATGACGCCGGCTTCAGCCTCGCCGAGATCGGCCAGCTGCTCGAGGACGAGAACGCCCGCGCCCAGACGCGCGCGCGCTTCCGCGCGACCACCGACATCGACGAGCGGCGAACCCTGCTCCGCGAGGGCATCGACCGGATCGATCGCCAGGTCTCGACCCTGCGCTCCAAGATCGATCGGCTCCAGGGCATGATCGACACCGCGACCGCGCGTCGCGTCCACCTCGAGGACCACCTCGCCGAGCTCGAGCCGGGCTCGGAGGTCCGCGCCCACACGACCCCGCGATGACCAGGCCGCGTCCGACCATGGCCGGCTTCCTCGGCTACCAGGGCTGGCGTGCCCTGCGCCATCGCAACTACCGGCTGTTCTTCGCCGGCCAGCTGACCTCGCTCGTCGGGACCTGGATGATGACGGTCGCGCAGAGCTGGCTCGTCCTCGAGCTGACCGGCAACCCGTTCGATCTCGGGGTCGTCGCCGCCGTCCAGTTCCTGCCGGTGCTGATCCTCGGCCTGTTCGGCGGCGTGATCGCCGACGTCCTGCCGAAGCGACGCACGCTGGTGGTGACACAGGGGTTCGCGAGCCTCTTGAGCTTCGTCATGTTCGTGCTCGTGTTCACGCACACCATCCAGGTCTGGCACGTGCTCGTGGTCGCCGGGCTCCTGGGCATCCGGAACGCGTTCGACATGCCCACGCGCCAGGCCTTCGCCGTCGAGATGGTCGGGCGCGAGGACATCAGCAACGCGGTCGCGCTCAACTCGGCGATGTTCAACGGCGCGCGGGTGATCGGGCCGGCGGTCGCCGGGATCACGATCGGCGCGTTCGGCGTCGCGCCGGCGTTCCTGCTGGATGCGATCTCGTACCTCGCCGTGATCGTCGCGCTCCTCGAGATGCGCGAGGGTGACCTCCACACCCGCCCGGGGATCGCGCGGCCGCAGTCGGTGTCCGCGGTGTTCGAGAACCTGCGCGAAGGCCTGGGCTATGTTCGGCGGACGAAGGTCGTGCTCGTCGCCACCGTGGTCATCGGCCTCGTGTCCACGTTCGGGATGAACTTCACCGTCGTCATCCCGCCGCTCACCCAGATGGTCCTGCACTCCGACGCCACCGGGTACGGGTTCCTCATGGCGGCGACCGGCGTCGGCTCGATCATCTCCGCCCTCACGATCGCGTTCTCCGGGCGGACGACGCCGATCATCATCGGGATGGGCGCGCTGATGCTGGGTGCCGCCGAGATCGTCATGAGCGTCACGGCCTCGTTCCCGCTCGCGCTCGCCTGCATGTTCTTCGCCGGCGTCGGCGGCATCGGCATGGCCGCCACCGCGAACACGGTGATCCAGCTCAACGTCCCGGACCAGCTGCGGGGCCGCGTGCTCAGCGTCTACACGACGGTCTTCGCCGGCTCGACCCCGATCGGTGGCCTGGTGACGGGCGCGATCGCGTCGAGCTTCGGCGCGGCGGTCGCGATCGGCCTCGGCGGGGCGGCGAGCCTCGTCACCGGCATCGGCGCCATCACCGTGCTGCGCGGCCGCCCCATGCGCCCGTCGGCCGCAACCACGGCGTCACGCGCTCCGGAGGCGATCCGCGCCACCGAGGTTATCCCGGCGCCCTGAACGGCAGCGCGAGGATCCCGAGCAGGGGCTCCGAGGTCGACTGTGCCATCGCGTAGCCACCGTTCCGGCGGCGCGTGACCGTGAGCCGCACGTCGTCATCGCCGGGATGGTTCGGGTCGTAGATCCAGATCGTGACCCCGGTCGCGGTCTCGTGGTAGCGAAACGCCACGACCTGGTGGCCGAAGTGAGGGGCGAGCGGGTTCCACCCGGCGACCCGCACGAGCCCGAGCATCGGCGGCACACCCGCGTCGATTCCGGACTTCACCAGCGGCCACGTGTCGCGCACGGTCGTGCGATCGCGCGCCGCCTGGCTTGCCACCGCCGCCAGCCAGAACGTGAGCGGGACGAGGAAAAGGGCGCCGAACGAGTCGAACTGCCGGTCGACGATCTCCTTGAACAGCGGCTGGCCGGGGCTCGGCGGCACGGTGTCGGGAGGCGCCTCCGCGCCGCGGTCGAACCGATCGCGCGCGGCGAAGGCCATGCCGCCGCACAGGCCACGGCCGACGTCGCCGATCGGGATCTGCACCGCACCAATGTCGACGACCCGCGCCGGGCCGGGCGGCCACCGGTTCGCGAAGCGGAAGCCGTGGCTCGAGGGCAGGAAGCCTGGAACCGCGTTCGACGCCATGCCGCGGAGGCTACCCCGGACGACCCGGGCCGTCCGGGAGCCCGAGGGCGACCGCGACGTGATCAGCCAGCGCCTCGACGGCCAGGCTGCCGTCCACCGGAATGGTGGTCAGGCCGAGCGCGGTCGCCCCGTCCGCGACGCGCGTCGCGAAGAGCGCGTCCCGCCCCCGGAGATTCTCCATGGCGCGTGCGGGATTGCGCGTCCGTTGCGCCCCGTGCCAGTCGTCGCCGCGCGCCTCGAACGCTGCCAGCCGGAACGCCGGCGTCGAGATCAGCCAGGCCGCCTGTCCCGCACCGTCCGGTGACCGCAGGAGCGGGGCCACGAGCCACGGCAGCAGGCGAAATCCCTCGGCGAGGATGGGCGGCTCGGGCGGCAGCGACAGCAAATCCGCCACGATCCGCTCGAAGAGCTCGCCGTGGAATCCGTGGAAGGTCTCGAGCATCGTGCGCGGTGAGCGGTCAAGCCAGCGCTCGTCCATGCTCATCCGAACGAAGGCCGTCGCGAGCGGATGGCGATCTTGCCTGGCGACGGAGACGTGGCGCCGGAGCGTCTCATCAGTGCTGTACACCCGAAGCCCGTGGACCTCGGCGAGGCGCGTCGCAATCGTCGACTTGCCGGCTCCGGAGCTGCCACCCAGCCAGCGGACGTGGGCCAGGCGCTCGCGGAGTTCAGTCACACGTTCAGCGTAGCCAGCGGCATCCGCCGAGCGGCTGGGCTCCGGGCAACCTCAGCCCGTCTCGTCCGCCGGGAGCGTTCTCGCCCCGCGGAACAACTCAGTGCCACCTGCGAGGTTACGGTTGCCCGCCGGGCGGAACCTACCCCCGGGCGAGAAGTTCGGAACAGATTTGTTCGCGCTCGACATCGATTCGGGCTTCCGGGGCCCGCCGTGCGGCCGGATCGGGGTTGATGGTCCACCTTGTGCCGCGCGACGAGAACGAATGCGGGGTTCTCCCGTGGGGCGAGAGGACTGGCCGCGGCACCACGACGAGGCCCAACGCCCAAGGAACCGCCGCGTTCCCGGCCGGGGAGCCGGAACCGGGCCCGGCTACCATCGGCGGGTGACCGAGGCAAGCGCGTCCCCGCGGCACACGAACCGGCTGGCGGGCGAGACCAGTCCCTACCTGCTCCAGCACGCGCACAATCCGGTCGACTGGTTCCCGTGGGGCCCGGACGCCCTCGCCAGGGCCCGCCTCCTCGACCGTCCCATCTTCCTGTCGATCGGGTATGCGGCGTGCCACTGGTGCCACGTCATGGAGCGCGAATCGTTCGAGGACGAGGCCACGGCCGCATTCCTGAACGCCCGGTTCATCGCCATCAAGGTCGATCGCGAGGAGCGCCCCGACCTCGACCAGATCTACATGAGCGCCGTGCAGGCGCTGACCGGCGGCGGCGGCTGGCCGATGTCGGTGTTCCTGACCCCGGACGGCCGCCCGTTCTACGGCGGCACGTACTTCCCGGATACGCCGCGGCACGGGCTGCCGAGCTTTCGGCAGCTGCTGGCGAGCATCGATCGTGCCTGGCGCGAGCAGCGCGCCGACCTCGAGCGGTCTGCAGCGACGCTCGTCGGACAGCTCACCGCACAGGCCCGGACGCCGGCGTCCGGAGGAGCCCCGACGCCGGCGATGCTCGATGCCGCCGTCGAATCGATCGAGCGCACCTTCGACGCCGCGAATGGCGGCTGGGGTCGTGCCCCGAAGTTCCCGCAGCCGATGACGATCGAGTTCCTGCTCCGGCGGGCGGCGGACGAGGACTCGCGCGCCCTCCCGATGGCGCGTCGGACGCTCGACAGGATGGCCGACGGTGGCCTTCGTGACCAGCTCGGCGGCGGCTTTCACCGGTACGCGACCGACGACATGTGGCTGGTGCCGCACTTCGAGCAGATGCTGTACGACAGCGCGCAGCTCGCGCGGACGTACCTCCACGCCTGGGCGCTCACCGGCGACGAGGGTTACCGCCAGGTCGCGACCGGCACGCTCGACTACGTGCTCCGCGAGCTCACGACCTCCGACGGGGCGTTCGCCGCGAGCCAGGACGCCGATACCGAGGGCGTCGAAGGCGCGACGTTCACGTGGCACGCCGGCGAGATTCGGAGCGCGCTCGGCGATGACGCCGCACTCTTCTCGACCGCATACGGCGTGACCGACGGCGGCAACTGGGAGGGCGCCTCGATCCTGTCCCGCGTCCGGCCCCCGCTGGACCTGGCGAACCTGTACGGAATCACCGAGGACGAGGTCAAGGGGCGGCTCGCCCGCTCTCGCGAGCAGCTGCTGGCCCTTCGCGCGAAGCGCCCCCAGCCCGCCCGCGACGACAAGGCTCTCGCCGCCTGGAACGGCCTCGCGATCGGTGCGCTCGCGGATGCGGCGCGGCTGCTCCGGTACGCCCCGGGCGGCGCCGAGGACGCGACGCGCTATCGGAAGGCCGCCGAGCGCGCTGCCAGCGTGATCCTGGGCGGCCTGCTCGCCGGGGATGGGCGCCTGGGTCGGTCGTGGAAGGATGGTCGCTCGACGGGCCAGGGCGTCCTCGAGGACTACGCGGATCTCGCCGAGGGCCTGCTCGCCCTGTACGAGGCGACCTTCGACGAGCGCTGGTTCACGACCGCGCGCTCCCTTGCCGATGCGATCCTCGAGCGCTTCGCCGACCCTGATGGCGGCTTCTTCGACACCGCGACCGACCACGAGCGCCTCGTCACCCGCCCGAAGGACGTCCAGGACAACGCCACCCCGTCGGGCGGGGCCGTCGCGACCATCGTCCTCCTGCGGCTCGCGGCGTTCACCGGCGACGGCCGCTACCGCGATGCGGCCGAGGGTGCGCTCGCCACGGTCACCGCGTTCACGACTCGCTACCCGACCGCCTTCGCGATGTGGCTCCAGGCAATGGACCTCGCGCTCGCGCCCGTTGCCGAGATCGCCGTCGTCGGTGATCCCCTGCACGACGGCACCCGCGCCCTCCTCGAGGTTGCGTCGGGGCGCTACGCGCCGAACCGGGTCGTGGCGCTGGCGGCCACGGAAGGCGCCGCGACGGCCGTCCCGCTGCTCGAGGATCGCTCGCTGGTCGGCGGGCGGCCCGCCGCCTATGTCTGCCGCAGCTTCGCCTGCCGACTCCCCGTCACCGACGCGGACGCGCTTCGCAACGAGCTCGCAGCGGTGGCGCTGGTCGCATGAGCTCCACCACGTCAAGGGACGCGCCCATGGATGACGACGCGCTGCATCCCGAGACGGTCGCCGTCACGTCCGGCCGGCCGCCACGCACGCCGGGAGGCCCGCTCAACACCCCGATCGAGCCTGCCTCGACGTATCACCACGGCGGCGAGCTCGAATACGGCCGGGACGGCAATCGCGGCTGGGAGGCGCTCGAGGCGGCCATCGGCGCGCTCGAGCATGGGCAGTGCGTCACCTTTGCCTCCGGGCTGGCCGCCGCCGGCGCGATCCTCGATCTGGTCCCTCGCGGCTCCCGGGCGATCGCGCAGCGGGGGACGTATCACGGTGTCGCGGAGCTGCTGCGGGAGCGAGCGGCGGGCGGCCAGATCGAGCTCGAGACGCACGCGGCGATCACGGCCGACCGGCTCGCCGACAGCATCGAGGGAGCCGGGCTGGTCTGGATCGAGTCGCCGACGAACCCGATGCTCGACGTCGTCGACCTGCCTGCGGTGATCGCGCTCGCGAAGCGGGCCGGGGCGCTCGTCGTCGTCGACAACACGTTCGCGACGCCGCTCGTGCAGACGCCGCTGACCCTCGGCGCCGATCTCGTGATGCACGCCGGGACGAAGCTGATCGGCGGCCACTCGGACCTGCTGCTCGGCGCCGTCATCGCGGCGAATCCCCAGCTCCGCCAGCGCCTCGTCGGACGGCGCCACAACACGGGATCCGTGCCGGGCGTGCTCGAGGCGTATCTCGCGCTCCGCGGGCTCAGGACCCTCCCGATCCGGTTTGCGCGTGGCCAGGCCACGGCCCGCGAGCTCGCGACGAGGCTTGGATCGCACGGCGGCGTCGCTCGCGTTCGGTACCCGGGGTCCGGGACCATGATCTCGTTCGAGACGAAGGGGCGCGCCCAGGACGCCGAAGCGGTCTGCGAGGCGACCCGGCTCGTCGTCCACGCGACGAGCCTCGGTGGCGTCGAGTCGTCAATGGAACGGCGAGCGCGCTACCCCTCGGACAGGGCGGCGGGGGTGCCGGACACGCTCATTCGCCTGAGCGTCGGCCTGGAGCACGTCGAGGACCTGTGGCACGACCTCGACCGCGCCCTAGGGGCAGCTACTCCGCCCTAGGGCAGCTACTCCGTGAGCGGGCTCTGACGTCAGGGCGCGAAGACATGGGTCGGCACCGCCGCGGCGTCCTCAGGCGCCTGGCGCGCCTCCGTCCGAGGGCTTGTCGTCGTCGGAGCGAAGCTTCGCCGCTTCGATGCGCGCCTCCCGGACGCCCTTGCCGAACATCCGCCCGATCTCCGGGATCGTCTTGGGACCGCGCCAGATCAGGGCGAGGATCAGGATGACGATGAGGATCAGGAGGGTGTCCACGTCGCGGATGGTACGCCGGTCCGCTCGGCTATCGTGCCGGGCGTGCCGGACCTGCCGCAGCCGCCGCTCCTCGTCTACGGGCCGCGCTCGACGACGTACGACTTCGGGCCCGCGCACCCGCTGACCCCGCGGCGGTTCGGGACCGGGATCTCGCTCCTCGAGACGCTGGGCGCCGTGCCGAATCTCGCGCCCGAGCCGGCAGCGGACGCGGAGCTCGAGTGGATCCACGAGCCGGGCTACGTCGAGATCGTCAAGGCGTTCTCGCGCCAGCCGCTCGGTGGGTCGCGGGCGGGGATCGGGCCGGGCGACACGCCGGCGTTCGCGGGCATGCACGAGGCGTCCGCCGCGGTCGCCGGGGGCTCGCTGCGGGCGATCGAAGCGATCCTCCGCGGTGACGTGACCCACGCCTTCCACCCGGGTGGCGGGCTCCATCATGCGATGCCGGCGCGTGCTTCCGGGTTCTGCGTCTACGACGACCCGGCGCTGGCGATCGCGCGGGCGAGGCGCGACGGGCTGCGGGTCATGTACATCGATCTCGACGTGCATCACGGCGACGGCGTCCAGGCAATCCACTGGCTCGATCCCGGCGTGCTGACGGTGTCGATCCACGAGTCAGGGTTCAGCCTCTTCCCCGGAACGGGCTTTGCCGACGAGATCGGTGGGCGCGGCGCCGAGGGCACGAAGGTCAACATCGCGCTGGATCCGGGGACGGGCGAGATCGGCTGGGTCGAGGCGCTCGAGCTCGCGCTGCCGCCACTCGCGGCGGCCTTCGGGCCCGAGGTCATCGTCTCCCAGCATGGCGCCGACGCCCACGCCTTCGATCCGCTGGCGCACCTCCTGGTCACGTCCACCGCGATGGGCCGGCTCGCCCGGCTCGTCGACGCCCTGGCGCACCGGCACGCGGCAGGTCGGTGGCTCGCGACCGGCGGTGGTGGCTACGACGTCTATCGCGTGGTCCCACGGGTCTGGGCGCACGTGTGGCTTGCCCAGTCCCATGCTTCGCCGATCGGTGAGCTCGCTCCGGCGTGGCGCGAGCGCTGGGCTTCGGACGCGGAGCACCACCACCAGGCGCCGATCCCGACCTCCCTCGACGATGCGGACAACGCCGGCCTTCCGTACACGCGCGCCCAGGCCCACGCCGACGAGCGCGCGGCGGTCATCGCCCGCGAGGTCCTCGATCGCGTCCTCCCGCTCCTCGCGAATCGCGCCTGAAGGGTCCACGGCGCAGGAAACGCCGATCGCCCGGGCCTCGGGGCCTGGGCGATCGGGGAGCGAAGGGAGGCCGGTGTCGGTGCAGACCAGCCTCCCTGGGTGGGAGCGGCTCAGCTCGTCATCGGCGCTGCCGTCATGGCTGGCCTGGCCTCGACGACTCTTGCATGCCATGGCACGCCGAGCTTCGGGAGCAGGTACCGGTCGATGCCGTAGTAGCCGGCGACCCGCCAGCCGACGATGAGCCCGATCCCCAGGAAGAACAGGACCGGGTTCGTCGACGCCGAGCCGGCGAGGAGGAACGACATGTTCATGGTCGCTCCGAAGAAGGCCGCGATTCCGGTGAGGACCCCGAAGATGAGCCCGAGGCCGATCGCGATCTCACCGAAGACGATGATGTAGGCGAACCAGCTCTGGGCGCCGTTGTTGATGAGGATGTTCAGGAAGTCGCGATACCAGTCGAACGTGATCGCGGCATGGCCGGGGGCGTCCGGGATCGCGACCGCGCCCTTCCAGTAGCCGAGGAGCGAGGCGCCACCGTCGAGCCAGCCGGCGCCGATCGGCTTGCCGTCGGGGAAGAGCTTGTGCATGCCTGCCGCGAAGAACGCGAACCCGACGAACAGGCGAATCGGCAGCCAGAGCAGTCCGGCCCGGGTGTTGCTGAAGAGGTACCGCGTGAACGCCGGCCCCTCGACCTCGACCACGGTCGCTCCGGGCTGCTTGCGATCCTCGAACAGCGTAAGGACCAGAACGATGGCCAGGACCCAGAACACGATCGACAGGATCGTGTACACGTCCTTGCTCGGCGCGATCGAGGCGAGACCGAACTGGGCCCACGGTGCCGACAGATAGAGAACGATCGCCGCGGCAATGACGCCCAGCGGCACGACGTACCTTCGCAGTGCTGACATCTCCGTACCCTGTACCTTCCTGCTCCCTGTTTCCCTCGGGATAGGCTCCCGACTGCGGCCAGCATCGATCGCGGGGCGATTCCGGGAACGGGCCCAATGGCCCGATGTGGCCGGGACCAGCGGCCCCTCGGCCCGTGCCATCGCGCCGGGGTTCGACCCATCGAACATTTGGTCGAAATGGCCCGTGCGGAGTAGAATTCGCCGCCCGTGAGCGCGATCACCCGCCCAGCCGCGCGGCGCGGCACGAAGCCGATCCCGACCGAGGCCCGGGCCCCGGCCGGCGACCCCCTCGCGCCCTTCTCCGCGCCGGTGCGGGCGTGGTTCGAATCCGCCTTCGAAACGCCGACCCCGGCGCAGGTCGGGGGCTGGGCCTCGATCTCGACCGGTCGGCACACGCTCATCCACGCCCCGACCGGGAGCGGCAAGACTCTCGCCGCCTTCCTGTGGTGCCTGGACCGCCTCGCCCGCAACCCATCGCCGCCGCCATCTCGGTCCGAGCCGGGGAGCGTCCGCGTCCTGTACGTCTCGCCGCTCAAGGCGCTGACCTACGACGTCGAGCGCAACCTCCGCGCCCCGCTCCACGGGATCGCGCTTGCGGCGCAGCGGCTCGGCGAGCCCGAGCCGCGGATCTCGATCGCCGGGCGAACGGGTGACACGCCCCAGGAGCAGCGACGGGAGCTCGCCCGGCGGCCGCCGGACATCCTGGTGACGACGCCGGAGAGCCTGTATCTCCTCCTGACCAGCGGCGCCCGCGAGACGCTGCGCGGCGTCGAGACGGTCATCGTCGACGAGGTCCACGCGATCGCCGGCACGAAGCGCGGAGCACACCTCGCGCTGTCCCTGGAGCGGCTCGAGCGGCTTCGGCCCCTCGACGCGCCACCGATGCAGCGGATCGGGCTGTCGGCGACCCAGCGGCCGCTCGAGACGATCGCCCGGTTCCTCGGCGGGATCGGGCCGGGCCGCGAGGTCGAGATCGTCGACGCCGGCAGCCGCAAGGCGCTCGACCTCGAGGTCATCGTCCCGGTCGAGGACATGGCGCGCCTCGGCGAGGTGCTGCCGGCGGATCAGCAGCCCGGCGGGCCGGTCGCGTTCGGTGACATGCGGACGAGCATCTGGCCGGCGATCCACCCACGCCTGCTCGAGCTGATCCGGGCGCATCGCAGCACGATCATCTTCACGAACAGCCGGCGCCTCTCGGAGCGGCTCGCCCAGCGGCTGAACGAGCTCGCCGGCGAGGAGCTCGTCCGCGCCCACCACGGCTCGATCGCGCGCGAGCAGCGCCTCCAGATCGAGGAGGACCTGAAGGCCGGCCGGATCCCCGCCCTCGTGGCGACCTCCTCGCTCGAGCTCGGCATCGACATGGGCGCCGTCGACCTGGTCGTCCTCGTCGAGTCGCCGACGAGCGTCGCCTCCGGGCTGCAGCGTGTCGGGCGAGCGGGCCACCAGGTCGGCGAGCCGTCGAAGGGCATCGTGTTCCCGAAGTTCCGCGGTGACCTGCTCGAATCCGCAGTCGTGGTCAAGCGGATGCACGACGGCGCCATCGAGACGACGGTCATGCCCCACAACCCGCTCGACGTGCTCGCCCAGCAGCTCGTCGCGATGACCGTGATGGACAAGTGGACGGTCGCCGAGCTCCTCGAGATCGTGAACCGCGCCGCGCCGTTCGAGACGCTGTCGCGGGAGGCGCTCGAGGCGGTGCTCGGGATGCTCGCCGGCGCCTACCCGTCCGACGAGTTCGCGGAGCTGAAGGCGCGGGTCGTGTGGGATCGGGTCACGGATGTCGTCGAGGGCCGGCGCGACGCGCGGGTGGTCGCCGTGACCTCCGGGGGGACGATCCCGGATCGCGGGCTGTTCGGCGTGTTCCTCGCGGGCGAGACCGGCACGCCCGGCCGCCGCGTCGGCGAGCTCGACGAGGAGATGGTCTACGAGCTCCGCGCCGGCATGCACGGCGACGTGATCGTGCTCGGGGCGAGCAGCTGGCGCGTGCTCGACATCACGCCGGACCGGGTCATCGTCGAGCCGTCGCCCGGCGTGCCCGGCAAGCTGCCGTTCTGGAAGGGCGACGCCGTCGGGCGCCCGGTGGAGCTCGGTCGGGCGATCGGCGGCTTCCTGCGCGAGGCCGAGGGCGACCTCGCGCGCGGGGAGCGCGGCCACCGCGCGCTCACGAGCCGCCTCCGCACCGAGCACGACCTCGACGAGCTGGCCGCGGCCAACCTCATTGCCTACCTCGACGAGGAGCGCGAGGTCGCCGGTGCGCTGCCGACCGACCAGCGGCTCGTGGTCCAGCGCTTCCGCGATGAGCTCGGCGACTGGCGGCTGGTGATCCTGTCGCCGTACGGGGGCCGCGTGCACGCGCCCCTCACCCTGGCCATCGAGACGCGCCTCCGGGAGCGCCTCGGGATCGAGGCACAGACGATCTGGTCGGACGACGGCATCGCCGTCCGCCTCCCCGAGGGCGAGGGCGACGGCAGCGCGGCACGGCTGGCCGAGATCGAGGCGCTGCTGTTCCCGGCCGCCGACGAGATCGAGGATCTCGTCGTCGAGGCAGTCGGCGGCTCGGCGCTGTTCGCGTCGAGGTTCCGCGAGAACGCGGGCCGGGCGCTCCTGCTCCCGCGCCGCCGACCGGGCGCGCGCACGCCGCTGTGGCAGCAGCGCCAGCGCGCCGCCGACCTGCTCCAGGTCGCTTCTCGGTATGGCAGCTTCCCGATCCTCGTCGAGACCTACCGCGAGTGCCTCTCCGACGTGTTCGACCTCGAGGCACTGCGCGAGATTCTCGGCGGGATCGAGCGGCGCGAGATCGCCATCCACGGCGTCGAGACCGCCAAGGCGTCGCCGTTCGCTTCGTCCCTCCTGTTCGACTACGTCGCGGCCTACATGTACGAGGGCGATGCGCCGCTGGCCGAGCGGCGGGCGGGGGCGCTGGCGCTGGATCGCGATCTGCTCCGCGAGCTGCTCGGGCAGGAGGAGCTGCGCGAGCTGCTCGATCCGGAGGCGCTCGCCGACCTCGAGCTGTCCCTGCAATCGCTCACCGAGGAGCGCCAGGCAAACAGCGTCGAGCACCTCCACGACCTGCTGCGGCGGATCGGCGACCTCTCGGCAGACGAGATCGCGGCTCGGGTCGAGCGTGCGGCAGGCGGCGCGGACGGCTGGCTGCGAGAGCTCGCCGCTACCCGACGCGCGGTCGCGATCCGGATCGCCGGGGATGATCGCTGGATCGCGATCGAGGACGCCGGCCGCTACCGGGACGGCGTGGGCGCGTCGCCGCCGAGCGGCGTCCCGGAGGCGTTCCTTGTCCGGGTCGACGGCGCGCTGGAGTCCCTGCTCGCCAGGTTCGCGCGCAGTCATGGCCCGTTCCTCGCCACCGAGCCGGCCGCACGCTGGGGCCTGCCGCTGGGTGTCGTCGAGGATGCCCTCGGGCGCCTGGCAGCGGCCGGGACCGTGCTGCGCGGCGAGTTCCGCCCATCGGGCTCCGAGCGCGAGTGGTGCGACCCCGAGGTCCTGCGCCAGCTCCGCCGCCGCTCGCTCGCGCGCCTGCGTCGCGAGGTCGAGCCCGTCGAGCCGGAGACGCTCGGTCGCTTCCTGCCCGCGTGGCAGGGCGTGATCCCGGTTGGTTCGAATCCGACCGCGCTCCGTGGCAGCGCCGCGCTCGAGCGCCTGGCCGAGGTCGTCGACCAGCTGTCGGGCGTGCCGATTCCCGCTTCCGTGCTCGAGCGCGACGTGCTCCCGGCCCGGATCGCCGGCTACCAGGCGCGGCTTCTCGACGAGCTGGGCGCGCTCGGCGAGGTCGCGTGGGTCGGCCATGGCAGCCTCGGCCGCGACGACGGCCGCGTCGTGCTGCACCGTCCCGGCCGCGAGCTGCTCCTCCCGAGCGGCGCAGCCGACGGCGCAAAGCCCCCGGACGAGCCGCTGCATCGAGCAATTCGCGACCACCTCGCCGCCCGCGGCGCCTCCTTCTTCCGGGCGATCCAGGCCGCGGCCGGTCGCTCCGGCACCGGCGCCGCCACCGAGCGCGACGTCCTCGACGCCCTGTGGGATCTCGTCTGGGCCGGCGAGGTGACCAACGACACCTTCGCGCCGCTGCGGGCGCTGCGCTGGAAGCGCCCATCGCGGCCCGGCGCCGGCACCACCCGCGGCCGCGGCATCGGCAGGCTGACGTCGCTCGGGCCGCCCGAGGCGGCCGGCCGCTGGTCGCTCGTCGGCAGTGGCGTGTGGGACCCGGCGCCCGCCGCCCTCAGCCCGACCGAGCGCCTTCACCAGCTCGCTCTCGCCCTCCTCGACCGCCACGGCGTGCTCGTCCGGGAATCGGTGATGGCCGAGGGGCAGGAGGGCGGCTTCTCCGCGGTCTATCCGATGCTGCGCGCCCTCGAGGACGCCGGCCGGATCCGGCGCGGCTACTTCGTCGAGGGCCTCGGTGCGGCGCAGTTCGCGCTCGCGGGCGCCCTCGATCGCCTGCGCGCCGTCCGCGAGCCGGCCTCGACGACCGGCGACGCACCGGTCGTCCACCTGCTCGCCGCCGCCGACCCGGCCAATCCGTACGGCGCCGCGGTGCCGTGGCCGCGACGCGGCGAGACGGACCGCCGACCCTTCCAGCGCGCCGCCGGGGCCTCGGTCGTGCTCGTGGATGGGCTTGCCGCGCTGTACCTCGACCGCGGCGGGTCGTCGCTGCAGACGCTGCCCGCCCTCGACGACCCGGTCACCGCCGCAGCCGCGCTTGCCTCGCTTCGGCACCTCCTCGCCGACGCCGGCCGCCGCGAGCTGGTCATCGCACGCGTGGATGGCGAGCCGGTGGGGCGGTCGCCGTGGTACGAAACGCTCCTGCGGGCCGGCTTCATCCAGGGATATCGCGGAGTCGTCATGCGAAAAGAGCGCGCACCGGCGATGATCGCCTGATGCCGGAAGGAGACACGCTCGCAAGAATCGCCGTGGCGCTGCGGCCATACCTGGCCGGGCGCGTCGTGACGGGCGCCCGCGCGCGCCTGCCGGGCCCACAGGTCTCGCGCATCGTCGGCCAGAAGATCGATGCGGTCGATGCCGCCGGGAAGAACCTGCTCATCAGGTTCGACGGCGGGCTCGAGCTCCGAACCCATCTCGGCCTGCATGGCTCGTGGCATCGGTACCGCCCGGGCGAGACCTGGCGCCGGCCGCCGTCGCGCGCCGCGCTCGTCATCGAGGTCCCCGGCGCGATCGCGGTCTGCTTCGACGCCCCGGTCGTCGAGCTGTTCGAGCGCCGAGCAGAGGTCGTCCACCCCGTGATCTCGATGCTGGGGCCGGACCTCCTCGATGCCTCCTACGACCAGGCCGAGGCGGTGCGCCGCCTCCGCGACCCGTCCCGTGCCGGGACCGCCATCGGCGAGGCGGTGCTCGACCAGCGCGCGGTGGCGGGGATCGGCAACGTCTTCAAGAGCGAGGTCCTGTTCATCGAGAAGGTCGACCCGTTCGCGCTCGTCGGCACCCTCGACGAGGAGACCATCGAGCGGATCCTCACCACCGCCCGTGAGCACCTGCGGACAAACGCCCGCCCGGAGGCCGCCGCCGGCCGCACGACCACGGTCGATCTCAAGACCGGCAAGCGGCTCGCGCCATCGCGGCTGTGGGTCTATGACCGCGCCGGACGGCCGTGCCATCGCTGCGGCGCGCTGATCCAGGCCGCGCCTCAGGGCACGGAGCTGCCGCGGACGACGTACTGGTGCCCGAGCTGCCAGGCGCCCGCCGGCAAGCCCGCCGCGAAGAACGGCGGCAGGTCCGGAGCACGGGCCGCTGCGAAGTCCGCGAGCGGCTAGGCGTTCGGCCGGTGTGCGAGCAATACGTCGCCGTGTCGCCGGCGCCGTTCCGCATCGACGCCCTCTGGCCGTTCACGGAGCGCCTCGAGCGCTACGGCCTCGCGGGCTTCGGCTGGGGCGCGACCTGGCTCGACGCGAACGGCGGGCTGCACTCCCATCGCGACATCGGCACCTTCCGTGACGACCCGCGGCGTGCGGAGGTCGGCGAGGTCGTGACGCGGGCGCTGCTCGTCCACCTCCGGCGCCCGTCGAAGTTCTCGACGATCGGGATCCCCGACACCCAGCCGTTCGACGACCCGAGCGGTCGCTATGCATTCAGCCACAACGGCGACCTCGAGCACCACCAGGCGTACCGGCGCAGCTACCGCGAAGCGGGCCGGCTGGTGGGCAAGGCCGATACCGAGATCGGGGCGCGCTGGCTGGAGGACCATTGGGCCGACGCGGGCTCCGTGCCCGACGTCCTCACGAAGCTGCACGACACGTTCGGCGGGCATGCGAACCTCGCCGTCCTCACCCGGACCGGCGAGGGCCACCACTACGCAGGCAACGACGAGAACCCGGTGTTCACCTTCCACATCGGCGCCATCCGCCTGGCCTGCACGGGCATGTACTCGCTCGATCGATCGGTGTTCAAGTACGTCGCGCCAGAGGCGACCAACCGCGCCCTCGTCCACTTCGAGGCGACCGCCTCGATCTGAGCCCGCAACGTCGCATTGACAGCGGCGTCATCCCACGTGCAGGGTTCAGGCGGGGGACGAGGGAGAACGCCGATGGCGATCGAGGGGATCGCAGAGGTCCCGGTCGTGCTCGCGCTCGAGGACGACGCGGGGGCCCGCCCGACCGTGCGGCTGCCGCTGCGACAGCTCATCCAGATCTCGATCTACTGGCTTGGCATCAACGCGATCTGGGGCGGCGTCGGGATCTTCAACCAGCAGCGGATCGACCAGCTGGCGCCGCCGGGCGAGGGCGGTGCGTACCTCAATTTCATGGGCTGGCTGGCGCTGCCGGTCGTGCTCCTCGTCCAGCCGACCGTCGGGGCGCTCAGCGACTACACGATCACGCGCTGGGGCAAGCGCAAGCCGTACATCGTCATCGGCGCGACGCTCGACGTCGTCTTCCTGATCGGCCTCGCGACATCGCAGACGTTCGTCGCGCTGGTCGCCTTCGTGATCCTGCTCCAGTTCAGCTCGAACTTCGCGCAGGGCCCGTTCCAGGGCTACATTCCCGATCTCGTGCCGGCCGAACAGGTCGGCCTGGCCAGCGCACTCGTCGGCGCGATGCAGACCGTCGGCTTCGTGACCGGCGCGGTCCTGATCTCGCTCGCGTTCAGCTTCGGGCAGTTCACCGCGTTCCTGATCCTGCTTGGCGTGGTCGAGCTGGCGACGGCCGCGGGGACCTTCCTCTTCGTGCGTGAGGGCAAGGCCGCGAAGCCACGGCATGGCAGGTCGTGGCTGGCGATCGGCCGATCGGCCTGGGGCACGGACATCCTCAAGGAGCGCAACTTCACGTTCCTGCTCGTGAGCCGGCTCCTGTTCCTGGCCGGCGTGAACGTCTTCCTCGGGTTCAACGTGTTCTTCCTCACCCGGTCACTGGGCTTCGACGACGCCCAGAAGGGGCTGTGGATCGCGATCATCGGCGTGGTCGTCGGGGTGACGACCGCGCTCGCCACGCTGCCCTCGGGGGTTGCCTCGAACCGATTCGGGCGGAAGCCGATGATCTACGTCGCGTGCGGTGTCGGGGGGCTGGGCCTCCTGATCGCCGGGCTCGCGCCGACGCCCCAGATCCTGGTCCTCGGCGTCGTCCTGCTCGGGATCGCGTCGGGCACGTTCCTGGCGGTCGACTGGGCCCTCATGACCGACATCATCCCGAAGGCCTCGTCCGGCCGGTTCATGGGCATCAGCAACCTCGCCGTGGGCCTCGCCGGCCCGGTCGCGGCGCTCGTCGCGGGCCCGATCATGGATCGCGTCGGTGGTGTCGCCGAGACGGGCGACGGGCCGCGTGCCGCATTCCTCGCCGGGATCGCGCTCTTCGCACTCGCGGCCGTCTTCCTGCGACCCGTGGACCCGACGCCGCGGGAGGCGCGACTGGCCGCGGAGCAGGCGGCAGCGCAGGCTGCCGCGCAGGCTTCCGCGGCGGCCACCTGACCGTCGTCTCGAAGCAAGGACTTTTGTCGGCGCAACAACACGGGGTCGCGTTCGGTAAACTCCCGCGCAACGTGCCACCCAGACGCAGCGGCCGCGACACGACCGACGGCTCGGTCATGATCATCGGCGGCGCCGAGGACAAGATTCGCGACCGGGTCATCCTGAGCCGGTTCACCACGCTGGCCGGCGGGGCCGATGCGGTGGTCGTCGTGATCTCCACGGCGTCGTCGCTCGGGTTCGAGGCCGGCGAGCGCTATCGGGAGATCTTCACGGGCCTCGGCATCGGCGA
Source organism: Candidatus Dormiibacterota bacterium (assembly GCA_035631615.1). GTDB lineage: Bacteria > Chloroflexota > Limnocylindria > Limnocylindrales > CSP1-4 > UBA5189. Next base: position 8,006 of record DASQIK010000088.1, on the reverse strand, counting down.
GGTCCGGCCGCTGCACGCGATGACCCGCCAGCAGGCGAACGACGAGGCGTACGTCCACCAGCTCCGCGACGCGACCGGCATCTTCCTGACCGGCGGCAACCAGCTGCGCCTGTCGTCGACGATCGGCGGGACGCTGCTCGCGGAGGCCGTGATGGAGCGGTTCCGGGCGGGCGCGGTCGTTGCCGGCACGTCGGCGGGCGCGTCGGCGATGTCCAGCCACATGATCGCGTTCGGGGCCTCCGGCGGGACGCCGAAGCATCGGATGGCGGCCCTGGCCGCCGGGCTCGGCGTGCTCCCGAGCGTCATCGTCGACCAGCACTTCCAGCAACGGAACCGCTACGGCCGGCTGCTGTCCGTGATCGCCCAGAACCCGAGCCTGCTCGGCGTGGGGGTGGACGAGGACACGGCGGGCGTCGTCGGGCCCGATGGCGTGATGGAGGTCATCGGGCGTGGGAGCGTGACGATCATCGACGGCGCCTCCGCCGAGACCGACGCGTGGGAGGTCCACGGCCACCGCCCGGTCATGATCAGCGGCGTGATCCTGCACGCACTCCCGTCCGGCTACCGCTTCGACCTGCGCCGACGCGAGCGCGTCGCCATGTCGCCGCTCAAGGCGCTTCCCGGCGGTCAGATCGAGACCATCGCCTCGAGCTGAGATTGCCCGCACAAGGACGCGCTCACCCGCGGCGGGCAGCGCGAGTGCAGCACTGGCGCGAGCCGAACCCTTCCGCCGCAGTTCCGCCGGAGCCTCCGCGGAACCCTCCGCCGACGCTCCTCGACCGACGAGTGACCCGAAGCCGAAGCGAGTGGCACGGGGACTGGCGCGACGCCTTCTCGACCGCGACGGGACGGTGATCGGCTAGGCTGCGCATCTCCACGGGATCGCCTCTGACGGGAGTGCAAGGGTTGGCGAAGGCGGCACCGACGCGGTCAACGAGCCCGGCAGCGAAGCGCAGGACGAGCCGGGCCGCGGCGCCCGCGGCAGGCGCGGTCCCCCAGCCGACGCTCAAGATCCTCGAAACCCGGGTGCTGCGCGGTGCCAACTACTGGTCGCGCCAGCCGGTCGTCAAGATGCTCGTCGACCTCGGCGTGCTCGAGCAGTTCCCGACCAACAAGATCCCAGGCTTCGTCGATGGCCTGATCGCGTGGATGCCGTCGCTCGAGGACCACGCCTGCTCGCTCAACCGGCGCGGCGGCTTCATCACGCGGCTCCATGACGGAACGTGGGTTGGCCACGTCGCGGAGCACATCGCGCTGGAGCTCCAGAACCTGGCCGGCACGCCGGTCCACCACGGCAAGACCCGCGCCGCGGGCGCCGAGGGCCAGTACAACGTCATCTTCGAGTTCGGCGAGGAGGCGGTCGGGCTCGCGGCGGGCCAGCTCGCGGTCCGGATCGTCAACCACCTGGTCGACCCCAACGACCCGGCCCAGGCCCTCGACTACATCGAGGAGCTTGAGCGACTGATCCTCCTCGCCGAGCGCCAGGCGTTCGGTCCGTCGACCCAGGCGATCCTCGACGAGGCCGCGTCGCGCGACATTCCCTACCTCCGCCTGGATCGTCATTCCCTCGTCCAGCTCGGGCACGGTGTCCATCAGCAGCGGATCCGGGCCACGATGACATCGCGGACGTCCGGCATCGCGGTCGACATCGCGAGCGACAAGAACCTCACCAACCGCCTCCTGGACTCGGCGGGCCTGCCGGTGCCAAAGTCGGAGGTCGTCGACACCGCGGACGGGGCCGTCGCGGCGGCGAAGCGCGTCGGGCTGCCGTGCGTCGTCAAGCCGCTCGACGGCAACCATGGCCGCGGCGTCCACCTGAATCTGCGGACCGATGCCGAGATCCGAGCCGCGTTCGCCGGCGCGCGGCGCGAGAGCCGCAGCGGCGATCTCGTGGTCGAGACGTTCGTCACCGGCAGCGACTACCGCTGCCTCGTGATCGGCGGCAAGGTCGCGGCGATCGCCGAGCGCGTGCCGGCGTCGGTCGTGGGCGACGGCAGGCAGACCGTGCGGCAGCTGGTGGAGCAGACCAACGCCGACCCTCGCCGCGGGATCGGCCACGAGAAGGTCCTCACCAGGATCAAGGTCGACGACGCCGCGGACGCCCTCGTCAAGGCCCAGGGCTTCGAGCTCGATGGCGTGCCGCCCAACGGCCAGCGGGTCAAGCTCGCGCTGACCGGCAACATGTCGACCGGCGGAACGTCGATCGACCGGACGACCGAGGCGCACCCGGACAACGTCGAGATCGCCGAGATGGCGGCGCGGGTCGTCGGGCTCGACGTCGCCGGCATCGACTTCATCTGCCCGGACATCACCGTGCCCGTGCGCGAGACCGGCGGCGCGATCGTCGAGGTCAACGCGGCGCCGGGCTTCCGGATGCACACCCACCCCACCGAGGGCGAGCCGCAGTACGTCGCGAAGCCCGTCATCGACCTGCTGTTCCCGACCGGCGCAGCCGCTCGCATCCCGATCCTGGCCGTAACCGGCACGAACGGCAAGACGACGACCGTCCGGATGATTGCCCACATCCTGAAGCTGATGGGCCGGCGGGTCGGGCTGACCTCGACGGACGGCATCGTCGTCGACGGGCGGATGATCCGGCGGGGCGACATGTCCGGGCCGAAATCGGCGCGGATGATCCTCCAGAACCCGACGGTCGACACCGGCGTGTTCGAGGTCGCGCGCGGCGGCATCCTCCGCGAGGGCCTCGGCTTCGATCGGGTCGACGTCGCGGTCGTCACGAACGTCACCGCCGATCACCTCGGCCTCGGCGGCATCGACACGCTGCGCCAGCTGTCCGACGTGAAGGGCGTGATCGTCCAGGCCGTGCCGCGCAACGGCACGGCGGTCCTCAACGCGGACGATCCATACGTGGCGCGCCTCGCTTCGGAGTGCCGCGGAACGGTGATCCTGTTCTCGATGGAGACCGAGAAGGGCGAGCGCGGCTTCGACCGGGTCGACGGCTACACCAGTCGCGGCGGCGCGGCGTTCGTCGTCCGGCACACGCCCGAGGGCGACCAGATCGTGCTGCGCCACGGCCCGCGCGTGATGCCCGTGCTGTATACGCACCTGATCCCGGCAACGTTCGGCGGCCGCGCCCGAATGAACGTCGCCAACGCGCTGGCGGCCGCCGCGGCGGCCTGGGCGGCCGGTGCGCACCTGCACGACATCCGGCAGGGACTGCGCACGTTCACGACCTCGTTCTTCCAGGCGCCGGGTCGGCTCAACTACCTCGAGGTCGGTGGCGTGCGCGTCGTCATCGACTACTGCCACAACGTCGACGGCATGCGCAACCTGGCCGACTTCACCCGCCGGATGAACAGCGACGGCGATGGGTCCAGTGGCCGCGGCGGTCGCGCGATCGGCGTCATCGGCATGCCCGGCGACCGGCGCGACGAGGATATGCGCGACTACGGCGCCTTGGCCGCGGGTGCCTTCGACGAGATCATCGTCCGGGAGGACCGGAATCTCCGCGGGCGCGCGCCCGGCGTCGCTGCGACCCTCGTCGCCGATGGTGTGCGGCGGGCGCGCGAAGACGGGACGGGCCGCACCGGCCACGTCGACAAGATTCTCGACGAGCTGGCCGCGGTGAAGACGGCGCTCCGACGCGCGAACCCCGGTGACCTCGTCGTCATGTGCGTCGACGACTCGATCGCGGTCTACCGCGAGACCATGGCCTCCGCCGGCCAGCGCGCCGGCCAGACGGCGTTCGCCGATCCAGGCGAGCTCGAGGCGCCCGAAGGCTAGTCCCGGTCGCCACGGAGCGGGGAGCCATGAACGCTGCGAAGGCTGCCCCAGGTTCGGATCAAGGTCAGCGAACGTCACCCGATGGCTTCCGGCCAGGGCTCCGGGCGTCGGAGTCGACAAGCGAATACAGCACCAAGTGGACGCGCCCGGCGTGGACGAAGCCCGCGTTGCGAAGGATGCCCTCCCTCATGAAGCCTGCAGCCTCGGCGATGCGAGCACGGGGCGCATCGCCTCGAGAGCATCCAACGTCGGTGGCCAGAGGATGATCTCGAGGTGGTCGAAACCGCCCGACTGGAACGCCCGCAGGCCGTCCGCGATCTCCGCCGCCGATCCGCGGATCGGGACGCCGAGCACCTCGGCCGCGCCGGTGAATGCGGTCGGCTCCACGATGACGCCGGCTGATCGGCCGATCGTCGCCGGATCCCGGCCGACTTCCACGCAGGCGGCCTCAAACGCCGCGAGGCGAGGGCCGAACTCGGAGAGGTCGCTTCGCTCCTCTACGAACCAGCTCCAGATGTCGGCATGCAAGGCGGCCAGGCGCAGCATCCTCGGGCCCTTCGCGCCGATCATGATCGGGATCCGTCCGGTCCGCGGACCCACGGGCCGATGAGCGAGGTCCCGGGCCGCGTGGAACGCGCCCTCGAAATCGGCGTGGCCATCCCGGAGCAGCGGCAGGATGATCTTGAGCGCCTCCTCGAAGCGGCCGACGATTCGATCTTCAGGCAAGCCAAAGGCGTGGCCCTGGCGACCTGCGTGACCGGCGCCGAGGCCGAACACGAACCGCCCGCCGCTGATCTCGTCGAGCGTCTCGACCGCCTTCGCCAGGATCCCGGGATTGTGGTGGAGTGCCGACAGGATCCAGGTGCCAACCTTGACCTTCGACGTCGCCGCCGCGATTGCGCCCGTGATCGCGATGCAGTCCCACCACCCCTGCGGTTCGCGGCCTTCGGGCTGCCAGAGCAACTCGTCTGCCGTCCAGACGGTGTCGAAGCCGATCTCTTCGGCCAGCATCGCGAGGTCCCGAATCTCAGTCCAGCGGACCGTCGTGCCGTCGACGAACGAGTCGCCCATCGGCAGCACGAGACCGACCTCAAGTGCGCGCATCTCGTCAGTCAGTGCGATGCCACGAGACGCGACAGCTCGGCGGGATCCTCTACCGGACGGAGGCCGCGGTCGGCGATGAGGCGGTAGACGCCCTCGCGATCCTCGTGGCAGAGCAGGAAGATGACCTCGGGCTGCGTAGCGTTGTCGGTGCGGTCGAGCTCGGCGCCCAGCGCCTCGGGCTCGTCGCCGTAGACGGGGATGTCGCCCTTCCAGCCGCCCTCGAGCGCGCCGGCGCGGATCTCGCCGAGCACGGACTCGCGCGTCCGGCCGCGCAGGTAGTGGAGCATCTCCTTCTGCACGAATCGATCCACACGCTGCGCCACCTGCCGCCCGACGCCCCGAAGCGTGTCGTCGGGTCGATCGCCGGCGAGCCCGACGATGCCGCTGATCGGCGCGCGTTCGCCTCCGGTCCCGATGCCGCGCGCGATCGCATCGACGACGTCGAGCAGGACGGCGACCCCGGCCTCGTTGTGGGCGAAGTCGACGACGACGACGCGATGCTCGTCCCGGAAGATGTTGAGACGCCCGCGGGAATCGTCGGTCGTCGGGACGAAGGACTTGAGTGCCGCGCGCACGCTGTCGATCGAGGCACCCATCGCCCGCGCGCCGCCCACCGCTGCGAGCACGTTCGCCACGTTGTGGCGTGCGGCGCCGCCGAGCGCGACCGGCACGGAGGCGAGGGTCGCGATGGCCCGCCAGGCGTCGCCCTCGGCCTCGCCGATCCAGCCGTCGCGGACGAAGTACGCTCGGCCACCGCCGCGCAGGTGGCGCCGAACGCGCGCCGAGCCGTCGCCATCGAGCGAGAAGTACGCGACATGAGCCCGGACCTTCGGGGCGATCGCCGCGACGTGCTTGTCGTCGGCGTTGAGCGTCACCCAGCCGTCCGGCTTCGTGATCCGCGCGACGACGGACTTCACCTCGGCCAGCTCGGGCAGCGTGTGGATCCCCTGCAGGTCCATGTGGTCGGACGAGACGTTCGTGATCACGCTCGCCTCGTTCGACTCGTAGCCCATCCCTCGGAGCAGGATCCCGCCACGCGCGGTCTCGAGGACGGCGACGTCGATGTCGTCGCGCTCGAGGATCGCCTGGCCGCCGCCGAAGCCGGTCCAGTCGCCCGGCTCCACCATCTCCGTCCCGACGACGATCCCGTCCGACGTCGTCGCCCCGACCCGCTTCCCGCCCTCTCGCAGGATGTGGGCGATCAGGCGGGTCGTGGTCGTCTTGCCGTTCGTGCCGCTGATCGAGATGATCGGCAGCCGCCGGTCCGCGTCGCGAAGGTACCCGGGCGGCGAGCCCTGCTCCGCCGCCACGCGGGCCATGACGCGGTCGCGAAGGCGGGCGCGCGTCCGTCGCAGGCCCACGCCACGGGCCGGCGGGACATCCCCCTCGGCGAGCGCGAACGCCCCGTCGGCAATCGCCTTGGCGCGCTCGTCCATGGCCCACGGGAACGCGACGATCCAGTGGCCCGGATCGGACGAGCGGTGGACCGAGACCGCGCCCTGCGCCCCGTCGGGATGCTCCCTGCGCAGCCTCCGAACCCAATCGGCCAGCATCGCGACTCGCCCGGGCAGCTCGTTCGCAGGCATGACGGCGCTCAGGCGGACGAGCGCGTACGGCTCCGGGTCGCGGCGCCCGAACCAGGTGCGTCGCCGCCCGATCGCGACCTCAAGCTTCACCACCGGCTCGAGCCGGTACAGGTTCGGACCCTCGAGCAGGCGGATCTCGATCAGGCGCACGGTCCGGCGAGAATAGCAACGGGCGGCAGGCATACTTCGAGCCATGCCCATCGCGATTGGTCCTGGCGCTGCCGTCTCGGCCGACGAGCTCGACGACCTTCGATCGACCGTCGCCGCCGGGGAGCCGGCGTTCCTCGCCGACCTCGAGCGGATGTGCAACATCGACTGCGGCAGCTACACGCCGGCCGGCGTGAACCGGATCGGCGACCTCGTGGCGGCGGAGCTGGCCGGCCTGGGTGCCTTCGTCGAGCGTCGACCGGATCCGAAGGGTCGCTACGGCGACACGGTGATCGGCACGTTCGAGGGCGCCGCGGGTGGCCGGCGCGTCCTCCTGATCGGCCACATGGACACGGTGTTCTCGGAGGGCACCGTCGCGAAGCGGCCCTTCAGGATCGCCGATGGGATCGCGCGCGGCGCCGGCGTCACCGACATGAAGGGCGGGCTCCTGGGCGGGCTGCGGGCCATCGGCGCGCTGCGAGCCCTCGTCGACGCGAACGGCGGCGGGCCGCTCCCGTTCGAGCGACTGACGTTCATCGCCAACCCGGACGAGGAGATCGGGTCGCCGTCGTCGACGCCGCACATCCGCGAGGCCGCCGCGACGGCCGACGCCTGCTTCGTCCTCGAGTGCGCGCGGGCGAACGGCGACTTCGTGTCGGCGCGCAAGGGCATCGCGGACATCCGGCTCACGATCAACGGACGCGCCGCGCATGCAGGGGTCGAACCCGAGAAGGGTCGCAGCGCGATCGTCGCCGGGGCCGAGCTCGTCCGCGAGATCAACGCGCTCAACGGCCGCTGGCCGCAGGTCACCGCCAACGTCGGCGTGTTCAAGGCGGGCACCCGACCGAACATCGTGTGCGATCAGGCCGAGCTCGAGGTGGACGTTCGCGCCATGGCCGCGGTGCACCTTGCGTCTGCGCTCGCGGCGATCGACGAGCTTGCCGCGTCGCCTGCCGTGCCCGACGTCACGATCGACGTCGAGACGATGGCCGGCTGGGCGCCGATGGAGAAGCTCGAGCGCTCCGGCCGCCTCGCCGACCACGTGATCGCGCTCGCTGCGCGGCTCGGGTTCGAGACGAAGGACGTCTCGACCGGCGGCGCGTCGGATGCGAACACGACATCCGGGATGGGCGTGCCGTCGATCGATGGGCTTGGCCCGGTCGGCGGACTCGATCACTCGCCGGAGGAATACCTCGAGGTCGACTCGATCGTGCCGCGGACGACGCTCGTCGCCGCGCTCCTGCTCGAGATGTCGCGCGATCCGATCGTCGCGGAATGGCGGGCGATCCCGGCGCGGTCATGAGCGGCGAGTCGGGCGGCGGCGAGGAGCCGGGGAGCGTCGGCTCGCGCGCTCGTCGCCGCGTCTCCAGCGGCGGGCCGTGGGAGGCGCGTTACGGCTACAGTCGCGCGATCCTTGCCGGCGAT
>DASQIK010000087.1:0-63612 GCA_035631615.1 Candidatus Dormiibacterota bacterium | reverse complement strand
TGGAAACCGCCCCGGGCCCGGGGGGGGGGCCGGGGGCGATCGCCGTTGTTGGATCGCTGTCTAGCGGACGATCAGCAGCCCGGGATACCCCGCGCAGTCGCGTTCGCCGGGGTACCGATGAAGCTGCAGACCTTGACCGTGCCCGACACGATCGCCGCCTTGAGGGCCGCGATCTCGTCCTTGGTCGCCTGCGGGATCTTGCTGTCGTACTCGTGGAAGGGCGCGAGCAGGACGCCGTTGTTGGCGAGCGTGCCGCTGTAGTCCTTGCCGCCGAGGCTGCCGCCAGAGCTCGAATTGAAGAAGTCGAGGACGGACACGTCGATCGCCTTCTGCGCCGAGGTCAGGAGCGCGCCGTTGGTCGGCGGGCCGATGCTGATGTACTGGTCGGTGTCAACGCCGATCGCCCACTTGCCTGCGTTGTGCATGGTCTCGATCGTGCCGTTGCCGGTGCCACCGGCGACCGGCAGGACGATGTCGACGTTGTTGTCGAGGAAGGTCTGAGCAAACTGCTTGCCCTTGGTCGGGTTGTTCCAGGTGTCGTTGCCACCGCTGCCGCCGACCAGGGTCGCCGTCTTCGTTGGATCTGCCTGCGTCGGATCCCAGCCGATCAGGGTCACCGCGGTCGCGGGCTTCTTCTGCTGGTTGAAGTACTGGATGCCGGCGTACAGGCCATCCATGAATCGGGTCGTGCCGGGGAAGGCCTGACCCGCGTACGTACCGATCTTGCCGGTCTTCGTCCAGCTCGCCGCAAGGTAGCCGGCGAGCATCGAGCTCTGGTCGATCTGGTAGTCGAGCCCCGTGAAGTTCGCCGGCTGCGGGGTGTCGTCGGCGTTACCGCAGATGAAGTCGGGGCCGCATGGATTCCATGCGCGGTCGACCTGCGCAAAGGCGATCGTCGGGTTGGCCTTGACAGCCGCGTCCGTCGCCGTTCCCTGATTGAAGCCGACCGTGACGATCGACTGGCAACCCTTGTCGATGAGGCTCTGGATGTTGTTCGCGTAGTCCGTCGAATTCTTCGCCTCGCTGAAGAACGTGGTGAAGCCATTCGCCTTGGCGTCGTTGAGGCCCTTCATCGCGAGGTCGTTGAAGCCCTTGTCACCGAGGCCGCCCGTGTCGAACGCGACGCAGGCGATCCAGCTGACTGCGGCCTTCGTGGGCCCTGCGGTCGCCGGGGTCGTCGTGGCCGCCGTGCCCTGCGTCGGGGCCGTCGTCGCTGCGCCCGGACCGCAGGCCGCGAAGATGATGGCCGCCGAGGCGCCGAGCCCAAGCAGCCGCTTGGAGATCGTCAACTGTTGCTCCTCCTCCATGAAACTCCGGCCCTCCATGGAACGCCGGTCGTGCGGGGCAGGATACGCTAGCCCGATGGATGGCGTCGATGGTCTCCGCATGCTCGAATCGGACTCGGATGCCAGGCGCCGGGAGCGTCGCGACTGGACCGCGGAGCTGCTCGACCTGGAGGCCGGACGGATCGGCCTGCCTGTCCTCGACCGCGACCATATCCGGTCGCTGCTGCTCACACGACCACGCATCGCCATCGTCGGCGCCTCGCCGAATCCCACCCGCCCGTCGCACGGCGTCTTCCTCGACCTCGTCGGGCTCGGATACGACGTCGTCCCGGTGAATCCGGGCGTGGCGGAGGTCGCCGGGCTCACCTGCTACGCCACCCTCGCCGACGCGGTCGCTGCGACCGGGCCGGTCGACATCGTCGACGTGTTCCGGCTCCCGCCGGCGTGCCCCGAGCACGCCCGACAGGCGGTCGAAGTGGGCGCGCACTGCCTCTGGCTCCAGCTCGGGATCGCCAGCCGCGAGGCCGGTCGGATCGCGCACGAGGGCGGCCTGTCGGTGGTCATGAACCGGTGCCTCGCCGTCGAAGCCGCGCGCCTGTGACCGAGGCGGCGATCCGCCCGCCGACGTTGCCGTTCCCCGCCAATACCGCCTTCGCATCGCGCATGGCGTCGCTCACCAGCACGGTCGGCCCGGCGGTCGAGACGGACCTCCGGGAGATCCTCGACGCAGGACCGCAGGGGCCGCTCGATGGGAGCGTCGTTCCCGCCGAGGCCGGCGCATCGCTGGTGGCGCGCCACGGGCTCGTGGCCATCGACGAGCTGGCGCTCCTCGCGCTCCCGCTCGCGGCCGAGCTGGCTCGACCCGCGATCTCCGGCTATCGCGTCGCCGCGGTCCCGAGCGCCGTGGTCCTCACTCTGGCTCCGAGTGGGTGGGTCGGTGGAGGCTGCGTCGAGAGCGTGGCGTACAACCCGTCGATCGGCGCCTTGCAGGCGGCGCTCGTCGAGCTCGCGGCCGCGCGCTTGGATCCGTCCTCGATCGTCGACGCATGGCTGGCGAAGCTCGATGCCGGCGCCGTTGATCCCGAGCCCGGCTTTCGAGCGCTGCTGTACGCGGTTGCCCCGGCGGCGAACGCGCGCGTCGTCCGTTGGCGCACGACCGGTTAGCGGGCACTTGCGCCGTGGAACGCGGCATGATGGGTGACGCCATGGCCACGGCCTGGCAGCGTCCCTTCCCGACGATACCTACTGGCTGACCCCACGAGGAGACCCGATGGCCATCCACCTGCACGCCGAGCCGGGCGACTACGCCCCGACGGTGATCCTGCCCGGCGACCCGATCCGGGCGACGAAGATCGCGGCGCGCTTCGACGGCGGGCTGGAGGCGACACGCCAGGTCAACGCCAACCGCGGCCTCGTCGGCTACACGGGCACGGTCAACGGGGTGCCGGTCTCGGTCCAGGTCACGATGATGGGTTCGCCGACGACCGGCATCGTGGTCGAGGAGCTGCTGATGCTGGGCGTCACGACGCTCATCCGCGTCGGGACGACCGGCGCGTTCGGCAGGGCGCAGATCGGCGACGTGATCGTGGCCATGGCCTCGGCGGGCTGGACCGGCCACGCGAACATCATCGGCGGCGGCGAGGCGACGGCCCCGACGGCCGACCTCGACGTCGTGCTCGCCCTCCGCGACGCTGCTCGTGCCGCGGGTCTCACCACGCACGTCGGGCCGATCGTCACCGGCGACGTCTTCTATGGCGACCCGAACCCGGTCTACCGCTGGGGCCGCCGCGGCTACCTGTCGGTCGAGATGGAGAGCGCAACCGTGTTCCTGCTCGCGATGCGCGAGCGGGCGAAGGGCAAGCCCGTCCGGGCCGGCTCGATCCTGACCGTGTCGGACGTCCTGTTCGACCCGGAGGACCCCGAGCACGCCGATCGTTCCGGTGGCAAGACCTTCTACCGGCCGCCGGAGGACGAGGTCAACCGGCGCGTGGATCTCACGATCGGTGCCGCCCTCTCGGCGGCCGCGGCGCTGGGACGAGCGGACTAGCCGCCGAGGTCCGCGGAGATGTCCCACTCGGGGACGGTTCCAGGGGCAACGCCGACCGCGTCGTAGAGCGCGATCGCTTTCGTGTCAGTCGCGCCGAGCAGGCAGCCGCCGGCCGGAACTCCGCATCGCACGGTCTCCCAGCTCAGGAAACGAACGACAAGCCGCGCGTGAAGTCCTCGGTGAGGTCGTCGATGTCCTCGCACCCGACGGACACGCGCACGAGCCCGGCGCGCTTCGGCTGCGGGTAGACGAGCGTGAAGATGTCGCCGAGGCTGACGCCGATGTCGCACAGGGCCAGGTGGTCGGTGAACGCGGCCATGCCCTCGATGCCGCCCAGCGGCTGGAACGTGAGCATGCCGCCGCCGGGACCGTCGATCAGGCGCGCCGCCGTCGCGTGGTCCGGGTGCGACGCGAGGCCGGGGTAGCGGACCCACTCGACCTTGGGGTGCGCCTCGAGGAACGAGGCGAGCCGCAGCGCGTTCTCGGATGCAGCCCGGGACCGCAGCGGGAGCGAGCGCACGCCACGGAGCACGAGCCAGCTCGCGAACGGGCTCGCGGCCTGCCCGAGGGTGTCGACCTGTTTGCGGATCGGGTCGAGCAACGCGCGCCTGCCGGTGACGGCGCCGGAGACCGCGTCGCCGTGCCCGGAGAGCCACTTGGTCGCGGCGTGGACGACGAGATCCGCACCATGCTCGATCGGGCGGAGCAGCGCCGGGCCGAGGAACGTGTTGTCGGCAACGACGATCAGCCCGTGCCTGTGGCCGAGCGCGGCGAGCGCATCGATGTCGGCCACGCGGAGGCGAGGGTTCGTCGCGGTCTCGAAGAACAGCACCTTCGTCGCGGGCGTGATCGCCGCCTCGACCGCCTCGAGGTCGGTCATGTCGACCGGCGTGACGGCGATGCCGCGACGGGGAAAGTCGTCCTCGAGCAGCACGCGCGTGATCACGAACAGCTCATCGCCGACGACGACGTGATCCCCGCCGCCGAGGTGCGCCAGGAGCGTCGAGGAAACGCAGGCCATGCCGGACGCGGCGACGACCGCGTCGTCAGCGTCGTCGAGCGAGGCCAGCTTCTCCTCGAGGGCGCGGGTCGTCGGGTTGCCGGTCCTCGAGTAGAAGTACGAGGTCGGATCCCAGGCCATCGCGGCGTCGACCGCGGCCTCCTTCTCGGCGGCCGTGTCGAAGGCGAACGTCGCCGTCGCGTAGATCGGCGTGTTGTGGGCATGCGTCACGGGGTCCGGGCGCTCGCCGGCGTGGATCGCCCGCGTCGCGAAGCCGGCGCCGTGGGTTCGTTGCCGGCCGCCCGCCACGCCTCCTGCCTCGCTCAGCGGACGATCAGGCCGGCGATCGCGAGGACGACGCCCACGCCGGCCACGATCGCGCCGTCGCGGGCCTGCCTGCGCAGCACGGCCATCGCGATCGAGGCGCCGGTCGGGCCGGCGTCGCGCAGGCCGCCGCGCCACGACTCGTACCGGGCGATGTTCTCGTCCTGGGCCTTGAGTGTCTGGTACCGCGCCCATGGCCCGCGGGCCCGGAGATAGCCGACGATGGCGAGCGCAACGCCGGCCACGATGAGCCCGATGCTGATCAATGTGGTCATGGCTCGCCCGACCCGGGCCCGTCCGCGAGCCGCTCGCGGATGGCCGCCTGCACCACCGCGGCGTTCGCCTGGCCGCGGGTCGCCTTCATGACCTGCCCGACGAGGAACCCGATCGCCTGGGGCTTGCCGGCGCGGACATCGGCGACGGCGCTGGAGTTGGCGGCCAGCACCTCGTCGACCACCGGGCCGAGCGATCCCGCATCCGAGATCTGGCGCAGCCCGAGCCTGCCAACGATGGCGTCAATGGACTCGCCGGTCGCGGCGTGAGCCTCGAGGACCTCGCGCCCGGACGAGCGATTGATCGATCCGTCGGTGACGCGCCGGACGAGGTCCGCGAGCTCGGATGGCACGACGATGACGGGCCCGTCGGAGGAGTTCCGGATCCGGAGGTAGTCGCCGGTCACCCAGTTCGAGACGGGCTTGGCCTCGAGCCCGGATCCTGCGGCGAGCGTCGCCTCGAACACGCGGCCGGCGTCCGCGTCGGCGACGAGCACGGCAGCGTCGTACGCCGACAGGCCGAGGACGTCGCGGTAGCGCGCGCGCCGGGCCGACGGCAGCTCCGGGAGCTCGCCTCGGATCGCCGCGAGCCAGGCCGCATCGACGCGCAGCGGTGGCAGGTCCGGCTCGGGGAAGTACCGGTAGTCGTCGGAGGTTTCCTTGCTGCGCATGTGGTAGGTCTCGCCGCGGTCGTCGGCCCAGCCGCGCGTCTCCATGCGCAGAGCCTCGCCGGCATCGAGGGCCGCCGCCTGGCGCTCGATCTCGAACGCGATCGCCCGTTCCACGGACCGGAACGAGTTCATGTTCTTGACCTCGACCCTCGTCCCGAACGCCGCCGCGCCGCGCTTCCGGAGCGAGACGTTCGCCTCGACCCGGAGCTGGCCGCGCTCCATGTCCGCGTCCGACGCGCCGATCGTCCGGAGCAGCAGCTGGAGCTCCTCGGCGTAGCGACGAGCCTGCTCGGCGGTCCGGATGTCGGGGTCGGTGACGATCTCCATGAGCGGGACGCCGGATCGGTTGAAGTCGACCAGGCTGAGGCGCTCCCCCGTCGGTCCCTCGCCGTGGACGAGCTTGGCCGTGTCCTCCTCGAGGTGGGCGCGGGTGATGCCGACGGTGCATGGCCCCGCGCTCGTATCGAACGTGAGGGTCCCGGTCGACGCGAGCGGCAGGTCGTACTGGCTGATCTGGTAGCCCTTTGGCAGGTCCGGGTAGAAGTAGTTCTTGCGATCCCAGCGCGTCGCATCCGGCGTCGACGCGCCGATGGCCGCACCGGCGCCCAGGACGAGCTCGACGGCGCGCTTGTTGATCACGGGCAGGGCACCCGGCAGGCCGAGACAGACCGGACAGACGTGGCTGTTCGGCCGGGCGCCGTCATAGGCGGTCGAGCAGGCACAGAACATCTTCGAGGCCGTCTTCAGCTGGCAGTGGACCTCGATGCCGATGACGGCCTCGTACGCATCGCTTGGCATGTCGGGCGAGTGTACCGATCAGTCGACGACGCCTGGCCTCGGCGAGGCGGCCGGTGCGCCGGCCGGCAGCTCGTTGATCGCACGCGCGGCCTCGAGCCCGGACTGGAGCGCACCCTGGATCCAGGCGTGGGTGAGCGAGCAGTGCTCGCCGGCGACGGAGATCCGGCCTTCGGTCCTGACGATGTCCCTCGGCGAAGGTGCCGAGTTGCCTAGGTCCGGTAGGTCCCGGTTGCCCCGACGACCAGCTTGCCGTCGGCGCTCTTCACCCGGTGGCAGGTGAAGCTGCCGCTGACGGTCGCCGGCTTGACCGCCATGCCGATGACGCACTCGCCGGCGCTCGACGTGAACGTCACCGCCTTGCCCTTGACCATGACCGTCCAGCTCAGGACGAAGCCGGCGTCCGTCGCGCGGGTGCCCGCGGACACGGGACCGCCCAGGGCGAGCGCATCGCCGGCCGGGTCGCTCCAGGTCGAGGCCATGCTCGAGCCGCTCGGCTTGCCCGTGCCCGACACGCCGGTCAGGTCGAACGTCCCGGTCAGCGCGCCGGTGATCTCGACGCTGGCGTTGCCGACCGGCGCGACCGGCGTCCCCGGGCCGCTGGCCGCCGTCGGGCTGGCGAGCGCGGTCCCCTGCCCCTGTACCGCTCCGCCCCCGAGCAGGCTCACCCCGAGCAGGATGACGCCGAACGCGATGACGCCGCTCAGCACGAGTCGCGGATCGCGAACATTGCCGCGCGGGTTGCGCAGGAGCTCGCGGAATGGCATGGGCGCAGCGGCAGCCGGGGCGGCCACGTGTGGCGGGGCGGCCTGTCCGTACGGGTCGGCCGGTAGATCGTCGCCGAGCGGGCGACCGAACGGCCGCCCGGCGTGCGCGACGGCAGCAGGCGACACGGCGGCCGCGGACGCGTCGTCGGTCGTCGAGCTGAGATCAGGATCCGGTTCGGTATCCGGGTCGACCCCGGTGGAATAGGCGGCGAGCGGCAGGTCGTCCGCCGATCGGCCCTGGAGCGGCATTCGGGGTAGTCCCTCGCGTGATGCGCCAATCCGGCGCACCAGCGATCGTCGAAACGATGGGGCCTTCCGTCAACCCGCCAAGCGTCCTGCCTCGTTTGGCGCCATGTCGGCTACGTCGTCACGGCGAGCGCCACCGCATCGGCAACCGCGGAGGCCGTCGGATCAAGCAGCGGTGCTACCCGATCCGGGAGACGAACCGCCCGATGCGGGCCATGGCCTCCTCGAGTCGCTCGTAGGAGGTCGCGTAGCAGGCGCGAACGTGCTCGGCGCCCGACGCCCCGAAGGCACCGCCCGGGATGACGGCGACGTGCTCCTGCTCCAGGAGGCGCGTCGCGAACGTGTCCGCGTCGAGGCCGGTGGACGTGATTCGGGGGAACGCGTAGAAGGCCCCGCGCGGCTCGAAGGTCTCGAGGCCCATCGCATTGAAGGCGTCGACGACGAGGCGGCGGCGCCGGTCGTACTCGGCCCGCATGCGCTCGACCTCGGGCTCGCCGTCGACGATCGCGACGAGCGCCGCGTCCTGGGCGACGGTCGGCGCGGTCATGATCACGTACTGGTGGATCTTGAGGATGCCCTCGATGATCGCGGCCGGCGCGGCCATCCAGCCGATCCGCCAGCCGGTCATCGCGTAGGCCTTCGAGAAGCCGCCCATGAGAATCGTCCGCTCGCGCATGCCCGGCAGCGCCGAGAACGCCCGATGCCGGTATGAGCCGTACGCGAGGCGGTCGTAGATCTCGTCGCTGAAGACGAGCAGGTCGTGGCGGTCCGCGATCCGCGCCAGCTCCTCCTGCACCGCGTCCGGCAGCACGGCGCCGGTCGGGTTGCAGGGGTAACCCAGGAAGAGCGCCTTGGTCCGCGGCGTGATCGCCGCCTCGACCGCGGCCGGGTCGAGCGCGAAGTCGTCCTCGAAGCGGGTCGCGACGTGGACCGGCACACCGCCGGCGAACACGATCGCGGGCACGTACGCGACGTAGGACGGCTCGTGGAGGATGACCTCGTCGCCGGGTTCGATCGTGGCCCGCATCGACAGATCCAGGGCCTCCGACGCGCCGACCGTGATCACGAGCTCCGTCCTCGGGTCGTAGGTCACGCCGTACAGGCGCTCGAGGTGCGCGGCGAGCGCGCGCCGCAGCTCGATCGTTCCGGAGTTCGAGGTGTAGTGGGTCCGCCCCTCGCGCAGTGACTCGACGCCGGCCTCGATGATCGACCGCGGCGTGTCGAAGTCCGGCTCGCCGATGCCGAGGCTGATGACGTCGGTCATCGTCGCAGCGATGTCGAAGAACCTGCGGATGCCCGACGGCGGCACGTCGTGCACGCGACTGGCGAGCACGCGCTCGGCCAACGGCACCCGGGAGCTCGTCGCAACCATCGCTCCGACAGCCTACGGGAAGCGCAGGGCCATCGTCTCGACACGGGACCGGACAGCTTCGGCCGATCTCGGAGCTCGCAGGACCTCGTCGATCAGGCCCGCGATCTCGGTCATCTCGGCGCCGCCCATCCCGCGCTGCGCGGAGCTCGTGGTCCCCAGCCGGAGCCCGCTCGGGCGGTCTGGCGTCCCCGGGTCGAACGGGATGACGTTGCGGTTGAGGAGGATTCCGGCGGCTTCCAGCGCCACCTCGGCGACGTCACCGGCCAGGCCACGCGACCGGAGGTCGACGAGGACCATGTGATTGTCGGTACCGCCGCTCACGAGGCGGTCGCCGCGCCATGCGAGCTCGTCCGCCAGGGTTGCCGGGTTGGCGAGGTCGCCGATCACGTGATCGCGAGCGCCGCCGCTCGTTGCGTCGGGGTCGGGCCCGCCGGGTCGTCGGCGAGCGCGAGCTGCGTCGGCTCGAGGGACCGCCATGCGGCATCGGCCGTGATGGCCTCATGAGCGCGGCCGAAGCGGAGCAGCTCGAGCTCCGACCACGGTGGGCCGATGAACTGGAGCCCGACCGGCAAGCCGTCCGAGAGCCCGCACGGGAGCGAGACGCCGGCAATCCCGGCCATGTTCGCCGGGAGCGTGCATGCGTCGGAGAGGTACATGGCGACGGGATCGGCGGTTCGCGCGCCGAACTTGAACGCGACCGACGGCGATGTCGGCGCGACGAGCGCATCGATGCCCGACCCGAAGACCTCGTCGAAGTCGCGCTTGATGAGCGTCCGGACCTTCTGGGCCTTCAGGTAGAACGCGTCGTAGTAGCCGGCCGACAGGGCGTACGTGCCGAGCATGATCCGGCGCTTGACCTCCGGCCCGAAGCCCTCGCCGCGGGTGGCGAGGTAATCGGCGATGAAGTCGCCGCCCGCCAGGCGGACGGAGTGGCCGTAGCGGACGCCGTCGTAGCGGGCCAGGTTCGCCGATGCCTCTGCCGGGACCACGATGTAGTAGGTGGCGAGCCCGTAGTCCGTGTGCGGCAGCGAGACCTCCTCGATCGTTGCGCCCGCGCGCTCCAGGTCCGCGACGGCCTCCCGGATACGGGCCTCGACCCCTGGCTCCATGCCCTTGACGAAGTACTCGCGCGGCAGGCCAAGGCGCTTGCCCTTGAGCCAGCCCGCGGCCTCGTCGTCCGACGACGGCAGGCGCAACAGGTCATCGGGCACGGGCACGGGCGCCGAGGTCGAGTCGCGGTCATCGCGGCCGGCGACCGCGTGGAGGAGTGCTGCGGCGTCGCGGGTGTCGCGCGCCAGCGGCCCGATCTGGTCGAGCGACGACGCGAACGCGACGATGCCGTACCGGCTCACCCGCCCGTAGGTGGGCTTGAGGCCCACGATCCCGGACAGCGCGGCGGGCTGGCGGATCGAGCCGCCCGTGTCGGTGCCGATGCCGAACGGGGTGTGGAACGCGGCGACGGCGGCCGCCGAGCCGCCCGACGACCCGCCCGGGACCGTATCCAGGTCCCACGGATTGCTCACCGGCCCGAACGCCGACCACTCGTTCGACGAGCCCATCGCGAACTCGTCCATGTTGGTCTTGCCGAGGATCACCGCGCCGGCATCGCGGAGGCGCTCGGTGATGTGCGCGTCGTACGGCGCGACGTAGCCCTCGAGGATGCGCGAGCCGGCGGTGCACTGGCCACCCGCGACGGACACGAGATCCTTGAGCGCGATGGGCAGGCCCAGCAACGGATGGAGGGCGTCCAGCGCCGCGCGGCCTTCCTCGCGCGCGACGGCCAGTCGTGCGTCGGCCGCGTCCGCCTGCGCAAGCGCGCCGTCTCGATCGATCAGCAACCATGCGTTCAGCGCATGGTTCTGGCGCTCCGCCGCGCCCAGGTGCGCGAGGGTCAGCTCGCGCGACGAGAGCTCGCCCTGGCGCAGGCGCTCCGCCATCTGATGGCCGTGCAGGCGAGTCGGGTCCGCCATCAGGAATGCCGGCTCACGATGCGTCGCCGCCGAGAATGGGCGGGACCACGATGAGGTCGCCGTCGGTCAGCTTCGTGTTGCGGAGCACGTCCTCGACCGAGAGCGAGGGGCCGGCGACGTCCTCTCGGAGGATGTTCTCGAGCTCGATCGTCTGCGCGGTCGGCGCAATGGCCGAGGTGTCGAGCTCGGACAGCTTGGCGTACTGGTCGAGGATGTGGTTGAGCTGGCCCTCCAGCCGATCGAGCTCCTCGTCGGTCAGTCGCAGGCGTGCGAGATACGCGACGTGCTCGACGTCGGAGCGAGTCAGTCCGGCCATCGGCGGATGATACTGAACGGGATGACGCAACCGGCGATCCGGCCGATGCTGCCCGAGGACGTCGATCCGTCGATCGACATGATCACCACCCACGACGGCGACGTCTCGCGGGAGTTCCTGGCATTCGCGACGAGCCAGGCGGCGTGCGTCCCGATGGTTGCGGAAACGGACGGGACCATCGTGGGCACGGGCGTCGGCACCCTGAGCGGCTCCGCAGGGTGGATCGGCACGATCTTCCTCGTGCCCGCGTGGCGTGGCCAGGGTATCGGCCGCGTGCTCACCCAGGCGGTCATCGACCGGCTCGAGTCAGCCGGTGCCCGGACGCTGGTGCTCGTCGCGACGGCGGCCGGCCGGCGGCTCTACTCGAGGATGGGCTTCGAGGTGCAGACCAGGTACCGAATCCTCGAGGCGCCGGGGCTGGCGGCGCGAGATCGTCCAGCGCCAACCGCGGGGCCGTCGGTACGCCCCTTCGAACCGGGCGACCTCGTAGGGATGGCGGCGCTCGATCGTGCAGGCACCGGCGAGGACCGCCGGCACATCCTCGAGCGGTTCGCCACCACGGAGAGCGCCCGGGTGCTCGCTCGCGGCGACGGATCGATCGATGCGTTCGTCGTGCGCGCGCCGTGGGGCGGCGGAGCGACGGTCGCGCGTTCGCCCGAGGCAGCCGCGGCGATCATCATGGAGCGTCGGCTGCGGTCTGGACCCGACGGCCGGGTTCGCGTTGGCCTGCTCCAGGAGAACGCCGACGGGCTCGCCCGGCTCGCCGATGCAGGCTTCTCACCCTCGTGGTCGGCGCCGCGGATGATTCGCGGCGATGCGCTCGATTGGCACCCCGATTGGATCTGGGGCCAGTTCAACCACGCCATCGGCTAGCGGCGAACGGCCTCGAGGGCGCGGCGCGCCTGCGCCAGGTGGACGCGGTCGTGGCCCGCAAGCATCCGGAACATGAGGTCGTAGCTTTCCTCACCGCGCTCCCTGTGGACCGCGACGCGCGCCCGATCCACCTCGGTGGAGCGGCGCCAGAGCGCGACGTTGCCGGCCCGCAGCAGCGCGTACTGCCCGAGCAGCGTCTCGGGATCCTCGTCGTCGCCATGGAGCCTGTCGACCCACAGGTCCTGGTCGTAGCCGATCAGCTCCGGCCGATCGTGGGCGAGGACCCAGCGATAGCGGCCGGCCATGACCAGCTCCGCGTCCGCGATGTGGGCGAGGCACAGGAGCACCGACCACTCGCGGGGCTCGGGCCGCGTCCGGAGATGCGAGCCCGCCTCCTCGACCAGTGCCCGCGCGTTCGCCGGTCCGATCGACTGGACCTCCGCGGGATCGTCGTCGCCGAGCGCCGCGAGCAGCGACTGCTGGTATGCCTTCGCCTGGGTGATCGAGTCGGTGGCGGTCTGCATCGTGGTCATTCTCCCTGTTCGAGCAGCTTCCTGAAGCCATCGGCGTCGAGGACGGGAATCCCGAGCTCCTCGGCCTTCGCGAGCTTCGAGCCGGCGCCCGGGCCGGCGACGACGTAGTCGGTCTTCTTCGACACCGAGCCGCCGGGCTTGCCGCCCGCCGCGCGGACAGCGCCCTCGGCCTCCTCGCGGCTGAAGCCCTCGATCGACCCGGTCACGACGACCGTCTTGCCCGCAAGCGGGCCCTCGGCGACGGCCGCCCGCGGCGCCGGCAGCTCGACCTCGACGCCCGCGGCCGCGAGGTCCTCGAGGACGCCCTCGCCGGGTCCGCCGGATCGGAAGTAGGCGGACAGCGACGCGGCGAGCGTGGGCCCGACGCCGTCGAGCTCCTCGAAGGCCTCGGGGTGCTCGGTCGCCGTCGAGCCGAGCAGGCGGGCGGCACGAACGAGCCACGGGTCGGGTCCTTCCGGGACCCCACCGGCGAGCCACTGTGCGAGCTCGATCGCGGTCGTCCATCCGACCTGGGGAATGCCGAGCGACGCGATGACGCGCTCGAGCGGCCGGCGACGGGCCTTCTGGATCGCCGCGTGCAGGTTCTCGGCGCTCCTGCGCGCGAACCGGTCGAGCGATTCGAGGTCCTCGACGGTCAGGCGGAAGAAGTCGCCGCGACGCTTGACCATGCCCCGCTCGAGGAGCTGCGACAGCACCGCCCAGCCGAGCCCGTCGATGTCCATCCCGCCCGCGAAGTAGCCGAACTCCTGGCCGACGCGGGCCGGGCATGCCGGGTTCGCACAGTAATGGCGCACCGCGCCCTCGTCCCGCACGACGGGCTGGCCGCATACGGGGCACGCGGCGGGCATGTCCCATTCGCGCTCCGTGCCGGTGCGCTTCGCGACGATCGGCCCGACCACCTCCGGGATCACGTCGCCCGCCTTCTGGAGGATCACGTGGTCGCCCACGCGGAGGTCCTTGCGCCGGATCTCATCGAGGTTGTGGAGGGTGGCGCGCGCGACGGTCGAGCCGGCGACCTTGGTCGGTGTCAGGTGGGCGACGGGCGTGAGCGTCCCCGTCCGGCCGACGTACGCCACGATGTCCTCGACGACCGACTCGACCTGCTCCGGCGGGTACTTGAACGCGATCGCCCAGCGCGGCGCCCGGCTCACGATCCCGAGGCGCTCCTGCTGCTCGAAGCTGTCGACCTTGACGACCACGCCGTCGGTCTCGTACGGCAGGCCGTGGCGCTGCTCGTGCCAGGCTTCCGTGAACGCGATGACGCCCTCGATGTCGAGGCCCGACTCGCGGTTCGGGTTGACCGTGAACCCGAGGGCGAGCAACCGGTCGAGCGCCTCCGACTGGCTGGCGAGCCGAAGCGGCGTCGCCTCGTCCTCGATCACCTGGTAGGACCAGGTGCTGAGCTGCCGGGCGGCGGTCACCGCCGGGTCCTTCTGGCGCAGCGAGCCGGCGCCGGAGTTGCGCGGGTTGGCGTACTCCGGCAGGCCGAGCTCGGCGCGCTCGGCGTTGATCCGCGCGAACTCGCCCTTCGGCATGTACACCTCGCCCCGGGCGTCGAGCGAGACCGATTCGGCGAGGCGGGCCGGTACGGTCTTGATGGTGCGCAGGTTGGCGGTCACGTCCTCACCGGTCGTGCCGTCGCCGCGGGTCGCGCCCTGGACGAACCGGCCCCGCTCGTATCGGAGCGAGATCGCGAGGCCATCGATCTTCAGCTCGGCGACGTAGCGAAGCTCGGGTGCCGCCTCGGGAGCGGCGGGGAGGCCCAGACCGCGACGGACGCGGGCGTCGAACGCGCGCAGCTCGTCGTGGCTGAACGCGTTCGACAGCGACAGCATCATCCGGCGGTGGCGGACCTCGTCGAACGTCCCGGCGAGCTGCGCGCCGACCCGCTGCGTCGGCGAAGCCTGGGTCACGAGCGCCGGAAATGCCGCCTCCAGGGCAACCAGCCGGCGAAAATGCTGGTCGTACTCGGCGTCGGTCAGGATCGGCGCGTCGGACTCGTAGTAGGCCTTGTTGGCCGCCTCGATCTGCGTCGCCAGATCGGCATGCCGCGCGGCGGCGTCCGCCTCCGGGAGCGCCGCGGCTTCCGCGATCAGCGCCGGATCGACCGGCAGGCCATCGAGCCCGAGCGCCGTCTCGTCCATCGCCCCGAGGATACGGTGGCGGCCCGAACCTAGGCCAGCAGCGAGCCGTCGACGTCCGCGAACGACGAGCAACCGAGGAGTGGCAGGGCCAGCTCGAGCTCGCCGCGCAGGATCGCCGCGGCACGCTCCACTCCGGATCGCCCCGCCGCCGCGAGCGCCCAGTAGAACGGCCGCCCGACGAGCACCCCGGTCGCGCCAAGGGCGAGCGCGGCGACGACGTCGAGGCCGCGCCGGATGCCCCCGTCGGCCCAGACCTCGCACCGCCCGTCGACCGCCTCCACGATCTCCTCGAGCACGTCCGCGCTCGTCACCGACCGGTCGAGCTGGCGCCCGCCGTGGTTCGACACCACGATGCCGGCGACGCCCGCCTCCGCAGCGCGCCGCGCATCCGCAGCGGACAGGATGCCCTTGAGCACGAGCGGCAGCGCGGACCACGACCCGATCTCGGCGATCGAGTCCCAGGTCAGGCCGGCGCCCCGCTGGAGCTCCAGCGCGCCGTATCGGTTCGGCTCGCCGGGACCACCGCCGTCCATGTGCGGCATCCCCGGCAGGGCGAACCCGGACCGGCGGTCCCGCTCGCGGAAGCCCAGCACCGGCAGGTCCACGGTCAGGACGATGGCGCGGTAGCCGCTTGCCGCGGCGCGCTCCACGAGCGCCCGGCTGAACTCCAGGCTGTGGACGACGTACAGCTGGAACCAGCGCTCGGCGTCCGGGGCGGCCCGTGCGACCTCCTCCATGGTCATCGACGACGACGTGGACAGGCAGAACGGGATCCCTGCCGCCGCCGCGCCTATGAGCGTCTCGGCCTCAGCGTTCGGATGCGCCATCGCCTGCGCCGCCATCGGGGCGATCGCGATCGGCAGCGACGACGGCCGCCCGAGGAAGCTGCCGGACAGGTCGAGTGTTCGCACGTCGCGCAGCACGCGCGGGATGAACCGGAACTCGCGCCAGGCGTCGACGTTCTCGGCCAGCGTCTGCTCGTCCCAGGCACCGCCGGCGACGTAGTCGAACGGCGGACCGGCCATGCGCTTCCGCGCCAGCGGCTCGAAGTCGAGCAGGTTCACGACACGCTCGAGGTCGACGCCGCGATCGCCGGCGGTCACCCCGTGATCTCCAGGCCCGCCAGCGATGCGAGGAGCGTCTTGCGTCCGATCTGGGCATCGCGGAAGGCGATCGTGACCTCCTCGTCGCTCCGGGTCAGCTTCGAGCTCACGACGATCCCGTCGCCCCAGCGGGCGTGCCGCACGCGGTCGCCGTCGCGATAGCGCCGCTCGCCGGGGATCACGGGCCGGTCGATGACCCTGGCGCCGCCAACGGCGCGCCTGCCTGCGCCGGGGGCCGAGCCTCCCGCCGGCGCGTCATCGCCCGCGTCATCCCAGGCCTCGAGCCGGCGCCGCCCGAAGGTGCCCGATCGCGCGCCGTTGTCGAATGCCTCGCGGCGTGCCGCGAGATCGCGCGAGGGCCGGAAGACCTCACCGGCGCCCGGCGCACCGGGCCGACCGCTTCCCTCGCGAAACGCGCCCGAGCCCGGCCGGATCGGCCGGCCGAACCGCGTTGCGCCACGCCCGAACACGAGGTTGAGGTCGTCGGGCGCCTCGTAGTCCGTGCCATCCTCCGGGCGGGCACCGAGGCGAGGGCCGCTCATCAGCTCGGCGGGGATCTCGATCAGGAACCGCGACGGCTCTGCCATCCAGCTGGTGCCCGGCCCGCGCCGCGTCGCGCGCTGCCAGGCGTGCGACAGGTACAGGCGCGAGCGGGCCCGGGTCATGCCCACGTAGGCGAGGCGGCGCTCCTCCTCCATGGGGCGCGGGTCGGGGTTGAAGCCACCCTCGGCTTCGACGGCGCGGCCGGTCGGAAACAGCGATTCCTCGAGCCCGGCGATGAACACGACCTCGAATTCGAGACCCTTGGCCGCGTGGAGCGTGATCAGCGACAGCATGTCCGCATCGGACTGGTACGTGTCCTGGTCGGCAACGAGAGCGGTTTCCTCGAGCAGCCGATCGAGCGCGTCGTCCGCCGACAGGTCGTCGTAGCGCGTGGTCACCTCGCGGAGCTCGAGCAGGTTCGCCCAGCGCTCCTCGCCTTCCTCGGTGCCGTCCGCGAGCATCGCCCGGTAGCCCGACCGCTCGAGCACGTCGTCGAGCAGCTCCGGGAGTGGGACGACGCCCACTCGGGAGCGGAGCCGGCGCATGAGCGCGACGAACTCGGAGATCGCGGCCCGCGCGCGGCCGGCCAGCTCGGGGATCTCGCCCTCGGCCGCCCGCTCCAGCCCGACCCAGTACGGGACCGCGGTGCGAGCGACGAACGCGCGGATGACGCCGATCGTCTTGTCCCCGATCGATCGCGCCGGGACGTTGATGACCCGCTCGAAGCTCACGCCGTCGGCGTCGCTCCGCAGGACCCGCAGGTAGGCGAGCGCGTCCTTGACCTCGCGCCGCGAGTAGAAGCGCGTGCCGCCGACGACCTGGTAGCGGATCCCGTAGCGGAGGCACGCCTCCTCGATCGCCCTCGATTGGGCGTTGGTCCGGTACAGCACGGCGATGTCGCGCAGCTTGACGGTGGCGCCGTCATCGGCTCGCCGGGTCAGCGCCGACCCGCGCGTGCCGGTCAGCTCCTCGACCCGGCGCGCGATCCACTCGGCCTCCTCCTCCTCGTTGTACGCCTCGAATCGCTCGATGAGCCGGCCCCGGTCGTTCTGCGTCCACAGCTTCTTGTCGGTCCGGGCGACGTTCCTGGAGACGACCGCGTGCGCCGCATCGAGGATGAGCTGCGTCGAGCGGTAGTTCTGCTCGAGCTTGATCACCGTCGCATCGGGCCAGTCGCGCTCGAAATCGAGGATGTTCCGGATGTCCGCGCCGCGCCAGCCGTAGATCGACTGGTCGTCGTCACCGACGACCGCCAGGTTCCGACGCTTCGCGGCGAGCGCCTTGATCCACAGGTATTGCGGGCGGTTCGTGTCCTGGTACTCGTCGACGTGCAGGTAGCGCCACCGATCCTGGTAGCGCGCGAGCGCCTCGGGTGACTCCTCGAACAGGCGGACCGCATCGAGCAGGAGGTCGTCGAAGTCGAGCGCGCTCGCCTTCTTGAGCGCGACCATGTACAGGCGCGCGAGCCGGGCGACCTGGACCGTCGCGCCCGTCGCGAGCCGCATCGGCGGGATCTCGCCGGGGTCGAGCATGTCGTTCTTGGCGCGGCTGATCGCGCCGAGGATCGCCGCGGGGCGGGTCTCGCCCTTCGCGTCGAGGCCCTCCTCGCGCAGGATCTGCTTCATCAGCTGCTGCTGGTCCTCGGTGTCGTAGATCACGAACCGCCGGTCCAGCCCGATCGCCTCGCCGTCCCGCCGGAGCACCCGCGCGCACAGCGAGTGGAACGTCCCTGCCTGGACCTCCTTGCCCGGCTCGCCGACGAGCCGGATGATCCGCTCGCGGAGCTCGCCCGCGGCGCGGTTCGTAAAGGTGACGGCGAGGATTCGCCACGGCGCGACGTCTTTCACCCCGACCAGGTAGGCGATGCGGTGGGCCAGCACGCGCGTCTTGCCGGAGCCCGCTCCCGCGAGGATCAGCACGGGTCCGTCCGTGGTCGTGACCGCGCGGGCCTGCTCTGGGTTCAGCCGGCCGAGGATCTCCTGCCGCCGCGAATCCGCGATCTCCGCCTGGTAGCGGGCCTGCTCCGCTTTCGCCTTCGGGTCGCGACCGGCCTCGGGATCGAGCGGATCCGGGCCGTCGGCAAGCCACGAGGGCTCGGCCGGCAGCGCCTCCGGAGCGACCGCCGCAACCTCCTCGAAGCGCGCGCCCTCGGGCTCCGGGGCGACCAGATCTGCCCGGTCGCGAACGCGCCGGCGAGGCGTGGGAGTCACCTTGGAATTGTAGTCGCCGGCCCTTCCCTGCCGGTCACCCGGCGGTGCTCAGATCCAGGCCCGGACCCGCGCGACGACGAAGATCGCGATCTCGACGACGAGCACCGCACCGAGGATCAGCCAGAACGAGGTGGGGTCGTCTTTGGGGAACGGCACGAGCACGTTCATGCCCAGGAACCCCGCGCTGAGGCTCGCCGGGATGGCCATCACCGTCGCGACGGTCAGCACGCGGACGACATCGTTCGTTCGCTGTGCCGTTCGGGTCATCAGGATGTCGAAGGAGGCGACCGCCGCGTCGCGCGTCCCCTCCAGCGATGCGAGGACCGCCGAGTATCGATCCGAGATCTGGGCGAACACGTCCGGGTCGGCCGACGAGATCCCCGTGCCGAAGTCCTTTCCCCCGAGCGCGCCGAACAGCTCCCGGTGCGCGGCGAACAGGCGCCGCAGCCCGCCGATCCGGCGGCGGACGGCGACGAGGCGGTCGAACAGGTCCTTCGGCTGGCGGCGGCCGAGGGCCTTCGAGTCCAGGTCGTCCAGCTCGCTCTCGAGCTCGTCGATCGCGGCGTGGTAGGTCGTCAGGATCGCGTCGAGGAGCGCTGCGACGAACTCCGCGGAGTCCAGCTCGCCGATCGTCGCGTCAGCGGCGATCCGCTTGTTCATCGCGCGGAGGAACTCGAGCGGCCGCGTGTGGCTGGAGATGACCACGTTCGGCGCGGCGACGATGTCCAGCCAGGGCACGGCGCGCAGGTTGGCTGGGTCCGGCTGGGCGGCGACGCGGAGGTGGAAGTGCTGGCCGTGCAGCTGGACCTCCGGTCGATCGCCGCCCTCCTCGAGGGCACGCTCCGTGGCGACATCGAGCTCGAGGTGCTGCGCGAGCGCGCGCGACTGCTCCGGGTCGGTCTCGCCGGCCAGGTCCACCCACAGCAGCTGCCGTCCCGAGATTCGAGCCTTCAGCGCCTCGTCGAAGGTGAGCGCGCGGTCCGTCCGATCGGAATCGAACAACCGCGCGTGCACGCCCTGCGGCGCGTCGTCATGCGTCACGCCGCGGATTGTGCTCCGCGAACGTTCCCGATCCATCACGGAACAGCCGGCGCGCCATCGTGGTTTCGCGACAACGCCGCTGTGCTCCGCACCGGAATCGAAGAGCCCGGGCCGATGGCCCGGGCTCTCGGTGCGATGCCCGCGTCGACGGGCAGGCGCGATCTAGAAGTCCATGTCTCCAGGCCCACCACCGTGTCCGTGCCCACCGCCGGCAGCCGCGGACTGCTTCTCCGGGATGTCGGTGACGAGCGTCTCGGTGGTCAGGACCATCGCGGCGATCGAGGCGGCGTTCTGAAGGGCGGAGCGGGTCACCTTGGCGGCGTCCACGATGCCCTTCTTGAACATGTCCCCGTACTCGTTGGCCAGGGCGTCGTAGCCCTCGCCGGTCTTCATGCCGCGCACCTTGGACACGACGACCTCGCCGGACTGGCCGGCGTTGTCGGCGATCTGCCGGGCGGGCGCCTCGAGGGCCTTGCGCACGATGTCGACGCCGACCTGGGCGTCGCCCTCGAGCTTGAGCTTCTCGAGCACCGGGATGGCCTGCAGGAGGGTGGTGCCGCCGCCGGCGACGATGCCCTCCTCGACGGCCGCGCGGGTCGTCGAGAGCGCGTCCTCGATGCGGTGCTTCTTCTCCTTGAGCTCGACCTCGGTCGCAGCCCCGACCTTGATCACGGCCACGCCGCCGGCGAGCTTCGCGAGTCGCTCCTGGAGCTTCTCGCGGTCGTAGTCGGAGGTCGTGTCCTCGATCTGGGCCTTGATCTGGGTCATGCGGGCCTTGATCATGTCCGGCGAGCCCTCGCCGTCGACGATCGTCGTGTCGTCCTTGGTGGCGACGACCCGGCGGGCCTTGCCGAAGTCCTCGGCGGTGACGGAGTCGAGCTTGCGGCCGATCTCCTCGCTGATGACGGTGCCGCCGGTCAGCGTGGCGATGTCGCGGAGCATCTCCTTGCGACGATCACCGAAGCCCGGCGCCTTGACCGCGATCACCGAGATCGTGCCCTTGAGCTTGTTGACGACCAGGGTGGCCAGGGCCTCGCCGTCGACGTCCTCGGCGATGATGAGGACCGGCTTGCCCAGCTGGACCGCCTTCTCGAGCGCCGGGAGCATGTCCTGGATGCTCGAGATCTTCTTGTCCGTGATGACGATGAAGGCGTTCTCGAGGACGGCCTCCATGCGGTCCGGGTTGGTCACGAAGTACGCCGAGATGTAGCCCCGGTCGAACTGCATGCCCTCGGTGTATTCCTTCTCGAGGCCGAGGCTCTGGCCCTCCTCGACGGTGATGACGCCGTCCTTGCCGACCTTGTCCATCACCTCGGCGATGATCTCGCCGACCTCCGGATCCGCGGCAGAGATCGCGGCCACGGCCGAGATCTGGGCGCGGTTGTCGACCGGGCGGGCGACCCGCTTGATCTCCTCGACGACGGCCTCGACGGCCTTCTCGATACCGCGCTTGACGACCATCGGGTTGGCCCCGGCGGTCACGACGCGCAGGCCCTCGGCGACCATCGCCTGGCCGAGCACGACCGCGGTGGTGGTGCCGTCGCCGGCGACGTCGTCGGTCTTGGTCGCGACCTCCTTGAGGAGCTGCGCGCCCATGTTCTCGAACGGGTCGTCGAGCTCGATGTCGCGAGCGATCGTGACGCCGTCGTTGGTGATCGTGGGTGAGCCGAACTTCTTGTCGAGCACGACGTTTCGGCCCTTGGGGCCGATCGTGACCTTCACCGCGTCGGCGAGGCGGTCGATGCCCTTCTTGAGCGAGCGACGAGCGGTCTCATCGAAGCTGATCTGCTTGGCCAAGGTGGTTCCTCCAGGGTTTGCGTGCGGGGTGGGTTGGCGCGACCTGCCGGACTAGCCGGCGACGACCGCGAGGATGTCCTTCTGGCTGACGATCAGCAGGTCCTCGTCGTCGAGCTTGAACTCGGTGCCGGCGTACTTGCCGTACAGGACCTTCTGGCCGACCTTCACGTCCATCGCCATGCGCTTGCCCTCGGTGTCGAAGGCGCCCGGGCCGACCGCGAGGATCAGGCCTTCCTGGGGCTTCTCCTTGGCGGTGTCCGGCAGGACGATGCCGCTCTTGGTCATCTCCTCGCGGGGCGTCGGCTTGACGACGACCCGGTCGCCGAGCGGCTGGAGCTTCGTATCGGTCTTCGTGGCGGTGGCCAAGGTGATCCTCCTGGGGACGGCGCACGGCCGCCCGAGCCTTCTGTGGCGGTGTTTGGCTCGTCTCGGGACCGCACATCCGGCGCCTTCCTGCCGGGCCAGCGGACCACCCGATATCGGGCCGATTAGCACTCTCGGGGGGAGAGTGCTAGCAATAGTAGGAGGGTCCCTCCGGCGGTGTCAACCGGGGTCTGCGCCGGGCGTGTCGAACAGCCTGGTCACTCGTGCGACGGCCTCGTCGATGCGGCTCTCGGCGACCGTCCCGTCCCCCACCAGCCCCTCGACGATGTCGAGCACGTTGGTTGCCAGCCCGGCGTCGTAGGCGTGCTGATTGGCGAAGAGGAGCAGGTCGTTGCCCGCGTTCAGCGCGAGCCCGATCGCCTCCCTCAGCCCGAAGGCCTGGCGGATGGCGGCCGCGCCCATGTCGTCGGTGACGACCACCCCGTCCCAGCCGAGTTGCCCGCGCAGCAGGCCCGTCACCGTCCTGTGCGACAGCGAGGCCGGCGCGCTCGCGTCGATCTGCCCGTTCACGACATGGGCGGCCATGATCACGTCCACCAGGCCCAGGCCCAGGCCGAGCAGGTCGCGGTATGGATCGAGCTCCCTGTCGCGCCACGTCCTCGTCACGTCGGCGACCCCGAAGTCGGTGTTCGCGGTCGCGCTGCCCAGACCGGGGAAGTGCTTGAGCGCCGTCCTGATCCCGCGATCGCGGTGTGCCGTCGTCTCGATCTCGGCGTCGCGCGAGACGACGGCCGGGTCGGAGGAGAACGCGCGATCGAGCGCGCCGATTGCCGGGTTCGCCGGATTCACGTTCAGGTCCACCACCGGCGCGAAGTTCAGGTTGACGCCCACGCCGGCCAGGGTGCCGGCGATGCCCTCGGCCCACGCCTGGACCGCGGTGTCCCCGCGCCCACCGATGGCCGCCTCCGACGCGACCGCCGGGAAGCCGTGCTTCGGCGACAGGCGGGTGACCTTGCCGCCCTCCTGGTCGATCGCCACGATGAGCTCCCGCCCCGGCGCGAGCGCCCGCAGCGAGGCGACGAGCGCGGCGACCTGGTCCGGCGACTTGACGTTGCGCACCCCGAGGACCTCGTCGCGGTCGAACAGGATCACGCCACCGAGGCCGTCCTCGGCGATCGCCCGGGCAATCGGATCGTTCTCGGCGACGGTGAGCCCCCGGAACCCCACGACGAGGAGGCGGGCGATCCGCTGGCGAAGCGCCGCGCGCGTCGGGGTGGGTGTCGCGGTCGGGCTCGGCGACGCGGTGGGCGGTGGGAGGCTGGTGCCCACGGTGGGGGTGGGCATCGGCGGCGCGACGGTCCCGGGCGGCGTGCCGCAGGCAGCAAGGGCAAGGCTGCTCGCGCCGAGCGCGGCCGCCTGCAGCACGCTGCGGCGGTCGATCAGGCGCGCTTCGCTCACGCCGCAGCCCGCCCGATGACGGCGTCGTAGGTGGCGACGAGCGCATCGCCGACGGAGGGCGCTTCGGCAGCGCGACGGGCCGCGACCCAGTCGGCGGTGACGCGCACCCATTCGGGCTCGTTCCGGCCGCGTGGCGCGCCGGGCGGCGACAGGAACGGCGAGTCGGTCTCGACGAGGAGCCGATCAGGCGGCACGAGCGCGGCGACCTCCGCCGTCGCCTCCTCCCCGGCTCGGAACGCAAGCCCGGAGATCGAGATCGCGAGGCCGAGGTCCAGCACGCGTCGCGCGTAGTCGACCGAGCCGGAGAAGGAATGGATCACCGCGGGCGGGCGCGTGCCGAACGCCGCGGCGGCCGTCGCGCCACCGAACCCGGCCGCTTGGAGCTCCGCGACGATCGCGTCCTGGGCATCGGCACGGCCCGCGGGCGAGCGCACGTGGAGGATCGCCGGGCGCCCCGTGTCCAGCGAGAGCCTCAGATTCCGCCGCAGGTTGGCGAGCTGGTCCGGGATCGGCGAGAAGACGCGGTCGTAGTCGAGCCCGGTCTCCCCGATCGCGACGACGCGCGGACCAGCCGCCAGCTCGACGATGCGCTGCCAGCCTTCGCCGTCCACCCTGGCGGCGTCGTGCGGATGCACGCCGACGGCGGCGTCGAGCCAGTCGAACCGGTCGACGAGCGCGATCGCCCGCTCGCTCGAGGCGACGTTCCAGCCCGGGACGAGGACCCGTTCGAGCCCGGCCGCCCGCGCACGATCGAGGACCGCTCCCTCCTCGCCCGAGAAGCGCTCGGCGTTGAGGTGGCAGTGGCTGTCGATCAGGCGCACCGCGGCATGGTAGCCGCGGGCTCGATCAGGCCTGGGGCGTCAGCTCGCCCGGCTGCTCTGGAACAGCCCGACCTCGGAGCCCTCCGGGTCGATCACGACGGCGAACCAGCCCATGCCCGTGATCTCCTGCTTCGGCTCCTTGATCGTGCCGCCCGTGCGCGTCGCGGCGGCCAGCGCGTCGTCCATCGAGTCGACCTCGATGTAGATCCGGAGGATGTGGCCGGTCGACACGTCGCGCTTCCCGATCGCGCCGCCGTAGCCCTCGGCGGTCCGGAACAGGTGGTAGTCCGGGAACTCGGGCATCTCGCCGAACTCCCAGCCCGCCACGGCGCCGTAGAACGCCTTGGCGCGATCGGTGTCGTCGGCCGGGAACTCGATGTGGTTGATCTCGCCGTGCGCCATGTACGTCGTCCTCCTGCACGCTCGCCGGCGCCTGCCGGCCCCGGTCATCTGATCGACGCTCAGTCTGGCGCGGTTTCGACATCCAGGCGCGGGAACAGTGGCGATGGCGTGCCGAGCCGCGCCTCGCCGGCCCGGTCCCCCGCCCCACCCCATGTCAGCTGGTCGAGGATCGGCGGGCCGCCGTTGCCGTCGGCCGCGTACGGGTACGAATAGCCGAGCTGCTCTAGCGCGCGCGGGGCGATCGAGGGCATGAACGGGGCCACCGCGAGCGACACGAGGCGGACCGCCTCCACGAGGTCGCCGAGTGCCTCGGCCAGGCGGACCTGTGCGGCAGCCGCACCGGCGTCGCCGACCTTGGCGGCCTTCGCGAGCGCCCACGGCTGCTCGGCCTCGACGAAGCGGTTCGCCGCGCCCACGAACTCCCACAGCGACGCGAGCGCCTCGTGGAGCAGCAACGACTCGAGGTTCGAGACGTAGCCCGCCAGCGCGGTTGCCCACGCCGTGGCGAGCGGCGCCTGCGACGCGGGGCGCGGCGCGGGCCGGGCACCGACGAGGTACCGGCCGGCCATCGTGATCGATCGGTTGACGAGGTTGCCGTAGTCGTTCGCGAGGTCCGCGTTGTAGCGCCGGACGAACGAGTCCCATGAGACCTCGGCGTCCTTGTCGAACGGCACCTCGCGCAGGCTGACGTAGCGGGCGCCGTCGGCGCCGAATGCCGCCACCACGTCGTTCGGGTCGAGCATGTTGCCGCGACTCTTGCTCATGCGGTCGCCCCCGGCCGCCAGCAGGAAGCCGTGCACCCAGACCTTGCGTGGCAGCTCGATGCCGGCGCTCATGAGCATGGCCGGCCACAGGATCGTGTGGAACCGGTTGATGTCCTTGCCGATGACGTGCAGATCGGCCGGCCACCACTTCGCGAAGGCCCCTGGATCTGCCGGGAAGCCGGCGCCGGTGATGTAGTTGATGAGCGCGTCGAACCAGACGTAGATGACGCCGGCCTCGGGGTCCCACGACCCGTCCTCGAGCTGGGACGTCTCGCCGTTCCCGGCGATCGGGAACGGGATGCCCCAGTGCAGGCTCTGGCGCGAGATCGACGTGTCCTCCAGGCCGGAGCGGATGAACGCGAGCATCTCGTTCTTCCGGTACTCCGGCTGGACCCAGTCCGGGTTCGCCTCGTAGTGGGCGAGCAGGCGATCCCGGTACGCCGACAGGCGGAAGAACCAGTTGCGCTCGGTGAGCCACTGGAGCGTGACGGTGGGGTGATTCGGACAGCGCATCCCGTCGGGCGTCTCGTGCAGGTCCGAGGGTGCCTTGAACCCTTCGTTCGGGCAGTACCAGCCCTCGTACCTGCCGAGGTAGATGTCGCCGCTCGCGAAGGCTCGGCGGACCATCTCCTGGCTGGCCAGCTGGTGGTCCGGGTCGACCGTGCGGATGAACCGGTCGGGCGCGATGAGCAGCGCGTCCTCCGCGGTCGTGAACAGCTCGACCATCTCGTCCGCGAACGCCCGCGTGTCCTTGCCCAGGTCCGCGGCGCGCTGGGCGATGTTCACGGAGTGCTCGTCCGTGCCGGTGAGGAAGCGCGTGTCGTCGCCCTTCATCCGATGCCAGCGCGCGATCACGTCGGCGCCGATCACCTCGTACAGGGTGTGCAGGCCGGGCTTGTTGTTCGGGTAGGCGATCGCGGTCGTCAGGTAGAAGCGCGGGCGGTCGGGCATCGGGACCTCGCCTTGAGGGATGGCGGGGAGGGAGTGAGCACGCAGCCGGCGTCCGGCAGTCGGCCGTCGGCGCGTCGTGAGGTCGGCGGCCGGCCGACCGGGCCTTGGTCAGGCCCTCCCGCGGCTCGACCGCCCGGGCATTGCCATGCGGCTCCCGAGGATCGTCACCGGGCGATCATCGGGGCGCGTCGGGCGATCGGTCAAGCGCGGATCGCGGGGGCGGGTGGGCGGTCGTGGTTGGCTTGATGGCACCAATATGGAGGAAGAGCGGAAGCCGGCGCCAGCGGTCGCCCGACGGCATGTTTCGTGCCGGAGGCTCGGCGACGTGGTCGATCAGCAGTCCTGCCGCGATGACCGCGCCCGCGACCTGCTCCAAGGGCCGATGGCGGCTCACGAACGTCATCGCCAGGCCGTCGCGCTCGAACGTGTCCGCGTACTGCCGTTCCTCGAGGTACGAGCCGCGGATCTCGAAGGTCGCGTTCGACTCGTACGAGCTGAACTTGCCGGACGAGTTCAATGGATGGACGATGGCCATCCGAAGGTGGCCGCCCGGCAGCAGGACCCTGGCCGCCTCGCGCATGGCACCGTCGAGATCCTCGATGTCCTGGGGTGACATGAAGGCAACGGCGAGGTCGAAGCTGGCGTCCGGGAGCGGGAGATCGGCGGCGTCGGCGAGCAGGTAGGTGCCCGC
The DNA here is from genome assembly GCA_035631615.1 of Candidatus Dormiibacterota bacterium. Taxonomy (GTDB): domain Bacteria; phylum Chloroflexota; class Limnocylindria; order Limnocylindrales; family CSP1-4; genus UBA5189. Next base: position 36,891 of record DASQIK010000087.1, on the reverse strand, counting down.
CGGATCGGCCTCGCGAGCAGCCGCGATGAGGGTCGGCGATCCGTCAATGCCGACCACATCGTAGCCTGCTGCCGTGAGGTCGCGGGCAAGACGGCCCTCCCCACAGCCGATGTCGACAACCCGGCGCGGCGGGCTCGGCAGGCCCGGCAGGAATGCGTCGCGGTGGAATTGCCAGTAGCTGTCGTGACCTGGCGCGCGGGCCCACCTGATCCAGCGGGCAGCTTCGACCTCCCAGGCCTCGCGCAGGGTCACGTCGGGCGGCGGAATCGAGGTTCGGCGCGACACGCTTGCGATCAGGTCGGGCGGTCGACCCACAGTGCGCGCCACGCCGGCGCGTCGAACGGCGCTGCCCAGTAGGTCGTCTCGCGATGGACGAGGCCGTCCCGGAGCTCGATCAGGTCGACGACCACGTATGCCTCGCCGTTGGGGTACTCGATCCGCCACTCCGACCACCAGAAGTCGCCGCTGCCCGCGACGCGCATCGGCGTGTTGCCGGCGGTGACGACCCACTGGTCCTCCGCGCCGACCGTCCGCGTGATCTCGATCCTCGGGGCACCGCCCGGGTAGTTCTCGATGATCTCGGCAAACGCATGGGTGCTGTGGACGAGCTCCCCGGACTGGGGCCAGTACACGGTCCAGTCCGGATGCCGCAGCTCCGCCAGCGCCTGCATGTCATGCGCCGCGAGCGCGGCCCCGTAGCGGGTCACGATCTCCTGGTTCGTCCGGTGTGCCATCGCAGGAAGTATCCGCCTCCCGGGTCAGTGACGGAAGTGCCGGCGCGCGGTGATCAGCATCGCCGCGCCGCGGGATTCCACGGCGGCGAGGACCTGCGCGTCACGCAGGGAGCCGCCCGGCTGGATGATCGCGGTCACGCCCGCGTCGAGCAGCACCTCCGGGCCGTCCGCGAACGGAAAGAACGCATCCGAGGCAGCAACCGCGCCCAGCGCGCCGGCTGGCCCGTGGAACCGCTCCGCCTTCGCGACCGCCTGCCGGCACGCATCGACACGGCTGACCTGTCCGGACCCGAGTCCCACCAGCTGGCCGTCCCGAACGAGCACGATCGCGTTGGAGACCACGCTGCGGACGAGGCGCCAGGCGAGGTCGAGGTCGGCGGCCTCCCGCTCCGTCGGGACGCGGGAGCTCAGGGTCGCCCATTCGGCGGGGTCGTCGACGCCATCGTCCGGCGCGCCGACGAGGATCGAGCCCCCGGCGCTCCGAATCGAGCCGAGGTGGTCGACCGCCGAGGTTCCGCCGTCGCTCGCCGCGGCCGCGTCGTCCGCGAGTTGCGCGTCGACGACGAGCCGGAGGTTGGGCTTGGCGCGCAGGATCTCCAGCGCGGCCGGCTCGAAGGCGGGCGCCACCACGACTTCCAGGAACAGGCTCGTGAGCTCCGTCGCGAGATCGGCGGCGACCGGGCGGGTGACCGCCACGACACCGCCGAACGCGGCGTCCGGATCGCCGGCACGGGCGGCAGCCCAGGCCTCCAGGACCGTCGGTCGCTCCGCCGCGCCGCACGGGTTCGTGTGCTTGACGATGACGCACGCGGGACCGCGCAGCTGGCGCGCGATCGCGTCGGCCGCCGACGCGTCCAGCACGTTGTTGTAGGACAGCGCCTTGCCCTGGAGCGGTGGCGCGCCGGCCGCGAACGGGCCGTCACTCGCTCTGGCGGCACGATCGGTCCGCCGGTAGCGCGCCGCGTGCTGGTGGGGGTTCTCGCCGTAGCGGAGCGTCTCGACCTTCTCGAGCGGAACCACCAGCACGGGCGGGAACGGGTCGGCCGAGCGCGGCATCCCGGCGTCCGCCGGCAGCTCGACGCCGGCCTTGTCCATGCGGCACGGAAGCTCCGCGGCAATGCGCGCGTCATACGCCGCGGTGTGGCGGAACGCCTCGACCGCCAGGGCGGAGCGCAGCCCGAGCGGGATGTCCGCGGGCTCGTCGAGGGCCGCCAGGACGGCTTCGTATCGCGAGGGATCCGTGATGACCGTCACGCTCGCGTGGTTCTTGGCGGCGGCCCGGATCAGCGCCGGCCCGCCGATATCGATCTCCTCGACGAGCGCGTCGAACGCGATCCCCGGTCGGTCGGCCGCGGCGGCGAACGGGTACAGGTTCACCACGACGAGCTCGAACGGGGCGATTCCGGCCTCGACCAGCGCCTCGCGATGGTCGGCCCGCCGTCGATCGGCGAGCACGCCCGCGTGGATCGCCGGATGGAGGGTCTTGACGCGCCCGTCGAGCACCTCCGCGAAGCCGGTGACGGCACTGACGTCGGTCACGGGGAGCCCGGCCTCGCGGAGGGCCCTTGCCGTTCCGCCGGTCGAGACGAGCTCGAAGCCGCGCGCCACGAGCCCGCGGCCCAGCTCCGCGAGCCCGGACTTGTCGCTCACGGACAGGAGCGCGCGACGCGGCATCGAGAGTGCGCTGTCCGCCCGGGCGGCATCGAAGCGGACTGACCGGCCGTCGGCGGTCGCTGCGCCGGCGAGGACGAGCGCGATGGCCCTGGGCAGCAGCCGGTGCTCCGCGGCACGAATGCGGTCGTGGAGGGTCGGCTCGTCGTCGCCGGGCGCGATGCGCACTGGCTCCTGGAGGACGATCGGGCCGTCGTCGAGCGTCGCTTCGACGAGATGGACCGTACAACCGGTCACACGGACACCGTGCGCGAGCGCCTCGCGGACGGCGTGGCCGCCCGGAAATGCCGGCAGCAACGATGGATGGGTGTTGAGGATGCGGCCAGGGAACGCTCCGAGCACCCGAGGGCCGACGATCCGCATGTAGCCGGCCAGCGCGACGACGTCGATGTCCGCCGCCACGAGCGCGGCCGCGAGCGCCGCGTCCGCCTCGGCGCGTTCGGCGGCGTCGCCCGACGCGAGCCCCGGGAGCAGCGCGGTCTCGATCCCCTGCTCCGCCGCCCAGGCGAGTGCTGGACACCCGCGGTCCGCGAACACGAGCGCGATGTCGCCGCCGAGCTCGCCGCGACCCGCCGCGGCCGCGATCGCCCGCAGGTTGCTCCCCGCGCCGGAGACCCCGACCGCGATCCGGCCGCTCACCGCAGGCCGACCAGGGTCGCCTCCGGCCACGCGCCCGCGAGGCGCCCCTCGGCGTACCGGCCATCGAGCTCGTCCGCCGGCACGACCTCGCCGACGAGGATCGCGTCCGGCAGCGCGGCCGACACCGCCTCGACCGCCTCGGACGCGACGACGACGACCATGCCCAATCCGCCGTTGAACGTCGCCCGAAGCTCGCCGTCCTCGATCCCGCCGAGCGCCCCGAGGAGCGCCATCACCGACGGCATGGGCCAGCGCCACGGGTCGAGGCGAGCGCCGAGCGTCGCCGGGAGTGCGCGCGGCACGTTGCCGTGCAGCCCGCCGCCGGTGATGTGGGCGATGCCGCGCAGGTCGTGGCCGGCCGCGCGCAGGGCCTTCCGCGCAGCGAGGATCGAGCGGGCGTAGATCCGTGTCGGCGCGAGGAGGACGTCGCCGACGGTCGCGAAGGCCGCGGCCGGCTCGGCCGCGAGCGCCGCATCGCGCCCGGCATCGCCGAGGGTCAGCGTCAGCTGCTCCTGGTACGGCCGCTGGAGCGGGATCTCGCGCTGGGCGACGAGCGACCGGACCAGCGCGAAGCCGTTCGCGTGGAGGCCGGACGACGGCAGCCCGAAGATCGCGTCCCCTGCGTGCGCGGCGGTCCCGTCCAGGAGCTCGTCGCGCTCGACGATGCCCAGGCACGTGCCGGCGAGGTCGAACGTGCCGGCCTCCATGAGCCCGGGGTGCTCCGCGGTCTCGCCCCCGACCAGCGCGCAGCCGGCCTCGCGGCAGCCGGCCGCCACGCCACCCACCAGCTCGGAGACGGTCTCGGGATCGAGCCGACCGACGGCGACGTAGTCGAGGAATGCGAGCGGCTCCGCGCCCGAGCAGACCACGTCGTCGGCGCACATCGCGACGAGGTCGATGCCGATGCTGTCCCAGCGCCCGAGCGCCGAGGCGATCGCGGTCTTCGTTCCGACGCCGTCGGTGGACGACACGATCAGCGGCTCGCGGTAGCCCGCCGGGATCGAGATCGCGCCACCGAACCCGCCGAGCCCGCCGAGCACCTCCGGCCGGCGGGTCGATTCGACCGCCTCGCGCATGAGCTCGACGGCCCGCTCGCCCGCCCCGACGTCGACGCCCGCTCGCGCGTAGGCCACGCGCGCCTGGGTCCGCCCCTCACCCACGCGCGGACACCGCCTCTTCGAGCATGAACTTGCGGCTCGTCGCGTCGTAGGGGACGGGCTCCGGGTAGCGCCCGTCGAAGCAGGCGAAGCAGAACCGGTCGTACGGCAGGTCCAGCGCGGCGAGCACGCCCTTGATCGACAGGTAGCCGAGCGAATCGGCGCCGATGAACTCGCGGATCTCCTCGACCGAGCTGGTGGCGGCGATCAGCTCGGTCGCGATCTGGGTGTCGATGCCATAGAAGCACGGGTGGAAGATCGGCGGGGCGCTGATCCGGACGTGGACTTCGGCGGCGCCCGCCTTGCGAAGCAGCGCGACGATCTGCTTGGTGGTCGTGCCGCGCACGATCGAGTCGTCGACGACGGTCAGCCGTTTCCCGCGCACGACCTCGCGCAGGGGGTTGAGCTTCATCGTCACGCCGCGATGGCGGAGGGTCTGCGACGGCTGGATGAACGTCCGGCCCGTGTACCGGTTCCGGACGAGGCCCTCGCGGAACGGGATGCCGGAGGCCTCGGCGTAGCCGGCCGCGGCGGGCGCGCCGGTATCGGGAACGGGCATCACGAGGTCGGTCTCGGCGGGGTGCTCGGCCGCGAGCTGCTCGCCCATGCGGCGGCGCACCTCGTACAGGTTGCGGCCCTCCATGTACGAGTCCGGGCGGGCGAAGTAGATCATCTCGAACACGCACAGGGCCGGGTCGGCGGCGGCGAAACGAACGGAGCGCGGCTCGCGGCCCGACTCGAGGATGACCAGCTCGCCCGGCTCGACGTCGCGCACGAACTCGGCGCCGATGATGTCGAGGCCGGTCGTCTCCGACGACAGGACCCAGCCGTCCTGCGCACCCGCGCTTGCCCAGAGCGCTGCGTCGCTCGGAGCGGGGCCGGCGTCGGGGATGCGCCCGAGGACGAGCGGCCGGAAGCCGTGCGGATCGCGCAGCCCGATGATCCGGCTGCGATCGAGGATCACCAGGGCGAAGGCACCGCGCACGCGGGGCAGGAGCTGGAGCAGCGCCTCGACGGTGTCGGCGGCCGGCTCGTCCGCGAGGAGCGTGGTCAGGAGCTCCGTGTCGGTCGTCGCGGCGAGGCGGGCACGGCCGCCCTCGAGCTGGGTCAGGAGCTCGCGGGTATTGACGAGGTTGCCGTTGTGGCCGATCGCGACGGCCCGCCGCGGGCCCAGCCGGAACGTGGGCTGCGCGTTCTCCCAGATGGTCGAGCCGGTGGTCGAGTACCGGCAGTGGGCGATCGCGAGGTCGCCTCGGAACGACGGGAGCCGCCGGTCGTCGAGGACCTGCGCGATCATCCCGAGGTCCTTGTACAGGAAGATCTCGGCGCCGTCGCTCACGGCGAGCCCCGCCGACTCCTGGCCGCGGTGCTGCAGCCCGAACAGGCCAGTCGACGCGATCGCGGCAGCCTCGGCCCCGGACCCGGGCGGGAGCGAGACGCCGAACACCCCACACATGGCTCAGCGGCCCTCCGTCGACGAGATCGCCGGATCCCAGCCGAGCGCCCGCGGCAGGCCGTGCTCCCAGCCGCGCTCGAGATCGGCGATCGAGACGTCGATCGAGTCGGCCACGCGCGAGCCGCGCTCCTCCGCGGCGCCGGTGGCGCCGGCACCCGCCAGCTCCACGACGAGGCGGTCACCGCCGACCGTCCCGATCCGCTCGACGTGCAGGCCGTGCTGGCGCGCCAGCAGCTCGGTCGCGGGTGCGTGGCGCATGATCGCGGAGACGACGAGGCGGCTGGGGCTCTCGCCGAACAGGTCGACTGCCGGCGAGCCCGAGACGTGCAGGCGCACCTGGGCGCCGAGTCGGCCCCACATCGCTGCCTCGGCCAGGGCCACGGCGAACCCGCCGCCCGACACGTCCTGGGCCGACTCGAGGAGGCCGCGCGCCGCCGCCTCGCGAACGAAGGCCTGGAGTCGCCGCTCCAGCTCGAGGTCGAGCGCGGGCGGGCCGTCCTCGGGGGCGACGCCCGCGATCCGCGCGTATTCGCTGCCCTCCAGGCCCGGCCCGACCTCGCCGATCAACAGGATGGCGTCACCATCGTGCGCGAACGCCGGCCCGAGCGCGAGCGCTATGTCGTCCAGCAGCCCGACGACGCCGATCTCGGGCGTCGGTGCGATACGGCCTCGCGCCGACTCGTTGTACAGGGACACGTTCCCGCCCGTGACCGGCAGCCCCAGGGCGCGACACGCGTCGCCCAGGCCGCGAACCGCCTCGCTGAGCTGCCAGAACGCGTCCGGCTTCGTCGGGTCGCCGAAGTTGAGGCAGTTCGTCACGCCGAGCGGCCGCGCGCCCGTGATCGCGACGTTGCGCGTCGCCTCCGCCACGCTCATCGCGGCGCCCAGCCACGGATCGGCGGCGCTCACTCCCGCGTTGCCATCGGTCGAGGCGACCAGCGCCTTGGTGCCGGCCACCCGGATCACCGCGGCACCATGGCCAGGACCCGTGATCGTGGACGCCTGGACGGTGGAGTCGTACTGCTCGAAGACCGCGCGGCGGGAGGCCAGGTTCGGCGATCCCAGCAGCGCCAGGAGCACCGCGCCGGGATCCATGCCGCGCTCGGGGAGCTGGTCGCTGGCAGCGACGGGTGCGCCTGGCGCGGGCGCGAGGCGCCGGTGCTCCGGCGGGGCGGCGAGCCGGTTGTGGACGATCGCGTCCGACGTCAGGGCGCGTGCCGGCACGCGGGCGAGCTCGCGGGCGCCGTCGCGAGGCGCGCCGGCGGTGGTCAGCCCGCCCTCGATCACCGCGATGTCGCCGTCGCTCGTGACCAGGCCGATCACGGCGCATGGCAGTCCCCACCGGGCGCACACCGCGGCGACGGCATCGAGCCGGTCCGGCCGGACGATCGCGAGCATCCGCTCCTGGCTCTCCGAGATCATCACCTCGAACGGCGCCATGCCCGGCTCACGTCGCGGGATCGCGTCCAGGTCGACGAGGATCCCGGTCCCGGCCCGGTCCGCGGTCTCCGAGACCGCACACGTGATCCCGGCAGCGCCGAGATCCTGCAGGCCCTCGACGAGCCCGGCATCGATCAGCTCGAGCGAGGCCTCGATCAGCAGCTTCTCGGCAAACGGATCGCCTACCTGCACGGACGGTCGTTTCGATCCGTCGGCATCCCCGAACGTCGCGGAGGCGAGCACCGACGCTCCGCCGATGCCGTCCCGGCCGGTCGCGCTCCCGAACAGGACCGCGAGGTTGCCCGGGCCGGGCGCCGCAGCCCGGGTGAGTTTCCGCTCCTCGAGCAGCCCGATCGCCATGACGTTCACGAGCGGGTTGTCGCCGTACGAGGGATCGAACACGAGCTCGCCACCAACCGTCGGCACGCCCACGCAGTTGCCGTAGCCGCCGACGCCCCGCACGACGCCGTCGACGAGATGCCGCGTCCGCGCGTCCGAGGGATCGCCGAACCGGAGCGCATCGAGAACCGCGATCGGGCGGGCGCCCATCGTGAAGATGTCGCGCAGGATCCCGCCCACGCCGGTCGCGGCGCCCTGGTACGGCTCGACCGCGGACGGATGGTTGTGCGACTCGATCTTGAACGCGATGGCGAGCCCGTCGCCGATCGACACGACCCCGGCGTTCTCGCCCGGCCCCGCGACCACGCCCTCGCCACGCGTCGGGAGTGTCCGCAGAAGGGGCCGCGAGCTCTTGTACGAGCAGTGCTCGCTCCACATCACGCTGAACATCGCGAGCTCGAGGTCGTTCGGGTCGCGGCCGAGCCGGTCCCGGATCGCGTCGAGCTCGCCGTCCGTCAGCCCCAGCGCGCGGTGCACCGGGACCTCGGGCACGGCCGGGCGCTCGGCCACGATCATCGGGCCCCCACCAGGACCGTCCCGGCATGGTCGGCGCGCGCAGCCGCCTCGACCAGCGAGCGCAGGATCGGCAGGCCGTCGTCGGAGCCGAGCAGCGCGTCGGAGGCGCGCTCCGGATGGGGCATGAGCCCGGCAACGTTGCCGCGCGCGTTCAGGACGCCGGCGATCGCCCGGAGGCTGCCGTTCGGGTTCGCGGCGTCCTGCTCGACGCCAGCCCGGGTTCCGTTCTCGCGCACGTACCGGAACAGGACCTGGCCGTCGCGCTCCAGCTCGTCGAGCGTCGCCTCCTCTGCGAAGTAGCAGCCCTCGCCGTGCGCGATCGGCATGCGCAGCGGCTGCCCGCCGCCGACGAGCCTCGTGAACGGCGTGTCGAGGCGTTCCGCGCTGATCCGGACGTCTCGCCCGAGAAATCGCAGCCCGCGGTTCCGCAGCAGCGCACCGGGCACGAGCCCGGCTTCGGCGAGCACCTGGAAGCCGTTGCAGATCCCGAGGACGAGGCCGCCCTCGCCCGCGAACGCGGCGACCGCTCGCATCACCGGGCTGAACCGCGCGATCACCCCCGCCCGGAGGTAGTCGCCGTACGCGAAGCCGCCGGGCAGCACGACGGCGGCGCTGCCGTCGAGATCGCCCTGCTCGTGCCAGAGTGGCACCGCCTCCGCACCGGCCAGCTCGAGCCCGCGGAGCGTGTCGCGATCGCAGTTCGAGCCGGGGAAGACGACGACGCCGACGCGGGTCACCTCGGCTCGACCTCGAACGATTCGATGAGCGGGTTCGAGAACAGCTCGCGGCCGAGCCGCTCCACGACCGCGCTCGCCGCGTCGAGGTCCGCCGCCTCGACGGTGAGCTCGATGCGGCGCCCGACGCGGACCGCCGAAACGCCCTCGACGCCGAGGTGGCCGAGGCTGCCCTCGACCGCCCGCCCCTGCGGATCCAGGATCCCGGGCTTCGGCGCGACATTGACCGCAAATCGGAACCGGCTCATCGCGCGCCTTTCGCCGGCTCGATCGCGTCGCCGGCGAGGTAGGCAGCGAAGCTCGCGCCGGTGATCCGCTCGTACGCCTCCACGTAACGAGCGCGCGTTCCCGCGACGACATCCGGCGGCAATGCCGGACCCGGCGCAGCGCGGTCCCAGGCCTGGGCGACCAGCCAGTCGCGCACGAACTGCTTGTCGAAGCTCACCTGGGGGCCGCCCGGCGCATAGGTCGCCGCATCCCAGAACCTCGACGAGTCCGGCGTCAGCACTTCGTCGACGAGGATCAGCTCGCCATCCACGAGGCCCATCTCGAACTTGGTGTCGGCCAGGATGATTCCGGCCTCCGTGCAGCGCGCCGCGCCAAGCTCGTACACGCGGAACGCCACGTCGCGGACCTGCTCCGCGAGGCGTCGCGCCGCCTCGTCGCCGAGCCAGTCGTTGCCGTTCGGCCAGTCGCACAGCAGCTGGACCATCGAGTCGAAGTCGATGTTGAGGTCGTGCTGGCCCTGCTCGGCCTTCGTGGCCGGGGTGAGGATCGGCTCGGGCAGGCGATCGCTCTCGCGCAGGCCCGCCGGCAGCCGGTTGCCGCACACGGCGCCATCGTGCCGGTACTCGTTCCAGCCGGAGCCGGACAGGTAGCCGCGAACAACGATCTCGACGGGCAGGACCCGGGCGGATCGACAGACCATGACTCGGCCGCGCAGGTCGTCGTGGGACATGCCCGCGACCTCGGGCAGGCCGTCGACGGCGGTCCCGAGCAGGTGGTTGGGCACGATCTCCGCGGTTCGCTCGAACCAGTACCGGGACAGCCCGGTGAGAACGCGGCCCTTGTCCGGGATCGGCGTCGGCAGCACGACGTCGAACGCGCTGAGTCGGTCCGACGCCACCAGCAGCAGCCGTTCGTCGCCCAGGTCGTACAGGTCGCGGACCTTGCCTGATCGCACGAACCGCTCAGCGGTGAGCATCGAGCACCACCGTTCGAGCAGCCGGGCCGCCGGCCGGCACGAGTGCGTCCAGCCTCGCGATCACCGTCGGCACGTGCGTGAGATGGCGGGCGTCGTCGAGGCACGCGTCGAGATCGGCGAGGCTGAGGGATCGGGCAACCAGCGGCTCCAGCGCGAGCAGCTCGCGCAGCGGCCGGCGCGCGTCCGCGGCGGCGAGCGACGCGCGCTGGACGATCTCGTACGCCTGCTCCCGCGAGAGGCCGGCCCGCTCGACCAGTGCCGACAGGACGCGCGACGACGCGTGCAGCCCAAGCCCACGCTCGATGTTCTCGCGCATCCGCTCCGGGCGGACGATCAACCCCTCGATCAGCCCCGCGACCTTCACCAGCAGGTAGTCGAGCAGGATCGTCGCGTCGGGCAGGATCACCCGCTCGGCGGACGAGTGGCTGATGTCGCGCTCGTGCCACAGCGGCTGGTTCTCGAGCCCGGTGGAGGCATAGCCGCGCAGCACGCGAGCGAGACCCGCCACGCGCTCGGACAGGATCGGGTTGCGCTTGTGGGGCATCGCCGACGAGCCCTTCTGGCCGGGCCTGAACGGCTCCATGACCTCGCCGATCTCGGTGTGCTGGAGGTTCCGGATCTCGGTCGCGAAGCGCTCGAGGCTGCCGCCCAGGATCGCGATCGATGTCAGCAACGCGGCGTGCCGGTCGCGCTGGACGATCTGGGTGCTCGCCGGGTCGACGCGGAGCTCGAGCTCGGCGATGACCTCGGCCTCGACCTCCGGCTCGAGGTGGCTATACGTCCCGACCGGGCCCGACACCTTGCCCGTCCCGATCTCGGCAACCGCCTCGGCCAGGCGTCGCCGGCCCCGATCGACCTCGAACGCCCAGCCCGCGAGCTTCAGCCCGAACGTCGTCGGCTCGGCGTGGACGGAGTGGGTCCGGCCCATCATCACGGTCCCGGCCTCGGCACGCGCCCGGGTCACGATGACCTCGACCAACCGATCCGCGTCCCGGAGGAGCAGCTCCCCGGCCGCCCGCAGCTGGAGCGCGAGCGCGGTGTCGACGACATCGGACGAGGTCAGGCCGAGGTGGAGGTACCGGCCCTCGGCCCCGATCGACTCGGCGACCTGGGTGACGAACGCGATCACGTCGTGGTCGGTCGTCCGTTCGAGCTCCTCGATCCGGTCGACGTCGATGGCCGACCTCGCCTCGATCGCGGCGAGCGCATCCTGCGGCACCCGGCCGCGGCGGGCCTGGGCACGGCAGACGGCCAGCTCGACACGGAGCATGTGGCCGAACCGCGCCTCGTCGGTCCAGATCGCGCCCATCTCCGGCAGCGTGTACCGCCGGATCACGAACCGGCTCCCACGGCGAGCGCCGGCTCGGGCGGCAGGATCGCGGCGATGTCGCGGCGGCGCTGCAGGCCGCTCCACGAGATGCGGTCCGCCGCGCCCTCCGCCGCGTCGCGCGCCGCGGCCAGGTCGTTGCCACGCCCGACGACCGTCAGCACGCGACCGCCGCTGGTGCCGTAGCCGCCGGCCGGGCGGCCGATGCTGCCGCCGTGGAACACGAGCGCACCGGCCGCCTGCGCGGCCTCGAGGCCCTCGATCGGGAGGCCGCGCTTCGGCGTGCCCGGATACCCCTCGGACGCGAGCACGATTCCGACGGTCGCGCCGGGGAGCACCGCGAGCGGGGCGTCCGCGAGCCGTCCCAGGGCGGCGGACGCCAGGACGGGCGCGAGCGGGCCGGCGAGCCGCGGCAGGATCACCTGGGCTTCCGGGTCGCCCAGGCGCGCGTTGCACTCCAGCAGGACGGGGCCGTCCGGCGTCAGCATCAGCCCGGCGTAGAGGAAGCCCGTGAACGGCGAACCGCGCCGCCCGAGCTCCGCGAGGATCGGCCGATGCACCGTCGCGATGACGTCGGCGACAAGCTCGTCCGGGAGGTCCGGCAGGGGCGAGTACGCGCCCATCCCGCCGGTGTTCGGCCCGAGGTCGCCGTCGCACAGGCGCTTGTGATCCCGCGACGCCGGCAGCGCCACCGCCGTGTGCCCATCGCAGACCGCGATCACGCTCGCCTCGAGCCCGCGGAGCCGCTCCTCGACGACCAGCACCGGCCCACGGCCGCGGCCGGCGGCGAGATACGCGGGCAGGTGATCGAGCGCCAGCCCCACATCGTCGTAGACGGTGACGCCCTTGCCCGCCGCCAGTCCGTCCTGCTTGAGGACGACGCCGGCTCCGTCCGCGCCAAGCTCCGCCACGTAGGCGCGAGCCACCACTTCCTCGCCGGCGTCGAAGGCGCGAGCCCGGGCCATGCGTACGCCCGCGGCCGCGGCGATCGCGTGGCAGAACGCCTTCGACGTCTCGATCCGCGCCGCGACCCGTGTCGGGCCGAAGACGCGGATCCCGGCCGAGAGCAGGGCGTCGACGACGCCCGCCCCGAGCGGCGCCTCGGGGCCGATCACCACGAGCTCGGCCGCCACGGAGCGCGCCGCCGCGACGATCGCTGCCGCATCGAGCGGATCGACCGCGGGCAGGCAGCCCACGCCGGGCTCCGCGCCGATCGCGGCGCTCCCAGGGGCGACGACGACGTCCCCCATCCCGGGCTCGTGCGCCAGCTTCCAGGCGAGGGCGTGCTCGCGAGCGCCCGAGCCGACGATGAGCACGCGACTCGGGCTCGTCATGCCAGCCGCGCCGCGGGCTGCCGGCGCATCGGGCGCCAGGCGCGCTCGATCGTCTGGGTCCGCTCCGGCCCGACCGACACGAGGACGATCGGCACGCCCGCGAGCTCCTCGACCGCGGTGACGTAGCGGCGGGCGTTCTCGGGCAACCCCGCGAGCGATCGAACGTCGTGGATCGGCTCGGACCAGCCCTCGAAGCGCTCGTAGATCGGGGTCGCTCGGGCCAGTGTCTCGGCGGACGAGGGCCAGCGCTCGACGCGCTGCCCGTCCACCTCGTAGGCGACGCACAGCGGGATCGACTCGAGCCCCGACAGGATGTCGAGCTTGTTGAGCATGATGCTGCTCACCGAGTTCACGGCGACCGCGAACCGGATCGGCACGGCGTCGAACCAGCCGACGCGCCGGGGGCGGCCAGTCGTCGTGCCGACCTCGTGGCCGCGCTCCCGGATGCCCTCGCCGACGCCATCGAGCAGCTCGGTCGGGAACGGCCCGGAGCCGACCCGCGTGGCGTACGCCTTCATGACGCCCATGACCTCGTCGACCTGGAGCGGCCCGATGCCGCCGCCGGTCGTCGCGCCGCCCGCGACCGCATTCGAGGACGTGACGAAGGGGTACGACCCATGGTCCAGGTCGAGCAGCGTGCCCTGGGCGCCCTCGAGCAGGACGTGCTCGCCCCGGGCGAGCGCGGTCTGCACCAGCCAGGTCGTGTCGTCGAGGTGTTCGCGCAGGCGCTCGCCCCACGCCGCGGCCTGTTCGACCAGCGCGTCGACCTCGAACGCGGCGGCGCCCATCGATTGCAACAGGAGGTTCTTGTCGGGCACGAGCCGGGACAGCCGCGTCCGCAGGACCGTTCGATCGAGGAGGTCCTCCATCCGCAGCCCGACCCGCCACGCCCGGTCGCCGTACGCCGGCCCGATGCCGCGCCCCGTCGTGCCCACCCTGGCGCCGTCGAGCCGCGCCTCGTTCGCCCGATCGAGGGCCACGTGGTAGGGCATGATCACGTGGGCGCTCCGGGACACGCGGACCCGGGACACGTCGATGCCGCGGGACATCAGCATGTCCAGCTCGCCGATGAGCGTCTCCGGGTTCACGACGACCCCGTTGCCGATCACCGACGTAATGTGCGGGTAGAGCACGCCCGACGGCACGAGGTGGAGCTTCAGCACCTCGTCGCCCTTGACGACGGTGTGGCCCGCGTTGTCGCCACCCTGGTAGCGCACGACCATCGCGACCTGCTCGGCGAGGAAGTCGGTGGTCTTGCCCTTGCCCTCGTCGCCCCACTGCAGGCCCACCACGACCGAGGCGGGCATCAGCGCGCACCTGCCGGGCGGGCCCGGTCGGACACGAGAATCGAAAAGGCCCGGGCCAGTCGGTCCGGGTCTTGGTTGCAAATCTCCCGCGGGTCGCCGCTTCCGTTGCGGCGGTGGGCCTGCCGGTCGGTCGGCCGTCTCACGGGACGGACGACGCGCCCTGATCGCGCGATCGCATGACCTCCCCTGTCCGGGTCGCCTCGACGTGACCCGGGAACGACGGCGAGTATACCCGCCGGCAGCGCCGCGGCGAGGGAGCCTCGGCCGGATGCGGAACGTTCCCTATTGCCGAGGGCGCGCCGAACGGCGCATACAGGAACCGCTCCGCGCGAATCTGTTGGGGACCGGACCGCCGCGGGCACGGATGGGGCGGCGGAGGTCGACCGCCGCCCTGTCGACCCGCGTGACGCGAAGATCGCCTCCCGATGCCGGGAGGCGATCCGATCGATTCGCGATGAGTCCGGCCGGACGCGCCACCGGCTCGAGGCCGATGACTCATGGTTGCTCGGCTCGTGACCCCCGTCCGGGATCTCCCGGAGCTGACCCTTCGCCCGCTCCCGGCGTCCGTTCGATGGCCCGTGGCCGACGCCCCGAGTGCCCCCGGTTCGCCGCGTCTGGCTTGTACGCAAGGTACGGCCGGCGGCGACGGCGGGGCAATGGGCGGGTGGTCCCGATCCGGGGCCGTCGAAGGTCGATGGCACCGACGCACCACCGGGGGACGAACGTACCCGGGTTACAACTTCATTTCGGCCGGTCGAGGGTCAGCAACGCCCCGGCGAGGAACAGGAGGAATGCGCCGACCCTGAGGGCGACGGCGATTCGGCGCAACCGTTCGATCTCCGCGTCTCGGTCGCGCGTCGTGAGCCACTCGCGGCCCTTCGGCAGCCGCTTGTACCTCGTCGCGAAGGCGTCCAGGTAGCGGTCGGTCGGGCTCCGCGCCGCGAACAGCAGCACGACCGCGACGAACATGATGGGCAGCCCGAGGAACATGCGGCCCACGGTAGCGGGTCGATCACGGTCCACGAGGTCGAAAGCGGGCGATAAGCGCCGATCGATCGCGCGATGAGCGGCACTCGGTACCGTGCCGCTCGTCACCAACCCGCCGCACGCAGGGTCGGCCCGTGACCCGTCGGCCGATCGATGAAGGAGCATGGACGTGAACAAGGTCCTCCTGGCCGGCCGCCTGACGCGCGATCCCGAGATGCGCGCGCTGGCATCCGGCAAGCACGTCACCCAGTTCAGCGTCGCAACCACCGAGTACGCCGGCAACGGCAAGGAGCGGCCCGAGTTCCACAACGTGGTCACCTGGGACCGTCTCGCGGAGGTGTGCGGCCGGTACCTCGGCAAGGGCCAGCAGGTCGCGCTCGAGGGCCGCCTGCAGACCCGCACCTGGGACGACGACCAGGGCGCCCGGCACTGGAAGACCGAGATCGTTGCGACGACCGTCGAGATGCTCTCGGGCCGCAAGAAGAAGGACTACGCCGCCGAGTCCTCGGCCGATGCGATCGAGGCGGCGGCCGCGACGGCCGAGGACGGCGAGGGCGATGCACCCGCCGTTCCGGCGGACGAGCCGATCCCAGACGAGCTCGCGGCCTGATTCCCCGGCCCACTGTCCCCGCCCGGACGGCGCCGGCTCCTCCCACGGCGCCGTCCGGGCGCTAGCCCCTCCTGTAGAGCGCCCGGCGCGAGAGGCCCGTCTCGGCGGCCACGACGCGCGCTGCGTCCGGTCGCGAGCGCCCGTCTCGAACCAGGGCGTCGACCCGCGCCAGCGCCGCATCGACGGTCGCGGGCCCAGCGGCGTCCGCGGGTGCGCCGCGCTTATCGGCCGCCGGGCGCCCAGCGACCACCAGTGCGAACTCCCCGCGCGCCGGGATCGAGCCATCGGCGAGCGCCGCCAGCAGGTCAGGGATCGTGCCGCGAACGACCTGCTCGTGGAGCTTGGGCAGCTCGCGGCAGATCGCGGCCGGCCGATCCGGCCCGCACGCCGCGGCGAGGTCACGCAGCGTGGCCGCGACCCGCGTGGGTGCCTCGTACAGCACGGTGGCGCGATCGTCCCCACCCACGCGCGCGAGTCGCTCCCGGCGCTCGCGCCCGGACCGGGGCAGGAAGCCCTCGAAGCCCCACCGCGGCCCGGCGATCCCGCTCGCGACGAGGGCTGCGAGCACCGCCGAGGCACCCGGGATCGGCACGACGGCGCCACCCTCCGCGCCCCACGCCGCGATGAGCTCGCCACCGGGATCGCTGACCGCCGGCGTGCCGGCATCGGTGATCAGCGCCAGGTCCGCACCGGCGTGCAGGTGCGCGAGGAGCTCCTCCAGCCGGCCCGGGCCGCTGCGCGCGTGGTAGCTCGTCGCGCGCGTCGCGATCTCGAATCGGGCGAGCAGCCGCCGCGAGATCCGGGTGTCCTCGGCGGCGATCAGCGGCACGGCCCTGAGCACCTCCAGCGCACGGAGCGTGACGTCGCCGAGGTTGCCGATCGGCGTCGCCACCACGTACAGGGTCCCGCCGGCGGGCACCGGGGTCAGGAGCGAGCCGAGCCGGGCCGCCGCCGCGGGTACAGGTAGTCGACGCCGGCCGTCCGCGGCCCGAGCTTCGCGACCGGTGGCACCTGGCGCTTGAACTCCGAGGTCGCCACCAGCCGCTGGACGCGCTCGACGAGCGCTCGATCGAAGCCCATCGCGACGAGCTCGTCGGTGTCGCGCCGCCGATCGATCCGCCAGTACAGGACGCGATCGAGGACCGGGTAGCTGAACGCGCCCTCGCCCTCGTCGGTCTGGTCGGGCCACAGGTCGGCGCTGGGCGCCTTGGCGATCACCTGCCGCGGCACGCCGATGGCCGCGGCCACCTGCCGGACCTGGCTCTTGTACAGGTCGCCGATCGGATTGAACGCGCAGGCGCTGTCGCCGAAGAGGGTCGTGTAGCCGATGAGCGACTCGGTCTTGTTGCCGGTGCCGACGACAAGCCCGCCGAACGTGACCGAGCGGTCGTAGATCACCGACATCCGCATCCGGGCCATGAAGTTGCCGCGCCGCACGGCGGAGGCACCCGCAATCGCTTCGCCGCCGGCGCCAGCACGGCCTCCAACCCCGAAGTACCCGTCGACCATCGGGCTGATGTCGACGAGCTCGCTCGCGCAGCCGAGGTCGGCGATGACCGTCTCGGCGTCGCCTCGCGACGCGGGCGAGGACATCCGATACGGCAGCATCACGCACAGCAGCTTGTCCGGCCCGATCGCCTCGGCGACCAGATACGCCACGAGCGCCGAGTCGATCCCGCCCGAGAGCGCCAGCACGCAACGCTCGAACCCGGCCTGCCGGAGCTGGCCCTGGATGAACCCGGCGATGACGCGCCGGGCGACATCCGTGTCGATGGCGAGCTCGTCGGGCAGCTCGAACAGCGGCCGGCCCGCGTCGTCGGTCGGGAGCGGCTGCACGGTGCTCACGACCCGGCCCTCATCGCTCGCCCTCGGCGGCGCGCGGCCGTGGCCGCAGCCGCAGCCGGATCGGCTCGGCCGGCTCCGGACCTGCCGGCGCGACGTCGAGGCCCGGCTTGGCGCCCGGATCGGCCGTGGTGTCGGTGGCCATGCCCGCCCGCTCGGCGATGATCCGGCCGAGCTCGCGCGCCTGCAGCTCGAGCCGCTCGTCGCGCAGGAGCGGCAATGCGATCCGCTCGCGCCTGACCTCGTCGAGGTTGACGTCGACGAGGTACAGCTCGTCGTCGAAGAACGGCGCCGAGAAGATCGCCTCGCCCGAGGGCCCGATCACCTCAGAGCCGCCCCAGAACGTCATCGACTCGTCAACGCCGACCCGGTTGACGAAGATGACAAACGAGCCCGTGAGCTGCGCGTAGGTCCGCATCAGGGTCCGCCACGACATCGCGGTCCCGAGGCCGACCTCGTTCCGCGCGGCGAGGTCGCGACCCGGCGACGACGAGACGTTGACCAGCACCTGCGCGCCATCGAGGGCCAGGAGCTGCGGCGTCTGGAGGTGCCAGAAGTCCTCGCACACCGCGATCCCGACGCCCAGCCCGAGCCGCGACGGCGTCGCCCGCACGACATCGCCAGCGGCGAAGAACCGGCGTTCGTCGAACTGGCCGTAGGTCGGCAGGTAGACCTTCCGGTGGACGTGCCGGACCTCGCCTTCCTCCAGCAGCGCCGCGGCGATGAACAGGCGGTGGTCGCCCGCCTCCTCGACGAACGACACGACCGCGGACAGGCCCAGCGTGGCGGCCGCGAGCCTCGCGAGTCGTGGGTCGTCGAGCCGGATCGCGACCTCCGCCGCGAGGTCCTGCAGCTGGTATCCGGTGAGGCCCAGCTCCGGGAACACCACGAGCCCGGCGTCGCGGGCTCGTGCGTCGTCGATCAGCGCGAGGTGGCGCTCGAGGTTGGCGTCGAGATCGCCGAGCCGCGGAGCGACCTGGGCGAGCGCGATCCGAAGCGGGTGCACGCTGCGAGTCTACCGCCGACGAAGCGGAGCTCCGGCGCGATCAGCCGGGATGCGCCCAGCCGGGCGCGAGCCGATCAGGCGTGCGGCGCGCCCACGCCCACGTTCTGCTCGACCGTCGGCGCGAGGGTCGCGGCCTGGTCGTCGGCGCCGACGTCCTCGACCTCGATCCGCTTCGGCAGGTCCTTGACCTGGACCGGGAAGTGGCAGGCGATCTGGTGGCCCGGCGCGATCTCGACGAGCGGCGGCACCTCGACGGCGCACTTCTCCTGGGCCTGGAAGCAGCGGGTCCGGAACACGCAGCCGCTCGGCGGATCGATCGGGCTCGGCAGGTCGCCCTGGAGCAGGATCCGGGTGCGGCCCTTCTGGCGGGCCGGGTCCGGGATCGGCACCGCCGACAGCAGGGAGTGCGTGTATGGATGGAGCGGCGCGGTGTAGATGATCCTGCGCGGCGCCAGCTCCATGATGTGGCCGAGGTACATGACCGCGACGCGGTGCGAGATCTGGCGAACGACGGCAAGGTCGTGGGCCACGAATAGGTACGCGACGCCGAAGTCCTCCTGGAGATCGCGCAGCAGGTTCAGGATCTGGGCCTGGATCGAGACGTCCAGCGCCGACACCGGCTCGTCGCAGACGATGAACTGCGGTCGCAGCGCCACGGCGCGGGCGATGCCGATGCGCTGGCGCTGCCCGCCGGAGAACTCGTTCGGGTAGCGGTTGTAGTGCTCCGGGTTCAGCCCGACGCGCTCCATGAGATCGTAAACCGCGTTCTTGACGCCGCCCGGCGGCTTGACGCCCTGGATCGCGAACGGGGCGCCGATGATCGTGCCGACCGTGTGCCGCGGGTTGAGGGCGTTGTACGGGTCCTGGAAGATGATCTGGGCCTTGCGCCGGAACGGCACGAGCTGCCTCGTCGACAGCTTCGAGACGTCCTCGCCGTCGATCTCGACCTTGCCGGCGGTCGGCGTCAGCAGCCGGAGGATCGTGCGGCCGGCGGTCGACTTGCCGCAGCCGCTCTCGCCAACCAACCCGAGTGTCTCGCCCGCGTCGAGGTCGAAGCTGATCCCGTCGACGGCCTTCACCTGGCCGACGACGCGCGGCAGGATCCCGAGGCCCGCGGACCGGACCGGGAAGTACTTCTTGAGGTCGCTGACCTTGAGGATCTGCTTGGCCGCGGCCCTGGGTGGCGCGGGCGCCATGGTGTCGGTTGTCGCGGCGCCGGTCACTGGGCGGCACCCGAGACGGTCGCGGCCGCAGCAGCGGCCGAAACCGTGCCGCCAAGCGTGGCGCCACCACCGGACATGTTGAGCGCCTCCGACGCGATCTTGTGGCGGGTGTCGACCGGCAGGTGGCAGCGGACGAAGTGGCCGGGCTCGGCCTCGAGCAGCTCCGGGCGGACCTCCGCGCAGGCGTTGTTCGGGACGAGCTCCTTGTATTTGCAGCGCGGGTGGAACACGCAGCCGGATGGGTGCCGCAGGGGCGACGGCGGGTTCCCAGGGATGGGATCGAGCCGGTCCGAGCGTTCGCGGTCCATGCGCGGGATCGACGACAGGAGCCCGAGCGTGTACGGCATCTCGGGGTTCCCGTACAGCTTGCTCGTCGGCGCGGTCTCGACGACCCTGCCCGCGTACATCACGGCCACGTCGTCCGCGACGTCCGCCACGATGCCCAGGTCGTGGGTGATCAGGATCACGGCCGTGTTGAACTCGGTCTGAAGCTTCGCGATCAGGTCGAGGATCTGGGCCTGGACGGTGACGTCGAGGGCCGTCGTCGGCTCGTCGGCGATCAGCAGCGCCGGGGAGTTGATCAGGGCCATCGCGATCATGACGCGCTGGCGCATGCCGCCCGAGAGCTGGTGCGGGTAGTCGTCGACGCGGCGCTTCGGGGCCGGAATGCCGACGCGGCTGAGCATCTCGATCGCCTCGGCGCGGGCGGCCGCCTTCGAGATCTTGCGATGGACGCGCGCCGCCTCGGCAAGCTGGGCACCGACCCGGTAGAACGGGTGCAGGCTCGACATCGGGTCCTGGAAGATCATCGCCATCTTCGAGCCGCGGAGCTTGCGGACCGCGGCGTCGCTGGCGTCGACGAGCTCCTGGCCGTCCAGCCAGACCTCGCCCTTGACCGTCGCCGACTTCCGGTTGATCAGGCCCATGATCGCGAGCGCGGTCACGCTCTTGCCCGACCCGGACTCGCCGACCACGGCCAGCGTCTGGCCGCGGGCGACCGAGAACGAGACGCCCTCGACCGCGTTGACGACGCCGTCCTCGCTCGGGAACTTGACGACCAGGTCGTGGACCGCGAGGTACGGCTCCTCGGCCGGCTTCTCGGTCTGCCTCGCGAAGTCGGGTTGCCTCATGTGAGGCGAACCCGCGGATCGACGACGGCATACAGCAGGTCGACGATGAGGTTCGCGAAGATGATCAGCGAGGCGACGAGCAGGGTGATCCCGGCGATCAGCGGCAGGTCGGAGTTGTTGATCGAGTCGACCGACAGGGCACCGAGCCCGGGCAGGTTGAAGATGTGCTCCGAGATGATCGCGCCGCCGAGCAGGCCGGCCAGGTCGAGACCAGCGGCCGTGACGATCGGGGTCAGGCCGGCGCGCAGCGCGTGCTTGACCACGACCGTGCGCTCGGGCAGGCCCTTGGCCCGCGCCGTCCGCACGTAGTCGTCGTTGAGGACCTCGAGGACCTGGTTGCGCGTCAGCCGCATATAGAACGCCGCGTACAGGATCGCGAGGACGATCCACGGCAGGATCATCGTCTGCAGGAACTTCACGGGGTCTACGAATGGCGACACGTACGACGGGAACGGGAGCCACTTCCACTGGATGATCACGAAGAACACCAGCAGCAGGCCGAAGAAGAACGACGGCAGGGAATAGCCCGCCAGGGACACGCCCATGATGATCCGGTCCTGCCATTTGCCGCGTCTGAGCGCGGCGAAGATGCCCAGGGTCACGCCGACGAAGATCCACAGGATGAATGCCCCGATCGCCAGCCAGAACGTGACCGGCGCGGCGCGGGTGATCAGCGACATGACTTCCTCATGCCGGTTGAACGAGTACCCGAGGCATGGGACGTGGCATTCGATCGGCTTGGGCGAGTCGGACGAGAACTCCCGTCCGAAGAAGATGCCCGAGACGAACTTCGTGTACTGCACGAGTACCGGGTCGTCATAGCCGAGGCGGTGCCGGTTCGCCTCGATGATCGCGGGGGTGCAGGCCTTGCCGCAGGTGAGGCGGGCAGGGTCACCTGGAATCAGGTTGAACAGCACGAACGTGGCGACGCTCAGGACCACGAGGAGGCCGAACATCAGGAGCACTCGACGAACGATGTACGCCGTCATGGACCACGCTCCTCCGTGCTGCGCCGATCCGGATGTGAATGGTCCCCGGGGAGAGCGGCGGAGCCGCCTTCCCCGGGGACGTTGCTGCTAGGTCTGGGTTACGGGGTGACGTACATCTGGCCGTACGGCCACGAGCCGTAGGCGGGCCAGCGGTAGAGGCCACCGACCTTCGTGCCGGCGAGATCCTGCGCGACTCCGAAGAATGTCGGGATCGCGAAGACGTTCTCGGTCGCCCTCTTGTTGAGGGCCTGCCAGAGGCCTTCCTGGACCGTCCGGTCGAGGGTCTGCTGCGCGGTCGCGACGTCAGCGTTGAACTGCGGGTCGTCGACCTGCGACAGGTCCCAGCCACCCTTCTGGGTGAAGAGCGGCGGGATGACGGTCGAGGCATTCGGCCAGTCCGCGCCCCAACCACCGGTCCCGAAGTCGCCAGCCTTCTTCGGATCGAACACGATGCTGTAGTACTTGCCGGGCTCGAGGGGCGCCGGCGTGACGGTGATCCCGGCCTTCGCGAGCGAGCTGATGACGATCGCTGCGGTCTTCTGGTTGGTCGGGGTGTCTGCGAAGTTGAACACAAGGGTCGGGGCAGCCTGGCCGGAGTCGGCGATCAGCTGCTTCGCCAGGGCGGGGTCGCCCGAACCCGGCACGGACTTCCCGAAGAACGAGTCGTAGAACCCGGTCGGAGCGTAGTCCGCGCCGATGTTCGGCTTGATGAACCCGTCGGCGTAGTCGCCGGCGAACGCACCACCGATGTTCAGGCGGATGGCCTCGCGATCGAGCGCCACGGCCATGGCCTGGCGGATCTTGACGTTCTTGACCTTGTTCACGTTCACCCAGTAGTACCGGGCGTACGGGTCGTAGTCGGAGAACGCGCGACCCGTGTAGTCCGGGTTGGCGGTCTTCGAGTCGGCGAAGATCGTGGCCAGGTTCTCGGGCTGGACGCCGCCGTAATCTACCGCGGTCTGATCGACGCCGGAGGGCGTCATGAGTCGCTGGTCGATGATCTTCGGATCGATGCCGAAGTCGACTTCCCACTTGTCCGGGTAGGCCTTGCGGATCGGGTCGCTCGCAGGCTTCCAGTTCGTGTTGCGAACCAGAACCATCTTGCCGCCGTTGCCGGTGGTGTAGCTATCGACCTTGTACGGGCCCGTCGCCTGGACCCACGGCGCAACCGTGCCGTACGTCTCGCCGGTGTCGTCGGACTTGCGGACCGGCGAGAAGCCGAGCGTGACGGTGTAGTTGAAGTCGGCGACCGGGGCGTTCAGATGGAATGTGATCGTCTTGCCATCGCAGGTGACGGCCGCGTCGTAGAGCGCCTGCTGCGCAGCCGTGGCCTTGTACGGGCCGGGGTACTGCGAAGAGCCGTCTGCGTTGGTCGGGATGTTGAGGTACGCGATCGCGTACGTCGGGCCCTGGTTGATCACTGACGTCGCGAACGTGCGCGAGACGCCGTACTTGACGTCGGCGCAGGTCACGTCCGTGCCGTCCTGCCAGGTGACGCCGTCACGCAGCGTGAAGGCCCACGTCTTTCCGCCGTCCGTGGCCGTCCCGAGGTCGGTGGCCATGTCCGGGGTGATCGACGTGCCCTGCTTGGGATCCGCCGAGTACACGTACGAGATGAGGGACCGCATCGTCAGCCCACCGAAGAACGCAAGGTCCTCGCCGGTGTAGACGCGCTGCGGGTCAACCTGGTCCCACTGCAGGGCCTGCGTGAGAACGTAGATGGTGCCGCCGGGCTGTGGCCCGGTGGCGGCGGTCGCTGTCGACGCCGACGAGCCTGGGTTGCTCGAGACGCCGGGCGCCGTGCTGGGCGTCGCCGAACCGCCGCAGGCCGCGATCAGCATCGTGACGACGCTGAAGGCCAGGGCACGGAACGCCCACGCTTGAGATCTGACCATGCTTCTCCTCCAAAAAGGTCCCCGGGACGATCCCGGAGCCACTATGTCGACCGATAGTACACGCCGCCCGCGGCGAGTCGCGCAAGTCACGGCGGTCTCCACCCGCCGTCACGTCAGCAGCGCAGACTCAGTGGGTTGCCTTCGGATCGAGTGCGTCGCGGACCGCGTCTCCGAAGAGGTTGAATGCGACGACGAGGGTGATCAGCACCGTTCCTGGGATGAACAGGTAGATCGGAACCACCTTCATGTAGTTGACCGAGTTGGCGAGCATCGCCCCGAACGTCGTCTCGGGCGGGAGCACGCCCACGCCGAGGAACGACAGGGCTGCCTCGAGGCCGATGTATGACGGCAGGGTGAGCGTCGCGTACACGAGGATCGGCGCCCACAGGTTCGGGAGGATCTCGCCGAACAGGATGCGGCGGCGCGGGGCGCCCATGGCGATCGCCGCCTCGACGAACTCACGCTCGCGGAGGCTGAGCACCTGGCCGCGCACGATGCGCGCCAGGTACGGCCAGCCGAAGACGCTGAGGACGAGGATCAGGTACGTGATCCGTGATGGGTTGCCCTCCGGCACGCCCAGCTCGGTGAGCCGCTGGGTCAGGACGCCCGAGAGGGCGAGGATGATCAGGAGGAAGGGGAAGGCCAGGACCAGGTCCATGAACCGGCCGATGATCGAGTCCGTCAGGCCGCCCGTGTAGCCGGCGATGATCCCGATGACGGTGCCGAGGAAGACGGTGATCAGCGTCGCGCTGGTGGAGATGATCAGCGAGATGCGGAGGCCGAAGATCAGCTGGGCGAAGATGTCGCGCCCGGTGCCCCACTCCACGCCGAGGATGTGCTGGGCGCTGATCCCGCCGTTCGGGAGCTTCGGCTTGCCGCCGAAGTCGCTGATCGCCGACGAGTCCAGCGTGTACGGGCTGATGTTCAGCGCCGCGAGCACGAATGGCCCGATGATCGCGATCAGGTACATCGCGACGACGATGGCCAGGCAGATCATGGCAACACGGTCGCGACGGAGGCGCGCCCAGACAATCTGCCGGAGACTACGACCGACCATGCGGGCGAAGAATAGCCAACGCCGGACCCCTGTCAAACCGGGCGGCGGAATCGGGTTCGCCCCGATCAGTCCGGGCAGGGCGTCCAGTCGCCGGCGGCCGGCCGCCAGCGCAGGTTCGGGTTGCGCGCGGCACTCACCTCGTCGAGGCGCCGAACCGGGGCCGTGTGCGGCGCGGTCTTGACGGTCTCGGGGTCGGTGTCGGCCTCGTGCGCGATCGCGATGAGCGCGTCGGCGAACGCGTCGAGCGTCTCGACCGACTCGGTCTCGGTCGGCTCGATGAGCATCGCCTCGTCGACGGTCAGCGGGAAGTACACGGTCGGAGCGTGGAAGCCGTGGTCGAGCAGGCGCTTGGCGATGTCCAGCGTCCGCACGCCCGTGCGCTTCTTGATCGACGTCGCCGAGGCGATGAACTCGTGCTTGCAGACGCCCGGGAACGGGATGTCGTACGCGCCCGAGGCGGCGAGGCGGCCCTTCAGGTAGTTCGCCGCCAGGACCGCATCGTCCGTGATCTCGGCGAGCCCGCTCCCGCCGTGCGTGCGGAGGTACGCGTACGCGCGCACGAGCACGCCGGTGCTGCCCACGAACGAGCGCATCCGGCCGATGGAGGTGGGGCGCTCCCCCACTCCCTCGAGCCGGAACCGTCCGTCGGACTCGCGCACGACGCGCGGCGCCGGCAGGAAGGGCGCGAGCTTCTCGACGACGGCGACCGGGCCGGCGCCGGGGCCGCCGCCGCCGTGGGGCGTCGAGAACGTCTTGTGGGTGTTGATGTGCATCACGTCGAAGCCCGCCTCGCCCGGCTTGAACCGGCCGAGGATGGCGTTCAGGTTCGCCCCGTCCATGTAGGCGAGCGCCCCGACCGCGTGCACGGCCTCGAGCAGCTGTCCGATGCGCGATTCGAACAGGCCCATCGTCGAGGGGTTCGTGATCATGACCGCGGCCGTGTGCGGCCCGAGGGCCGCCTTGAACGCGTCGATATCGATGCCGCCGTCGGCGGCGGCCTTGATCGAGACCGTCCGGAGCCCGGCCATCGTCGCGGTCGCGGGGTTCGTGCCGTGGGCGGAGTCGGGCACGAGGACGTCGGTGCGGTCCATGTCGCCGCGCGAGCGGTGGTAGGCGCGGATCATCAGGATCCCGGTCAGCTCGCCGTGGGCGCCGGCCGCGGGCTGGAGGGTCACGGCAGCCATGCCGCTGACCTCGATCAGGATCTGCTCGACCTCCCACAGCAGCTGGAGCGTGCCCTGGGCGACGGCGTCGGGCGCCATCGGGTGGAGCTGGGCGAAGCCGGGCAGCCGCGCGGCCCACTCGTTGACCTTGGGGTTCCACTTCATGGTGCACGAGCCGAGCGGGTAGAAGCCCGTGTCCACGGCGTGGTTGAGCTGCGACAGGTTGACGAAGTGGCGAACCGCGTCCGGCTCGTTGACCTCGGGCAGCGCGGGCGGCCGCTCGCGGCGATGCTCGGCGGGCAGCCGGTCCAGCGCGTCGCTCGGCGGGTGCGGCACCTTGTCCGAGCGACGCCCCGGCTTCGACAGCTCGAACAGCGTCGGCTGCATGCGCGGCCCGCTCGCGCTCATGCCGCTCCCCCGACCGGATGGGCGGTCACGGCCAGCGCGCCCTCCATCTGCCGCGCGAACGCCGTGATCTCGTCGGTCGTCGTGACCTCGGTCGTGCACACGAGCAGGCCATCGGCGACGCCCGGCTCGTCGGGCACGGCGTCGGCCAGGACGAGCCCGGCCAGGACGCCGTTCTCGAGCAGCTCGCGGTGAACGGCGACGGCATTCGGGACCCGGACGACGAACTCGTTCAGATAGGCGCCCTCATGGAGGCGCGGCACGCCGACGGCCGCCAGCGCCGCCTCGAGCTCGGCGGCCCTGGCGGCCCCGAGCGCGGCGACGTCACGGAGGCCGTGCGGCCCGAGCGCCGCGAGCCAGACCGTCGCCGCGAGGGCGAGCAGCGTCTGGTTCGTGCAGATGTTGCTGGCCGCCTTCTCGCGCCGGATGTGCTGCTCGCGTGCCTGGAGGGTCATGACGTACGCGCGCTTGCCATTGACGTCGGTGGTCATCCCGACCAGGCGGCCGGGGATCTGCCGGACGAGGGCATCCGTGCACGCGAGGATCCCAAGGTACGGCCCGCCGTACTGGGGCGGAATGCCCAGGGATTGCCCCTCGCCCGCCGCGATGTCCGCGCCATAGGCGCCCGGTGGCGCCAGCACGGCCAGGGAGACCGGCTCGATGACGGCCACGAACAGCGCGCCCGCGGCGTGGGCGAGTCGCGACGATTCGGCCATCGGCTCGAGCAGCCCGTAGAACGACGGCTGCGGCAAGACGACGCCCGCGACGGGGTGGTCGCCGTCGGCGAGCGCCCGCTCGAGGTGCCCGAGATCGGTCGTGCCGGCGGTCGCACCGTCGGCGACGAGCGGGATCTCCTCGACGTTCAGGCCCGCTCCGTGGAAGTACGTGCGGACCACCTCGCGGTAGTGCGGGTGCACGGCGCGGCTCACGAGGACCCGATCGCGGGCGGTGGCGCGGCAGGTCATGAGCGCCGCCTCCGCGGTGGCCGCCGCGCCGTCGTAGTGCGAGGCGGAGACGACGTCCAGGCCGGTCAGCTCGGCGATGAGCGACTCGTACTCATAGATGCTCTGGAGCGTGCCCTGGCTGACCTCGGGCTGGTACGGGGTGTAGGCCGTGTACCACTCGCCCCGGAGCAGCATGTGGTCGACCATCGGCGGCGAGAAGTGGCGATAGGCGCCCGCGCCGAGGAACGAGGCGAGATCAATTCTGTTCCGGCCCGCCAGGTTGGCCAGCCGGCCCATGAGGACCTGCTCGGATTCCGGCGGGTCGAGGCGGAGCGGGCTGGAGCGCAGCGCGGGCGGAATGTCCGCGAAGAGCTCGTCCACGCTGTGCATCCCGAGGGACGCGAGCATCCGCTGGCGGTCCGCCGGCGTATGCGGGCCATAGGCCAAGGTCGGTCAGGCCTCCGCCGTCAGGCGCTCGTACGCGGCCGCGTCGAGCAGGCCGTCGACCTGGGCCGCATCGGCGACCTTCACCTTGATCATCCAGCCCTTGCCGAACGGATCGCTGTTGACCAGCTCCGGCTGCGAGCCGAGGTCGGGGTTGACGCCGACGACCTCGCCCGACACCGGCGCGTACAGGTCGCTGACGGCCTTGACCGACTCGACCACGCCGAAGGTCGCGAACTGGTCGATCGAGCGGCCGGTCGCGGGCAGGTCCACGAAGACCACGTCACCGAGCTGGTGCGCCGCGAAGTCGGTCACGCCGATGGTCGCCGTGTCGCCGTCGACCCGGATCCACTCGTGATCCTTCGTGTAGTGCAGGTCCGGGGGGACCATCCGGGCGGCCTCCGTCAACGCGCTCGCTTGTAGAACGGCAGCGGCACGACCTCGGCGGAGACCGGCTGCTCGCGAATCTCGACGTTCAGTATCGTACCCGGCTCGCCATCGCCCGGCGCGACGTAGGCCATCGCGATCGGCTTGCCCAGGGTCGGCGAATGCGTCCCGCTCGTCACGACCCCCGTCCGGTGGTTGCCCGCCTCCACCGGGTAGCCGTGCCGCGCGATGCCGCGACCGGTGACGACCAGGCCGACGAGCCGCTTGCTCGGGCCGTCGCGGGCGACCCGGGCGAGCGCCTCCCGGCCGACGAAGTCGCCGGGTTTCTCGAGCTTGACGACCCGTCCGAGGCCGGCGTCGAACGGGTTCGTCTCGCGGTCGAGCTCGTTGCCGTACAGCGGCATGCCCGCCTCGAGGCGCAGGGTGTCCCGTGCGCCGAGGCCGCAGGCGATGACGTTCGCCGACCTCCCGAGGGCGGCGAGCGCCTCCCAGATCTCCGGGCCGCGCGCCCAGTCGACGAAGACCTCGAAGCCGTCCTCGCCCGTGTAGCCGGTGCGGGCCACGAGCGCGGGGATCGCCGCGACGGTGCCCTCGGCGATCGCGTAGTAGCGGAGCGCGGACAGGTCGATGTCGGTCAGCTGGGCGAGGATCCCGGCGGCCAGCGGGCCCTGGATGGCGACGAGCGAGGTCGCCAGCGAGCGGTCGTCGAGGACGGCGCGCCAGCCGCTGATGCGGCGGGCCAGCTCCTCGGACACGACGGGCGCGTTGCTCGCGTTCGCGACCACGAGGAATCGATGGGTCCCGAGGCGGTACACGATCAGGTCGTCGATGACGCCGCCGTCCGGCGCGACGATCATCGAGTACTGCGCACGCCCGACGGCGAGCGTCCGCGGATCCGTGATGAGCGCCGCCGCGAGCGCGTCGCCCGCGTCGTCGCCCTCCACGAACAGCTCGCCCATGTGCGACAGGTCGAACAGGCCGGCGCGCTCGCGGACCGCCTTGTGCTCCTCGAGGATGCCCGTGTACTGGACCGGCATGAGCCAGCCGCCGAACTCGATGAGCCGCGCGCCGAGCGCCCGATGGAGCTCGATCAGCGCGGTCTCGTGGAGCTGGTCCGAGCCCGCGGGCTGCGAGTCCCCCTCCGCGTCGCTCACGAGGCCGCCGCCTCCGTCGTCGAGGCCTCCCCCATCGACGCCAGCCGCGCCTGCGCCGCGGCCACGAGCTCGCGCTCCGTCGCGAAGCTCAGCAGCGAACCCGCCTCGTCGAAGGGGACCCAGCGCACGCGCTCGAACTCGGCGTCGTGCAGCGACAGGTCGCCGCCGGTGGGCTCCATGAGGAAGTAGTGCACCGTCTTCCGGATGCGCGATGCGTCCTGGACGAAGGCGTATTCGATGGCCGAGAGCGGCTCGACGATCCGAACCTCCAGCCCGGTCTCCTCGGCGACCTCGCGCAGGGCGGTCTCCTCGAGGGTCTCACCCGGGTGGGGCGTGCCCTTCGGGAGGGTCCACGTCACCGCATCGCGACCGCGCCGGCGCATGCCGACGACCAGCGATTGCCGATCGTGCTGGGTGGTGACGACGATCCCGCCGGCGGAAGTGGCGAGCGCGGACCTCAGGCGCGCCACGGCGCCACGTGGGCGCTCGGATGGCGCGGTGCCAGCGATCGGCCCCACGTGAGCGCGAACGCCGGCTGAAGGCGTCCATCGGCCTTGCGCACCGGCCTCGTCGCGGCGATGGATCTCGGGTCGCGGCGGAGGTGCGCCAGCGGCGACGGCTGGTCCCGCAGGAGCACGGTCAGGCGCGTCGGGGCCGGGCTGAACGCGCGCGCCACGCCGAGTCCGAGGCGTCGCTGCCGACTGCCGCTGGAGGCGCGCGGAAAGCGCGCGGCCGGGCGCGCCGCGTACCTGGCGGTGATGCTGTGCTCCATCGAGGGCATGGTAGCGCGTCACCCCGCCATCGCAAGCAAATCACGCATGGATTCCGCCGCGTCAGGCGCCAGGGAGCCCCGCGATTCCGCAAGCGCGATCTCGCGTTCCGCAGCCGCGCAGTACAGGGGCAGCGCGTCGGGTGCGAGGCGGCCCAGCGCATCGAGGTGCCGCGCCAGGGTGCCGACGTCGCCGCGGGTCATCGGACCCGTCAGCGCCGCGCGGATTCCCAGCGCCCGTGCGTTCCCGAGCGTCTGCTCGATGAGGCCCCCGTAGACGGCCAGCGAGCCCTGCTCGTCGAGGCCCGCGGCGGCGCCGAGCTCGGCGATCGCGTCGAGCAGGGCGACGAAGCCGCCCGCGGCCAGGACGGCGGCCGCGTGGTAGGCGGCCTTGCTCCCCGGCGCGAGCCGGACCGCCGTGGCGCCGACCGCCTCCGCCATGTCCGCCAGGAGCGCCGCGAGCTGGTCGTCGCCCTCGACCGCGACGGTCGCGCCGTGCAATGCGGCGATCGCCCGCTCCGTGTCCGCGAACGCGACGAGCGGGTGAAACGCGCCGATCTGCGTGCCGGCCGCGCGGGCCGGCTCCAGGGCCTCAACGCCGAGGACCCCCGAGGTGTGGACCAGGGCCTGACCGCCGTACAGCCGGAGCTCGCCCGCGAGGCGCTCGACCGCGTCGTCCGGGACGGCCAGGATCACCAGCTCGACCTCGTCGAGCAGCGCCGCCGCCTCGGCGAAGCCGCGGGCGCCGGGCACGAGGCTCCGGAACCGCTCGCGCCGGCCCTCGTCGCGCGACGCGACCGCGACGACCGGCCAGCCGGCCCGGTGGAGTGCCGCGCCCAGCGCCGTGCCGACCGCGCCGGCGCCGACGATGCCGGTGAGCGGCGGCTCGCCGGGGGCGGAGTGCTGGTGCGGATGCGCGTGGCCGGCTGCCTCCGGGTCGAGGTCGATCCCGCGCCGCCGGAGCTCCTCGAGCGCGGCCGCGTCCGGCGCCCCGGGTTCCGCGTCCGGCGCGTCGCCGACGCCGCGCCACGCCTTCATCGGCCGCGTCCGGCTGGGCGGAGGGCCGACTCGCGGTACGCTTCCATGCGTCGAGTCTATCCAGCGCCGAGGTTCGCCAGCGTGCCACGCCCTGATCCATTCGGAGCCCGCGCCTCGCTCGGCGACGGCCTCCCGGACTACTGGCGGCTGGCCGCGCTCGGCGACCTGATCGACCTCGACCGGGCGCCCGTCACGCTCAAGATCCTGCTCGAGAATGCGCTCCGCAACGCGGGCGGCGGGCTGATCGATCGGTCGGACGTGGAGACGCTCGCATCGTGGCGGCCGGGGTCGACCACGGAGGCCGAGGTCCCGTTCATGCCGTCGCGGGTCCTGCTCCAGGACTTCACCGGCGTGCCGGCCATCGTCGACCTCGCGGCGATGCGCGACGCGATGGCCGACCTGGGCGGCGATCCCGCGCGCGTGAATCCCCTGGTGCCGGCGGACCTGGTCATCGACCACTCGGTCCAGGTCGACCAGTTCGGGACGTCCACGGCGTTCGCGTTCAACGTCGCCCGCGAGTACGAGCGCAACGGTGAGCGGTACCAGCTGCTCCGCTGGGCGCAGACCGCGTTCCGCGACCTGCGCGTGGTCCCGCCGGGCACGGGCATCGTGCACCAGGTCAACCTCGAGTACCTGGCGACCGTCGTTTCGGACCGGGCCGAGGACGGCGGCGACGGGGCGCGCATCGCCTACCCGGACACCGTCGTCGGGACGGACTCGCACACCACGATGATCAACGGCCTCGGCGTCCTCGCCTGGGGCGTCGGCGGCATCGAGGCCGAGGCGGCCCTGCTCGGCCAGCCGATCTACATGCCGATGCCGCGCGTCGTCGGCGTCCGGCTGTCCGGCGAGCTCCCCGGCGGATCGACGGCCACGGACCTCGTCCTCGTCGTGACCCAGATGCTGCGCGGGTTCGGCGTCGTCGGGGCGTTCGTCGAGTTCACCGGTGACGGGCTCGCGAGCCTCGGGCTCGCCGATCGGGCGACGATCGCCAACATGAGCCCGGAGTTCGGCGCGACGTCCACCCTCTTCCCGATCGATGGCGAGACGCTGGCCTACCTGCGCCTGACCGGCCGCTCGCCGGCGCGCGTCGCGCTCGTCGAGGCATACGCGCGGGCACAGGGGATGTGGCGACTGCCCGGCGCCGTCCCGGCGTTCGACGACCTGCTCACGCTCGATCTCGGCTCCGTGGTTCCGTCGGTCGCCGGGCCGCGACGCCCGCAGGATCGCGTGCCGCTGACGGGCCTCCGCGAGAACTTCCGCACGACCTTCCCGGAGGGCCTCCCGGTCGCGTCCGACGGCGCCGCGACGGAGTACCCGCACGTCGACGTCGACGTCGACGGCGAGCACGCATCGATCGGCACGGGGTCGGTTGCGATCGCCGCCATCACGTCGTGCACGAACACGTCCAACCCGACGGTCATGGTGGGCGCCGGGCTGCTCGCCCGGAACGCCGTGGCCCGCGGCCTGCGCGTGCCGCCGACGGTCAAGACGTCGCTCGCCCCGGGCTCGAAGGCGGTCACCTCGTACCTCGAGAAGGCGGGCCTGATGGCGCCGCTCGAGGAGCTGGGCTTCGCGCTGGCCGGCTACGGCTGCACGACCTGCATCGGCAACTCGGGTCCACTCGACGAGCCGATCGCGCACGCGATCGAGGCCAACGAGCTGGTGACGGCGGCGGTCCTGTCCGGCAATCGCAACTTCGAGGGCCGGATCCATCCGCTGGCGCGTGCCAGCTACCTCGCCTCGCCGCCGCTCGTCGTCGCGTTCGCGCTCGCCGGCCGGGTCGACATCGACCTGACCCGCGAGCCGCTCGGCATCAGCGACGACGGCAAGCCGGTCTTCCTCGCCGACGTCTGGCCGGCGCCCGACGAGATCCGCAGCGTCATCCACGACTCGATCGACCCGGCGCTCTTCCAGCGCACCTACGCGAGCGTGTTCGAAGGCGACGACCGCTGGAAGGCGCTGCCGATCCCCGACGGCGACCGCTACGACTGGAACTTCGCCTCGACGTACATCGCTCGCCCGCCGTTCTTCGACGACATGACGATGGACCTGCCGCCGGCGGCCGACGTCGTCGACGCGCGCGCGCTCGTCGTCCTCGGCGATTCGGTGACGACGGACCACATCTCCCCGGCCGGCTCCATCGCCCCGACCTCGCCGGCCGGCGAATGGCTCCAGGAGCGCAACGTCTCCCCGCTTGAGTTCAACTCGTACGGCGCGCGGCGCGGGCACCACGAGGTGCTCATCCGGGGCACCTTCGGCAACATCCGGTTGCGCAATGCGCTGGCCGGCGGTCGCGAGGGGCCGTACTCGGTCCACCTCCCCGACGGCGAGCCCGGCTTCATCTACGACGTCGCCCGGCAATACCGCAAGGAGGACGTGCCGCTCATCGTCGTGGCCGGCAAGGAATACGGATCCGGCTCATCCCGCGACTGGGCGGCGAAGGGCCCCCTGCTGCTCGGCGTGCGCGCGGTGATCGCGGAGTCGTTCGAGCGGATCCATCGGACGAACCTCGTCGGCATGGGCATCCTGCCCCTGCAGTTCCTGTCCGGCCAGAACCTCGCGAGCCTCGGCCTGACCGGGCGCGAATCGTTCACGATCCACGGCATCGAGGACGGGCTCGCCCCACGATCCACGCTCCAGGTCGTGGCGCGAACGGACGACGCCGACTCGGTGACGTTCGACGTCCTGTGCCGCATCGACGGACCCATCGAGCTCGACTACTACCGCAACGGCGGCATCCTGCCGACCGTGCTTCGCCGGCTCGCACGCGAGGGCGAGCCCGCCGCGTTGTAGCGGCCGTCCTGCCGCCACCAGCTCTCAGCCCGGCTGCGGCAGGTCCTTCAGCCCTGGGATCGGCGACCCGATCAGCCACAGCACGCCGAGCAGCTGCGCGACTGTCACGACGAGCAGCGTCTCGCGGACGCCGAGGATGCCGCCGATGACCGCGCCGATCGGGCGGACGCCCATGTTCACGAACCGGAACGCACCGTTGACGCGGCCGCGGATTCGGTCGGGGGTCCTCGCGAACAGCATCGAGCCGCCGTTGATGTCGAGGATCATCACGCCGAAGCCGGACACGAACTCGAAGACCATCAGGCGTCGTCGTCGGCGCACTCGATCGAGCCAGACGCCGGCGGGGAGGGAGAACAGCAGGGGCGGCAGGAGCCCGACCGCGACCAGCAGGCCCATCTGCGTCGCCTCCGCCCCGAGCGACAGGACGGCCAAGACCGGCAGGGCGACCCCGGTGACCTGGTCGCCGAACATCGAGATGGTCTGGCCGAACCAGAACCGCCGGAAGTTCCGCTCGCGCAACAGCTCCGGCACGAACCGCCTTGCGGCCGCCGCCGTCACGTGCGGCGGGTGTCGCGCCGGAAGAGGAGAGCGGCGAGGACGCCGAACGCCGCGGTCCAGCCGACGACGTTCACGAGCCAGAGGACGTCGAAGGACCCGCCGACCAGCGGGAAACGAGCGATCTCGACGACCCCGTAGGTCGGGGTGAACGGCGCAATCTGCTGGACGACATCGGGCATGAAGCTGAGGGGCACGAACAGCCCACCCACCAGCGACAGGACGCCCACCAGCGGCCCGATGGCCTGGAGCGCGTTCTCGGATGGGAGGAGGTAGCCGAGGAACAGGCCGAGCGCCGCGAAGACGAGCGAGGTCAGCCACGCCAGGAGCCCGATCGCGAGCCACGTCCCGATCGGCAGGTCGACGCCGCCGTTCGCACCCAGGGCAAAGACCACGATCACCGACACGAGGCCGAGCAGCATCGCGGTGACGAGCTTGATGGCGATGTAGGCCACCGGGCGGAGGGGTGTGAGCCGCAGCTGCCGGCTCCACCCGAGCGCGCGTTCGATCGCGACGCGGGCGCCGCCCGCCGAGGCCGCAAGCATCGACCCGTAGACCGCGATCCCGACCATCGTGAACGCCGGCCCGAACTCGGACGACGACGCCGCGGCAAGCCGCCGGTTCACCCTGAACAGCTCGAACAGGATCACCGGCACCACGATCGTGATCAGCAGGGTTCGGCGATTGCGGACGAGGCGGCGGATCTCGATCGCGAGGAACGTCAGGTTGAAGCCGCCGAGCGGCGGTGCGGCACGGTCGTCGAGTCGCTCGACGTTCATCCCACCCTCCCGGCAGGCGTCACGGCGGGGTCGGGGGCCGGGTCGTCGCCGGTCAGCGCGAGGAATGCGTCCTCCAGGTTCTGGGTGACGACCTCGACGTCGCGCGCCGCGGTGGCGGTCAGCAGGTATCGCGCGACCGCGTCCGAGTCGGTCGTCTGGATCAGGACCCGATCGCCACGCAGCTCCACCGAGCGGACGCCCGGCAGCTTCGAGAGGTTCGCCTGGTCCGCGCCCGCGAGGTTTGCCCGGACCGATCGGCCGGCCGAAAGGCTGCGGACCTCCGCGGCAGTTCCATCCGCAACGATCCGCCCCTCGCGCAGGAGGATGATCCGATCGGCGTAGGCATCAGCCTCCTCGAGGTAGTGGGTCGCGAACAGGACCGTGCGCCCGCGCTCCGCGTCGTGCCGGATGGCCGTCCAGAAGTCGCGCCGGCCCTCGACGTCCATCCCGGCGGTGGGCTCGTCGAGGGCCATGAGCGCGGGATCGGGCAGGAGCGCCAGGGCGAAGCGGAGTCGCTGCTGCTCGCCGCCGGAGCACGCCCCGACGAGGCGATTGGCGATCGCGAGAATGCCCGCCCGCTCGAGGACCTCGTCGACTGGCTGCGCCTCGCCGTACAGGGACGCAGTCAGCCGAACCGTCTCCCGCACCGTGATGTCCTTCAGCAGCCCGCCCGTCTGCAGGACCGCCGCCACCAGTCCCCGCGAGATCGCGTCCCGTGGGTGCATGCCGAGCACCCGGACCGACCCCGCGTCCGGCGCCCCGAGCCCGAGGATCATGTCGATTGTCGTGGTCTTGCCGGCGCCGTTCGGACCGAGCAGGGCGGCAATCTCGCCGAGCTCGAGCCGGAGGTCGATCCCGTCCACGGCCCGCACCGAGCCGAAGGTCCGATGGACGCCCCGAAGCTCGACGGCAGCGATCGCGGGCACGGAGGTTGCCGGGGTTGGCGAAGCGGTCCCGGTCACCCGATCGAGTGTAGCCACCTGCTCGATCGGAGCCCGCAACGCAGGATCACGCCGCGGCGCCGCGACCCGGCCGCGAGATCCGCACCCCAATCCGTCGGCGCAGGTTTGCTCCAAGGGCGCAGCCGATTCGCCGGTGCCAGGTGGTCCGGTGTCGCCGCCCGTCGATCACGGAGCACCCGATCATGCAGACCGAGCGAACGAGAACGTGCGCGAGCTGCCGCCCGGAGGCGGCCAACGCATGGATCGGCCGCATCAACGCCTGGGAGTGGTGGGCGATACTGGATTCGAACCAGTGACCCCGCGGATGTGAACCGCGTGCTCTAACCACTGAGCCAATCGCCCCGTGTCCGCCGGCTCGCGAGGAGCGACGGGCGGGCATCATACGTCAGCCGACCGCGCGCATCAGGACCCCGAGCACGAGCAGCACGACGAGCGGCGAGAAGTCGAACATGCCGGTTCGCGGGATCACGCGCCGCACCGGTGCCAGGATCGGCTCGCTCGTCTGGATGATGAAGACCGCGAAGCGGCTCCGGCCGGCGGGATCGATCCAGGACAGGATGATCCGGGCCAGGATGACCAGCCACAGGCCGATCAGCAGGAACCGCAGGAAGTTGACGAGGAACGCGGCGCCCACCGGCCGAGTCTAGCCCACGCTCGGGCGCGCCCCGAAGATCGCGCGCCCGATGCGGACCAGCGTTGCGCCCTCCTCCACTGCGACCGGATAGTCCTCGCTCATGCCCATCGACAGCGCGGCGCCAACGCCCGGATAACGTGCTCGGAGCCGCTCCGAGAGGGTGCGAAGCGCGACGAACGTCGGGCGGGCGAGCTCGGCGGTCTC
>DASQIK010000086.1:0-31479 GCA_035631615.1 Candidatus Dormiibacterota bacterium | reverse complement strand
GAGAACAGCCACGTGACGTGGGCCACCCGCCAGGCGGGCGCGCTGTTCGGGAGCGACGACCACCAGCTCGTCGGCCTGCCGCTCGGCGATCTCGTCGCATTGCACAAGGACGAGACGGCGACCACCGGTGGCGAGCATCCGGTGTTCCGATCGGAGACGACCGGCCGGCGCATCGACGGGACGCACTTCCCGGCCGAGATCGCGCGGAGCACGTTCGAGCTCGACGGTCGGCCGTTCCAGGTCGCGGTCATCTCCGACGTGACGTGGCGCCACGAGGCCGACCGGATCCGGGATCGGTTCGTCGGCGTGCTCTCGCACGAGCTTCGAACGCCGGTCACCTCGATCTACGGCGGCACGCAGGTCCTGCTCCGGCGCGGCGCCCGGCTGGATCCGGAGACGCGCAACGAGCTCCTCGTCAACGTCGCCGCGGAGGCCGAGCGCCTCCAGCGCATGATCGAGAACCTCGTGGCGATGGCCCGGATCGAGCGCGGCGGCGACTTCGGCAGCACGCGGCCGGTCCTGATCGACCGGATCATCCCCCAGCTGGTCGAGCGCGAGCGCGCGCTGTGGCCGGAGGTCAAGATCGAGTACGTCCCGAGCGGCCCGATCCAGATGGTCGCCGCGGACGAGGAGTACCTCGCCCAGATCATGCGCAACCTGCTCTCCAACGCG
The DNA here is from genome assembly GCA_035631615.1 of Candidatus Dormiibacterota bacterium. Classification (GTDB taxonomy): domain Bacteria; phylum Chloroflexota; class Limnocylindria; order Limnocylindrales; family CSP1-4; genus UBA5189. Next base: position 30,807 of record DASQIK010000086.1, on the reverse strand, counting down.
GCGAAGTACAGCGGCCCCGGCTCGACCGTCCGGGTCAGCCTCGAGGACGGCGAGGGCGAGGTCATCGTCCGCGTCCGCGACGACGGCCCGGGCATCACCGACGAGGACTCGGAGCGGCTGTTCGGCCTGTACTACCGGAGCGCGCAGCAGGCATCGACCGCGCCCGGTGCCGGCATCGGCCTCTTCGTGTGCCGGGAGCTCGTCACGGCGATGGGCGGCCGGATCTGGGCCACGTCCCTGCCCGAGAAGGGCGCCGAGTTCGGCTTCAGCGTCAAGGCCTATGTCGATGACCTCGACATCCCCGCGGCCGAGGACCTCCACCCATCGGAGCCTGCCCCGGCCAGCGGCGCGGCGGCCGAGGGCACCGCCAAGGGCCCTGCCGGGACGACGGAGCAGCAACCGGCCGTCGCCTGACGTTGCCGTGCAGCTCGCCTGCGAACGGCCCGGCGCCTCGCGGCGCGATCAGTCGAGCGGGGCGAACCTGGCGGTGAAGTGGCGGAGCGCCGCGGGCTGCTCGGCGATTCGGACCCCGCGAAGGGAGGCAGCGCGGCTCGCGACGAGGCGGACGACCTCGATCACGTAGTCGATGTGGCTCTGGGTGTAGGTGCGGCGCGGGATGGCGAGCCGTACGAGGTCCATCGGCGCGGGTGCCTCGGAGCCGTCCGGGCGCCGTCCGAACATGACCGTCCCGATCTCGCAGCCCCGGATGCCGCCCTCGCGATAGAGAGCGATCGCAAGCGCCTGCCCCGGATAGGCCAGCTGCGGGATGTGCGGCAGGAGGGCGCGGGCGTCGAGGTAGATCGCGTGGCCGCCGAACGGCTTCATCAGGGGCACCCCCGCCTCGTCGAGCGCCTCGCCCAGGTACGCGGTCGATCGAACGCGGTAGCGCAGGTAGTCCTCGTCGACGACCTCCCGGAGGCCCTGCGCGATGGCTTCGAGGTCGCGGCCGGCGAGGCCGCCGTAGGTCGGGAAGCCCTCGGTCAGGATCAGCAGGTTGCGGCACTGCTCCGCGAGGGCGTCGTCGTCGAGCGCCAGCCAGCCGCCGATGTTGGCGAGGCCGTCCTTCTTGGCCGACATCGTCATGCCATGGGCGAGCGACGCCATCTCGCGCACGATGTCGGGGATCGCCCGGTCGGCGTGGCCCGGCTCGCGCAGCTTGATGAACCAGGCGTTCTCTGCGAAGCGACACGCGTCGAGGAAGAGCGGGATGCCGTGCCGATCGCAGACGGCGCGGACCGATCGGAGATTCTCGAGCGAGACCGGCTGCCCGCCGCCCGAGTTGTTCGTGATCGTGACGAACACGACCGGCACGTCGCCCGCTCGATCGGTGAGGAGGCGATCCAGCGCACCGACGTCCATGTTGCCCTTGAACGGATGGACGAACGCGGGATCGCGGCCCTCCGGGATCACGAGGTCGACGGCCTCGGCGCCGGAGGCCTCCACGTTCGCCCGGGTGGTGTCGAAGTGGGTGTTGTTCGGAACGACCTTGCCCGGGCCGCCGACGACGCTGAACAGGATCTTCTCGGCGGCGCGACCCTGGTGCGTCGGGATGACGTGCTTGAACGGGAACAGCGCCTGCACGCTGTCGAGGAACGCGAACCACGACGGCGAGCCGGCGTAGCTCTCGTCGCCGTGCTGGATCGCCGCCCATTGGTCGCGCGACATCGCACCGGTGCCAGAATCGGTCAGGAGATCGATCAGGACGTCGTCGGCGTGGAGGTTGAACAGGTTGTACCCGGCCGCTTCGAGCGCCGCCTGGCGCTGCTCGACCGTCGTCAGTCGGATCGGCTCGACCGAGTGGATCCGGAACGGCTCGATGATCGTGCGCCAGTGGTCCACGATCCCGAGGATAGGCGGCCTAGCCGAGGTGCCAGTACACCCCGCCGCCGGTGAAGCAGTGCCCGAGCGCGGCGCACAGGCCGTGCGTCATGTCCCAGATCCGGCCGGAGACATACGGACCACGATCGATCACGATCGTCGTGACCGTTCGACCGTTGTACCGGAAGGTGACCTTCGTGCCGCACGGCAGCGTGCGATGCGCAACGCCGATCGTGTCGGGCTGGATCCCGCCGGGGACGAGGCCGCACGCGCCCTTATGGCCGTAGAAGCCCGGGCCGTACCAGCTGATGTTGCTGTCGAGGTGCCAGAACAGGAGCGACTGGACGACTGGGACCGCCGCCGGCACCGGCACGTTCGGGCGCCGGGCGCCCTGAACCGCGGGCGAGGCTTGGGCCTCTCCGAGGATCGCGTCAGGTCCGAGATGCCCGGCGGATACGCCCGCCGGGTCGAGCTGTGGTGTCGTCATCGCCGTCCACGATCGAGCGAGGCCAACCGCCTGGAAGGCCGAAGAATCGATGGCGGTCGGTGCGCTCGGGATGCGCGAACCAACGGCGCCGGGGACGACGACCAAGGCGAGCACCGCGATGAGCGCGGCGCGCGCGACGACTCTGGGAAGTCGCACGTCTGGCGCAACCATACCCGAGGATCGCTTGCAGCGGGTGCCGGCGGCCCTGCGCGAGCGGGTGGCAATGGGGTTGCAACCGCATGACAGTTCGGCTTCGCGAGCCGGTCGAGGTGCGGACGATCCCGCTGGGCGGCCCGCTCGACCTCCGCGCCGTGCTCGGGCCACTGGTTCGCGGGAGCGGCGACCCGACGATGCGGGTCGCTTCGGGAGCGGCGATTCGCGCCTCCGCGACGCCCGAGGGATCCGGGACGATCGAGGTTCGCGTGGCGGGAGCGTCGCTTCTCGCCTCCGCGTGGGGGCCGGGCGCGGCGTGGCTCCTCGACGGCCTGGCGGCGGCGCTCGGCCTCGACGACGACGATACGGGCTTCGAGCCGGGGCTCCATCCCGTGGTCGCCGGCCTGGCTCGGCGGCTCGGGCGAGTCCGGCTGGGCCGGACCGGTGCGATCTGGGAGGCGCTGCTGCCGGCGATCCTCGAGCAGCGCATCACCGGCACCGAGGCGTGGCGCAACTACCGCCGGCTCGTCCGGGCGCACGGAACCCCGGCGCCGGGCCCGCACGAGCTGCTCGTCGCGCCCGCGCCACAGGTCGTCGCCGCGCTGCCGTCGTGGACGCTCACCGGCCTGGGTATCGAGCCCCGCCGCGGCGCCCTCCTGCGGCGAATCGCGCGGGAGGCGCCGCGCCTCGAGGGCTTCGCGGCCGCGTCGCGCCAACCCGGCGCAGGGGGCACGGGAGCGGCCGCGCTCGCGACGGCCCTCAGAAACCACAGCGGCATCGGGCCGTGGACGGCCGCGGAGGTGACGCTCCGAGCCCTCGGGGATCCCGACGCGGTGAGCGTTGCGGATGCGCATCTCTCGAACGTCGTGGCGTTCGCGCTGACCGGCGCGCCGCGCGGCACCGACGAGCGGATGCTGGAGCTGCTCGCGCCGTGGGCGGGCCATCGCGCGCGGGTGATCCGCCTCCTCGAGCGATCGGGCATCACGCCGCCGCGCTACGGTCCCCGTGTCGCGCCGCGCGACATCGCTCGCGACTTCCGCCGCCGCTGAGCCGACGCGCGTCGGCACGCGGCGCCGCCCGCCGGCGTATCGTCGACCCATGCCGCGCGAGATGCCGAAGTTCGAGAAGTCGCCGCCCGAGCTCGTCGCCCGGTTCGAGGCCGCGCTCGATCGCGTCGGCTCCCCAGACATCACCCGTCGCAAGATGTTCGGCTACCCGTGCGCCTGGATCAACGGCAACATGCTGACCGGCATGTTCGCGGACCAGTGGTGGGTCCGCGTCTCGGAGCCCGACCGCGAGACACTGCTAGCGATGCCCGGCGCGCACCAGTTCGAGGTCATGCCGGGCAAGGCCATGGGCCGCTACGTGACGATGCCCGCCGACCTGATCGCGAACGACATCGAGCTCGATGCGTGGCTCGGCAAGGCCATCGACTTCACGCGAACCCTGCCGCCGAAGCAGTAGTGGCGGCGCTCGACCGGCGTCAGCCGCCCGGGCGGGTCATCGCTTCTGGATCCATGGCGGCATCGAACTCGGCTTCGGAGAGGTAGCCGAGCGCGAGGGCGGCAGCCTTCAGGTTCGTGCCTTCGTGGTGGGCTTTCTTCGCGATCTCCGCGGACCTGTCGTAGCCGATCCTCGGGGTCAGCGCGGTCACCAGCATCAGCGAGTTCGCCACGTGCTCGTGGATCCTTGCCCGGTCGGCCTCGAGGCCCTCGACGCAATGCTCGCGGAAGCTGCGGCAGGCGTCGGTCAGGAGCTCGATCGCGTGGAGCAGGTCGTGAGCGATGATCGGCTTGAACACGTTGAGCTCGAAGTTGCCCTGCGAGCCGGCGATCCCGATCGCCGTGTCGTAGCCCATGACCTGGACGCAGACCATGGTCAGCGCCTCGCTCTGGGTCGGGTTCACCTTGCCGGGCATGATCGACGAGCCCGGCTTGTTCTCCGGGAGGATCAGCTCGCCAAGGCCGGCGCGCGGCCCTGAGCCGAGCCAGCGGATGTCGTTGGCGATCTTCATGAGGCTCGTCGCGAGGGTCCGCAGGGCGCCGGACGCGAACACGGTCGCCTCCTGGCCCGCGAGCGCGGCGAACTTGTTGGGGGCGCTGACGAACGGCAGGCCCGTGAGCTCGGCGATGCGGGCGGCCACCTGCTCGGCGAACGCGGGATGGCTGTTGAGGCCGGTGCCCACGGCCGTACCCCCGAGCGCGATCTCGTACAGCCCGGGGAGCGTCGCCTCGATGCGCTCGATCCCGCCCTGCAGCTGGGCGACGTAGCCGCTGAATTCCTGGCCGAGGGTGAGTGGCACCGCGTCCTGGAGGTGCGTCCGACCGATCTTGACGACGTCGTCGAACTCGGCGCGTTTCGCGTCCAGCGCGTCCCGGAGCCCGCGCACGGAGGGAACGAGATCCTCGACCAGCGCCATGGCGACGGCCATGTGCAGCGCCGTCGGGAACGTGTCGTTGCTCGACTGGCTGCGGTTGACGTGGTCGTTCGGGTGGATCGGGGCCTTGCCGCCTCTCGCTCCCGTGGCGGCCTCGTTGGCGCGACCCGCGATGACCTCGTTGACGTTCATGTTCGATTGGGTGCCCGAGCCCGTCTGCCAGACGCGCAGCGGGAACTCGTCGGCGAGGGCGCCGTCGGCGACCTCGCGCGCAGCCGCGGAGATGAAGTCGTGCTGCTCCCGCGTGAGCAGGCCGAGCGACGCATTGACGTCCGCGGCGGCGAGCTTGAGCAACCCGAACGCCCGGATGATCCGGTCCGGCATCCGATCCCGCCCGATCGCGAAATGGTGCAGGGAGCGCTGCGTCTGGGCCGCCCAGTAGTGGTCGGCGGGGACCTCGATCGCGCCCATCGAATCGGTCTCGCGGCGGGTCCCGCCGGAGCCTCTGATCGTCACCTCCGCAGTATGGCCGAGCCGCTCCCGTCCCGCGTCTGCGCGGTAGGCTGCAGGCATGCGGAAACTGCTCCTCTGGATGGCGCGCAACGCCTGGCTGAAGGAGCGCCTCCCGAAGCTGTGGTTCGCGAAACGGGCCATCCGCCGGTTCATGCCGGGCGAGACAGCCGAGGCCGCGCTCGACGCGGGCGTGATGTTCCGCGCAGACGGGATCTCCAGCATGTTCACCCGCCTCGGCGAGAACATCACGAAGCTCGAGGAGGGCGACGAGACCGCCGAGCACTACCTTGGCCTCATGGGCGACATCCAGGCGCGCGACCTCGATGGCGAGGTCAGCGTGAAGCTCACCCAGCTCGGCTTCGACCTCGACGTCGAGCGGACCATGGCGCACGCGGTCCGCCTCGCCGAGCGCGCCGCGGAGAGCGGCAAGACGCTGTGGATCGACATGGAGGGCAGCAGCTACACGGAGGGCACGATCGCCTTCTACGAGCGGCTCAAGGTGGAACACCCGAACACCGGCCTGTGCCTCCAGGCATACCTGCGCCGGACCGCCGCCGACATCCAGCGCCTCCTGCCGCTCGATCCCCGGATCCGGCTCGTCAAGGGCGCCTACGCGGAGCCGGCGACGATCGCCTACCAGGCTCGCCACGACGTCGACGCGAACTACGTCGCGCTTGGCGTCGCGCTTCTCGAAGCCGCTCGCGCCGGGCGCCAGGTCCGCCTCGGCCTGGGCACGCACGACGTCCGTCTGATCGAGCAGATCGCCGAGCACGCCGCGGCCATGGGCCTGCCGAGGACCAGCGTCGAGGTCGAGATGCTGTATGGCATTCGCATGGACCAGCAGCGACGGCTGGCCAGGGAGGGCTATCTCGTTCGCGACCTGATCGCGTACGGCCAGGCGTGGTATCCGTGGTACATGCGCCGCCTCGCAGAGCGGCCGGCGAATGTGATGTTCGCGCTTCGCCAGATGATCGGTTAGCCCACCGGGTTTCTCACGCGGCGCGGCGCGAATTCGATGCGCAGTTCTTTGATTCTCAACGCCACATTCGTTACGCTGCAGGCACGTCCCTGTTGCATTCCCAGGAGGTCGCTGCCATGGTCCGCGTCCGCGATGCCAAGCCCGAAGAGCTCGCGCCCAAGGCGCGCAAGCCTCGTGCACTCAGCCCGCGCCAGCTTGCGAACAAGCGACGTGAGCTGTTGATCGAAAAGACGCTCAATGAGCTGGGTGCCGGACCCGCCTCGTGGATCAAGAAGATCGAGCTCGAAGACAACGAAAAGCTGGCGACGATCCGGCTCGCGATCGCCAAGCAGATCAAGGCCAGTGGCAGCGCCGTGAACCTTGGCGTTCGCAACGGCGCGATCTACCTCAGCCGGGGCCCGATCCCGGGCGGTCGCGGAGGCCGGCGCAGGAAGTCGGCGTGACGCTCGAGGCGGGGCTCAGGCTCCCGCCTCGTGACGATAGAACGGGACCGGCTCCGGCGGCAGGGGGGCGTTGCCGAGGATCAGGTCCGCGGCCTTCTCCGCGACCATCATCACGGGCGCATAGATGTTGGCGTTCGTGACATACGGAAACACGGACGCATCGACGACGCGCAGGCCATCGATGCCGTGGACGCGCATCGTCGCGGGGTCGACGACCGCGGCGTCGTCGGTGCCCATCCGGGCCGTGCACGATGGATGGAGGGCCGTCTCGGCGTCGTGCCCGACCCAGTCGAGGATCTGCTCGTTCGTCTCGACGGCCGGCCCGGGTGAGACCTCGCCCGCGTCGTAGCGCTGGAATGCCGGCTGGCCGAGGATGCGCCGCGCGACCGCGATCGCCTCGACCCATTCGCGACGATCCTGGTCGGTCGAGACGTAGTTGAACCGGAGCGCCGGGTGCACGTCCGGGTCGGTCGACCGGATGCGCACGGTGCCGCGGGCGTCGGAGTACATCGGCCCGACGTGGACCTGGTAGCCGTGGCCGCCCGCGGGCGAGCTCCCGTCGTAGCGAATGGCGAGCGGCAGGAAGTGAAACATCAGGTTCGGGTAGGTGACGGCCTCGTCACCGCGGACGAAGCCGCCCGCCTCGAAGTGGTTCGTCGCGCCCGGGCCGTTCCGGAAGAACAGCCAGCGGAACCCGATCCACGGCCGGCGCCACGTCTCGGTGGCGTGGGGCTGCATGGACACGGGCTCGCGGCTGCCGTGCTGGACGTACACCTCGAGATGGTCCTGCAGGTTCTGCCCCACGCCCGGCAGGTGCTGGACCGCCCCGATGCCGAGCCCGCTCAGGTGGTCGCGGTCCCCCACCCCGGACAGCTGGAGCAGCTGCGGCGTGTTGATCGCGCCGCCGGCGAGGATGACGTCGCCGGCGCGGACGCGGTGGTGCCCGCCCCCGACCCGGTACTCGACACCCGTCGCGCGCCGGCCGTCGAACGTGATCCCCGTGACGAAGGCCGACGTGCGGACCTCGAGGTTGGGCCGGCGCAGGGCGGGCCGCAGGTACGCCGTCGCCGCCGAGAGCCGCCGGCCTCGGTGGATGTTCCGGTCGAACGCGGCGAAGCCCTCCTGCCGGTAGCCGTTCACATCCTCGGTGAGGGCGTATCCGGCCTCCTGGACGGCTTCGAAGAAGGCGCCGAAAAGCGGGCTCGTCGCCGGTCCCCGCTCCAGGACGAGCGGACCCGCGTGGCCCCGGTACGGGTCGTCCGGCGCGGCCGCCAGGCACGTCTCCATCCGCTTGAAGTACGGCAGGCAGTGGGCGTAGTCCCAGTCGGCCATGCCCGGAACGGTCGCCCACTTCTCGTAGTCGAGCGGGTTGCCACGCTGGAAGATCATGCCGTTGATCGAGGACGATCCTCCGAGGACCTTCCCCCGCGCGTGGTAGATCCGGCGCCCGTGCAGGCCCGGCTCGGGCTCTGATCGGTAGCCCCAGTCATACAGGGGGCTCCCGATCGGGAACGTCAGCGCCGCCGGCATGTGCAGGAACACGTCGAAGCGCCAGTCCGGTCGCCCCGCCTCCAGCACCAGGACCCGCGTCCCGGGATCTTCCGACAGCCGGTTCGCGAGGACGCAGCCGGCCGACCCGCCGCCTACGATCACGACATCGAACTGCTCCTCGGCCATCGTCCGCGACTGTAGCGGCCGCAACGCGGGCCCGGAGCGCGATCTACGCTCGTTCTCAGCATCCTCTCAGCCGTCTCGACGACCATGTCCGGAGTCCGACGGCCCACCGACTCCGGAGCGACCATGTCCAGCTCTGTGCCCGAACCGCCGCGGCGGCGCGGCAAACGGCGGCCCGTGGAGCGAATCGCGTTCGACCCCGATGCCGACATCGCCCGTCAGGCCGGTCCACGCCGCACGGGCGAGGTCCGACGCCCGCTCTCCCCGAACCGGCGCCGGCAACGAACGGACCAGGTCCTCGCCGCGGTCGGGCTGCTCATCGTCGGCGCCCTGGTCGCCCTGGGTGGGCAGAGCCTGCTGCAGGGCCCGGCGCCGATCGCCTCCGGCGCCGCCACGAGCGCGCCCACGAGCCAGGCGACCAACGACACCGGCGCGATCCCGAGCGACCTCCCCGCGGGCAGCATCGCGCCGGTCTCACCGGTCCTCGAGGCCCGGATGCCGACGACGATCGACGACGTGACGCTCTCGGTCCAGTACGCGGTCGACGCGACCAACCTGAGCAGCGGCCCGGACGCTCGGGCCCTCGATGCGGCGATCGTCGGCCTCGGGAAGCAGGCCTCGGACCTCGAGATCGCCGTGGCGAACGACCAGTCCGGGACGCTCGACCTCGCGGTCCTCGGGTTCCGGGTGAACGGCCTCACCGCGACCGACGTTCGCAAGGCCGTCCTGGAGGCCTGGCTGGCGGCGGGCACGCCCGGCGTGACCTCGTCGACGATCACGCTCGCTGGCGCGCAGGTGACCAGGGTCTCGTACGGCGACAGCGGCCCAGATGAGTACGTCCTGACCATCGATGACAGCGTCTTCGTGCTCGAGACGACGGACGCGTCGCTCGCGCAGGCCGCCGCGGCCGCGCTCATCTCGCCGTCGAGCGCTCCGCCCTCCCCTCAGGCATCGCCCGGCGCGTAGCCGACGTCGCCGGAAGGACCGCCTGGATCGGGATCCTGACGGTCTTCGTGACGCCGTCCAGGGTCAGCTCGCCGGTCGCGGTGGTGCGAGGAGCCCGAGGACGAGCGACGAGCACCCGCCCCGCCCCAGCGCCGGAGTCACGCAGACGCCGCCGGCCGGAGCTCTGCCGGGCCGGCGGGCAGGTGCACCTCGAAGCGCGCGCCCCCGGCGGCGGACTGGTCGACCGCGATCGTGCCGTCGTGGTGCTCGGCGATCCACTTCGCGATCGCGAGCCCGAGGCCGGTCCCCCCGGCGGGTGCGCCCGGCGCCCGCCAGAAGCGATCGAACACGTGGGCCCGATCCTCGGGGGCCACACCGGGCCCCGCGTCCTCGACCGCGAGGGTCGAGCCGCCGTCGGTGTCGGGACGGACCACGACGCGCACGGCCCCGCCCCGCGGGCTGTGCCGGATGGCGTTGTCGACCAGGATCATGACGAGCTGCCGGAGCCGCGCGGGATCGCCGACCGCGGCCGTCGGCTCGGGGTCGACCTCGACCCGCACTCCCGCGTCGGCCGCCGGCTGGGCGAGCGCGGCCGCGGCGTCGGTGGCGACGTCGTCGAGGTGGAGCGGGACGCGCTCGAGCGTGACCGCGCCAGAGTCCGAGCGGGCCAGCAGGAGCAGGTCGTCGACCAGCGTCGTGAGGTGATGGACCTCCGCGTCGATGTCGACGAGCGCGTCGCCGACCTCGCGGACCGGCTTCGTCGGATTGCGCCGGAGATACTCCACGGAGGCGCGGATGACGGTGAGCGGCGTGCGCAGCTCGTGGCTCGCGTCCGCCGCGAACTCGCGCTGCCGGCGCAGGGCGACCCGCTGGCCCGCCAGCGAATCCCGGATCGGGACGAGCGCGCGGCGCGCGTACACCCAGCCGAAGGCACCCGCGACGAGGACCACGACGAGCCCGCCGAGCACGAGCACGAACACGATGTTCTCGAGCGTGCGCTGCTCGGTCGAGCGATCCTGGACCACCTGGACGGCCCACCGGCCCGTCGTCGTGTCGACCGGCAATGTCAGCTGGCGAACGGGCACAGCCACCTCGCGGGTCCCCTGGCCGGGCGCGACCTCCTGGAACGCGATCGTCGTCGTGCGGATGTCGCTGCCGTGGGCCTTGGCACTGGCGATGGCGTCGGTATCCGGCAGGCCGGTCGGGATCTGGAACTGCCGTGGTCCGTACGCCTGGCCGGTCGGGTCGACCGCGATGGCGAACGTCCCCCCACCGAACAGGAAATCGAAGCCTGGGCCACCGGCCGTCGGGGGCTCGCCGCGCATCTGCGCGGCCAGCTCGGAGGCCCGGTCCGCGAGCACGGCCTGCGACGATGCCGCGAGCGACGACGCGACGCTGACGTACAAGGCGATACCAAGGACGATCAGGACGAGCAGGGTCGATCCGCCGCTGAAGGCCACGAGTCGCCAGCGCACCGCGCGCATGAGGCGCGCGTCGGCGCCGGCGGCGAGCGCGTCGCTCCCCGGCGTGAGCCCTTCGGCGTCTTCAGCCATCGGCCAGCCGGTAGCCGACGCCGCGAACCGTCTCGATCCAACGGCCCGCCGCACCGAGCTTCGTCCGCAGGTAGTGCACGTAGGCGTCGACCGCGTTCGGGGTCACCGCGACCGAGAACGGCCACGCCTGATCGAGCAGCTGATCGCGCGTCAGCGACTGGCCCGGATGGCGGAGGAAGCACTCGAGCAGCGAGAACTCGCGCGGGCTCAGGTCGACGGCGCGGCCCTCGACGGTGACGCGCCGGCTGCGCTCGTCGAGCGCGATCGGGCCTGCCGCGAGGACCGGCTCGGCGCGCCGGGCGCCGGGCTCGAGGCGGCGTGCCAGCGCACGCAGGCGCGCCGACAGCTCTTCATACGCAAACGGCTTCACGAGGTAATCGTCCGCGCCGGCGTCCAGCCCGTTGACCCGGTCGTTGACCGTGTCGCGGGCGGTGAGCATCAGGATCGTCAGGTCGCGCCCATCGCGACGCAGCCGCCGCGCCACCTCGAGGCCGGAGATGTCCGGCAGCCCCAGGTCGAGGATGACCGCCTCGATCCCATCCGTCGCCTCGACGAGCTCGAGGGCGGTCCGGCCGTCCGGGGCAACCTCCACCACGTGGCGATCGTCCTCAAGCAGCCGGCGCAGGACGCGCTGGAGTCGCGGGTCGTCCTCGACGAGCAGGAGATGCACAGATCCCCCGACCTACGGGACGACCGTGATGTCGCGCGCCGTCGGGCCGGTCACCGTGCCGTCCTCGCTGCCGGCGCCACCGGCGCCGCGCCCGAGGGTGAGCTGGACCTGGACCGTGCCGCCCGTGACGACATCAGAGGCGCTCGCATTGGCCTGTGAATGGTAGGTGGTGGTCGGATCGAGGGCGATCTGGATCGTCTGTCCGGACGCGAGCTTGAGCGTGAGCGTCGTCGACGAGACGGCGTCGACCTTGCCCTGGATGGTCACCCCGCCGCCCGAGCCGGCGAATGCGCTGCCGAACGCACCGCCGCCCTGGCGCCCGCCGAAGTAGCCGTTGAATCCCTGGCCACCGCCCGGCAAGTTCCCGCCCCGTCCGGAGGCGGCCGCAGCGGGGGCCGTCATCCGCCCGACGGCGAAGGCGATCCCTGCCGCCGCCAGGACGAGGGCGCCGGCGAGGATCGTGTTGAGGATGCGGGCGCTCGGCCCCTTTCGAACGGGCCTGCCGACCGGGGTGGTCGCGGGCATCGCCACGGGATCGGGCGTCCACGCGCGCGCCGGGCCCGGTGCCGCGGGGGTCATCGGAGTGGTCGGGACGGGTGTCGGCTGGGGCTGGGAATCGTCCACGGATGGCTCCTTCATTCGTAACGGAGGGCGATGACGGGATCCAGGCGCGCCGCCTGGCGGGCCGGCCACACCCCGAACACGATGCCGACGGCCAGGCTGAACACGGTGGCCACGGCGATGGTGTTCGGGTCGAAGATGAAGCCCCAGCCTGCGATCCGGCCGATGATGGCCGAGACCACGAGGCCGACGAGGACGCCGATCAGGCCTCCGATCAGCGACAGCGTCAGGGCCTCGATCAGGAACTGGCTGAGGATGTCGCGTCCGCGCGCGCCGAGCGCCTTGCGGATGCCGATCTCGCGGGTCCGCTCCCGGACCGACACGAGCATGATGTTCATGATCCCGATGCCGCCGACGATCAGGGCGATCGAGGCGATGCCGCCGAGCAGCAGGGTCAGCGTGCCGCTGATGGTCGAGGCGGCCGCCAGGAGCTGGGTCTGGTCGAAGATCTGGAAGTCGTCGGTGGCCGTCGCGCCGATGCCGTGGCGGACGCGGAGCAGCTGGGCGATCGAATCGCGGGCGGTCTGCATGTCATAGCCGTCGGCGACGCTGACCCCGACGGTCCGGATGCCATCGCCGCCGACGAAGTACTTGCGAACCACGCCGAGCGGCACCAGCACCTCGTCGTCGGGGTTCGCGAAGCCGGCGCCGCCCTTGGGCTGGAGGATGCCGATCACCTGGAACGGGAGGCCGCCGATGGTGACCTGTGAGCCGATCGCCTCGGCGCCGAGGCCGAGGTTCGTCGCGACGGTCGCGCCGAGCACGACCTGCCGAAGCCCCTGGCCGACCGCGACCGGCGACAGGAAGGCGCCCTGCCAGACCTCGTAGGCGCGCACGGTCAGGTAGTCCGCGGAGGTCCCGACGACCGACGTCGTCGTCGTGTTCGAGGTGCTCGTCGCGACGACCGCCTGGGTCTGGATCTCCGGCGCGACGGCGGCAAGGCCGGGCAGCGCCGCGATCGCGGTTGCGTCCTCGAGGGTGAGCGTGGACGTCGAGCCACCGCCGCCCGTCGGGCTGACCGTGAGCAGGTTCGTGCCGAGGCTGCTGAGCTGCTGCGTGATACGCGCCGTCGTGCCCCGGCCCACGCTCACCAGCCCAACCACCGACGCGACGCCGATGATCACCCCGAGCATCGTCAGGGCCGCGCGGACGCGGCCGCGGCGCAGGCGGGAGAGGGCAAGCCGGACCAGCTCGACGGCGCTCATGCCGCCAGCTCCGCGTCGACCACGACGCCGTCGAGGAGGTGCACCTGTCGCTGCGCGACGGCGCCCACCTCGGGGTTGTGCGTGATCAGCACGATCGTGTGGCCGGCCGCGTGGAGGTCCTGGAACAGCTTGAGGACCTCGAGGCCCTGGTGGACCGCGAGGTTGCCGGTCGGCTCGTCGGCGAGGAGGAGGGCCGGCTGGGTCACCAGCGCCCGCGCGAGCGCGACCCGCTGCTGCTCGCCGCCGGACAGCTCGGTCGGCTCGTGGCGGAGCCGGTGGCCGAGGCCGAGGCGCTCGAGCTCGATCGTGGCCCGCTTCACGCGCTCGCGCCGCGGCACGCCCTGGTAGAGCAGGGGCGTCGCGACGTTGTCGACGGCCGACGTGCCCGGCAGCAGGTTGTAGCTCTGGAACACGAACCCGATCGTCCGGCTCCGGATGCGAGCGAGCGCCCCATCGTTGAGCGACCCGACGTCGGTCCCGTCCAGCTCGTACCGGCCGTGCGTGGGCCGGTCCAGGCAGCCGATGATGCTCATCATCGTGGTCTTGCCGGAGCCCGACGGGCCGAGGATCGCGACCATCTCGCCGCGCTCGACCGACATCGACACGTCGTGCAGCGCCTGGACCTGCACGTGGCCCATGTCGTAGGTCCGCCCGATGTGCTCGAGCCGCAGCAGGCTCATCGGCCGATCCCGCCGCCACGGATCACGCCGCCGCCGGGGAAGACGCCGCCACCGCCACCGGTGGTCGTGGCCGCGTTCTGGGTGCTGCTCGTGCCGGTGACGACCCGCTCACCGGCCTGCAGGCCGGACTTGATCTCGGCCAGCGAGGCCGTGACCAGGCCCACCTCGACCGATCGGGTCGAGACGGTGCCGTCGTCGGCGACCACCCGGACGGTGTACGAGCCGGCCGTGCCGGAGAGCGCCCGCGACGGGATCGAGAGGACGCCGGTGGCGCTCGCCGCGGTGATCGTGACGTTCGCGGACATGCCCGGCAGGAGTGCGGACGGCGGCGCGTCGAGCGCGACCTCGACCGCGAACGAGACGACGCCGTTGGAGCCGGAGCTCGTCCCGACCGGGTTGATCGAGGTGACCTTGCCATTGAGCGTCGCGTTCAGGGCGCCGATCGCGACCGACGCCTGCTGCCCGACCTTGATCGAGCTGACGTCGCTCTCGACGACGCTGGTGGTGACCTGCAGCTCGGTCGAGATCATCGTGATCGCCGCGCCCGACGGTGCATTGCTGCCGGCCGTGATCGCGACGGCGGTGACGATGCCGTTCTCCGGCGCCTTCAGCGTCGCCGTCGCGCGAAGCGCCTCCAGGTCGGCCAGATCGGACTTGGCGTGGTCGTAGCTCGTTTCGGCGGTGTACAGGGCCTCCTGCGTCTGGCGCTTCGTCGCCGTGGTCGTGGCGTTCGCCCGGTCGTCCGTCGCCTGGTGGAGCTGGATCAGGGCGGACGCCGCCGCGCGCTGGGCATCGCCGATCTGGGCATCGAGGTTCGTCGTGTCGGCCGTCGCCAGCACCTGGCCGGTCTTGACCGTGTCACCGACCGCGACGTCGACCTTGGTGACCGGCCAGGTCACGCTGGTCGAACCGGTCGCGGTCCCGAACGAGACGGTGTACGTCGTGGTCGCCGCCACGGTGCCGGTTGCCGCGATGGCATCGGTCACGTCCGCCACCGAGGCCGTCGCGGTCAGCAGGGTCGTGGCCGCGGTCGCCGCCGGAGCCAGCCCGCCACTGAGCGAGAAGAAGATCGCGCCGCCCGCGACGGCCAGCAGGACGACGATCGCGAGCACCTTGAGACGCATGGTTCCTCCGTGAAGCTGGACCCGGGCGCGACAGCCCGGTGATCGGGCGGCGGCTCAGGCGCTGGCGCCACCATGGGCCAGCTGGATCAGGTCGCTCGCGGCGGCAACCGGGATCGCGAAGCCAAGGCCTTCGGCGCTCGTCGCGACGGCGGTGTTGATGCCGACGACGTTGCCGGATCCGTCGAGGAGCGGGCCGCCGCTGTTGCCGGGGTTGATGGCGGCATCGGTCTGGATGAGTCCCGACAGGGTGACCTGGCGGCGCGTCAACTCGTCCTGCACCGTGATCTCGCGATTGAGGCCGGACACGATGCCGCGGGTCACGGTCTCGGTGTACGTGCCGAGCGGGCTGCCGATGGCGATCGCCGTCTGGCCGACCTTGATCGCCGCCGAGTCACCGATCGGTGCGGCGCGCAGGCCCGTCGCCGTGACCTTGATCAGTGCGAGGTCGGTGGTGTCCGAGATCTTCACGATCTTCGCCGGGAGCTCGTGGCCGTCCGAGAAGGCGACCGTCAGGCTCTGGCTGTTGGCGACGACGTGCCGGTTGGTCAGGATGTAGCCGTCCGCGGTCAGGATGATCCCCGACCCGACGCCCGACGTCGGCACGGCAAAGGGCGAGAAGTTGTTCGAGGCGAGGCCATCCGCGGTGATGGTCACCACCGACTCGCGGGCCGCCGCGACGACCGCCGTGATGTCCTTCGTCGTCTCGACCGTGGTGACGGTTCGGCCGGTGGCGGGCGACGACGTCGCGGCGCTGTCGTTCGCGCGCTCGAGCACCACCGCGGTGCCGGTCGAGGCGAGGACGGCGGACAGGATGCTGACGGCGAACAAGCCGGCGAGGCCCCGGCCGCCCTTTCGGGACGGCCGGGGTGCCTGGTCGGCCACCGAATCGTCGAACCGGGGAGGAGGAGCCGGTTCAGGCTCGGCGAGGAGGATTGGGGATGTCGAGGGATCGGTCGGTGTCGACGTGATTGCCGGGTCTCCGACCGGCTGCTGTGCGTCCATGTCCGTATGACACGTCCGGGGGATGAGACGTTCATGAGATTTCGGAGACGATCCCCCGACGGCTACGCTGACCGCCGTCATGGCAACCCGGACAGCGCTCGGGCTCGGAATCATCGGCGGGCTCGTCGTCATCGGGCTCGCGGCGCTGGTCGTGGCGGTCGCCCGCCCGAGCCCCACCTTCATTCCGACCGCGAGCCCGGGAGCGACGGCCGCCCCAACCGCGGCGGCGTCGACGACCGTGCCGACCGCCGGTCCCGTCGCGTCCGCGCCGGCTCGGCCATCGGCCGCGCCGGGCGGGTCGGTGAACCTGATTGCGGCCGGCGACATCGCGTCCTGTGCGGTGACCGGCGACTCGGCGACCGCGAAGCTCGTCGAGTCCCTGCCGGGCACCGTTGCCGCGCTCGGTGACGACGCCTACGACAGCGGCACCGCGAGCGAGTACAGCCAGTGCTACGCGCCGACGTGGGGCGCTTTCCTCGATCGCACCCGGCCCGTCCCCGGCAACCACGAGTACGTGACGCGCGGGGCAGCCGGGTACTTCGGCTACTTCGGGTCGCGCGCCGGCGACCCGAAGCTCGGCTACTACGCCTACGACCTCGGCACGTGGCGACTGTACGCGCTCAACAGCAACTGCTCCGAGATCGGCGGCTGCGGCCCCGGCTCAGCCGAGGTCGCGTGGCTGCAGGCGGACCTGGCCGCCCACCCGACGCGGTGCGTGCTCGCCTATTGGCACCACCCCCGGTTCAGCTCCGGACTGCACGGCAGCAACGCGTTCGTGGCAGGCCTGTGGGACACGCTGGAGGCGGCCGGCGCCGAGATCGTCCTGAGCGGCCACGACCACGACTACGAGCGCTTTGCGCCGATGTCGGTCGACGGGCGGGTCGATGCGGTGACGGGGATCACCGAGTTCGTCGTCGGGACCGGCGGCCGGAGCCACTACCCGTTCAACGCGATCCTGCCGGCCAGCCTGGTCCGTGACGACACCACGTTCGGCGTCCTCGACCTCACGCTGTCGCCCGGGCGCTGGTCGTCGACCTTCGTGCCCGTCGCGGGCGCGACCTTCACCGACTCGGCGTCGGGGACCTGTCACTAGGGAGGGCCCGTGCACCTCGAACGCGACGAGGCGATGCGGCGCGCGGTGGCCGCCGATCACGGTGTCCTCGCGACCCTGAACCGCACCGGCGCGCCGGACCTGGTGCCGGCCTGCTTCGCGATCGTCGACGGCTGGCTGGTGATCCCGATCGACGCGATCAAGCCGAAGGGCTCGACCGCGCTCGGGCGCACGCGCAACCTGGAACGCGACCCGCGGGCGACCCTCCTCCTCGAGCATTGGGACCCTGTCGACTGGTCGCGCCTCTGGTGGGTCCGCCTCGGGCTCGTCCGCGCTGACCCTGGCGCCGGGCTGGCGTCCCGGCTGGAGCTGGCGCTCCGGTCGCGCTACCCGCAGTACGCGACGACCACGTTTGCGTCGATGCTCGCCTTCCGGGTGGAGACGATCCGCGGCTGGGAGGCGCGCTAGGCACTCGCCTCCGGAGCCGGGACGACCTGGCCGCGCGCGACGTGGACCGCGTGCCAGCAGAACAGCGCGACGACGCTCCGATATGGCCGGAACCGGTCGCCCTCCGCCAGGAGCGCCTTCGGCTTGAGCAGGTCCGCGTCGCCGTGGATGAGCTGCCAGCCGTGCCGCACGCCGAGGTCGTCGACGGGCCACACGTCGGGCCGCTCGAGCTCGAACAGCAGGAACATCTCGGCGGTCCATCGCCCGATCCCGCGCACCTGCACGAGGCGCTCCACGATCGTGTCGTCGTCGAGGGCGACGAGGCTCGCGAGCGGAACCGTCCCGTCGGTCACCTTGGTCGCCAGGTCGATGAGCGACGTCGTCTTCGCCGCCGAGAGGCCGGCGCCCCGGAGGCGCTCGGGATCGGTGGCGAGGATCGCCTCGGCCGTCACCGCGCCGCCGATCGCCTCGACGAAGCGCCGGTGGATCGCCGCCGCGGCCCGGCCCGCGAGCTGCTGGAAGACGATCGCGCGAGCGAGCGACGCGAGCGGGTCACCATCGACCGGACGTGCCTCGAAGGTGCCGGCGCGCCGGACGAACGCCGCCAGCTGGGGGTCAGCCGCGGTGACTGCCGCAGTCGCGGTCCCGAGGTCGTAGGACATGTGCCAAGGATGGCATCACCAGGCACGCCGGTGCGTAGTCCGCGAACACGTACCTGTACGGCTTGCGATCGGAGGCGTAGCCCGGGCTGAAGGCGAGGTCGAGCAGGCCCTGCTCCGTGCCACGGGCGAGCCCGCCGACGGTCAGGTATGGCATCGGCAGGGGCTGGCCGTTCTTGAGAATGCAGGGTCTCTGTAACGGTTTCGGGCCGATTCGGCATGCGGATGCCTGTTCGCCTCGGCGGACGACGTGCGGTAGCCTCCCGGCTGGAGCGCCGAGGAGTACGCATCGGAGGGCCGGGTGCCCAGCCACCATTCCACACGCACCAGGCTCGTCGTCATCCCGACGAGCGACACGGCTTTTGCGCAGATCGCCGAGCGGCTGCTCGATGATCGGGACGCGAAGAGCGCGGCGGCGCTGCAGGCACGCCTGCGGTCCGTGTTTCCGCGCGCTGTCGTCCGCCCTCGCGACATCGCGGGCGATGCGCCCGCCTGGTACGTCTATCGCGACGGACGGTGGCGCTCCGACCACGATGCGCCGTGGTGGCAGGAGCCCGGCCTGCCGCGGCTCACCGTCACGCCCGACGGCTGGCTCGCCGACGGCAATCGGACGGCCCTCGGGCTCCTGGGCATCGACCGTGTGGAGCTCGGAATGCACCACTTCACCGACTTTGTCACGCCCGGGACCCTGACCGACGCGCTCACGGTCTTCGACATCGTCCAGCATGGCAATGACCTGACCGCGACCATCCTGCTGCGACCCATGTCCGGCCATGTCGTGGCGGTGGACCTGCACGCCTGGCGCGACGGCGACGACATCCGCGCCGTCATGCGCCTGGCCGACGACATCGAACCCGCGGCGCCGCAAGTCACCTTTGATGTACCGCCGCTGCGGTGCCGACCGGAAAGGGACGTCGCCTTCCGGGAGTATGCCGCTCGCTCGCTGTCGCGAATGCCAGAGCCGACGCCCGAGGGCCTCGCGATGCGGCTCCGGCGACTGTATCCGCGTGCGGAAGTCACGGCCGCCGACGACCACTGGCTGGTGGTTCGCGAGCCGACGGACATTGCCGCATCAGCCGGCTGGTGGACGGCACCCGCGCTGGCCAAGGTCCGCTACGACGCGCAGGCGCTCATCCTCGAGGCCAGCCCGGAGGCGGGAGCGCTGTTCGGCCGCGAGCTGGTCGGGCACTACTGGCAGGAATTCGTCATCCCCGGCTCGGTGGAACAGGTCTCGGCGATGCTGTCCATCCTGGCCGAGGTGGGGCGAGCCGAGTCGCGCTTCCGAATGCCGCGTGCGGATGGCTCCCTGGTCGAGTTCGACTCATACACCGAGGTCGACGGGGAGACGTACGTGACGGTCATGCGCGAGGCGGACGAGGGCAAGAGCCCTTCCTAGCTCGTCGGATGGTGCGAGCCGAAGCGGGTCGCGCCAATGACCGCGATCATTGCCCGGTGACCGGCAGTGCGGACCTTGGGATCTTCGGGGTCAGCGTGCTGGCCGGCTTGATCGGGGCACTCGCGGGCGTGGGAGGCGGGATCCTGATCATCCCCGCGCTGACCCTGCTCTTCGGCGTCGACATTCACCTCGCAATCGGCGCGAGCATCGTGTCGGTCATCGCAACGAGCTCCGGTGCGGCAGCCGCATACGTTCGCGACCACCTCACGAACCTCCGGATCGGCATGTTCCTCGAGCTGGCGACGACGTCTGGGGCCGTGGTTGGCGCGCTGCTCGCCGGGGTCGTCGCCCCATCGCTGCTGTACGTCGTTCTCGGGATCGTCCTGCTGTTCTCCGCGGCGATCCAGCTCGCCCGGCTCGGCGAGGAGCTCGCGGTGCCCGAGCCTGCGACGGGCCTGGCTCGCCGTCTGGCGCTGGCGGACAGCTACCCCGACGTTCGCCTCGGACGCGAGGTCGCGTACTCGCCGCGCCGGATCCCGGTCGGCTTCGCCATGATGGCCCTGGCCGGCCTCGTCTCGGGGCTGCTGGGCATTGGGTCCGGCGCCTTGAAGGTCGTCGCGATGGACGGGGCGATGCGACTGCCGATGAAGGTGAGCTCCGCCACCAGCAACTTCATGATCGGGGTGACGGCAGCGGCTTCGGCGGGCATCTACCTCGGGCGTGGCGACGTGGACGTCCGGATTGCCTCTCCGGTGGCCCTCGGCGTCCTCCTCGGTGCGTTCGTCGGAGCGCGAGTCCTCGGGAGGCTTTCGAACCGCCACGTACGCCGGATCTTCGTGCCCGTGTTGGCCGCGATCGGGGTCGAGACCATCCTGCGCGGCCTGGGGTTCGGCCTGTGAACCCGGAGAAGATGCGCACGGTCGTGAGCTGGGTCCTGCTCATCGGCGTTTCGCTCGCGGCGGCGCTGATCGCCGTCGGCATCCTCGGTTCATTCGTGGTCGGCTGGCAGGGTTCCCTTGTTGGGCTCGCGCCGGTCGACGTCCCGATCCGCTCGTTCGACGACCTCGGCCCGGGCCTGGCGGCGTTGCGACCCCAAGCGATCGGCCAGCTGGGGCTGCTCGCTCTCGTGGCGACGCCCGTCCTCCGCGTCCTCACGAGCCTTGTCGCCTTCGCGATGGAGCGCGACCGCCTCTACGTTGGGATCACGGCCGTCGTCCTGGCCATCCTGCTAGCCGCGGTGTTCCTGATCCGATGACGTGCGCGTCTGCGGGGCCTTCTCCGATCATGTGCCCAATGCTCCCCGCGAGGGTGGCGGTGTTCCCGTCATCTTCAGCTCCCGCGGCCCGGAGTGCCGCGAAAAGAGCTGTCGACATCGGCCCGAAGACTTCAGGTCGACTCTCAAAGAGGAGATTGGTCGGGGCGGCGGGATTTGAACCCACGACTTCTTCGTCCCGAACGAAGCGCGCTACCAGGCTGCGCTACGCCCCGACTGGGAACGCCCGTTTGACAGGGCTCGGGGATGATAGCACCGGGTCGGGCCGGCGCCCCGCGCCGGGTCAGTCGTTCGCGAGCGCGACGCGAGCCACGGGCGCCGGGTCCCTGACCGGGAACATGATCGCGGCCGCGACCAGGAACGACGCCGCCATCAGGCTGAACACGATCGGCAGCCCGGCGGTCTCGCCCGCGGCCGAGATCACGAGGCCGTACACGATGTTCCACATCGAGCCGACCCCGAACGCGAGCGTGAAGTACAGGGCAAACGTCACGTCGCGAACCCCGGTCGGCACGACGTCGGCAAGGAGCGCCTGGAGCTGCGGGCTCTCGGCGAACGAGAACAGGCCCATGATCACGATGCCGAGCCACAGCCCGACGGCGCTCGAGCCGGCGGCGATGAACGCCACGAATCCGACGGCGCCGCCGATGTAGGCGCCGAGGATGATCGGCCGCCGCCCGACCTTGTCGGACAGCCAGCCGGCCACCAGCGGCATCGGCACGGACAGCACGATGAGCCCGGCGTACATCAGGTTCGTGCTGTCGGTGGGCAGGTGCAGGACGTCGGTGACGTACAGCAGCGCGTACAGGTTGGCGACGCCGAGGCCGCGACCGCCGCCACCGAAGATCGAGGCGAGATACGTCCGGCGGACCGTCGGGTTCGCCCAGGCGCCCTTCGCCGCATCTCGAACGGAACCCTGCTCGATGGCCGCGATCCGGTCGGACCCGGTCTCGCGGACCCACCGGAAGATCGCCAGCCCGACGATCGCGGCCGGGATCCCGAAGACCAGCGAGGCGCCGCGCCAGCCCACCGCGGCGAGGACGATCGGGCCGGCCAGCGCGGCGATCACCGTGCCGACGTTGCCCCCCGAGATGTGGGCGCTGATCGCGAATCCCCGACGCTCGGGTGGGAACTGCTCGGCGAGGAGGCCGTTGCCGACCGGGTGCTGGGGCGAGCCACCGATCCGCGAGACGACGTTGGCGACGCTGAAGGCCAGGAACGACTGCGTGACCGCCTGCAGCGCGAATCCCGCCCCGAACACGAGGCCGCCCGCGGCGAGGATCGGGCGCCGCGCGACGCGCCGCGTCACGAAACCGTAGGTCGCCTGGATGATCCCCGAGCTGACCGCGCCGATCGCTGCCAGGAACGGGATCGCCTCGATACCGACGTGGAACTCCGCGACCACGAGCAGGAAGATCGGCGGCAGAAGCACCGCCTGGGCGTGATTGACCGCGTGGGCGATCGAGAGCAGCCAGAGGGTTCGCTCGGGATGGATCCCGGGCGGCGGCGCGGGCGGGCTCGGCCGGTCGAGAGACACCCGCGCGGTCAGGCGGTCGAGATCAGGCGGGCCTGGCGGTGGCGGCCTTGCGCCGCCAGGTGCTGACGTACCCGTCGCCGAGGCGCATCGCCCGCATGTCGTAGATGCCGCCGACCCATGCGCCGCCGGTCACGCCGTCGGCGACCAGGGCGCCGACCTCGTGGTACGGGACGCCGGTCTCGACGACCTCCGCGAGGGTGTCGAAGAACCCACTCGAGCGGAACTCGGGGAGCAGCTCGCCCGTGATCAGCCCGACCATCGCGTCGCGAGGCACGCCGGCCCACTCGACGGCGGCCTGGTTCACGAACTCGAGCCGGAAGTCCAGCAGGCGCCCGTCGCGGTCGCGAATCGCGCTCGCGATCGAGATCGGCTCGTCGATCGCGTCGAGCAGGGCAAAGAGGCGCGCGTCGAGCTCTGGGCGGGTCGTCACGGTCCTGCGAATCATAGGGGACGGGGCCGCGCCGTCGCCCGAGGACTCGCGGCCAGATGGCCGCGGTGATCACCGCGGGGCTCAAGCGCAGCGACGCCTGAATGCCGAACGGGCGGCCCGAAGGCCGCCCGTCCTGGTTCGCGAAGGTTCGCCGGCGAGCGCCGGCTGGCTCGTCAGCTGCGAGCCGACGCCTAGAACTGCTCGAGGTAGCGCTCGACCTCCCAGTCGGACACCTGCGTCCGGTACTCGTCCCACTCCGCCCGCTTGGCATCGATGAAGTGGCTGAACACGTGGTCGCCGAGCGCCTCGCGGATCACGTCGTCCTTCTCGAGCTCGTCGAGCGCCTCGCCGAGCGTTCCCGGCAGCTCCTTGATGGACTTGGCAGCGATCTGCGCCGCGTCCATCTCGAACAACGACTCCTCGACCGGCTCGGCAAGCTCGAGGCCCTGCTCGACGCCGTCGAGGCCCGCCGCGATCATCGCCGCGAAGGCGAGGTAGGTGTTCGATGATGGATCCGGGCAGCGGACCTCGAGGCGCGTCCCCTCGATCGACTTGCCCGGCGAGACCATCGGCACGCGGATGAGCGCCGACCGGTTCGTCCGGCCCCAGGTCAGGTACGTCGGCGCCTCGTAGCCCGGGACCAGCCGCTTGTAGCTGTTCACGAGCGGCGCGAGCACCGCGATCATGCCCCGGGCGTGGCTCAGGATGCCCGCCGCATACGACTTGGCAAGCGGCGAGAGCCCGTATGACGACTCGGCGTCGGCGAAGGCATTCCGGTCCTTCTCGATCGAGTACAGGCTCTGGTGCGTGTGCATGCCCGAGCCGTTGATACCGTGGATCGGCTTGGGCATGAACGTGGCATACAGCCCGTGCTGCTGGGCGATGGCCTTCAGGGTGAACTTGAAGGTGATCGCGTTGTCCGCGGTCTGGAGCGCGTCGGCGTACTCGAAGTCGATCTCGTGCTGGCCGGCCGCGACCTCATGGTGGGCTGCCTCGACGCGGATCCCGAACGCCTCGAGCGCGTCGACCATGTCGTGCCGGATCGTGACCGCGAGATCGGTGCTGAAGTCGAAGTAGCCGGCCTGGTCGTGGGGCAGCGGCTCGATCGTGCCGTCGTCGGCGCGCCGGAACAGAAAGAACTCGAGCTCGGGACCCATGTTCACCAGGTAGCCGAGCTTCTTCGCCCGCTCGACCTGGCGGCGGAGCACGAATCGAGGATCGCCGGCGAACGGCTCGCCGCGCGGCGTGAACACGTCGCAGATGACCCGGGCCGCGGTGCCGGCCGACCACGGGATCTCCGAGAAGGTCCGCATGTCCGGCATCAGGTACTGGTCGCTCTCGGCGATCCGGGTGAAGCCCTCGACCGACGAGCCGTCGAACCACGTCCCGTGGCGGACCGAGCCCTCGAGCTGGTGGATCGGAATCGTGACCGCCTTGACGACACCCATGATGTCCGTGAACTGGAGCGAGACGAACCGGATGCCCTTGGCCTTGGCCGATTCGATCTGCTCGACGCCTGAAACCGCTTCGTAGGGCGCAACCACCGACGCTGCCTCCTGTGCTCACGCACGATACGAGCCGGCCGTCTTGTGCACGACGCACGAGCACGGCGCGACATGGAACGCTCGGGAGCACACAGTACCACCGCCTGAGGCGACGGGGGCGGCTGAATCACGTCGCGGTGACGGTCAGACTTGTTCTTCTTGCACGAGTTCGAGCGCCGCGGCGAGCGGGAGGCGGAGCTCCGGATCGGCGAGCCGCCAGCCGGTCGCGGCCTCGATCCGGCGCAGCCGGTAGGCGACCGTGTTCCGGTGGACGCCGAGCGCCGCGGCCGCCTCCCCCACGCCGCCGTGCCCGAGCAGTGCCCGGAGCGTCTGGAGGCGCTCGCGGCGCACGTCCGGACGAGCGTCGAGGAGTGGCGCAAGCATCGCCGCGGCGAGGCGCTGCCCGTCGGGAAGCTTGTGCATCGCGCCCAGCATCCGGTAGACGGCGAGGCGGTCGGCCCGGGCGATCGCGGGTGGTCGATCCAGCGCGAGTGCCGCCTCCAGGGTGGCCCGCGCCTCGGCCTCCGCGCCGGCACGATCCGCCGGCGTGGAGAACGGGCTGGAGACCGCGACTGTCCGGCCGAGCGTCTCGCCCACGCGCTCGGCGAGCCGATCGGCCTCCGCCACGCTGCCGGCCACGACCAGTCGGATCTCCAGGCTGTCCGCGTCGCCGCGCAGGCTCATCCGGCGGGCCGGCGAGAGCAGTCGAACCGCGCGCCGGAGCGCCTCGCGCGCCTCCCGCGCGGCCGGCGCGTCGTCCTCGCCGCCGGGCTCCCGCTGGCGTGCCAGCACGACGACCCAGGGTGGCCCGGCGGCCGGCATCGGCTCGGCCCGGCGGGCACGATCCGCGGCACCTCGAACGGCCTCGTCGCGCGCCAGCTCGAGCGCGAGCAGGGCGGCGACCCTGGGCAGCGTGACGCGCGCGAGCTCGGTGACGGGCTCCGGCCCGAGGACGAGGATCGCGCCATCGGCGCCGGACGCGGACGGGAGCGGGACGCGCATCGCCGTGGCACCCCGCTCGGCCGGCCGCGCCTGGTAGCGGGCAGCGTCGGCGGCGGCCGACGGCGCCTCGGCCGGGGCGTGGACCACGATCGCCTGGCCACGCGGCGCCTCGACCGCCAGGGCGCGCCCGAGGAACCCCGACACGATCGCGACCAGCGCCGCGACACCGCCGCCCTCGAGCGCCCGCCGCCGGAGCTCGCCCTCCAGCAGCGACGCCTGGCGCTCGATCTCGGCGCCGCCGGCCACGATGAACCCGACGAGGCTGCGCTCCAGCGCAGCAGGATCCGTCCGCGCGAGCCGGAGGCCCGGCACGCCGGCCGCCACCAGCGCCGCTGCGGCGGCGTCCAGCACCGCCGATCCGCCTGACGGCGCCTCCGTCTCCAGGAGAAGGACCCCGGATACCGGGATGGCCGCGAGCGCGCTCACCAGGTCCACCAGCTCCCGCTCGCCAGGCGCCACGACCGCGAGCGACGATGCCGAGGCGATCACCAGGTCGCCCGGATCGAGCGCGTCGAAGGCCGGCACGCGGGCGCGCAGCACGCGGACCCAGGCGATCGACCGGCCGGCGCCGGCCGGCCCGTGGTCGCCGCCGGGGTCGCGGCCGATCCGGGTCGCGCCGGGGAGGAGCTCCGCGGCAATCGCGGCGAGGTCGGTCACCCGGCCGCGCGCGGCTGCGGCGCGCCGCCCGGCGGCGGCCCATCGGGTGGCGCGCCGCCCGGCGTCGGTCCATCGGGTGGCGCGCCCCGCGCCATCACGAGGGCATCGATGAGGCCGCCGAACTCGCGATCGAAGTCGACCTGGCGATCTGCCCGTCCGACGAGATCGAGCCGCCCATCGGGCCGGAACCGCGCCCAGATCCGGCGCCGGGGCAGGTAGAACGTGATCGCCAGCCCCGTGAGGAGTGCGATGAACGCGGCCCACACGATGGGCGCGCCCGGATCGCGCTTGGCGATCAGCAGCGTGTACGCGCTGAACCCCCGAAGCTTGAGATTCAGGTCGAGGCCCGCCATGGTCACCGTCTCTCCGCGGACGGCCGCCACCGGGATGCCCTCGACCATGTTCGGCGTCCCGTCAGGGCTCGTGCCGTTGACCGCGTAGGGCAGCGCGATGAGCGTCCCGGCGCCCGTGTCCGTCCGGTTGAGCAGGAGCTCGAGGCCGTACGGCCGGCCCGGGATCGGCAGCGCGCCGAACGGCAGGCCGCCCGCCGCATCGGTGAGCGGCACGGGGCCGGACCACAGGATGGCGTTGTCGGTGGTCGACCGAATCTCGAGGTCCGGCGCCGGCCCGAACCCGTTCTGGTGGAACGTGTAGCCCCCGACGGTGAGCGGGTCGTTGACCCGGATCACCTTGCGCGCCAGGAGCTGCCCGTCCCGGTACACGCCGAGGTCGGTGGTGAAGTCGGTTGGCGCGCCGGTGTCGAGGCCGGGTGCGTCGAATGCGAAGTTCTTGACCAGGAGCAGCCCCGGCGTCCCGATCGGCTGGACCGTCAGCGTGTCGCCCTCGGCGACGACGAGGCCCTGCTCGTCGCCGAACTTCGCGGTGACCAGGCCGGCGACCAGGAACAGGATCAGGCCCAGGTGCGAGATCAGCGTCGCCAGCTTGGTCCACCGATTCCGGTCGCCGTACAGGAAGGCGACGCCGTCGTCGCCCGCCGCCTCGCGGACCGAGAAGCGGTGCCGGCGAAGGGCCGCCACTGCGGCAGCGCGCGTGAGCCCGGGACCAGGCGCGATCGAGACGCGCTCCGGCAGCCGGGGGTCGAAGTACGCGTCCGGCTGGACGACGCGGATCGTCGCCGACTGCTGCCACAGCCGGGGCGTCCGATCGAGCGTGCAGATCAGGATCGAGACAGCCAGGACGAGCAGCGCCACGCTGAAGGGCGTCGACGTGAACACGCGGAACAGCTGGAGCCGCTCCATGAGGTCCACCAGCCCGACGCCGAGGACCGGCTCGTAGATGGAGCGAAGCGCGCCCATCTGGGTGGCGTAGTCGCCCGGCGACCGGAACGCGAAGCCGGGCAGCTGCCGGATCGTCATGCCGAGGACGGCGAGGATCGCCACGCCGACGATCTGGACGACCGCGAAGTTGACCGAGGTGAACAGGCGCCACAAGCGCATGCCCGCGCGCGCAGGGATGCTCGGGCCTGCCCGACCCAGCGGCCGCTCGATCGTCAGGCTGGCCATCGAGCGGCGATGCTACACCGCGCGGCCGATCAGCCGGCCCGGCCGCCCTCTCGTGCCCGGCCGCCCTCGTGGCTGTCGATCGCGACGACCATCGGCTCCGCGGCCGCGCGGGCGACGCGGTTCTTGCCGCCGCGCTTCGACGCGTACATCGCCCGATCGGCGCTCACCAGGAGCGCATCGGCGGACCGGCCGTCGATCGGGTATGACACGACGCCCACGGAGACCGTCGGGGATGGGTCGACGCCCGGTGCGCCCTGGTCGGCGACGGTGAGGCGGATCTTCTCGGCGAGCACCCAGCCGCCGGTCGGGTCGGTCTCGGGCAGCAGCGCGACGAACTCGTCGCCGCCGTAGCGCGCGGCGACGTCGATCTTGCGGACGCCATTGCGAACCACGTCCGAGACGGCGCGCAGGACCTGGTCGCCGGCGATGTGGCCGAACCGGTCGTTGATGGTCTTGAGGTCGTCGAGGTCGAGCATCACCAGGCAGAACGCCCGGCCGGAGCGATCGCCGCGGGCGATCTCCCGCTCGAGCGCGCTGAAGAAGAACGTCCGGTTGTAGAGCCCGGTCAGCGAGTCGACCGTCGACAGCCGAATCGCCGCGTCACGCGCCCGGCGCTGCTCGCGCCCGACGGACGCGCCGATGTAGGCGAGGAGGTACAGGCCGGTGAGGTTGACCAGCATCTGGACCAGCGGGCCCGGCGCGGGGTTCGGGGTCACCGCGAGGCCGGTCGCGAGGTACACGGCGGTCGCCACGGTGGCCAGGATCAGCGCGATCCGCGGCGCGACCAGCAGTGCCCCGGCGCCAACAATCAGCGGGAAGGTGAACGTGAACGGGCTGTCGAGGCCGCCCGTCAGCGCGACGAGGCCGGCCGCGAAGGCAATCGCGAGGACGCCCTGGAGCGGGCCGCGGGCCTTGCGCAACGGCGTCCGGGGCAGCACGTCCTGGAGGATCAGCAGGGATTCGCCGGTGACGGCCACCAGGATCACGATCTGGGGCAGGGACAGGTTCCACAGGCCGCTGGCCGCGGCGAAGACCGCGACGGCCATCAGGAACGCCCAGCTGACGATCCGGACGACGCGCTCCTCGAGCGAGGGGTCGCTGGTCACCGGGCCAGCCGCCGCCGCGGCGGCCGTCGCCGCGGCGCCGTCGTCCGCCGGCGGGGCGGTGCGCACGATCATCTCGTTCGTGATCAGCTTGGGGTCGAGCATGCCCTCCGGCTTCGTCTCCTGCGCGGGGTCGTCCCTGGTGAAGAACCGGCGCCTCGCCCAGACGAACATCGGTGCGAGCAGGAGCGCGACGGCAACCGTCGCGAGGATCCCGATCGCGGCCAGGATGATGTCGGAGAGGGGCATCAGCGGGTCCCGAACTGGTACGTCTGTTTCACGAGTCGCAGGTACGAGAACGTTTCGGTGTCGCGCACGCCGTCGATCCGCTGCAGGCGGTCCGCGAGGAAGTGCAGGAGTCCCTCGTTGTCCTCGGCGACGGTTTCGATCAGGACGTCGAAACGGCCTGCCGTCACCACGACGTAGTCGACCTCGGGCATGCTCGCGAGGGCCTCCGCC
Organism: Candidatus Dormiibacterota bacterium; assembly: GCA_035631615.1. Classification (GTDB taxonomy): domain Bacteria; phylum Chloroflexota; class Limnocylindria; order Limnocylindrales; family CSP1-4; genus UBA5189. The sequence continues at coordinate 1,482 of DASQIK010000086.1, read as the reverse complement.
ACCTCGAGCAGCTTGCCCGGCTCGCAGCGAATCCCGATCAGGGCCTGCTGGAAACCGAGCGCTTCCGGGTCGGCCACGCCGACGATCTGCAGGATGCCACGCTCTACGAGCCGGTTGGTGCGGGCGCGCACCGCTGCTTCGGAGACGCCCAGCTCCGTCGCGATCTGGGTGAACGGCCGGCGCCCGTCCTGCTGGAGGTGCTCGATGATTCGCTTGTCGAGGGCCGACAGCTCATCCGGCCGACGATTCCGGCGACCCCCGTCGTCCGGATTCGAATCTCGCACTGGGTCCCCTCCGCTGCCGGTCGATGCTAGCACCGGCACTCAGCCGCGATCGAGCTCGGCCAGCACGGGTGCCAGGGCGTGGACGGACTCGATGGTGATCGGATCGACGACGAGCTGGACCTCGGCTAGGCCGAGGTCGGCGTACTGGCGCAGCCCGGCCGCGATCTGTGCCGGCGTGCCCTCCAGCGGCGGGATCGTCGCCGACGAAGTGTCGCCCATGACGCGCCCGGCACCGCCCTCGAGGCGGACCAGGACCGCGCTCGTCTTCTCGAGCGTCCCGGCGTCGCGACCGACGGCTCGACAGGCGTCGTCGACCTGCCGCAGGATCGGCGCCAGGCCGGCGGGCGAGTTGTTCGACTGGCGGTACCAGACGTTCCACTGCTGGACGTGCGGCAGCGTGATCTCGAGCATCCGCGGCCCGATGCTGCCGACCATCAGCGGCGGCCCGCCGGGCGTGGCCGGTCGCGGCAGCAGCTCGCAATCGCGGGCCTGGAAGAACTGGCCGTCGAAGTCGATCCGGCCCTCGGCGAGGAGCGTCCGGATGATCGTGAACGCCTCGTCGAAGCGCGAGATCCGGTGGTCGAACGGGAAGCCGAAGGCGCTGAACTCCGTCTCGTTCCAGCCGGCACCGAGGCCGACGATCAGGCGGCCACCGGAGACCTCGTCGACGGTCGCGGCCATCTTGGCCAGCATCGCCGGGGCGTGGAAGGCGGTCGCCGCGACGAGCGGTCCGAGCTTGATCCGGGACGTGCTCGCCGCGATCGCCGAGAGCAGCGTCCAGACCTCCCACGGCCCGCGCGCCGACCCGTCCGCGTAGCGGTACAGCAGGTGATCGCCGAGCCAGATCGTGTCGAAGCCGACCTCCTCCGCCGCTCGCGCCATCGCGACGTACTCGGGCCAGCGCACCTCGCGCTCGACCTCGGGCAGCTGGATCCCGATGCGCATGCGTCGGCCGGGGGAGGTCATCCATGGAAGCCTACCGGCGATCCGCCGGACCCGCGTGACGGGTGGTCGGGGCGGTGGGATTCGAACCCACGGCCTCATGCTCCCAAAGCATGTGCGCTACCAGGCTGCGCTACGCCCCGACGGCCGCCAATCATAGGGCGTGCGGGCCGCCGCTCCGAAGCTGCTCCGGGAACCGCCTCGGTGGACGTGGCGTCTCCCGCACGGCGCCGGGCGGTAGCTGGCAGGCTGATGG
>DASQIK010000085.1:0-21080 GCA_035631615.1 Candidatus Dormiibacterota bacterium | reverse complement strand
CGGCGCCGAGGACGCGGCGGCGGCCGTCCGCGAGCAGCTTCGACTCGGCCTCCTCGACAGCCCCGGCGTGGGCGCTCCCTTCGTCGCAGCAACCATGATCGTCAGCCCACCACGGAGGACACCCGGATGACACGTCAGGCGATCAAGACCACCGCCGCGCCCGCGGCCGTCGGCCCGTACAGCCAGGCGATCGCAACGCACGACCTCGTGTTCTGCTCTGGCCAGGTCGGGCTCGACCCGGCGACCGGGGAGCTGGTCCCGGGCGGGCTCGAGGCCCAGGTCGAGCGCGTGATCAGGAACCTCGAGGCGGTCCTCGACGCGGCCGGCTGCTCGCTCGCCAACGTCGTCAAGACCACGTGCTTCCTCGCCGACATCAACGACTTCGCGACGTTCAACGCGATCTACGCGCGGTTCGTGCCCGACCCGCCGCCCGCTCGCTCCACGTTCGCCGTGAAGGCGCTCCCGAAGTCGGCGCTGGTCGAGATCGAGGCGATCGCGGTCCGCGAGGTTTGACCTTCCCGTCGGGTGCCGTGAGAATGCCCCGGTGACCCCGCCACGCGCCGAGCCGTCCAGGCGGACGGCGGCGGTCGTCCTCGCCGCGGGCCTCGGCACGCGCATGCGCTCCCGAACGCCCAAGGTCCTCCATCCACTGTGCGGCCGGCCCATGCTCGCCTACGTGCTCGACGCATGGGCCGACGCGGCGCGAGAGCTCGGCGACGGGTCCGGCGGCGGCCCCGTCGTGGTCTACTCGCCGGCCACGGAGGCCCTCCGCGGCGTCGTCGGCGATCGAGGCATGCTCGCGCTCCAGGACGTCCCCCGTGGCACCGGCGATGCGGTGCGCGCGGCCCTCGCCGCCGTGCCGGAAGACGTCGAGGACCTGTTCGTGCTCTCGGGCGACGTGCCGCTGGTGATGGGCGAGCAGCTCGTCGCGGTCATCGAGCAGCGCCGCCTCGACGATGCGGCGATCGCGCTCGCCTCGGTCTTCGCGGCCGATCCCGGTGAGCTCGGGCGGGTGGTCCGGAGCGAGTTCGGGTCCGTCGAGCGAATCGTCGAGGCCCGTGACGCCTCCGCCGACGAGCTCGAGACCAACGAGGTCAACGCCGGCCTGTATGCGTTCGACGCGGCCTGGCTCCGGCGCCGCGTCGGCAGCCTGACCCCGTCCGCCTCGAACGGCGAGCTGTACCTCACGGACCTCGTGCGGCTCGCCCGCGAGGATGGCCGGATCGTCAGCGCGGTCGCGTTCGAGGACGACGGCTCGCTCGACGGCATCAACGATCGGAGCCAGCTGGCCCAGGCCGAGTGGGCGCTCCGCGTCCGCATCAACGAGGCGCACATGCGCGCCGGCGTGACCATGCGCGACCCATCGACGGCGTACGTGGACTGGTCGGTGCGGCTCGCCGAGGACGTCGTGCTGGAGCCGAGCGTGGTCCTGCGCGGCACGACGTCGGTCGGAGCGGGAACCACGATCGGCCCGTCCACCACGATCGAGGACTCGGCGATCGGGGCCGGCTGCCGGGTGGTCCGCAGCGTCGTCGAGGGCGCGACGGTCGAGGACGGCGCCACGGTCGGGCCGTACAGCCACCTGCGAGAGGGCAGCCACGTCGGTGCGGGCGCCGAGATCGGGAACTACGCCGAGATCAAGAACAGCCGCCTGGGCGCGCGAGTGAAGCAGCACCACATGAGCTACCTCGGCGACGCCGAGATCGGCGCCGCCACGAACATCGGCGCCGGCACGATCACGGCCAACTGGGACGGCCGCGTCAAGCACCGGACCATGATCGGCGCGAACGCGTTCCTGGGCGTCGACACGATGCTCGTGGCGCCCGTCGAGGTGGGCCAGGGCGCGAAGACCGGCGCCGGAGCCGTGGTCACGAGGGACGTGCCGGCCGGCAAGCTCGCAGTCGGCGTGCCGGCGCGGATCCGCGAACCGCGTGCCCACCCGGAGCCCGATGTCGCGCCGGCCCCCGCCGAACCGGAGACGAAGCCATGAGCTCCCCGTTCGGCGAGATCCTGTTCCTGGTCCTGCTGACCTTCCTGGAGGGCTTCTTCGTCGCGGCCGAGATCGCGCTCGTGTCCGTGCGCCGGAGCCGCATCGACCAGCTGGTCGAGGAGGGCAACCCGAGCGCGCGGCGCGTCCGCAGGCTCCTCGACGACCCGGGCCGGTTCCTCGCCGTGGCCCAGATCGGACTTACCTTCATCGGCTTCTTCGCGTCCGCGTTCGCCGCGGTCAGCCTCGTGTCCGGCCTGCAGACGCTGCTCGCGAGCTTCGGCATGGACCCGGGCGCGGCCGGCGGGACCGCGCTGGTCATCGTCACCGTGATCCTGGCCCTGTTCACGATCATCTTCGCCGAGCTCATCCCGAAGTCGATCGCGCTGGCGAGCCCGGAGCGGTTCGCGCTCGTCCTGTCACGCCCGATCGAATGGATCGCCCGCCTGCTCGGTCCGGTCGTGACGATCATGTCGGGCATCACCCGGTGGGTTGCCCGCTCGATCGGGGTCGACATCAACCAGGAGGCGCAGATCAGCGCCGACGAGCTGCGCCTGATCGTCGAGCGCGGCGGGGAGCAGGGCGTCCTCGAGGCCGAGGAAGAGCAGATGATCAACGCGGTCATCGAGCTCGGCGAGCGCCGCGTCCACGAGGTCATGATCCCGCGCGTCGCGATCGCCGCCCTCGGCTCCGACGCGACCCTCGAACAGGCGATCGACCTCGTGGTCGAGGTCGGCCATTCGCGGATCCCCGTCTACCACGACTCGATCGACGAGATCGTGGGGATCCTGTACGCGAAGGACCTGCTGCCGTACCTCAAGCCGGACGCCGGCCCGCGGCCACCGCTGCGCAAGCTCCTCCGGCCGCCCGTGCTCGTGCCCGAGTCGATGACGATCGACGACCTGCTCCACGAGCTCCAGCGCCGGAAGGTCCATATCGCCGTCGTGCTCGACGAGTACGGCGGCACCGCCGGCCTCGTGACCATCGAGGACCTGCTCGAGGAGATCGTCGGCGAGATCCAGGACGAGTACGACGTCGAGGAGCCGATGGTGGTGCGCCTGTCCGACCACGAGGCTCGGGTCGACGGCCGCGCCGACGTCGACGAGCTGCTCGAGCTGTTCGACCTCGACCTCGAGCTCGAGGACGCCGAGGAGTACGACACCGTCGGCGGGCTCATGTACCACCGCATCGGCGGCGTGCCGGCACCCGGCGATTCGATCGAGGTCGACGGGCTCCGCCTGACCGTCGAGACGACCGACGGCCGTCGCGTCGGCAAGGTCCTGGTCACGCGGCGGATGGACAACGCCACCGCGGGTGACAGTGATGGCGCGGTCACCGAGGCCCCACCACCCTCACCGCGTCGGGGGGCCGCCCGTGGCTCGTCGAGCCGGGGCTCCGCGAAGACCAAGCGCTGATCCACGTCGGCCCGGTGCGGCGACACGGCATGCGTGGTCACGCTCGTGACCGAGTCCGACGAGGTTTCGCGCTCGCGGGTCAGAAGGTCGTCGAAATGACTGCAGGCATGGCCAGGATCATCGAGCCTAGAAGCTGGATCCGGCACCCAGCAGGCCGAACCTCGTCGTTCTGGTACACGGACGCGATCAGCCGATCACCCTGCACATTGCGCGTGACAGACGGCAATCAGGCGCTGATCACCGAGCGGACGATCTCCTCCAGGCGCTCGCGGGGCTCGCGCTCCAGGGTGCCGGCCGCGTCCAGCGCCGCGAGCGCGCGGTCCCGATGCAGGCGAGCCTGGTCGCGGGTGTACTCGCGGGCGCCGCTGCGCTCGAGGATGTCGACGATCTCGTCGACGTGCTCCGGCAGCAGCCGGCCATTCGCGTAGAGCGCTCGCAGGCGCGTGGCGTCCTCGGGCGTGGCGCGCTCGAACGCGTAGATGACGGGTAGCGTCTTCTTCTTCCGCGGCACGTCTGTCGGCTCCTTGCCGGTCGCGCGCTGGCGGCCCCAGATGCCGAGCAGGTCGTCGTTGAGCTGGAACGCGATGCCGAGGTCCCAGCCGAACGCCCGGTAGCGTTCGATGACGTCCTCGTCCTCGGTCGCCAGCACGGCGCCGGCCTCGATCGATGCCGAGATCAGCGCGGCGGTCTTCCGCCCGATCATGTCGAAGTACAGCTCGACCGACAGGCTGTCGTCGTGGTCGGCCATCCAGATGTCGAGATACTGGCCCTCGCACAGCGCAACACAGGTGTTGTCGTACAGGCGCATCAGCCGCAGCACGGTGTGATCGGAGAAGCCGAGGTCGGTGAGGCGATGGAGCGCCACCCGGCTCAGGCTGAACAGCATGTCGCCGGTGTTGATCGCCTGCGGGACGCCATGGAGCGCCCAGAGCGTCGGGCGGTGGCGGCGCTCGCGGTCGTCGTCCTCGATGTCGTCGTGGACGAGGCTGAAGTTGTGGCCGAGCTCGACGGCGGCGGCACCTGGCAGCGCCTGCTCGTGGGTGCCCGTGATGGACGCGTAGGCGAGCAGGCCGAGGAGCGGGCGCATCCGCTTGCCGCTCGAGCCCGAGCCGTCCAGCCCGAGGTGGTAGCGGCACATCTCGTACACACCAGCCGTGACTGGATCGGTGTTGCCGACGAGGCGCAGGATCTCCGCCTCCGTGTCGGCGATGAGCTGCGTGATGTCCGGGCTGGTCGAGAGCGCCATCGCGGCGAGTGTACCCTGTGCCAAGGCAAACGTGCGCGGTCGAAGTAGCGGGTTGCGCGGTTGCGCGGACGGGGAGGCGTCCTCCCGCGCCGAGCGGCGCAGCGGTGTACCGTCACCAGATGCCAGCCCCTCGCCGGTACGTCACCGATGCGATCGTCCTGTCCCGCTTCGACTACGGCGAGGCCGATCGGATCCTGACGCTGATCACGCCCGGTGGCGGCAAGATCAAGGCGATCGCGAAGGGGATCCGGCGCCAGAAGTCGCGCATCGGCGGGAGCCTCGAGCCGTTCGCCGAGCTGCGGCTCGCGCTCGCGCAGGGCCGGACGTTCGAGGTGGTCACCCAGGTCGAGGTCATCCACCCGTGGCTCAACCTTCGCGACGACCTCGTGTCGTTCGGGACGGCCTCGTACATCGCCGAGCTGGCCAACGGAACGCTCGAGGAGCGGCACGCCGCCGAGTCGGTCTACATCATGCTCAAGCGGGCGTACGAGATCCTCGATGCGGGAATGGCGCCAGGCCGCGTCGCGCGCTGGTTCGAGATGCACCTCGCCGACGAGCTCGGCGTGCGCCCCGAGGTCGATCGCTGCATCGAATGCGGCCGCCTCCTCGAGGCCGATGAGCGCTACCGCTGGATGCCGCCGCTCGGCGGGGTCCTGTGCGAGCGCTGCCCGGGCCCGCCGTTCGAGCGCGCCGGCCTGTCGCTCGATGCGCTCAAGCTGCTCAAGGCGTACCAGCGCCAGGACGTGGAGGCGCTCGCCGCGCTCCGCGTGCGGCCGGCGGTAGAACGCGAAGTCGAGATGGCCATGCGCGAGTTCCTCGCCTACTCCCTGGACCGCCGGCCGCGGTCGCTGGCGTTCCTCGACGAGGTCCGGGCGGCCGGGGTCGAGGCCATCCCGGTCGCGCCGACGAGCTGAGCAGCTCGGGCGGCCTCTGGTAGCATCGGCCGGCCGACGCAGCGCTCGACCGTCCCTTCCACGGCCGGTCCCCACGGGAGTCCACCCGCGTGACGCAAACCCCGACGACCGATCCTGGACCGTCCGTGGCCGAGCTCGACACGATCGTGTCGCTCGCCAAGCGGCGCGGCTTCGTCTATCCGAGCTCCGAGATCTACGGCGGCATCAACGCGGTCTGGGACTACGGGCCGCTTGGAGTAGAGCTCAAGAACAACGTCAAGCGCGCCTGGTGGCGGGCGATGGTCCAGGAGCGCAACGACATCGTCGGGCTCGACGCGAGCATCCTGATGGACCCGCAGGTTTGGATCACGTCGGGCCACGTCGGGTCGTTCAGCGACCCCCTGGTGGAATGCCAGACCGACCACCGCCGCTTCCGGCTCGACGAGCTGCCCGGCGGCGAGAGCCTCTCGGCGACCGACCTGCGCGATCCGACGATCGTCGAACGCCTCGGGCTCAGGTGCCCGATCGACGGCGGCCCGCTTTCGGCGCCGCGCCAGTTCAACCTCATGTTCAAGACCAACATGGGCCCGATCGAGGCGGACTCGAACGCCGTCTACCTGCGCCCCGAGACCGCCCAGGGCAGCTACGTCAACTTCAAGAACGTCCAGCAATCGAGCCGGAAGAAGCTGCCGTTCGGGATCGCCCAGATCGGCAAGAGCTTCCGGAACGAGATCAGCCCGGGCAACTTCGTGTTTCGGATGCGGGAGTTCGAGCAGATGGAGATGCAGTACTTCGTCCGCCCGGACGACGCCGCGCGCATCTTCGAGGAGTGGCTGCCGCGGCGCTGGGACTGGTACGTCCGCTACGGCGTGAACCCCGAGCGGCTCCGGTTCCGCGAGCACGCGCCGGACGAGCTGGCGCACTACGCGAAGAAGGCGATCGACGTCGAGTACCGCTTTCCGTTCGGCTGGAAGGAGCTCGAGGGCATCCACAACCGGGGCGACTTCGACCTGTCGCGGCACCAGGCCGAGTCGGGCGAGAACCTCGAGTACTTCGACCCGGCGACCGAGGAGCACTTCATCCCGTGGATCGTCGAGACCGCCGGCGGGCCGGATCGATCCGCGTTCACCTTTCTCATCGACAGCTACCGCGAGGAGGAGGTGCGCGGCGAGAAGCGCGTCGTCCTCGGGCTCAACCCGGATCTCGCGCCGTACAAGGTCGCGGTGCTGCCGCTGCTCAAGAAGCGTCCCGAGATCGTGGAGCTGGCGCACAAGCTGCGCGACGACATCGCCCGCGACATGATGGCCGTCTACGACGACACCGCCGCGATCGGCAAGCTGTACCGGCGCCAGGACGAGATCGGGACGCCATGGTGCGTGTGCATCGACGTCGAGTCGCTCGAGGACGGCGCCGCCACGATCCGCGACCGCGACGCGATGACCCAGGAGCGCCTGCCGATCGACGGCATCAAGCGCGCCATCCTCGACAAGCTGTCCGCGGCGCGAGGCTAGACTCGCCGGACCGAGGAGGAGGTGTCCGCGTGACTGTCACGATCCGGAAGTGGGCGACGTTCATCGAGGAGATCCACGAGGAGGGCGGCAAGCCGCTCGCCCGCCCGCTGCGCCGCGTCGCCGTCGCCGCGGTGGTGAAGAACCCGTACGCGGGCCGCAACCCGGACGACCTCACCGAGCTGATCGATTTCGGCGAGTTCCTCGGGGGTGAGCTGACACGTCGCGCGAAGGAGGCGCTCGGGACACCGGTCGAGGCGTACGGCAAGGGCGGCATCGTCGGCGAGGCCGGCGAGCTCGAGCACGTCGCCGCGTGCCTGCATCCGAAGTTCGGCGCGCCGACCCGCGAGGCGGTCGGTGGCGTCTCGATCCTGCCCTCTGTGAAGAAGCGCGGCGCGATGGGCGCAACCCTCGACATCCCGGTCCACCACATCAAGGCAATGCTCGTCCGCTCGCACTTCGACGCGGTGGAGATCCGCATTCCCGACGCGCCCGCATCCGACGAGCTCATCCTGGCCCTGGCGGTCACGGACGGGGGCCGGCCGCACGCGCGCGTCGGCGGGCTGAAGGCCGAGGACGCCGTCGGCGAGGACGGGCTCCACTAGGCCTGGAGCGCGATTCGATGCGAACGCTCATCACCAACATCGGCACGATCGTCACAGGCGACATCGACGCCCCGATCGCCGATGCCGACTCGATCCTGGTCGAGGATGGGCGGATCGCGGCCGTTGGGCGCGGGCTCGACCCGGACGCGGCTGGCGGCGGTGCCATCCAGGTCATCGATGCCAGGGGCACGACGGCGATCCCCGGCCTGATCGACTCGCACGCCCACCCGGTGTTCGGCGACTACACGCCGCGGCAGCAGCAATCGAACTTCATCGAGTCGGGGCTGCATGGCGGAGTGACCACGGTGATCTCGGCCGGCGAGGTGCACCTGCCGGGCCGGCCAAAGGACGTGATCGGGCTCAAGGCGCTCGCCATCGTCGCCGCGAAGGCCTATGGCGCGTTCCGGCCGGCGGGCGTCAAGGTGCACGCGGGCGCACCGATCCTCGAGCTCGGGCTCGAGGAGCACGACTTCGCCGAGATGGCCGCGGGCGGGGTGCGGCTCGTCGGGGAGATCGGGCTCGGGAGCGTGAGGACCGGGGCGCAGGCAGCGCCGATGGTCGCCTGGGCGAAGCAGCACGGGATGATCGTGACCTTTCACACCGGTGGGCCGTCGATCGCCGGCTCGAACCCGATCGCGGCCGACGCCGTCCTCGAGGCACGGCCGCACATCGTCGGCCACGTGAACGGCGGCACCACGCCCATGTCCGATGCCGACATCGAGCGGATCATCGACTCCGACATGGCGATCGAGATCGTCCACTGCGGCAATGGCCGGGCCGCGATCCTCGCGGTCCGGGTCGCGGCGGGACTTCGCGGCCCGGACGGGCTCACCGGTCTTCGCCGTGTGATCATCGGCAACGACGCGCCATCGGGGACCGGCGTCGTTCCGCTCGGGATCCTGCGGGTGATCGCGCATCTCGCCTCGCTGGCGGATGTCGCGCCCGAGATCGCCGTCGCCATGGCGACCGGCAACACCGCTCGGGTGCACGGTCTCGACGTCGGCGTGCTCGCACCCGGCAAGTCGGCGGACATCGCGCTCATGGATGCTCCAGTCGGCTCGAGCGCCCCGACGGCCCTCGACGCCCTCCGCGCCGGCGACCTGCCGGGCGTCTCGATGGTCCTGATCGATGGCGCGGTGATGATCGGCCGAAGCCGGAACACGCCGCCGGCGACGCGCGCTGCCGAGGTCGTCGGCGCCGGCGCCCCGGTGGCCGGCGGCCACTGATGCAGTTCGGGCTGCGGCTGCCGAGCTTCGCGCTCGGGCCAGCGACCGCTTCGCTCCAGGAGATGGGGGCCTACCTCCGTCGTGCGGAAGATCTCGGGTTCGGGTCGGCGATGCTGATCGATCACCTGCTCATCGCGCCGCCGGCGTATCGCGTCGCCTGGCTCGAGCCGATCTCGCTCCTGAGCGCGCTCGCCGGCGTGACGCGCACGATCCGCCTCGGCACGCTCGTGCTGGTCCTCCCGTTCCGGGATCCCGTCGCGTTCGCGAAGGAGTGGGCAACGCTCGACGTCCTCTCGGGCGGGCGCTCGATCCTCGGCGTCGGCGTGGGCTGGAACAAGGAGGAGTTTGCGGCGCTGCGCATCCCGATCGAGGAGCGCGGCCGGCGCATGAACGAGATGCTCGAGGCAATCACGGCGCTGTGGGCCGCCGACGACGTGTCCTACGAGGGCACGTACTACCGGTTCGACCACCTGACGATCGAGCCCAAGCCCGCCCAGAGGCCCGGGCCGCCGATCTGGATCGGCGGCGGCACGCAACCGTCCGAGAAGATCTACGGCGAGGCGGTCAGCACGATCCAGCCCGTGCTCCGCCGGATCGCGAAGTACGCCTCGACCTGGGTCCCGCACTCGTCGGCGACGGCCGGGATGGTGGCGGGGGACTGGGAGGTGATTCGCGGCTACATGGTCGACAACGGGCGCAGCCCCGACGAGATGTCCCGGGTCTACTCGAACTTCGTCCACATCCTGAAGCCGGGCGAGCGGCCCGAGTCGGCGGCCGCGAAGTTCCGGGTGTATTCGGGCATGGACCTCGACTACTGGCAGCAGTTCTACCTGCTCGGCGAGGCGGAGGAGGTGGCCGAGCGGATCCGCGCCAAGATCGCGGCGCTTGGCGGCGTCGACCACCTGATCCTGAACCCGCTCGACTGGGATCCGGCGTCGATCGAGGTCCTGGCCGAGCGCGTCCTGCCCCTCGTCGTGGCCTAGGCCAGGGCGCCCGGCGATGGCCTACGTGCGACCGGCGCGGCTCGGGGAGGCGCTGCTGGCGCTCGATGCCGGCGGGCCAGGGGGAGCGCCGTGGGTGATCGTCGCGGGTGCGACGGACCACTACCCGGCGCGGGTCGGGCGGGCGCCGGTCGAGGACGTCCTCGACGTCACCGCGATCGACCGGCTGCGCGGCATCACCGCGGTCGACGGCGGCTGGCAGATCGGCGCGCTTGCCACGTGGACCGAGCTGGTCGAGACGCCGCTCCCGCCGATCTTCGACGGGCTCAAGGCGGCGGCACTCGCCGTCGGCGGCGTGCAGATCCAGGCGCGCGGCACGATCGTCGGCAACGTCTGCAACGCGTCGCCGGCCGCCGACGGCCTGCCGAACCTCCTCGCACTCGACGCCCAGGTGGAGCTCACGTCGCGGGGCGGCGCGCGGATCGTACCGGCCGGCGACTTCGTCATCGGCAACCGCAGTACCGCCAGGCGCGCCGACGAGCTGGTGACCGGCCTGTTCGTTCCCGCGCCGTGGCCCGGGACGTCTGCTCGCTCCGTCTTCGAGAAGCTCGGCTCGCGTGCCTATCTCGTGATCTCGATTGCGATGGTCGCCGCGTTCGTCGAAATCGACGCAGGCGGACGAATCGCGCGCGCGCGCATCGCGGTCGGGGCATGCTCGGAGGTCGCGCAGCGGCTGCCGGCCCTCGAGGCTGCGCTCGCCGGTCGTCCGGCCGCGGCGGCCACGGCAGTGCTCGTCGAGCCCGACCACCTCGCCCATCTCACCCCGATCGACGATGTTCGCGGCTCCGCCGCCTACCGTCGCGACGCCGCGGTGACCCTGGTCCGGCGAGCCCTCGAACGGGTGCTGGCGTGACCACGGCGCCGGCGCCCAGCCCCGGAATCGCGTTCAGCATCAACGGTCGTGGCGTCCGGGCCCATGTCGACCCGATGCGGCGACTCTCGGATGTCCTCCGCGACGACCTCGGGCTGACCGGCACGAAGGTCGGCTGCGAGGCCGGCGACTGCGGCGCGTGCACGATCCGGTTGAACGGGCGCCAGGTCGAGGCGTGCCTGGTGCCCGCGGCGCAGGTCCAGGGCCTGGCGCTCGAGACGGTCGAGCATCTCGCGGCCGCCGATGGCACCCCGAGCGACCTGCAGGCCGCGTTCCTCGCGCATGGGGCCGCGCAGTGCGGCATCTGCACGCCCGGCATGCTCATGGCGGCGGACACGCTGCTCGCCGCGAACCCTGATGCCGATGCAGCAGCAATCCGCGACGGGATCGGCGGGGTCCTGTGCCGATGCACGGGCTACGTGAAGATCGTCGAGGCGATCGCCGCGACGCGCGACGCGCGACGCGCCGAGCGGGTGAACGGGAGCGCCGAAGCACTCGCGAACACCGGGCGGGCCGTCGGCACCGCGGTGGGGTCGCGCCTCGAGAAGGTCGATGGGCTGCCGCGCGTGCTCGGCACGGCCCGCTACGGCGCCGATCACCAGCCCGAAGACGCCCTGACCGTGCGCGCGATCCGGTCGCCCCACGCGCGAGCGCGATTCGTGATCGGCGACCTCGCGCCGCTTCGCTCGCGTCATCCCGGCCTCGTCGACGTCTTCATCGCCTCCGACGTCCCCGGCCAGAACCGGTACGGCATCTACCCGACCGGCAAGGACCAGCCGGCGCTCGCCAGCGGGATCGTCCGCCACCGCGGCGAGGCGGTCCTCGCCCTCGTCGGCGAGGCTGACGCGCTGGCCGCGATCCAGGACGCGGAGCTGCCGATCACGTGGGAACCGCTTCCCGCGATCCGTGGCCTCGACGAGGCGCTCGCGGATTCGGCGCCCACCCTGCACAAGGCCTCGCCGGGCAACGTGCTGATCCGGGGCCGCCTCGCGACCGGCGACGTCGACGCCGTGCTCGCAGGCTCTGTCGCGACCGCCGACGTCGAGGTCGAGACGACGTGGGTGGAGCACGCCTACATCGAGCCCGAGGCCGGCTTCGCCCGGCGCGTGGGCGACCGCATCGAGCTCACCGTGAGCACGCAGGCGCCGTACATGGACCGCGACGAGGTGGCGCTCATCCTCGGCATCCCGCCGGGCGATGTCCGCATCATCCCGACCGCCTGCGGCGGCGGCTTCGGCGGCAAGCTCGACCTCGGCGTCCATGCCCTGATCGCGATCGCCGCGTGGCGCACCGGCCGGCCGGTGCGCGCCGTCTGGACCCGGCCGGAATCGATGGCGGCCAGCCCGAAGCGCCATCCGTCCCGGATCCGTGCCACGGCCGGCATCGACGCCGACGGCCGGCTCACCGGCTACCGCTTCCACGGCGACTTCGACACGGGCGGCTACGCGTCCTGGGGGCCGACCGTCGCGAACCGTGTGCCGGTCCATGCGATGGGTCCATACGCGTTCGACGCCGTGCTCGCGACGACGCGTGCCGTGTACACGAACAACCCGCCCGCCGGCGCCTTCCGTGGCTTCGGCGTGCCCCAGGCGTCGATCGCTCACGAGGCGCTCATGGACGAGCTGGCGGCGCGCGTCGGCCAGGACCCCCTCGAGTTTCGCCACGCCAACGCGCTCCGTGCCGGCTCGACCACGGCGAGTGGCCAGCGTCTCGAGGCGAGCGCCGGCCTGCGGGCCTGCCTGGAGGCCCTCCGTCCCCATTGGATCCGGCTCCGCGCGGAGGCTGCCGCGCACAATCAGGCGGCCGGCGAAGGCGCCCCCCTGTCGGGGACCCGCCGCGGCGTCGGCATCGGGGCCATGTGGTACGGCATCGGCAACACCGCCCTCGCCAACCCCTCGACGATCGAGATGGGGGTCACACCCGACGGCGGCGTCGTCCTGTTCTGCGGTGCCGTCGACATCGGGCAGGGCGCATCCACCGTGCTCGTCCAGATCGCCGCGGACGCGCTCGGCGTCGCGCCGTCGACGATCGAGCTGGTCAGCGGCGACACCGATCGAACCGCCGACGCGGGCAAGTCGTCCGCCTCGCGCCAGACGTTCGTCTCGGGCAACGCCGCGCGGCTTGCCGGAGAGGACCTCCGCCGGCAGATCCAGCGGCTCGCGGAGGTCGGCGACGACGCCGTGCTCACGTTCGGATCGGGCGTCATCACCGCCGTCGAGCCGGGCGGGCGATCGACCGACATCGAGCTCGCCGAGCTGCCATCGGTGCCGGTTCGAGATCGGGGGGCCGCCTGCGTCCTCGCCGGACGCGGCACGTTCGACCCCGAGACGACGCCGCTCGACGCCGACGGCCAGGGCGTGCCCTACCAGACCTACGCGTTCGGGGCGCAGATCGCGGACGTCGAGGTGGATCCGGAGCTGGGCACGGTCAAGGTGCGCAGGATCGTGGCCGCACACGACGTCGGGCGGGCTATCAACCCGACCCAGGTCGAGGGCCAGATCCACGGCGGCATCGCGCAGGGCCTCGGCTTCGCGCTGATGGAGGCGTACGTGCCGGGCCGCACGGAGAACCTCCACGACTACCTCATCCCGACGGTCGGCGACATGCCCGAGATCGAGTGCCTGCTCATCGAGGATCCGGAGCCGTCCGGCCCGTATGGCGCCAAGGGCGTTGGGGAGCCGGCGCTCATCCCGACCGCACCCGCCATCCTGGGCGCGATCCACGATGCGGTGGGCGTGCGGATCACGACCCTGCCGGCCTCGCCGGATCGCGTCCGCGCGGCCATCCTCGCGCGCGCCTGATCAGGCAGACTGCGCGCATGCCGACGAAAGTGATCCTCGACGTCGATACCGGGACGGACGACGCCGTCGCCCTGATGACCGCCGCGCTCTCGCCCGACATCGAGCTGGTCGGAGCGACGACGGTCAACGGGAACACCACCATCGACTACACCACCGAGAACACCCTGCGCGTGTTCGACTGGATCGGGATGCCGAACATCCCGGTCCATCGGGGCATGGATCGGCCCCTCATCCGGACCGATGTCAAGCGCGGCATGGCCGCGCGCATCCACGGCGACATGCTCGACCTCCCAGCCGTCTCGAACGGCGCCACGCTCCAGCCGGGCCACGCAGTCGACTGGCTCATCGAGACGTACCTCGCGTCGAGCCGCGACATCGTCCTGTGCCCGGTCGGGCCGCTGACGAACATCGCGATGGCGATCCAGCGCGAGCCGCGCATCGTCGAGTGCATTCCCGAGATCGTGATCATGGGCGGCGCGCACGACCACGGGAACATCACCGCCTCGGCCGAGTTCAACATCTGGCTCGATCCGGAATCGGCGCGAATCGTCGTCAACTGCGGCGCACGGATCCGGATGGTGCCGCTCGACGCAACCCATCGGGCGCTCGTCTCCACCGAGGACGCCGCGCGTCTCCGGGCCCTCGGAACGCCGGCGGGCGAGGCCGCGGCGCGCTTCATCCTCCAGCGGATCGATGGCTACGACGCCACCCAGCCGATGCCGCGGCGTGGCGACGCGCTGGCCGCGCCCGTCCACGACGCGCTGGCGGTGTGCGCGATCATCGACCCATCCATCCTCACGACGGAGTTCATCCCGGTCGACGTCGAGATTCGCGCGGAGCTCTCGATCGGGCGGACTGTCTGCGACCGTCGCTTCCGCAGCGGCAAGCCGGCGAACGTCCAGTTCGCCATGGACGCGGACGAGCCCAAGTTCAACCGAATGCTGCTCGACATCCTGGGCCGTACCGCCTGACGAGGGCTACTCGTCGGTCGAGGTGCCGCCGCCTGTCGGTTCCTTGCCCTTCGGCCAGTACAGCTCCTTCTTGACCTGCGGCTCGGGGAAGCCGAGGCCGAGGAGCGTCTCCTCCGCGGCCAGGATCATGTCCGGGTTGCCGCAGATGTAGGCGATCGTGTTGTCCGGCGTGAGGTCGAGCTCCGAGCAGACCGGCGCGACGATGGATTCCACCCGACCCCAGCGGCCGCGCCACCCGGCGTTCTCCGGCGCAGAGGGGCGTGAGACGGTCGGGATGTACTGCACCGGGTAGCGGCCGTCTCGCTCCCAGCCCTCGACGAGCGCCCGATACCCGAGGTCGCCGGCATAGGACACGCCATTGAGGAACACCGCCTTCCGTGGCCGCCCCTCGCGCAGCAGCATCTTCATCATCGACACGAAGGGCGCGTTGCCCGTGCCCGACGAGATGAAGAGGTGCGTCCGGTCGTCGTCGGGCTCGAGGGTGAACTTGCCCTTCGGGCCGATCATCCGCATCTTGTGCTCGATCGGCAGACGCCACAGCAGCGGCGTGAACAGGCCGCCCTGGACGAGGCGAATGTACAGCTCATAGCCGTCCGAGTCGGCAACGCCCGGGTCGGACGCGACCGAGTACGGCCGCTGCACGATCCGGGTACCGGTCGGGGTGGACGGATCCTCGACGAAGACGCCGATCGTCATGTACTGCCCGGACAGGAACGGCGTGGCCGGCCCGTCGAACCTGACCGTGAAGTAGCCGAGACTCTCCGTCTCGTCCGAGCGCGCGATCAGGCTCGCGTTGTATTGCGGCGCGTCCGAGACGATGACGCGTTCGTCGAGCTCGAGCATCAATCGAGATGGTAGCGGGCCGACCGGCCGGAACGGGACCCGCGGCTACAATCGAGCGCATCCGAACGAGACCGTCGAAGGAGCCTGCCCGCTCATGACCCAGACCGCCGAGCCCGTCACTGAGCGCGCCCACAAGGCTGCGAAGCGCTACATCTACGCCTGGGGCGACGGCGCAGCCGAGGGCAGCGGCACGATGAAGGACCTGCTCGGCGGCAAGGGCGCCGGGCTCGCCGAGATGACCCGCGCGGGCCTCCCGACGCCGCCCGGCTTCACCATCACGACCGCTGCCTGCAACGACTACTTCGCGGCCGGCGAGCGGCTCCCCGACGGGCTCTGGGACGACGTCCTCGAAGCGCTCCACGTGGTCGAGCGCCAGACCGGCAAGGGCTTCGGCGACGCGAAGAACCCGCTCCTCGTCAGCGTCCGCTCCGGCGCCAGGTTCTCGATGCCCGGGATGATGGACACCGTCCTGAACCTCGGGCTGAACGACGAGACCCTGCACGGCCTGATCGCGCTGACCGGCAACGAGCGCTTCGGGTGGGACGCGTACCGGCGGTTCATCCAGATGTTCGGCCGGATCGTCATGGACGTGAAGGCGGAGCGCTTCGACGAGCCGCTCGAAGCCGCCAAGCACGCCCACGGCAAGGACGCCCGCGACACGGACCTGACGGTTGATGACCTGAAGCAACTCGTCGACGAGTTCAAGGCGGTCGTCAAGGCGGACACCGGCCGCGACTTCCCGACCGACCCGCTCGAGCAGCTCGATCTCGCCATCAAGGCTGTCTTCGCCTCGTGGTTCGGCAAGCGCGCCAACGACTATCGCAACAGCCAGAAGATCGCACACGACCTGGGCACCGCCGTCAACGTCGTGGCGATGGTCTTCGGCAACATGGGCGACGATTCCGGGACCGGCGTCGCGTTCACCCGCAACCCGAACACCGGCGACAACCAGCTCTTCGGCGAGTACCTCACGAACGCCCAGGGTGAGGACGTCGTCGCGGGCATCCGCACGCCGTCGCCGATCAGCCAGCTCCAGCAGGACATGCCCGCCGTCTACGACGAGTTCAACCGCATCGGGCGGCAGCTCGAGCAGCACTACCGGAACGTCCAGGACCTCGAGTTCACGATCGAGCGCGGGCGGCTGTACATGCTCCAGACGCGCGACGCGAAGCGGACTGCGGCCGCTGCGGTGCGAATTGCGGTCGACATGGTCCAGGAGGGCGTCATCACGCCCGCCGAGGCGGTCGGTCGGATCGAGCCCGCGCAGGTCGACCAGCTCCTGCGGGCGACGTTCGACCCGAACGCCCTGAAGACCGCGAAGCGAATCGTGAAGGGTCTCAACGCCTCGCCGGGTGCCGCCGTGGGGCGGGCCGTGTTCGATGCCGACACCGCGGTCGAGTGGGTCGGGCGCGGTGAGAAGGTCATCCTCGTCCGGATCGAGACCTCGCCGGACGACTTCCACGGCATGGCCGTGGCCGAGGGCATCATCACGGCCCGCGGCGGCGCGACCTCGCACGCGGCGGTCGTCGCGCGCCAGATCGGCAAGCCGTGCGTCGCCGGCTCTGCGGCCCTCGACGTCGACTACGCGGGCAAGTCGGCAGCGTGCGCCATCACCGGCATCGACTTCGACGAGGGCGACTGGCTGAGCCTCGACGGCACGACCGGCGACCTGTACCTCGGGGCGCTGCCGACGGTGCAGGCCCGGTTCGAGGACCAGCCCGAGCTGCAGACCATCCTCGGCTGGGCGGATGGGATCCGGCGCATGGGCGTCTGGACCAACGCCGACAAGCCCGAGGAGGCAGCCCAGGCCCGCGGCTACGGCGCCCAGGGCATCGGCCTGTGCCGCACCGAGCACATGTTCCGCGAGGGCGACCGGCTCGAGATCGTCCGCGGGGCGATCCTGGTCTCGGGCGTCGCGACACGGGCGAAGGCCAAGGCCGCCGCGGGCGAGTCCCTGTCCGATGACGAGCGCGACGCCGTGTCGACGTTCGATGCCGCGATGGCCAAGCTCGAGGTGCTCCAGCAGGGCGACTTCGAGGGCATCTTCAGGGCGATGGACTCGCTGCCAGTGGTCATCCGGCTCATCGACCCGCCCCTGCACGAGTTCCTGCCCAACCTCGACGACCAGCTCGTCAAGGTCACGAAGGCCGACGAGCACGGCGGCGCCTCCGAGGAGGATCGCGAGCTGCTGCGGACCATCCAGTCGATGCACGAGCAGAACCCGATGCTGGGCCTCCGCGGCGTGCGCCTCGGGCTCATGATCCCGGACTTCGTGAAGGTCCAGACGCGGGCCATCCTGAACGCGCAGATCGCGGTCAAGCGTGCCGGCGGCAACCCGATCGCGAAGATCATGATCCCGCTCGTCGGGCATGTGAACGAGCTCGCGGTCACGAAGTCGCTCCTCGAGGCCGAGGCAATCAAGGTCGAGGAGAAGGCAGGCGTCAAGGTCGAGTACAAGTTCGGCACGATGATCGAGGTGCCCCGGGGCGCTCTCACCGCGGACGAGATCGCCCGCGAGGCGTCGTTCTTCAGCTTCGGCACGAACGACCTGACCCAGATGACGTTCGGGTTCAGCCGCGACGACGCGGAGGGTGGCTTCCTCCTCAAGTACGTCGAGGACAAGATCCTGCCGGTCAACCCGTTCCAGACGCTCGACGACGCGATCGTCGGGCTGATGAAGATCGCGGTCGACAAGGGCCGGACGACGCGGCCCGATCTCGAGATCGGGATCTGCGGCGAGCACGGTGGCGACCCGGAGTCCATCGCCAAGGTGGAGAGGATCGGCCTCGACTACGTGTCGTGCTCGCCATTCCGCGTGCCGGTCGCCCGCCTCGCGGCCGCCCAGGCGACGCTCGCCGGCTCCGCCGAACGCGACAGGTAGGGCGAGCCGTTGGTACCGCCCGGGACCGTACCCGCGGGCACCTGACAACCCGCGCCACCAGCCGCATGCTCCCACCGTGGAGCGTGCACACCCCGACTACTACCGTGTCCTGCAGGTGGATCCCGCGGCCAACCCGCTCGTCGTCCAGGCGGCCTATCGCGCCCTCGCCCAGATCTTCCATCCCGACGTCTTCGGCGACGAGGACGAGATGAAGAGGATCAACGCAGCCTGGGAGGTCCTCGGCGACCCACGCCGCCGGCGCGAATACGACATCGAGCGCGCCGGCCGCCATCCGGGCACCGCCGCCCGCGAGTACGGGTCGAGCCCGTCGAGCACCTCGAGTGCGAGCGAACGGCCGGCCGCGTCCGCATCGACAAGTGGCGACGGATCGCTCGCGGGCGCCACCAATCCACCGTCGCGGACGGACGACCACGCCGGTCCGCCCCGGGGCACGCCGTTCGGGCCGCTCATTCGCTTCGGCCGCTACGAGGGCTGGACGCTCGGGCAGATCGCCCGGATCGACCGGCCGTGGCTGGAGTGGCTCAAGCGGGTTCCCGCCGGACGCGGCCTCAAGGACGAGATCGACGCGGTCCTCCAGACCCGCAAGGGCCCCGGCGCGGTCGATGAGGCCCGCCACTACGAGACGAACCGGCACAAGGTCCACACCTGGGCCCCGGGAGCGCCGACCCGGATCCGCTAGCTGCTGGCCCGCGCGCGCCGTCCAGCGCTCCGCCAAACTTGACGGGTGCAGACTCCAGCCCCGCCGGCCCATCGCGTCACGATCGTGGGTGGGGGATTCGGTGGCCTCTACGCGGCGCGCCGGCTGGGCAAGGATCCCCGGATCGACCTCACCGTCGTCGATCGTCGCAACCATCACCTGTTCCAGCCGCTGCTCTACCAGGTCGCGACCGGCGCGCTGGCGCCCGGCGAGATCGCGCAGCCGCTGCGCAGCATCCTGCGTCGGAACGCGAACACCACCGTGCTGCTCGGGGAGGCGATCGGGCTCGATCCCGAGCGGCGCGAGGTCCAGCTGTCCGACGGCGGCCCGATCCCGTACGACACCCTCGTCGTCGCGACGGGCGCGCGACACTCCTACTTCGGACATGACGAGTGGGCGCGATTGGCGCCGGGCCTCAAGTCGATCGATGACGCGACCGAGATCCGACGCCGCATCCTGATCGCGTTCGAGGCGGCCGAGCGCGAGCATGAACCGGAGCGCAGGCGCGAGTGGATGACGTTCGTCGTCGTCGGCGGCGGGCCGACCGGGGTCGAGCTCGCGGGTGCGCTCGGCGAGATCGCCAACGACACGCTCCGGCGCGACTTCCGCTCGATCAACTCGCGCGACGCGAAGATCATCCTTGTCGAGGCGATGGATCGGATCCTCCCCCCGTATCCGCCGGGCCGCTCGGCGTCGGCGCAGCGGCAGCTCCGGCGTCTCGGCGTCGATGTCCGGACCCGCACGCGCGTCACCGGCATCACCGAGCGCGCGGTCACCGTCGAGGTGGTCACGGGCGCAAGTGGCGAACCCTCGCCATCGACGGTCCCCGCGAGGACCGTGCTGTGGGCCGCCGGCGTCCAGGCCTCCTCGTTCGCGAGAGCCGTCACCACGGCCACCGGCGCCGGGACGGATCGCGCCGGCCGGATCCGGGTCGGCGAGGACCTGGCGATCCCTGGCCACTCCGAGATCTTCGTGATCGGCGACGCGGCGGTGCAGCCCTGGAAGCCCGAACGGCCGGTGCCGGGCGTCGCGCAGGGCGGGATCCAGGGCGGCACGTACGTCGCGAGCGCGATCGTCGAGCGCCTCGACGGCAGGATGCCGAAGCCCTTCCGATTCAGCGACCGTGGCGACGTGGCCGTCATCGGCCGGCTGTCCGGGGTAACCAACATCGGCTGGCTCGGGCCGTTCGGCAAGACCGGCGGATTCATCGCCTGGCTCCTGTGGCTCGGCATCCACCTCGTCTACCTGATCGGGTTCGCCAACCGCATCGTCGTCCTGACGCGATGGGCGTGGACCTTCATGACCCACGGGCGCGGATCGCGCCTGATCACCGGGCAGCCGCTCCTCCCCGACATCGAGCAGCCGGAGCCCCCCGCATGAGCGAGATGCTGACCATCACGGACAACCCGGAGGGGCGCCGCTACGAGGCGCGGATCGGCGATCAACTCGTGGGCTGGGTCGACTACGGGCGCGTCCGGAACCGCCTCGTCGCGATCCACACCGAGGTCCCGTCCGAGTTCGGCGGGCGTGGCATCGGGTCGGTGCTCGTGCGCCACGTCATCGCCGACGCTCGACGCAGCGGCTTCACGATCACGCCGCGCTGCCCGCTTTTCGAGACCTGGTTCGAGCGCCACGCCGCGGATCGCGACGTGCTCGCTGCCCGGATGCCGCGGGGCGCGCCGCCGAGCTAGGGCTCGTTGGCGACGACGCGCGGGGCCGGCTTGACAGCGGCAGCCTGCGCCGCCCGCTCGGCGGCGGCACGTTGCCGTCGCCCGCTGATGAGGCTGCGCAGCCAGGCAAGCAACGAGATGGCAAGGAGCACCCGGCCACCGAGGAACCGGTACATCACGAGTCGCCAGAGAGCACCAAGCATGGTGCAAGGGTGGCAGGACGGGCATTGCCGGGCGCCTCGTCCCACCGGCCTCCACGCGACAGGAGCCTCGCAGCCGCGCGACCCTCCGGCGACCAGCGAGTGCTGCCCGGCCACGACCACCGGCCGACGGAGCACACGGGCTTGATCGGGCCACGGATGCACACGGATGCCCGTTCAGCACCGGCGGATCAGGGAACCTCCGAGAAAGCACGAGGCCCGCCTCCAGCGGACGCGGGCCTCG
>DASQIK010000084.1:0-9562 GCA_035631615.1 Candidatus Dormiibacterota bacterium | reverse complement strand
CACCCAAGGGCGGCCGCCGAGCCGACGAGCCAGCCGACGATGAGCTAGCCGATCAGGTAGACGACCGCAACGGTGACGGTCACCTCGGTCGAGCCGGCGGCGACCGGGGTCTTGACGTCCGTCGACTGCGGGGCGCCCGCGGCGCCGAAGCCGTAGTAGACGGGGTAGGGGACCGGCGCCACGGTCTCGCTGATCGAGGCGACGCCGGAGATCGAGATCCCGGCCGCATCGGCAAGGGTCTTGGCCTTGGCCTTCGCCTCGTCCATCGCGGCCTGGCGCGCCCGCTGCTCGGCGGTCGTCTGGTCGGCGACGCGGAACGAGACGCCATCCAGGCTCGTGGCGCCCGCCGCGAGCGAGTTGTCGATCGCATCGCCGAGCTTGTCGAGGTCGCGGACGGTGACCGCGATGGCGTTCGACAGCTGGTAGCCGGTGAGTCGCGGCGGGTTCGTGTTGGCCGAGTAGTCGTACGTCGGCTGGAGCGACAGGGTGGTCGTCTGGATGTCCTTGTCGGCGATGCCGAGGGCCTTGAGGCTGGCGATGACGGCGGTCATCGAGGTGGCCGCGGCGGCGCGCGCGGCCTTGACGGTTCTGGCGGTCGAGCTGACGCCGAGCCGAAGGTCGGCGGTGTCGGGGGTGAGGACGATGTGGCCGGTGCCCGACACGGAGATCGTGTGCTCGGGGGTGGTCGTGGTCGGGTCGACGGCGAGCGCGTGGCGGGGCTGCAGCAGCGGTCCGGCGAGGATGGCCGCAAGAGCGCCGACGGCCAGCCCGGTGGCGAGCCAGCCGGCTCGGGAGCCGGGGACCGGCACGGGGATCGAGATCGTTCGGGAGGACATCGCGAGGCTCCATCCATGGTCGATGCGGCGTATCCGGCCGCGAGGCGCGGGAGACGCCGCTGGAGCGCGTGCGGTTTCCTCGTCCCTGGCTAGCCGGTCGTCGCCTCCCGATCGACCCGCTCGATGAAGTCGATGAGGCCGCGGTAGTACGCCGCCTGGTCGTCGTACATGGCCAGGTGGCTGCCCTCGAGGCAGTGCAGGTAGCTGCCCCGTGGGAGCTGCGTGGACATCATCCGCATGAAGTCCGGGTCCATCGTGTCGTGCTGGGCGCCGATCACGAGCGTCGGCACGGTGATCCGCGCGAGATCCGCGGTTCGATCCCACGTGAGCAGCAGGCCGCCCGCGCCGAGCTCGCTGGGACCCTGGATCGGGACGTAGATCTGCTGGTTGATCGCCGCGAAGGCGCGGTTCACCGGGTCCGGCCACTCGGACAGGGGGCGCCGCAGGACGTGCTGGACGTAGTGGTGCTCGTACAGGAGCTCCATGTAGCGCGGGTCGTCGGTGGTGCCGGTCGCCTCGAAGCCCTTGATCTCGGCGAGGACGCCCTGGTCCATCGCCGGCATGAGCACCTGCTCGGCGTACGCGTTGTAGGCGGGCCCGCTGCTCATCATGTTCGAGATCACGAGGCCCTTGAGGTGCTCCTGGTGCTCGAGGGCGTACTCGATCGCGAGCATTCCGCCCCACGAATGGCCCAGGAGGTAGAAGCTGTCTCGGTCGAGTCCGAGCGCCAATCGAACCTGCTCGACCTCGTCGACGAAGCGCGGGATCGTCCACAGGTCCGGCTCGTCGGGCTGGTCGCTCCAGGCCGAGCCGAGCTGGTCGTAGTAGTAGTACTCGATGCCCGCGGCCGGGAAGTACGAGTCGCACGCCTGGAAGTACTCGTGCGTCGCGCCGGGGCCGCCGTGGAGGAGGAGCACCTTCACGCGCGGGTTGTTGCCGACCCGCCGAGTCCAGACCCGGAACTCGCCCCCGGGCGTGGTGATCGGGACCAGCCGGACGCCGCCTGACCATGCGTCCTCCCGGTCGGCGGTGTCGAAGTAGCCCATCACGGACGACGGTAGCCGACGACGACCCCGACGTGGAGCTCAGCCGCCGGCCATCGCCGGCAGCAGGATGACCTGGTCGGTCGACCCGACGGGCGTGTCGAGCGCCTGGAGGTGCCGCACGTCGGTCCCGTTGACGAACACGTTGACGAAGGCGTTCAGCTCGCCATCGGGTGTCTGCAGCTGGTTGGCGGTGCCCGGGTACGTGGCGACCAGGCGATCGATGACCTCGCGGACGGTCGAGCCCTCGATCTCGACGTGCTTGGCGCCGCCGGTGGCGGTCCGAAGGACAGGCGGGATGCGGATCGCGGTCATGCCAGGAGCCACCTTTCGAAGCTGTCGAAGCTGGGCGGGAGCACCGGCGCGAGCCCCGGCCGGTTGCCGGTCCCGGGTTGCGGCTCGAGGCCGTGCTCGAACGCGTCCGGGGTCTTGAGGCCATTGCCCGTGACGAGCGCGACCACCTCGTCGCCGTCCCGGACCACGCCCCGACGGCGAGCCGCCGCCACTGCGGCCACGGTCACCCCACCCGCCGGCTCGATGTGGATGCCCTCGAGCTGGGCCGTGTCCCGCACGGCCTGGGCCGTCGCTGCGTCCGGGACGGCCTCGATGGAGCCGCCACTCGCGCGGGCGGCCTCCAGTGCGTAGCGCCCGTCGGCCGGGCTGCCGATCGCCAGCGAGTGCACGAACGTGTCCGGCATTCGCACGGGCTCGACCTGGCCGCCACGCTCCCACGCGTCCGCCACGGGCGCACATCCGGCGGCCTGCGCGCCCACGAAGCGGATCGGGCGCTCGTCGATGAGGCCCACCGCAACGAGCTCGCGAAAGCCCTTCGCGAGCTTGGCGAACAGGGCGCCCGAGGCGATCGGGGCGACGATCACGTCCGGCGTCCGCCAGCCCAGGCCCTCGGCGATCTCGAACGCGAGCGTCTTGCTGCCCTCGGCGTAATACGGCCGGAGGTTGACGTTGACGAAGCCCCAGCCGAGCTCGTCGGCGACCTCGATGCACAGCCGGTTCACGTCGTCGTACGTGCCGTCGATCGGGACGACCATCGCACCGTAGGCGAGCGCGTGGCGGATCTTGGCCGGCTCGACGGTGGCCGGAACGAAGACGAACGCCGGCAGCCCGATCGCGGCCGCGGCGCCGGCGGTGGCCGCGGCGAGGTTGCCCGTCGAGGCACAGGCAAGGGTCGTGATGCCGAGCGACGGCGCGCGCGCCGCCGCGACCGCGACCGCCCGGTCCTTGAACGACAGGGTCGGGTTGCGGGTGTCGTCCTTCAGGAGCAGGTTGTCGACGCCGAGGCGGGGCGCCAGTCGCTCCGCTCGGACCAGCGGTGTCGAGCCGACCGCCAGGCCGCGCGCGGGCTGCGACTCGACCGGGAGGAGCTCGAGATAGCGCCAGATGCCCGGCGGCCGCGTGGCGATCGTCGCCCGGTCGATGGCGATCGAGGCAAGGTCATAGTCGACCTCGAGCGGCCCGAAGCATGCACTGCAGACGTACGCCACGCCCAGTGGCTCGGCGCGCCCGCAGTTGCGGCAGGCGAACCCTCGGATGCGCGGCGGCGCGGCGGGCGTGGCCGCCGCGGCCGCGTTGTTCGCGGAGAGGAGCTCGGTCGTCATGGTCGCCTCCGGTCGCGTCGATGCGGTGTGGGCGCCTGGACCGGAAACGAGAAGGCCCCTCCGCTGCGGAAGGGCCATCGAGGCGGACCTTATCTCGCAGGAGGACCTGCCCGGAATTGGCACCTTTCCGGCTCGAGGCCGGCAGGTTGTCGTGGCTTCATCGGGCCGGTCCCTCCACCACTCTTGATAAGCGCTCTTCAGTTGTGCCGCGATGATGCCCGCTCCGGGCCGTGCTCCGCAAGTCCGAGGTCCAGCCCCGGCTCGGCTGCCAGGCCGTGGACGATGCCCCGGGTCGCGCGATAGAGGTCATTGAAGGCGGCGAATCGGGCGTCGTGGCGTGCCCGGTGCTCGGGCCGGGCGTGGATGGTTCGCGAGATCGTGACCCATGCGTCCACGCTCGATCGCTCGACGAGCCCGGTGGCGAGGCCCGCGAGGAGGGCGTCGCCG
Organism: Candidatus Dormiibacterota bacterium; assembly: GCA_035631615.1. Taxonomy (GTDB): domain Bacteria; phylum Chloroflexota; class Limnocylindria; order Limnocylindrales; family CSP1-4; genus UBA5189. The sequence goes on along the minus strand of DASQIK010000084.1, from coordinate 5,620 downwards.
CGCGAAGCGCCGATGACCTCGCCGGGGACCTCCTGGTCGATGCCCGCTGCGTCGGACACGAGCTGGATCAGCAGCGGGTCTGCCGTCCCGCCGCCGACGGCCACCACGCGCCGGATGGGCGCGAGCTCGCGCATGGCCTCGAGGTTGGCGCGGGTGGCATACGCGATTCCCTGGAGCAACCCGAGGTACAGCGCGCCGCGGTCCGTCCCAAGGGACAAGCCCGCGGCCACGGCACGGGCGCGCGGGTCGTTGATCGGCGTGCGTTCGCCGGAGAAGTAGGGCAGGAACAGCAGGTCCTCGCGATCGGTGGCCGCGAGCCGGGCATCGGCAAGCGCCGCCTCGGCAGACAGCGCCGCGAACGCCCCGGGCCCGCCGGCGTGCTCCGCGGCGACGAGGTCGGGGGCGAGCTGATCGCGGAACCAGGCGAGCGCCGAGCCGCCCGTCGCGAGGCCGGCCGCCAGCGCCCACTGGCCGCGCTCGGCGCCGGCCGCCAGCCACAGCGAGCCCGCTTCGACCGGTGACTCGGCGACGAGGATGAAGAACGTCGTGCTGCCGTACATGACCATGAGGTCGCCCGGTCGCTCGACGCCGACGCTCACCGCCTCGGCGAGGGCGTCCACCGTCCCGACCGCCACCGGCACGCCGGCCGGGAGCCCCGTTGCGGCGGCGGCCTCGGGCGTCACCACGCCTGCGATGTCGGTCGGCCAGCCGATCGCCGGGAGGCGGTCCGTGTCGGTGATCCCTTCGGCGTAGCGATCCGACCAGGCGATCGCCGACCGGTCGAACAGCGGGTTGAAGTGCGAGGCGGTGTGGGCGTCGATGACCATCGCGCCGGTGAGGCGGTGGACGAGGTACGTCGTCGCCGTCACGAACCAGCGGGCCGATCGGTGCACCGCCGGCTCGTTGTCGCGGATCCAGGCGATCTTGGGCCCCGCCGCCTGGCTCGACAGGTCCATCCCGGACCACGCGGCGAGATTCGCCGCTCCGTGGCGGGCCTCGAGGGCAGCGATCCGGGCGGCGGCCCGCGTGTCGACGCCGTACAGGATCGCCGGCCGAAGCGGCCGGCCGCCACCATCGAGCGGAAGCACGGTCGGCCCGATGGCGCTGACGCCGACCGCGCCGATGCGATCCCCGGCCGGCACGGCGCCGGTGAGCTGCCGCGCGATCACGCAGACATCGGCCCACCAGACCGCGTCCGCGTCCTGCTCCGCCCAGCCGGGCCGCGGCATCGCCGTCCCGTGCTCCGCGCGCGCCCGGGCAATCAGCGTGCCGTCGAGTCGCACGAGGACGCCCTTCGAGCTCTGGGTCCCGACGTCGATCCCGACGAGGAGGTCAGCCAACCGGCACCGTGCCGCACAGGTGGACGGCGATGCCCATCGAGTCGAACATCGCCGCCTTGGCGGCGAGGGCCTCGTTCGCGCTGGCCGGGTCCGCGCCGTAGGCGACCTGGATGTGGTTCGCGCGGTGGCGGGCCATCATCTGGTCGCGGCTCACGCCGTGCAGGACCGCGTGCATGATCGGCCACTGGGGGGTCGTTGCCTGCCAGCGCCGCTCGGTCTCCGCGCGCGGCAGCTCCACGACCGTGGCCCGCCCGAGGTCCGCATGCAGCCGGCCGTCCATGAGGAAGACGCGGCTCCAGACGATCTCGCCCGGCCGGCTCACGCCCTTGATCGTGCCGCCCCCGAGCCCGAAGTACACCGGCGGCTGGCGCTCGCTCACCGCGCCCGCGTACCCGCCGACGAGGTGCGCCGGCGGGACGGCCCCCGAGATCTCGAAGACCCACACGAAGTCGTCGCCGAACGGCGCGCCCCAGCGAACGTCGTGGAGCGTGGTCGCCGCGTTCAGCCCGAGCGCCGTCCAGACCCGGTTGGTCACGAGGGCATCGACCGCCGAGCCCTCGTCGACCTCGTTGAAGTGGACGACCGGGCGGCCCGGGAACAGCTCGCGGCCGGCCGCTCCGATGGCCGACACCGGTGGCCGGTCCGCGTCGTTCAACAACCCCTCGGCAAGGTCCGACGCGGGCGCCATGTCCTTCAGACCCTGCTGGTACTGGATGCCGATCGCATCGCAGCCGAAGGCATCCGCAATCCGCGTTGCCGCGATGTACAGCCGCAGCTGATCGAGGACCTGGTCCTCCGTCAGCTCCGTGGCGCCGTCGCTGCCGAGGCGGAACTCCATCCCTCGGCGGGTCAGCCAGCCATAGGCGGCTCTCGCCTCGCGCTCCGTGACCTCGCGCATCGCGGCGACGAGGGCGGACTGGCTCAGTCGCTCCTTGTAGATCCCGGCGGGATTGAGGTGCTCGTCGTCGATGATCGCGTTGTACATCCCCATGCAGCCTTCGTCGAAGACGCCGAGGATCGCCATCCGTTCGGCCAGCTCGCTGGCAAGTCGCCGGCCAAGCGCCGCTGCCGGGGCCGGCAGGGCCGCTGCGTCGAGATCTCGAACGTGTGAGGTGTCGTGCTCGACGACGCCCGTCTCGAGCCAGCGCGCGATCGCGGCGTCGGCGAACGGATCGGTCAGGTCCTCACCCCAGATCGTGCTGTAGCACCGGCCCATCTTGGTGAGCGAGGCGTTGATGTTGAGCATGCCGACGAGCCCCGGCCACTCGCCGCTCCAGTTCGCGACCGTCAGGATCGGGCCGCGATGGCGGCGAAGACCCGCCAGCACGTGGTGGCTGTACTGCCACACGGCCTCCGCGACCACCAGCGGCGCGTCGCGGTCGATCGATTCGAAGACGGCCATGCCCATCCGCTGGCTCGAGATGAAGCCATGGCCGCGCGACGCGTCGACCGTGTGCGCCCGCCGGATGGCGGCCCGGTGCCGACCAAACGCGGCGCCGACGTTGCGCTCCAGCGTGGCCTGCGCGGGCCAGCCCAGCCGGTTCGCGGTCTCGCGGAGGTCGCCCGATGCGACCAGCGTCACCTCGCGCTGCATCTCGCTCCTCGTGATCGCCGAGCCTCGTGATGTACTCGTAGCGTCCGGCCGCTCCGTGAAGGCGGCCCCGCAGCATCAGCCTGCTAGAACTCGAGCATGGTCGCACTCCTCCTGGGGCCGGTGCTTCGGCATGTCGGCGAGCATGACGCCACGATCTGGGTCGAGACTGTTGCCCCGTGCGAGGTCGAGGTCCGTGCCGGTGATGTCGCCGGCCGGTCACCGACGTTCGCGGTCGGCGGGCACCACTACGCGGTCGTCGTCCTGACCGGCTTGCCCGCCGCCTCGTCCACGCCCTACGAGGTCCGCATCGACGACGCGCAGGTCTGGCCGATGGAGCAGTCGCCGTTCCCAGCAAGCCGGATCCGGACGCTCGACACGAGCCGGCCGATCCGATTGCTGTTCGGGTCCTGTCGCGAGGCGCCGCGTCGGGGCCAGGATACCGGCGAGCGCGTCGACGTCCTCGAGGCGTTCGCGACGCGGATGCTGTCCCAGGACCACCAGGCCTGGCCCGAGCTGCTCGTCTTCGCCGGGGACCAGGTCTACGCGGACGACACCACGCCGAACATGCGCAAGTTCATCTCCTCGCGCCGCGACATCCGTCGGCCGCCGAAGGCCGAGGTCGCCGACTTCGAGGAGTACACCCGCCTCTACCTCGAATCCTGGGGTGTTCCGAAGATCCGGTGGCTGCTGTCGACCATGCCGACCTCGATGATCTTCGACGACCACGACGTGCACGACGACTGGAACACGTCCCATGCGTGGCGGGTCGACATGCAGAAGGAGCCGTGGTGGGACGCGCGCATCACCGGCGCGCTGATGTCGTACTGGATCTACCAGCACCTCGGCAACCTGTCGCCGGCGGGCCTCGAGGCCGATCGTACGTACAGGGCAGTCCGCGAGGTCGCCGACGCCGAGGAGCTCCTCCGCGAGTTCGCCCGGGCAGCCGATCGCGAGGCAGACGGCGCCAAGGGCGCGATGTGGTCGTACCGGCGCGACTTCGGGCCGGTCCGCCTGCTCGTGATCGACTCACGCTGCGGACGAATCCTCGCCGACGATCGGCGCTCCATGATCTCCGACGGCGAGTTCGACTGGATCGAGCGCCAGGCGACCGACGGGCCGGTCGAGCACCTGGTCGTCGTCACCTCGATGCCCTGGCTCCTGCCCCGCGCGCTCCACGACATCGAATCCTGGAACGAGGCATTGTGCGCCGGCTCGCGCGGCCGGCTGCTCGGGCGCGCGGCCGAGTGGGTGCGCCGCGCCGTGGACCTCGAGCACTGGGCGGCCTTCCGGCTGTCCTTCGACCGGCTCACGGCCCTGTTCGAGCGGGTCGGGCGCGGGGAGCACGGCGAGAAGCCGCCGGCCACGATCTGCGTGCTGTCGGGAGATGTCCATCACAGCTACGTGTCAGAGGCCGACTATCCGCGCCCGCTCGCCTCGCGCGTCTTCCAGATCACGTGCTCGCCCCTCGAGAACACGATCCCGCTCGCGATGCGCGGCGTGTTCCACATCGGCTGGAGCAAGCACGTGGCGCGGTTCGTGCGCCTGCTCGGCAGGCTCACTCGCGTCCCGCCGCTGCCGATCTACTGGCACCACCCGCTTGGCCCGCTGTTCGGGAACATGTTGTCGCTGCTGACCTTCGACGGCGGCTCGGCGCACGTCCACTTCGAGGGCAGCGCCGCGCCCGACCGACGCGCGCGACGTGAGCAGCCCGGCGCGAAGGCCGATCTCGAGGTCCTCGGCGAGGTCAGGCTGACGGAGCCTCGCGCGACGCCGTAGCGCCCGGCACGATCACGCTCAGGGCTGCCGGCTCGATGGAGATCGCGATCGGGGTCGATCCGATGACGCTGCCGTCGATCTCGACCAGGCGCTTCGGCCGGGCGGTGATCTCGATCCTGTGGGCGCGCGCCCGGAGCACGCGACCGCTCGCGCTCTTGCCGGTGCTCCGCATGCGCAACGCCTCCCAGACCGCGAGGAGGCCGGAGCTGCGCCGGGGCGCACGAAGCGCGAACACGTCGAGATAGCCGTCGTCCGGCGCGATCGCCAGCTTCGGCTGGAGCCCGAGGCCGCTCTGTCCGAAGTTGGCGATCAGGATCTGGGCGACGTTCATCGTGGTCTTCCGGCCGTCGACCTCGATGGTGTGCTTCACGTCGCGGAGGTCGCGGCTCTCGCTGAGGGCGCGCATCGCGTAGGCGAGCTTGCCCCAGCGCTGCTTCTCGTGCATGGGCGTGGCCTTCATGACCTTGGCATCGAAGCCAACCCCGCACGCGACCGAGAAGAACCGCTCTTTCTTGCCGACCGTCAGGCGGCCCACGTCGATCTGGCGGCGTCCGCCGGTCAGCAGCACCTTCACGGCCTCCGGCAACGGCCGCGGGATCTCGAGGTTCGTCGCGAGGAGGTTGCCGGTCCCCATCGGGACGATGCCGAGCGCGACTGATGTGCCGGCCACGCGCTGGACCGCCTGCAGGACCGCCCCGTCGCCGCCGACCGCCACGACCACGTCCACCTTGGCCTCGACCGCTGCGCCGACGCGCTTGCGGAAGTCGCGCTTGCGGGTGACGACCACGCGCTCCGCGGCCCAGCCTGCTGCGACGAGGAGCTGATGCGTCTCGCGAACGGCATCGGCGATCGGTCGCCCCGGCCGTCGCCGGCCGATCACGAGCGCGGTCGTCATCCGCTCGGCGGGCCG
>DASQIK010000083.1:0-29120 GCA_035631615.1 Candidatus Dormiibacterota bacterium | reverse complement strand
GGCCCGAGCTCCGCGGCCAGGTGCTCCGAGGACAGGCGCGTGGAGCCGCGATGGGGCGGCGCGGCGGTCGGGTCGTCGTCGAAGAGCGCGAAGGCGGCGCGGGTGGACGCCTCGACGGCAGGGGTCACCAGGAGCACGCCCGGTGGCTCGCCGGCGATCCCGTTGAGCTGTGTGACCTGCTCGCCGCGGCCCTCGACGAGCGCCGGGCCACCGGCGAGGAAGAACGGCACGTCCGAGCCGATCGCCGCGGCCACGCGCCGGCGAACGTCCGCCGACAGCTCCGCGGACCAGGCCTCGAGGGCGCCGTCGACGGCGGCTGCGGCGTCGCTGCTCCCGCCGGCCAGGCCGGCGGCTACCGGGATGCGCTTCTCGAGTCGCGCCGCGAGCGGGAACGCGTCGGCGCCGCGACCGACGGCGCGCCGGGCCTCGGCAATGCCGTGGAGCACCGAGCTGAACGCGGCTGGATCGAGCGGCGTCCGGCCATCCGCGCCGCCAACGACATGCAGGCTGTCGGCGCCCCCCACGGCGGGCGCCAGGCTCAGCCGGTCTGCGAGCCCGAGCGGGACCATCACCGAGTGCAGCTCGTGGTAGCCGTCCCGCCGGCGGCCGGTCACGGCCAAGGTCAGGTTCAGCTTCGCCGGCGCCAGCCGGACGACGGGCGCGAGCGCGTCGTGGCTCACCGGAGCGCCTCGAGCAGCCGCAGCCAGTCCTCGACGGACAGCGTCTGGGGGCGTCGATCGCCCGCGATCCCGGCCGTGGCGAGCGCGGCATCCACGCGCGCCTGCCCCACCAGGGGTCCCGTCGCCCCGTCCGGGCCGGCGCGGAGCTGCCGCGCCAGGACATTCCGGAGCATCTTCCGGCGCTCGCGGAAGCCCGCCTGGACGAGGCCCCAGAGCTCCTCGGGGCGCTCCTGGGGAAGGGCAGGCTCCGGGCGCGGCTCCAGCACGACGACCGCCGACGCGACGCTGGGGGCGGGCTCGAACGCCTCCGGCGGGACCCGCAGCGCGACCCGGACCGCGGCGTGCACCTGCACGAACACGGACAGATAGCTCATCTGGCCTGGAGCGGCCGCCAATCGATCGGCGACCTCGGCCTGGACCATCAACACCAGCCGCTCCGGCCGCGGCGCCCGCTCGAGCAGGCGGTGCAGGAGCGGGCTCGTGATGTGGTACGGGATGTTGGCGACGACACGAAACGGGGCTGGCACGAGGTCCGGGAGGTCGAGATCGAGGGCGTCTGCCCCGATCATGTGCAGCCGTCCGGACTCGATCGGCGCCGCGAAGTGCTCGTGGAGGTAGCCCGCGAGGTTGCCGTCGAGCTCGACGGCGGTGACCTCGGCGCCGCCGGCGAGCAGGCCGCCCGTCAGGATGCCGAGTCCCGGCCCGATCTCGAGGACCCGTGTGCCCTCGCCGACCTCGGCAAGGTCGAGGATCGATTCGAGCACGTCGGGATCGGCGAGGAAGTTCTGGGAGCGCGAGTGGCTCGCGCGCAATCCCTCGCGGCGCAGGGTCCGGCGAACCTCGAGCGGGTCGAGGCGTGGGGCGCGCGGCGGTCGGTCGATCGTCACCGCGCGAGCGGCAGCGACGGCGTCGCCTCGAGATCCAGGCCCGAGCGTTCGCCCGCCTCGAACCGGCGCGCCCCGGCGGCGGCGATCATCGCCCCGTTGTCGGTACACAGGCCGGGCCGCGGCACGATGAGCGGCACGCCAAGGGCCTCCGCCTCGCCCGCGAGCCGGGCCCGGAGCGCGCCATTGGCCGCGACGCCGCCGCCGAGCACGATCGAGCGCGCGCCCGCCGCGCGAGCCGCCCGGATCGTCTTCGTGGCGAGCACGTCGACGACCGCCTCCTGGAAGCCCCACGCGAGCTCGGCAACCTCGATGTGCGGCAGCTGCTCCTCCGGCTCGCGCAGGCCCGCGTCCGCGCGGGCCGCCTCGACCGTCCGCCGCGCCGCCGTCTTGAGCCCAGAGAACGAGAAGTCGTACGAATCGCCGAGCCACGCGCGTGGAAAGACGCTGTCGTGGCGCCGCGCACCGTCGGCGGCGCGCTGGATCGCCGGGCCGCCCGGGTAGTCGAGGCCGAGCAGCCGCCCGACCTTGTCGAACGCCTCACCCGCCGCATCATCGACCGTCTGGCCGAGCAGCCGGTAGGTGAGGTGATCGGGCATCTCCACGAGGAAGGTGTGCCCGCCCGAGACGACGAGCGCCACCAGCGGGAACGCGGGCGCCTCGCCGTCCGGCTGGCCCGGGTCGCGCAGCCACGCCGCGTACAGGTGGCCCTCGAGGTGGTTCACCCCGACCAGCGGCTTGTCGTGGACCCAGGCCAGCGTCTTGGCGACGTTGATCCCGACGAGCAGCGAGCCGGCCAGGCCGGGGCCCCTGGTGACCGCGACGGCGCCGACGTCGTCCCACGTGGCGCCCGCGCCCGCCCAGGCTTCGTCGAGGACAGGCAGGATCCAGCGCAGGTGGGCGCGCGCTGCGACCTCGGGCACGATGCCGCCGGACGGCGCGTGGAGCGCAACCTGGCTCGCGACCACGTTGGACAGGATCCGGCTGCCCGCCTCGACGAGCGCGATGCCCGTCTCGTCGCACGACGATTCGATCGCGAGCAGCAGCGGCCCGCCGGTGCCGGGACTGGTCATCCGCGGTACTCCGGGCGATCCGGCGGGGTCGTGGGTCCGTCGTCGGCGTCGATCGGGTGCTGGTCGAGCGCCGCCCGGAGGGCCGCGACGCGGTCGCGCATCCCGCCCGACGCGAGCGGGTCCGTGGTCATGATCAGCGCGTCCTCGCCGTTGTCGGAGTAGTAGCGCGGCCGGATCCCGACGGGCCGGAAGCCGTACTTCTCGTACAGCCTCCGCGCGGGCATGTTCGAGAGCCGGACCTCGAGGGTCGCCTCGCGGGCGCCACGGGACACGGCGATGTCGAGCAGCGCGAGGAGCAGCCGCTCCCCCACCCCGCGCCGGCGCCAGCCGGGATCGACGGCGAACGTCGTGACGTGGGCCTCGTCGACCATGACCCACAGCCCGGCGAAGCCGACGACGACGTCGCCGGCGCGCGCGACCACGTAGCTCGCGAGCCGGTTGGTGAGGAGCTCGTTGCGGTACGCGTCGTCCGGCCACGGCACGGAGAAGCTGGCGCGCTCGATGGCGTGGACGGCGCGCAGGTCATCGAGCGTCATCGGCTCGATGCGGAGGGCTACCGGGGGTCGCGCGACCACGCCACGGCTCCTTCCGCCTGGCCCTCGGCCGCGCCGCGCGGCGCGCTCGCGTAGCGGGGCACGAGCCGCTCCGGGTCGTCGACGTCGCCAGCCGCCAGCCGGGCGGCGCCCAGCCGGACGAGGCTCGCGGGCAGCGCCTCGACCGTTGCGCGGCCGCGGGCCAGTGCCCCCTCCGGCGCCCGCCCGTCCAGGTCCACGGCGACGGCGTTCGCGTCGCTGCCGTCACCCGGGCGCGTCGTCACCGACGCGTCGGCGGCCCCCGGAACCACGACCGGCGCATGCCCGGCGGTGACCGACAGCCGGTCGCGCGGCCCGGACGGCAACCACAGGACGGCTCCGGCATCCGCCGCGGCCAGCAGCGCGTCGGAGCTCGCGATGCCGATGACCGGCACGCGCAGCTCGTGGGCGAGCGTCTTGGCGGTCGCAAGCCCGACCCGCAGCCCGGTGAAGGCGCCCGGCCCCGTGCCGACCACGATCGCTGCAAGGTCCGGGAGCCGAAGGCCGGCCTCGCTGATCAGCTCGACGACCGTCGGCAGCAGCTCCTGCGAGTGGCGGTAGCGGGCCTCGAACGCCCGGGCCACGATGAGCCGGCCATCGAGCGTGCCTGCGGCGACGACGATCGTCGCCGTCGCGGTGTCCATCGCGAGGAGCCAGCCGGGTGTCCCGCTCATCGCTCGTTCGCGACCGCGGCGATCGGCCGCGCGCCTGCCTCGAGCGCCGCAGCGGCATACCGTTCGTGGCCGGCTCCATGCGCCACAGTCCGGAGTCGTCGGGGCTCGTCAGCGGCGCCGTCGATCCGGACGTCGAGGCGGTCGGGCGGGAGGGCGTCGCCGAGCCGATCCGGCCACTCGATCAGGACGACCCCGGTGGTCTGTCGGTCGTCGAGCAGGCCGCCGTCGACGGCCTCGTTGGCGGAGACGAGCCGATACAGGTCGATGTGGAACAGCGGCAGCCGACCCGCGTATTCGCCCATCAGGACGAAGCTCGGCGAGAGGATCGTGTCGGCCACGCCGAGTCCCGCGCCGAAGCCTTTCGCGAACACGGTCTTGCCCGCGCCGAGGTCGCCCCACAGGCACAGGACATCGCCTGGCTCGGCAACCGCGGCGAGCCGCGCCGCGAACGCCCTGGTGGCCTCCGGGCTCGTGCTCACGAGCTCGAGCGAATCAGGCAAATCGTTCGAGGTCGCCGATCGGGATCGCGACCGGCGGCCGGCCGCCGAACCGCACGAGGGCGGCCTCGAGCGTGACGCCGGCCGGGAAGCGGCGCGGCCCCGCGAGCCCGGCCCACGTGCCTTCGGCGCCGGCGAGCGGACCGGATCGAACGCGCACCATACCGTGTGCCGGCAACGGCAGGTCGGTTGCCGGCTCGTCGATCACGAGCGACGGCGGACTCCCGACGATGGCGACCATCGTGCCTTCGAGCGCCTCGAACAGGGCCATCATCGACGATGCGATCGGACGCCGGCCGGCCCCGTCGAGGACCAGGATCCCGAACGACGGCAACCCGTGGACCGCGGCGCGACCGCGGCGCTCCGAGGCCAGGAAGTCGCGCTGCTCCTTGATCCCGAGCGCGGCCACGATGACGCCGCGGATGCCCACGGCGCGGGCGCGGGTCAGCGCCTCCGCGTCGATCCGCGCGCCGGCAACGATGATCGCGCCGGCCGCCCCGACGTCGACGTGCTGCGCACGCACCTCGCCGTCCGCGCCCGTCGCGACATGGAGCTTGCCCCACGCCGGGCCCGCCAGGACCGACCTGCCGACGATCGCGCTCGTGGCCGAGCGCAGCGTGACGCCGGTGCCCGGCCGAACGTCGTGCACGACCCCGGCGAAGGGCGCCTCGATCGGCTCGGGATTGTCGCCGCCGGCGACGCGCCACGTGCCGCCCCTCCGGAACAGCAGCTCGCCGCCGGGCCGCGGCTCTCCGCCCTTCGGTCGTCGCCCGGACGCAGCCAGGCGATCGCCTGGCGCCCCCGGTCCGTCGTCGGCGACCTGGCCGGTCACGACGATGGTGCGGCGGTCCCGGTACTGCTCCAGGATCGGCTGGCCGCGGCCGACCGCCTCCCCGGTCTTGACGAGCGGCCGATCACCGGGCGCGAGCCCGAAGAACGCGTCGACCGGCGAGATCAGCAGAGATCGCTTCGCGACGAGCTCGAGGCCGGCGTCCAGGGCCGGGGCGGTGGGGGTGTCGATCATCGCCGGCTCAACGCTCGTCGTCCGGCCAGGCGAGCTGGCCCCACTCGGCGAGGGCCGCCCGGCGGCGGTCGCGTCGCTCCGGCAGACGCAGGGGCACGTCGCGCAGGTCGACCGCGAGTCCGGCTACCCCGCCCGACACCTGGACCGCAACGCGGCGCGCTCGATGCCCGATCCGAACGGCGTCACGGAACTCGAGCGTCGCGAGCGCTTGGTCACCGGGCGGCAGGTCGACGAAGGCCACGTCGCCGCCGGTCAGGTCGTGGCGGCCGTGCCGGTCGCCATCGAGGGTGAGCCGGCCGGCCCGGCCGGCGCTCCGGCGGGACGTGGGCACGCTGCCGACGACGACGAGGCTGCCGAGTGGTGCCAGGAGGTCGTCGGCGAGGTCGGCGATGAGGTCGCGGCGCTCGTCGGGGTCGTCGATCGTTCCGACCGGCCCCAGGAGGCGCGCATGGTCGAGGGTGAGCTGCGTTGCGCCGGGCCGGCGGATGGTGTCGGCGATCGCCATGGCGACGGCGCGGGCCGGTGCCACCGCGAAGGCACCGCCGGCGACGATCGTGACGTCCGGGCTGGCCATCTGGCCGATGTCGTGGCTGCGCTCCGCGAGCCGCGACAGCGCCGCACGCCCCGCCGCCAGCCGGAGCCGCGCGCCATCGCCCGCCGCATTGGCCCATGGCTGGGCGCGCAGGTCCAGGAGCCGGTCACCCATGCGGTGGCGATCCAGGCTGCCGGTGGTCCACGCGAGCACCGAGTCGACCGCGGCATCGTCGATGTCGAGCGGCACGAGCGCCCCCTGGGCGGTGCGGACGGCCACGACCGACGGGCCCTGGTCGGCGACGCCAGGATCTGCCAGTGCGCGAACGGCCCCGTCGAGCCCGATGTCGAGCAGCTCGATTCGCCGGTCGAGCGCGTCGGCGAGGGAGAGCACCGCCCGGACCGACATGTGACGCGCGTCGGAAGCACCGGGCAGCAGCCGGTCGAGGATGTCCCGGAGCTCCTCGTCCGGGCCGCTCCGCAGGCCGATGGCCGGCGCCGCGAGGATGCGCTCCATGCTGCTCTCGAGGGGGCTGCCGAAGCCTTCCGCCCAGGCGGCACGCTCGGCGATCGGACCGGCGAGCACCACGCGCAGCTCCGGTCGCCGCCGCGCGACTGCGCCGACGAGCCCGGCGAGGTCGTCGAGCCAGCCGCGTTCGTCCGGGCCCGGCGGGTCGCCGGCGCCCACGAGGACGGCCGTCACCTCGGGCCGGAGGGCGAGCTCGGTCATCTCGCGCGGGTCGTGGCTCTCGGGCGAGGCGGCCCGGATCCGCCATGGCGTCCGCGCCGCAACGGCCTCGAGCAGGCGGACGGCACGGACCGATGCGCCGAACAGGGCGAGGGTCTCGGGCGGGCTGCTCGTCGCCTCGAGTCGCGGCAGGTCCTCGACGCTCGTGCCGGAGACGCCGACGTGATCGGCGAGAGCGAGATCGGCCGTGACCAGCCGGTCGGCGACGACGGCCGCGAGGACATCGGCCGGCGTCCCCGCCGGCGCTGCCAGCGAGCCGAGCAGGCGCCAGCGGTCGTGGGGCTTGCCGATGAGCGCGACCGACGTCGTCGCCGCGCCGGAATCGATGGCGAGCAGCGCCCGGGGAACGTTCGTCACCCGGGCATCCTACCGGCTATGCGTCCCAGCCGGTCTCCTCGGACAGGTCCTCGAGGCGCTCGATCAGCTGCTCGATGCCGTCCTCGTCGGCCAGGAGCGCCGAGGCGCTCGGCAGCGCACCGCCGAACAGGCCGTGGAGGACCGGGTCGAAGAAGAGCATGGCGTTGGCGCCGAGCGGCCGGTACGGGCGCGAGGCCTGCAGGAAGTGGACGGCAGGCGCGGTCAGGCCACGGAGCTGGATCTCGCGCGCGACCTCCTCGACCAGCTCGTCGCGCTGCTCCTCGCCGAGGTCGCCGGGCTCGCTCACGGTCGGGTCGGCCTCCTGTCGCCCACCTCGTCCACGACGAGGGTCCGCGTCTGCCGCGGAACGGACGCCGCATGGTACACCCGAGGCAGGCGCGCGGAGAGGTTGGTCACGACCTCCCAGGCGTTCGTCCCGCGTTCGTCCGCCACGGCGCCGACCGTGATCGCCTCTTCTCCCTGCGCGCCGATGAGGACGAACTCGTCGTCCACCCCGACCGGCGGCCCGGGGACATCGGTGACGTCGGCCATCACGGCGTCCATGGCGACGTTGCCGACGAGCGGCACGCGCCCGCCGCGGACGAGGGCAGAGGCGCGATTCGCGAGCGACCGCGACCACCCGTCGCCGTAGCCCAACGGCAGGGTCGCGATGCGCGACGGCCTGCTCGTCGTGAACGACGGGCCGTAGCTGATGCCCCAGCCGGCCGGGACCTCGGCGACGCGTACCGGCCGCGCATAGAGCGCGAGGATCGGTCGCAGGTCTTCGGCACCGGGAGCAGTGGCCGGCGTGCCGGCCCGGCCGAGCCCGTCCGGCACCAGGCCGTATAGGGCGAGCCCGGGCCGCACCCCGTCGAGGCTCGCGACGTTCCCGAGCAGCAGGCCGCCGCTCGCGGCCGCGTGCCTGCGCGGCACCTCGATCCCCGCGGCCGCGAGCGCGTCCGTGGCTTCCGCGAAGCGAGTGCTCTGCGCGCTCGTTCGGGCAAGATCCTCGGGCGCCTGGAAGTGCGTCCATGCGCCCGCAACGTGCGCCGCGTTCGACTCGGCGAGGCGGCGGCCCGCCGCGACGATCGACGCGAGATCGAAGCCGCCCCGCCCGAGGCCCGTCTCGACCTCGAGGTGGACCTCCAGGGGGAGCTCTGGCAGGCCGGCGGCGAGGGCATCCAGCAGGGCGTCGAGCAGCGCCGGATCGCTGGCGGTGACGGCGATGCGCTCGCGCGCGGCAGCACCGGCGAGTGCCGACGGCACCGGGAACAGGACCAGGATCGGGACCTCCATTCCCGCGCGTCGGAGGGCGAGCGCCTCGTCGATCGTGGCGACGCACAGGCCATCTACGCCCGCGTCCTCGAGCGCTTGCGCGATCTCGATGGCGCCGTGGCCGTACGCGTTGCCCTTCACCACGGGATGGATCGGCGTGCCCGCGCCAGCGAGCCTGCGCAGGACCGCAAGGTTCCCGGTCAGTGCCGGAAGGTCGATCTCCGCCCAGGCGGTGCGCGGGAGGGGCGGGAGGCCCGCGGCGGCGAGCCGGTCCTCGATCGGCGGCCGGCTCGGCGACGTGCTCAGGCCCCGGCTCCGTCGCCCTCGCGGACCGAGAACCCCAGCCGCTTGCCGGACTTCGTGCGCTCGGCGATCGCCGCGAGCCGCTTGCGGACGAGGGGGATGGCATCCGGCAGATCGGAGGCGAGCAGGCCGGCGTCACCGATGCGCTCGGTGATCACGTCGCCCGCGGTGCCGTGCAGGTACACGCCGAGCCGCGCAGCCGGCCCGGGCGCGAGGCCCTGCGCGAGCAGCCCGGCAATCACACCCGCGAGCACGTCGCCGGTGCCACCGGTCGCCAGCCCCGGGTTCTCGAACGGCGCGACCGTCACCGTTCCGTCGGGCTCCGCGACGACCGTCTTTGCGCCCTTCAGCACGACGACCTGGCTCCACGCCCGCGCCGCGGCCTCGGCGGCCGTGCGCCGCGCATCGTCGTCGGCCGACAGGTCGCCGCCGTCTGCGGGCTCGATCCCCGCGCCCTCGCGAAGCCGCTCGAACTCGCCCGGATGCGGCGTCAGGACGCACTGCCGGACCGAGCCGGCCCACCAGTCGCCCATCGTCGCCATTGCGCGCAGCGCCTCGGCATCGAGGACCAGCGGCGCCGCCGGCGACGTCTCGTCCTCGGGATGCGCGAGGAGCATGCGCACGAGGTCGGTCGTGGCGAGGCCGGGCCGCAGCCCCGGCCCGACCACGATCACGTCGTGCTCGTGATCGAGGATGCGGGCGATCGCGGGCTCCGGATCGACCTCTTCGACGTCGTCCTCGGGGAGCGCCATCGTCGTCGCCTCGACGACCTTGGTCGCGAACAGGGGCTGGAGCGATTCGGGCACCGCCAGCGTCACGAGGCCCGCTCCGGAGCGGCCCGCCGCGCGACAGACGAGCAGGGCGGCACCCGCGTAGTCGAGCGACCCGGCGATCGCGAGCACCTTGCCGAAGGTGCCCTTGTGCCCGCGCACCGGCCGGTCCGGCAGCAGCGCCGCGGCGGCCGCGTCGTCCATGAGCGTCTGCTTCGGGGGCGCGGAGGCGTCACCGTTCTCGCTGCCGGCCGCAGCGGGGGCCTCGAGGCGCGTGAACCCGAGGGCGCGCTTCTCAGGCATCCGCCGGCTCCGGTTCGGGATCCAGCGAGATGGGCGCGGCCTGTCCGGCAGTGCGCATGCGCTCCATGCGGGCGAGGATCCGGCGCTCGCGATCGTCGAGGCGGGCCTCGATGTCGAGCGGGAAGACATACCGGCCGCCGGCCGTGCGGATGCCGAACGCGATCGCGACCGCGTACTCGGCCTCGTGGGTGATCGAGACCGCGATCCGGCCCATGCCGAGCTGGGTCGCGCGCTCCGCGGCGCGACCGTGCAGTCGAATCGATGGCTGGCCGGTCGGCAATCGCTCGATCTCGATGTCGCGCCAGCCGATCCCACGGACGCCAAGCCCGAGCACCTTGCTGACGGCCTCCTTGGCGGCCCACCGACCGGCGAACGTCTCCGCTCGGTCGCGGACGTAGCGGTCCTCGTCCGGGGTGAGGACGCGGCGGGAGAACCTGCGCCCGAACTTCGCGAGCGTCTCGCGGATCCGGTCGACCTTGATGATGTCGATGCCCAGCTCCGTGGTGCCGGGCGGAGGCGCGAAATCCTCGGACCGATGGCCAGCAGGGGCGTCGCCTCGGTCGTCGGAGGGCTCGCCTCCAACCGTTTGGGAAGCTTCTCGCCTCACGCCTGCTTACTCGACCGTGACGGACTTCGCCAGGTTGCGCGGCTGGTCGACGTCCGTGCCCCGAGCGAGCGCGACGTGGTAGGCGAACAGCTGGAGCGGGATGATCGCCAGGACCGGGCTGAGCGTCTCGTGCGTGTCCGGCACCCAGCACACGTCGTCGGCGATGCGCTCGATGCCCTCGTCGCCCTCGGTGGCGACGGCGATCACCTTGGCATCGCGGGCGCGGCCCTCCATGACGTTGCTGATGAGCTTCTCGTACGTGGACGAGCGCGTCGCGACGGCGACCAGTGGGCACTCGGCGTCGAGCAGCGAGATCGGGCCGTGCTTCAGCTCTCCCGCCGGGTAGCCCTCCGCGTGGATGTAGCTGATCTCCTTGAGCTTCAACGCGCCCTCGAGCGCGGCCGGGTACGTCGAGCCGCGCCCGACGAACATGAACCCACGCGAGTTGACGTACCGCCGGGCCAGCCGATCCGAGGTGGGCTCGTTGACCTCGATGGCCCGCTCCGCCGCCGCCGGCAGGGCACGCAGCGCGTCCACGAGCGCAGCCTCCGCCTCGTCGGTCAGGCTGCCACGCAGCCGCGCGATGCCCGCAGCGAGGATCACGAGCGTGGTCACCTGGGTCACGAACGTCTTGCTCGCGGCGACGGCCATCTCGGGACCGGCCTGCAGGAAGAGGACCGCATCGGCCTCGCGCGTGATCGCAGAGCCGAGCGTGTTGGTCACGGCGATGATCGGGCAGCCGCGCTCCCGCGCGAGCCGCGTCGGCGCAATCGTGTCGGCGGTCTCGCCGGACTGGGTCACCGCGATGACGAGGGTTCGACCGTCGAGCGGCGGCGGATCGTACCGGAACTCGGAGCCCACCGTGACGCGCGCCGGCAGGTCGGTGAGCTCCTGGATGGCGCCGGCGCCGATCATCGCCGCGTACGACGCCGTGCCGCACGCCACCAGCTCGACCCGCGTCGCCGCGCGAACGGCGTCGGCGATCGGCTCGAGCTCCGGCGCCTGGATCCTGCCCGCGCGGGAGATGCGGCCGGTGAGCGACTGGCGGAGCGCCTCGGGCTGCTCGTGGATCTCCTTGAGCATGAACGTGTCGTAACCGCCCTTCTCGGCGGCTTCGATCGTCCACTCGATGGTCTCCACGACCCGCTCGACCGGGCGTCCGTCGACATCGGTCACCACGACCCGCTCCGGCGTCAGGTCGGCGACGTCGCCCTCCTCGAGGAAGATCACCCGGCGCGTGTCGCCGAGGATCGCCGCCACGTCGGAGGCGAGGAACGACTCCCCCTCTCCGATCCCGACGATCAGCGGCACGTCCTTGCGCGCGCCGACGATCCGATCGCGTTCGTCACGGTGCATGATCGCGAGGGCGTATGCGCCGTCGAGCTGGCGCAGCGCAGCGCGCGCGGCGTCGGCGATGTCGCCCTTGTACGCCTCCTCGATCAGGTGGGCGATCGCCTCGGTGTCCGTCTCGGAGACGAGCCGATGGCCGCGCGCCTCGAGCCCGTCGCGGAGCTCCTGGAAGTTCTCGATGATCCCGTTGTGGATGACCGTGATCCGCCCGGTGCAGTCCACCTGCGGGTGAGCGTTGACGTCGTTCGGGCGGCCGTGGGTCGCCCAGCGGGTGTGCGCCAGGCCGACCGCGGCGTGCGGCGTTCGCTCGGCGATGGCAGTCCGGAGGTTGCCGAGCTTGCCGGCACGCTTCTCGACGAACAGGTCGCCCTGGTCATCGACGAGCGCGATGCCCGCCGAGTCGTAGCCGCGGTACTCGAGGCGGCGGAGGCCCTCCATCAGGATCGGCCCAGCCTCGCGCGGCCCGGTATAGCCGACGATTCCGCACATCAGGAAGTCAGTGTAGGCGCTGCTCGGCGAGTGCCGACAGACCGTCGGCCAGCTCACGGACGATGCCGGCGTCCCAGCCCTCGACCATGACCCGCAGCGCGGGCTCCGTGCCGGAGGGGCGGACGAGGACCCGGCCACCCTGGCCGAGGCGCGCCTCCGCATCGGCGATGGCGCGGCGCAGCACCGGGTCGCCTTCCCATTGCTCCTTGTGTCGAACCCGGACGGCGCGCTGCTCCTGGGGCAGCAGCGGGATCCCGGCAGCCAGGTCGGCGAGGTTCCGGGCGCTCGTCGTGACCACCCGAAGCACCTCGAGCGCCGTCACCAGGCCGTCGCCGGACGTCGTGTGCTCGCGCACGATCACGTGGCCGCTCTTCTCGCCGCCGAGCCCGGCCCCCGAGACCTGCATGCCCTCGAGGATGTACTTGTCCCCGACCGGGGTCCGGATCACCGACCCGCCGGCCTGCTCGACGGCCTGCTGGAGCCCGCCATTGGACAGCACCGACACGACGAGCGTGCCCGTCGCGGGGTCGTCAGGCTGCGCGCCGTTGCGAGCCAGCCGCTCGAGCGCCAGCACGCCGATGATCCGATCGCCATCGACCACCGTCCCCGAGCCATCCACCGCGACGAGCCGGTCCGCGTCGCCGTCGAGCGCGAACCCGAGGTCGGCGCCGGTCTCCTTCACTCGGGCGGCGAGGCCGACCGGGTCGGTGGCGCCGCAGTGCAGGTTGATGTTCGATCCGTCGGGCTGATCGTTGATCACCTGCACCCGCGCGCCCGTCGCGGCGAGGATGCGCGGGCCCACGGACGACGCCGAGCCATTGGCGCAGTCGAGGATCACGTGCAGGCCCGCGGCCCCGACAGATCGGGCGAGCCCGACCCGGTGAGCCACGTACCGTTCGATCCGGGCCCGGGCATCGACGACGGTGCCCAGGGCGTCCGGCGCGGCGCCCGCGAGCTCCTCCGAGCGCCAGATCAGCTGCTCGAGCTCGTCCTCGACCGCGTCGTCGAGCTTGAGGCCGTCCCGGTCGAGGACCTTGAGGCCGTTGTCCTCCGCCGGGTTGTGCGACGCGGAGACCATGATCCCCGCCGCGTCCTCGCCCTCGGCGGCCAGGAACGCGAGGGCCGGTGTCGGCACGACCCCGACGACGTGCACCGTCACGCCCATGCTCGTCGCGCCCGCCGCGATCGCGGACACGAACATGTCACCCGATCGGCGGGTGTCCTGCCCCACGACGATGGAGCCGTCCAGCCCGACGAGCCGATGGGCGGTCGCCCGCCCGAGGGCGAACGCGATGGTCGGCTTCAGGTCGACGTTGGCGATCCCCCGGATGCCGTCGGTTCCGAACAGGCGTGGCACGAGTCGATCTTCCCTCGCGTGCTGGTGTGGACCGCTGGATCAGGGCGTCGGCGACGGACCCGGGGCGGGTGCCGGCGACCCGGCGGGCCTGGAGACGGTGACCTCGATCGGATTCGGGCTCGCCCCGACGAGGCTGAGCCCTGTCGCGAGGTTGGCCGAGACCGGAACCGTGGACGTGCCGACGTCGAGGCCCGTGACGTCCACGTTGAGGACGAGGTTGACCCCGGACAGGCGGTCGAGGTCGGCGATCGAGCCGCCGATCGTCACGAGGACGTGGTCGGTCGACAGCGCGTAGACCAGGTCGGGGCGCGCGCCGACGAGCGACAGGCCGGCCTCGAAGGTCCGCGTGCCCGTGATCGGGCGGAGCGAGATCGTGACCTGGACCGTCGCGTTGCCGAGTGCCTGCACGCCGTTCGGCAGGGCGAGGCCGCCGCTCTGGACGACCTGCGACGACGCGCCGGCGATCGAGATGGGCTGCGTATCCGCGTGATCGAGCCCGGACAGGTCGTTCGCATCGCCCTCGACCGACACCACCGGTGGCGATACCTGGATCGAGGCGACCTCGAAGCCGGCCGCCGGCGTGCCGACCACGTTCGGCCGGACGGGCAGCGTCTTGGTCCGCAGGTCGGTGAACACGGCGAGGCGGACGCGGACGGTCGGCGGGACCATGTCGAGCTTGTCCTTGTCCAGCGATCCGCCCGTGGCGTCGACCGGGGTCAGGTCGATGTCCTGGTTGACATCGACGCCGGACGCATCGATCGGGACGAACGCCTGGACCGCCGCGACCTTCGACACGATCGACTGGGGCCCCGTCACCGTTGCCGTCGTGCCGTCGACGACCGGGTCACCGACGGTCAGCCCCGACGGGACGGGCCCGACGATCGCCTTGATCGGGACGACCTTGGACCCGACCCGGTCGAGGGTCACGGTGATCGCATGCGGCTCGATGTCGAGCACCTGGATGCGCGGGTCGGCCGCCTCGACGATGACGTTCAAGGTCACCGGGCTGCCCGTCGGGTCCACCCCCGCGAGATTCACCACGGCGTGGAATGTCGTGCTGTCGATCCGCAGCCCGAGATCGGGCGGGGCCGCGTACTGGATCCGGGTCACGGAGCCGAGGTTGGAGAGCACGACCACATCCGACGGCGCGTTCTCGATACCGATCGGCACGGGCCGGGTGAACGACTCGGTGTTCTGGGACACCACCAGCCCGCCGTACAGCAGGGTCGCGAGCCCGATCGCAGCGAGCTTGAGCGGCCAGTTGTGGACGATGAACCCGAGCGCGCGGGTCATTCGGCGGGGCCGGCGGGCGTGTCGGCGGAGGCGCGAGCTCTGCGGCGGCTCCGCGCCGCCGCACCGTTGCTGGACGGCTCGACCGGCGCGGGCACGGAAGCCTCCTCGGCCGGCGGCACCGGGGCATCCGCGATGGGTGGCATCGGCGCCGGCAGCGCACCGGCCGGCCCGGCAGCCGGCGCGGCAGCCGGCTCGCCGAGCATGGCCTCGGATGGTGGGATCGGCTCGGTGGGGCGCGCGCCATCACGACGGCCGGCGCGAACCGCGCGCCCGATGTCCGCCAGGCGCGGCGCACGGCCCCCGGTGCGGTCGCCACCCGGCTCGAGCAGGCTCAGGAGCGATCGCTTGAGCTGCGCTTCGCTGAGGTTGCGCACGATGCGTGCCCGCTGGACGAGGCTGACCTGGCCGTTCTCCTCGGACACGACCACGACGAGGGCATCGGTCTGCTCGGTCGTGCCGAGGGCCGCTCGATGGCGGGTGCCGAACCGCTCGGAGTGGATCGTGGTCTCGCCGAGCGGCAGGAGCGCCCCGGCCGCCAGGATGCGCGAGCCGCGGACGAGCACCGCCCCGTCATGGAGGGGCGATTTCGGCGAGAAGATCGTGCGCAGCAGGTCGGCGGAGAGGTCGCCGTGGATCATCACGCCAGTCTCCGCGATCTGCTCGAGGCCCGTCTCCCGTTCGATCACGATCAGCGCGCCGTGGCTCTCGGCCGACAGCTTCGTCGCGGCGCGCGCCACCTCGGTGGCGACGACCTCGGCCTCTCGGCCGTCAGCGGAGACGAGCCACGCCAGCGACCCGACCCGCCCGATGCGGTCCAGCGCCCTGCGGAGCTCCGGCTGGAAGACGACGACCAGCGCGAACAGCCCGACGACCGCTCCGGTCTCGAGGATCTGCGTCAGCAGCCGCAGGGACAGGATCCGGGCGGCGAAGTACACCGCGAACAGGACCGTGACGCCGATCACGAGCCGGACGGCGCTCGTCCCGCGGATGAGGCTGAACAGCCAGTAGATCAGGAGCGCCGTGATCCCGATGTCGAGGATGTCCGTCAGGCGAACCTGATCCAGGATCGACGCGAGGAGCTGCGGCATCGCCGGGGGAGTGTACCGCGGGAGATCGGCCGATCGGCCGTGTGGCGAGCCTGCGAGCGGGCTCAGCGAGCGCCGGCGGAGCTCACCGGCTCGTCCCGCAGCCGCTCGGACGCGAGGCCGTGGACGTCCGCCTCGGCCTGCGTGTCGCCCGTCAGCGAGGTCAGCCGGAGCAGCAGCTCGATCTTCTCCGTTGCCAGCGCGGTCCAGCCGCGGTCGAGCTGGAGGTTCGCAATCGCGAGGTGGACCTGTGGGTCACCGGGCGAGGTCGTCAGCAGCTGCAGGCAGATCTCGAGCGCGGCATCGAGGCGGCCTGCGGCGCGGTGGACCATCGCCGCGGTGAGCATGAGGTCGCGAGCGCCGTGCAGGTCAACGGCGGCCAGGAGCGTGGACGCCTCGGCGAGGAGCGATTCCGGGTCAGGCGGCGGCCCGACGATCGGTGGTGGCGGCGGCGACGGCAGGTCCACCGGCGGCCACGACTGCCCATCCGGTCCGAGATCGCCGATTGCGGCCCGGATCGGCGAGTCCTCCATGTCGACCCAGGCGGGCTGGGTGCCCAGCTCGGCCAGTCGCGCCGCGAGCGCGGCGGAGATCGCGTCCGGACGGTCGCCGAGCGCGCCGAGCTCGTGCTCGAGCTGCGGGACGTACACGGCCAGGCCGGTGCTGGGCACGGGAGGCTCGTCCGCGTCGCTCGAGGCCTCGGACTCGGGCTCCGGCGCCGCGTCGGCGACGGGCTCGGCGTCCTGAACCGGCTCGGCGTGACCGAGGTCGTCCCTGGCGGATGCGTCGACTGCGACGACGTCCGACGGCTGGGGGTCGAGGCGCGGATCGCCGGCCCCGGCGAGCCGGCGGACGAGTGCGTCGCGCGCGGGCGATGGTTCGAGCGTCGCAGCATGCCGTGCCGCCTCCGCGGCGTCGGTGGACCGACCGGCGACGTCCAGGACGAACGCGAGCCGCTCGAAGTCGGACGCCGCACCGGAGCGGAGACCGCGCGCCTCGCGTGCGACCGCTCGGGCGCGCAGCGTGGCCTCGTCGTCGGGGGCGAGGTGGAGTGCCCGCTCGAAGGCCGCGGCCGCTTCCGGCCACCGATCGAGCCGGTGGAGCACGGTGCCCTGGCTGGCAACCGGCAGGGCCCGATCCGGGACCAGGCGCTCGGCCGCCGCGTAGGACTCGAGGGCCTCGTCGAGGTTGCCGGCCAGCGCGGCGAGGTGGCCGCGCCGGAGCGCCGCCTTGTACTGGTCGAACAGGGTCCCGTTCACGGGTGGGAGCCTACCGCTTCGCGGGTTCGCCCGGCCACCACCCGAGGTACCAGCCCGCCGGCTGATGCGCCTAGCGCTTGGTGTACTGCGGCGCCTTTCGGGCCCGCTTCAGGCCGTACTTCTTGCGCTCCTTCATCCGCGGATCGCGGGTCAGGAGGCCCGCCTGACGAAGGACGACCCGGTGTGCCTCGTCGAGCTCGAGCAGGGCCCGCGCGATCGCGTGGCGTACGGCGCCCGCCTGCCCGTTCACGCCGCCACCTTCGACCTTGATCATCGCGTTGAAGCGCCCGTCGGTGTTCGTGACCCGGAAGGGCATCCGGACCTCGGCCTCGTCGATGGCGGCCCCGAAGTGCTCGGTGAACGAGCGGCCGTTGATCACCATCTCACCCTCGCCCGGCAGGAGCCGCACGCGGGCGACGGCGGTCTTTCGACGGCCGGTGCCGGAGTTGAAGGTCGGGGCGGTCGGCATGCTGGCTTTCTCCGTCAGGCGAGCGGCTCAGGCTGCTGCGCCTGATGGGGATGGTCGGAACCGGCGTAGATCTTGAGCTTGCGCATCTGCTGGGCGCCCAGGCGGGTGTGCGGGAGCATGCCCTTGATCGCCCGTCGGACGACCTCCTCGGGCCGACGCTCGAGCAGCTTGCCGAGCGACTCCTCCTTGAACCCCTGGGGGTGCCCGCTGTGGCGCTGGTACGACTTCGTCTCCAGCTTGGCCGCCGAGACGGAGATCTTCCGCGCATTGAGGACGATCACGTGATCGCCGGTGTCGAGGTTCGCCGTCCAGGTGGGCTTGTGCTTGCCGGTCAGGACACTGGCGACGCGCGTGGCGAGACGACCGAGCGTCTGGTCCGTCGCGTCCACGACGAACCAGTGGCGCTCGATGTCGCTTTCTCGCGCGGTATACGTCTTGTCGTTCATCAGTCCTCGTGTCCCGTATTCGTTTCGTTCTCCGGGTCTCCGGTCCGCCGTCCGAGGACGACGCGCCGCAGGCACAGCCCCCGGGCCGGTACCGCCGCCCCGTCCAGCGCCGGCCTGCCGGCGTCGAACAGGCCCGGCACCGCCGAGGCCTCGAGCTGACCCCGGCCCACGGCGAGCAGGGTGGCGACGATCCGTCGCACCATGCCGCGCAGGAAGGCGTCGGCCCGCACGTCGATCGTGACCAGCGATCCGGTGCGCCGGACCCGGATCCGATGGACGGTCCGGACCGGCTGCGGATCGGACCCGCCGAAGGCGCTGAAGTCGTGGCGGCCCTCGAAGGCCGACGCGGCTCGCATCATCGCGGTGACATCCAGGCCCGATCGCACCCAGAGCGCCGTGCGCTCCCGGAGCGGGCTGCGCGGTCCGTTCCAGATGGAATACCGGTACTCCCGGTAGCGGGCCGCGTAGCGTGGGTTGAAGCCGATCGGTGCCCGTCGGAGGCCGCTGATCGCGACATCCGGCGGAAGCAATCCGTTGAGCGCCTCGGTCAGGTCCTCGGTCGAGAGGCTGCCCGGATAGGTGAACGCGATCACCTGCCCCGTGGCATGCACCCCGGCGTCGGTCCTGCCAGCGCCCATGACCGGCTGGCGGATCCCGCCTGACAGGCGGGCCAGCGCGGCCTCGAGCTCTCCCTGGACGGTCCGGGCGTCAGGCTGGGCCTGAAACCCGAAGAACTCCGTGCCGTCGTATTCAACCGTGGCCCTGAACCGACGAGCGGTCCGCCCACGTGCCGCCCTCTCGGGCATGCCTATACCAGTTCGATCTGGACGATCTCTGCGGCGTCGCCCGAGCGCGGCCCGATCTTGACGATGCGGGTGAAGCCCGAGGTCCGGTCGGCGTACTTGGGGCCGATCTCGTCGAACAGCTTGGTCACGACGAGTGGCTCGTTCGGGAACTGCGAGACGATCGCGCGGCGGGCCGACAGGTCGCCCCGCTTGGCGAGGGTGATCGCCTTCTCGACGCGGCCCTGGATCTCCTTGGCCTTCGCCTCGGTCGTCCGGACCCGCTCATAGCGCAGCACCGACACCATCAGGTTCTTGTACAGCGCGAGGCGGGGGCCCATCTTCCGGCCGAGCTTGCGGCCGTCGATGCGGTGCGATGCCATCGGTCAGGCGTCCTCGTCCTCGAACGGGGCGTCGTCCTCGGACTCGTCACCGTCGAACTCCGATGCCTCGGTCTCGGGGAGGATGAAGCCGCGCATGCGGAGTCGCTCCTTCATCTCGTCGAGCGACTTCTTGCCGAAGTTGCGCATCCGGAGCAGGTCCTCGTCCTTGAGCTGGAGCAGCTGCCCCACCTTGACGATGTTGTTGCGCTTGAGGGAGTTGTAGGCGCGCATCGGGAGGTCGAGCTCCTCGATGGGCATGTCGAGCATGTTCGGCGGCAGCTGCGGGATCCCCGGGACGCCGCGGTCGGCGGCCATCGTGGCCTGACCGATCGTGACGAACGGGCGGAACTGCTCGATCAGGATCGAGGCGGACCGGCTGAGGGCCTCCTCCGGCCCGATCGTGCCATCGGTCTCGATCTCGATGGTCAGCTTGTCGAAGTTGGTGACCTGGCCGACGCGGGTGCTCTCGACCCAGTAGTTGACCTTGCGGACCGGCGTGAAGATCGCGTCGACCGCGATGACGCCGATGGGCAGGGCCTCGGTCCGCTCGACGCCGAGGTAGCCGACGCCCTTCTCGACGGTCATGTCCATGTCGATGGTCACGTCATCCGAGTCGAGGGTCATCAGCACGAGGTCGCGGTTCACGATCTCGACGTCGGCCGACTCGAGGACGTCGGCCGCGAGCACGGGGCCGGCGCCGCTCTTGGTGAGCCGGAGCTGGACCGGGTGGGTCGCGAAGCTCTTCATGCGCAGCTTCTTGACGTTCAGCACGATCTGGGTGACGTCTTCCTTGACGCCGGGGATCGTGGAGAACTCCTGGTAGACGTCCCGGATCTGGAGCGAGGTCACCGCAGCGCCCTCGAGCGAGGACAGAAGGACGCGCCGGAGCGCGTTGCCGAGGGTGACGCCGTAGCCGGCCTGGAGCGGGCCGACCTCGTACTTGGCGTACGTGCCGACTTCCTCGACGGGCTCGATCTGGGGGGTTTCGAGTTCGATCATTGGGCGGGCTACCTCGAGTAGTACTCGACCACGAGCTGCTCGGACAGGTCGAGCGGCATCTGGTCACGGCGGGGAAGGCTGGCGATGGAGCCGGACAGCTTGGCGGCATCGAGCGCCAGCCAGTCCGGTGCCGTGTGGGAGCGGAGGGTCTCGCGGATGACCTTGAACGCCTCGCGACCTCGGTGGCTCTCGCGAACCTCCACGCGGTCGCCCGGCTTCATGGCATACGAGGCGACGTCCGTCGGGACGCCGTTGACGGCGAAGTGGCCGTGGTTCACGAGCTGGCGGGCCTGGGCCCGCGAGGACGCGAAGCCGAGGCGGAAGACGACGTTGTCCAGGCGCGTCTCGAGCGAGCGCAGGAGCGCCTCGCCCGTCACGCCCTCGTGGGTCTCGGCCTCCCGGAAGTAGTTCCGGAACTGGCGCTCGAGGACGCCGTACACGCGGCGGACCTTCTGCTTCTCGCGCAGCTGGATGCCGAACTCGCCCATCTTGCGACGACGGACGCCGTGCTGGCCGGGCGGGCTCGGCCGGCGCTCGAACGAGCACTTCTTCGAGTAGCAGCGGGTGCCCTTCAGGAAGAGCTTGCCACCCTCGCGGCGGCACAGGCGACAGACGGACTCGGTGTAGCGGGCCATCGGATCAGACCCGGCGCCGCTTGGGCGGGCGGCAGCCGTTGTGCGGGATGGGCGTCACGTCGGTGATGGCGCTGACCTCCAGCCCGGCGGACTGGAGCGAGCGGATCGCCTGCTCGCGCCCTGCGCCCGGGCCCTTGACGAAGACCTCGACCTGGCGCATGCCGTGCTCCATCGCCTTGCGGGCAGCGAGCTCGGCGGACAGCGCCGCGGCATAGGGCGTGCTCTTGCGCGAGCCCTTGAACCCGGCCACGCCGGCCGAGCCCCAGCTCACCACGGCACCCGCGAGGTCCGTGATGGTGATGATGGTGTTGTTGAACGACGCCTGGACATGGGCGTGGCCCTGCGGCACGTTCTTCTTCTCGCGACGCCGCTGCTTGACGGCCTTCTTGCGTTCAGCCATGTCTGCTCAGTCCCCGCCCTACTTCGTTGCCTTGCGCCGAGCGCCAACCGTGCGCTTCGGGCCGCGCCGCTGGCGCGCGTTGGTCTTGGTCCGCTGCCCGCGGACGGGCAGGTTCCGCCGGTGGCGGAGGCCGCGGTACGAGCCGATCTCCTGGAGCCGCTTGACGTTGGTCGCCACCTCGCGGCGCAGGTCGCCCTCGACCTTGTAGCGGCGGTCGATGACCTCGCGCAGCCGGTTGACCTGGTCCTCGGTGAGGTCGCGCACCCGGGTGTCGGCATTGACGCTCGTCTGGACGAGGATCTTCTGGGCCGTCGGGAGGCCGATGCCGAAGATGTAGGTGAGCGCGATCTCGACCCGCTTCTCGCGGGGGATGTCGACGCCGGCGATGCGTGCCATCGTCGCCCTACCCCTGACGCTGCTTGTGCTTGGGGTTGGTGCAGATGCACATCACCACGCCATGGCGACGGACGATCTTGCAGTTCTCGCAGCGTGTCTTGATCGACGCCTTGACTTTCAACGTTTCCTCGTGCTCGCGGCCGTCCTCGTCGGACGGGTTACTTCAGGCGGTACGTGATCCGACCGCGCGTCAGGTCGTAGGGCGAAAGCTCCACGCGAACGCGGTCGCCGGGCAGGATCCGGATGAAGTTCATCCGAAGCTTTCCGGAGATATGCGCCAACACCTTGTGCCCGTTCTCCAGCTCAACCGCGAACATGGTGTTGGGCAGCGGCTCGGTGACCGTACCTTCGACCTCGATCGCATCTCGTTTCGCCACGGGCGGTGCTGGGTCCCTTTCTCACACGGAATGCCGGCCCAACGGGGGCCGACACACGAAAGCGCATCTTATCAGCAATCGGCTGATCGTGGCAACGGCCCGGCGGCTGCGGGTGCCGCCCAGTCGTTGGCCTGATCCCGTCGCTGCGGCATCCCGATGCTCATGCGATGGTGGTGAGGATCTCTGGGCCGGATGCGGTGATGGCGATGGTGTGCTCGAAGTGGGCGGCCAGGGTGTCGTCGGCGGTGGAGACGGTCCAGCCGTCGGCCTCGACGTACACGTCGCCGTCACCGAGGGTGAACATCGGCTCGATGGCGAGGCACATGCCGGGCTGGAGCTCGGGGCCGCGGGAACCGGTGCGGTAGTTCGGGACCTGCGGGTCCTGGTGCATCTCGGTGCCGATGCCGTGGCCGACGAACGGCCGGACGATCCCGAAGCCGTGGGCCTTGCCGATGTCCTCGACGGCGGCCGAGATGTCACCGACGCGGCCGCCCGGGTTCGCTGCGGCGATGCCGGCCATGATCGCCAGCTGGGTTGCCTCGACGAGCTCGCGCGCCTTGGCCGGTACCTCGCCGACCATGAACGTCCGGGCACCGTCGCCATGCCAGCCATCGAGGATCGCGCCCACGTCCACGGACACGAGCGCGCCCGCGCGGATGGTCCGGTCACCCGGGATCCCGTGGACCACCTCGCTGTCGATCGAGATGCAGGTGCTGGCAGGAAACGCCTTCGGGCCCTTGCCGTACCGGCCCCCACCGAGGTAGCCCTTGAACGACGGGACCGCCCCCGCGCCGCGGATGTGGCGCTCGGCCATGGCGTCGAGCTGGCCGGTCGAGATGCCGGGTCGAAGCTCCGATTCGATGAGGGCCAGGACCTCCGCGACGATCCGCCCGGCACGCCGCATCTTCTCGATCTCTGCGGCCGACTTCCTCGTGATCACTGCGCCGCGCTGGCCGGCCGGCCGAGGGCCTCGAGCAGCGACGCAGCGACGTCCTCGATCGGGCGGAGCCCGTCGACCGGCGTCAGGATGCCGTGCTCGCGGTAGTACTCGGCAACGTCGTGGAGCGGCCCGAGCTGCTGCTCCATGCGGGCGCGAACCGTCTCCTCGGCGTCGTCCGCGCGATGGACGAGCTCGGAGCCGTCGACATCGCAGACGCCCCACACGATCGGCGGCTTGAACCACTCGTTGTAGACGTGCCCGCCGGCCCTGCAAATGAGCCGGCCGCGGAAGCGGCCGATGAGGTCCTCGATCGGGACCTCGATGAGCAGCGCTCGATCGACCGGCCTGCCGGACTCGATGAGCGCGGCATCGAGCGCCTCGGCCTGGGGTCGCGTTCGCGGGAAGCCGTCGAGGATCGCGCCGCGGGCGGCGTCATCCTTGTCGAGGCGGGCCAGGAACAGGCGGGCCATCAGCGCGTCGGGGACGAGGTCGCCGGAGCGCATGATCGCGTCGACCTGGCGGCCGATCTCGGTGCCGCTGGCAACCTCCGCACGCAGCAGATCACCGGACGCGAGGACGGGCACGCCGAGGCTCGCGGCAAGGAGGGGTGCCTGGGTCCCCTTGCCCGCTCCCGGCGCCCCCAGAAGAATGGCGACGGTCATCGGCGGACTCGGCGGACCTGGCGGGCCATCGTGGCGTCGGCGCCCGCGCTCCCTCGCTCACGCACGTTCGAGTGCGCTCCGCTCGATCGCTTGGCGTCGCCTTGCGCTGACCTCGCCATCTCCGCCGATGATCAATCCGCAGCTAGCGGATGAACCCTTCGTAGTTGCGCATCATGAGCTGGGCTTCGATCTGTTTCATGGTCTCGACCACGACCGAGACCACGATCAGGAGGCCGGTGCCACCGATCGCGATCCCCTGCAGGCTGCTGTCGAGCACGCCGGCGAGGACCGGCGCGACCGCGACCACGCCGAGGAACAGCGCGCCTGCCAGGGTGATCCGGCTGACGACGCGGCCCAGGTACTCCTGCGTGGGGCGGCCCGGCCGGATGCCCGGGATGAAGCCGCCGTTCTTGCGCAGGTTCTCGGCCGTCTCGTCGGGCTTGAACGTGAAGGCGGTGTAGAAGTACGTGAACCCGACGGTCAGCAGGAAGTAGATGATCGAGTACTGGATCGACGTCGGCGACAGGAACGAACCGATCGCCTTCGCGACATCCTGGATGGCCTGCACGTTCGAGAACGAGAAGTACGCGGCGAGCTGGCCCGGGAAGGCCAGGATGCTGATGGCGAAGATGATCGGGATGACGCCGGCGAGGTTGACCCGAAGCGGCAGGAACGTCTGGCCGCCCTGGTACATGCGTCTGCCTCGGACCCGGCTCGCATATTGGATCGGGATCCGCCGCTGGCCCTCCTGGATGTAGATGATCACCGCGACCGCGACGATCGCCAGGATGGCAAAGAGGACGATGTCGCGCGGCGACGGCTGCTGGAGGACGGCGAGCACGCCGGCCGGCGCGCGGCTCACGATGCCGGCGAAGATGATGAAGCTGATGCCGTTGCCGATGCCCTTCTCGGTGATCAGCTCGCCGAGCCACATCAGGACCACCGCGCCGGCAACCATCGTCACCATCTGGACCCAGCTCGAGGCCATCCCCAGGCCGAAGCCGCCGATGATCACGTTCTTGGCGGACAGCGCGGACAGGATGCCGAACGCCTGGAGGAGCGCCATCGGCACGGTCAGGTAGCGGGTGTACTGGTTCAGCTTCTGGCGGCCGTACTCACCCTCGCGGCTGAGCGCCTGGAGCGACGGGATCACGCCCGCCATCAGTTGCATGATGATCGAGGCGTTGATGTACGGGTTCATCGCCAGCCCGACGATCGAGAGCTGCGACAGGCCCCCGCCGGCGAACAGGTCGAGGATGCCGAACGCGGAGTTGTTCTTGAAGAAGTCCGCCAGCGCGGCGCGATCGATGCCCGGGAGCGGTACCTGCGCCAGGACCCGGTAGACGACCAGGATCCCGAGGACGAACAGGATCCGGCGCCGGATGTCCGGCGCGCGGAACGCGTTGAGCAGCGACTCGAACACGGTCGCTACGCGTCCGCGTCGGGCTTGGTCGCGCGGGGCTTACGGGCGGCGGGCGTCTTCGCAGCAGGCTTCGCGGCGGGCTTCGCGGCTGTGGCCTTCGCAGCTTCGGGCTTCGTGGCTGCCGGCTTCGTGGCGGCGACAGCCTTCGCGGGCTTGGCCGACGCCTTGGGCGCGCCCGCGGCCTTCGATGGCTTCGCCTCGGCCGGCTCGGCCTCGGATTCGGCCTCGGCGTCGTTGGCGGCGTCTGCAACGGGCTCGCCCGCGGCCTCCGGCTCGGCATCGATGCCGAGTGCGGCGCGTTTGGCGTCCGGGACCTCCAGGACGGACACGGTCCCGCCGGCGCCCTCGATCTTCGAGCGGGCGTTCGCGCTGAACGCGTCCGCGACCACGAACAGCGCCGCCGACAGGTCGCCTCCGCCACCGAGGACCTTCATCGGCCGGTCGAGGCGTCGGACGAGGCCGGCTGCGCGCAGGATCTCCTGGTTGACCGTGATCGGCGCGGTGCCCTTCCTGGCGCCCTTCGAACCGGGCATGTCGCCCGCCTCGAGCTCGCCCGCCTCGACGAGGCGCGCGATGTCGCCGAGGTTGACGACCTCGTACTGGACCTTGAACGGGTTCTTGAAGCCCCGCAGCTTCGGGATGCGCTGGTGGAGCGGCGTCTGGCCGCCCTCGAACCAGGCCGGAATCGAGCCGCCCGCGCGGGCCTTCTGGCCCTTGGTGCCGCGACCCGCCGTCTTGCCCTGGCCCGCGGCGATGCCGCGCCCAACGCGGCGCTTCGCCTTGCGCGAGCCCGGCGCTGGCTTCAGATCGTGGAGCTTCATGCCTTCTCCTCGCCGCCACTGATCCGGCGCGGCCCTGCGTTGGCGCCTGCGCGCCCTCCCTCACGCACACCGGAAGTGCGCTCGCTCGGGTGCTCGTCGCCGCCTTGGGCCGCTCTCGGCTGAGCGGCGGCGGATTTCGAACTGCCGCCCGACTCCTCGATGCTCACGAGGAAGCGGACCTGGCGGACCATGCCCCGGGTCGCGTCGTTGGCGGGCACCTCGACCGACGAGCCGATCCCGTGCAGGCCGAGCGCCCGCAGGGTGGCCCGGTTGCGGGCGATGTGGCTGATCGAGCTCTTGATCTGGGTCACGCGGAGGGTCTCCGCCGCGGTCCTAGCGGCCATTCGCGGCCTCGGCCATCGGCTGGCCGGCGATGTGCAGCCGAACCGGCACGCCTCGCCGCGCGCTGAGCTCGGCGGCAGAGTGGAGGCTGCGCAGGCCCTCGAGCGTGGCCCGGGTCACGTTGACCGGATTCGTCGAGCCGTACACCTTGGACAGGATGTCGCGGATGCCGGCGGCCTCGACCACTGCTCGCACCGAGCCGCCGGCGATGACGCCGGTGCCCTGGCTGGCAGGCTTGAGGAGGACGTTGCTGGCCGCGAACACGGTCCGGACCTCGTGCGGGATCGTCGTCCCGACCATGGGGATCTTGATGATGTTCTTCTTGGCGTCCTCGACGCCCTTCCGGATCGCCTCGGGCACCTCGCCCGCCTTGCCCAGCCCGACGCCGACGTGGCCCGCGCCGTCGCCGACGACGATGACCGCGCTGAAGCTGAACCGCCGGCCGCCCTTGACGACCTTGGCGACCCGGTTGATCTGGACGACGCGCTCTTCGAGCGTCAGCTTGTTGGCGTCAATTCGTGGCACGGTGGGCTCCTCAGAAATCCAGGCCGGCTTCGCGTGCCGCGTCCGCGAGTGACTTGATGCGACCGTGGTAGCGGAACCCGGCCCGGTCGAAGACGACCTGGCCGACGCCGGCTGCCTTGGCCCGCTGCGCGACGAGCCGGCCGACCGCGGTGGCCTCGGCGGACTTGGTGCCCTTGGCCGACTTGAGCTCGGCCTCGAGCGACGAGGCCGCGGCGAGCGTCCGCCCGGCGGCGTCGTCGATGACCTGGGCGTAGATGTGGTTCAGGCTGCGGAAGACCGCGAGACGCGGACGCGCCGCATCGCCCGCCACCTTCAGGCGGAGGCGATCGTGGCGCTTCTGGCGGGCCATCCCGCGGCTGGTCGGTGCGGTCATGCGGTGGTTCCTCGGTCTCCTGCTCGGCGGGTTACTTCTTGCCGCCGATCTTGCCGGCCTTGCCCGCCTTGCGACGGATCACCTCGCCGGCGTAGCGGACACCCTTGCCCTTGTACGGCTCGGGCTTTCGGGTCGCGCGGACTCGCGCAGCGATCTCGCCGACGAGCTCCTTGTCGATGCCGATGACGGCGAGCTTCGTGGGGTTCTCGACCTCGAAGCTGATCCCCGACGGCGGATCGATCTCGATGGGGTGGCTGTAGCCGAGGTTCAGCTGCAGCTTGCGCCCGACGAGCGCTGCACGATAGCCGACTCCGGTGATCTCGAGCGGCTTGCGGTAGCCGGTGGTCACGCCGACCACCATGTTGTTCACGAGCGTTCGGGTGAGGCCGTGGAGCTGCTTGTGCGTCTTGGCCTCCGACGGGCGCGTCACGACGATGTCGTCGCCATCGCGGGCGACGCCGATCTCGGCGTGGAGCTCGCGATCGAGGGTGCCCCTGGGCCCCTTGACCGTGACGTGATGGCCGTCGATCGACACGTCGACCCCGGCAGGCACGGCAATGGGCAGGCGTCCGATTCGAGACATCTCGGCTACCAGACGTACGCGAGGACTTCGCCGCCGAGCTGGGCCTTGCGGGCCTGCGCGCCGGTCATGATGCCCTGGCTCGTGCTGACGATGACGATGCCGAGACCGCCCAGGACCCGGGGGATGTCCGTCTTCGCGGCGTACACCCGGAGGCCGGGCTTGCTCACGCGCTTGAGGCCAGACACGACAGGTACCTTGCCGTCGACGTAGCGCAGCGTGATGCGCAGCACCTTGCCCGGGCCGGCCTGCTCCTCGGTGACCTCGGCGATGAAGCCCTCGGCCTTGAGGATTCGCGCGATCTCGCGCTTGGTGCGCGAGGCCGGCACGACCACGTCGGTGTGGTGCGCGCGGGACGCGTTGCGAACGCGGGTGAGCATGTCGGCGATCGGATCGGAGATGTTCATCTGGACCTACCAGCTCGACTTGGTGACGCCCGGCAGTTCACCCACCAGGGCGCGCTCCCGGAAGCAGATGCGGCACAGGTTGAAGCGACGCATGAATGCGCGCGGCCGGCCGCACACGACACAGCGGTGGTAGCCCCGGACGGCGAACTTCGGCGTCCGCTTTGCCTTTGCGATCATCGATTTCTTGGCCATCGTCTCCCCTACCCGGCAAAGGGCATGCCGAGGAGCTCGAGCAGACGCTTCGACTCCTCGTCGGACTTCGCCGTCGTCACGATGCTGATCTCCAGCCCGCGGAGACGGTCCACCTTGTCGTAATCGATCTCGGGGAAGGCGATCTGCTCGCGCATCCCGAGTGAGTAGTTGCCGCGGCCGTCGAACGACTTGCTCGGAATCCCGCGGAAGTCGCGGATGCGGGGCAGGGTGAGCAGGGTCAGCCGCTCCAGGAAGTCCCACATGCGCTGGCCACGGAGCGTGACCTTGAGGCCGATCGGGTTGTTGGTCCGTACGTGGAACTGGGCGATGGAGCGCCTGGCCTTGGTCACGATCGGCTTCTGGCCGGTGATCGCCACGATGTCGCCGGACGCGGCGTCGATGGCCTTTGCGTTCGTCAGCGCCTCGCCGAGCCCGACGTTCACCACGATCTTCGCGAGCTTCGGCACCTGGTTCGGGTTGGCGTACTCGAACTGCTTGACCAGCGCCGGCACGACCTCGTCCGTGTAGCGAATGCGGAGCCCGCGCGGGCCGGCAACCTTCGGGGCAGCCGGCGTCGGGGCAGCGGCAGCCCTGGCGTCGTCGGCGGCGGCCGCAGCGTCAGGGGCCCCCTCGGTTGCGACCGGCTTCGCGGCGCGGGCGGGCTTGTCCGCCTTGTCGGCCTTCTCGGCAGCGGCCTTCACCCGCGGTGCCTTCGCCGGGGCCGGAGCCGCGGGCGCGGCGTCGGGGGCAGCGGTGTCGGGGGCAGCGGTGTCGGGGGCAGCGGTGTCGGGGGCAGCGGTGTCGGGGGCAGCGGTGTCGGCCTCCGGGTTCGCGGGC
>DASQIK010000082.1:0-51434 GCA_035631615.1 Candidatus Dormiibacterota bacterium | reverse complement strand
CGCGGCGCGGGCCGAACCATTTCGGTGCGGGGAAGGGCTACTCGCTGAGCCCGATCACGTGGCCCTCGGGGTCCGCGAACATCGCCAGGGTGTTGCCGGGCGCGGGGCTGAACTTGGGCATCACCGTCTTGCCACCGGCCGCCTCGACCTTGGCAAGGGTGTCATCGATGCTGTCGACCCAGACGTAGAACGTCACCCAGCCGGCGCCACCGTCGGGGCTCGGGCCGGTGCCCATGACGATGCCGGACTCGTCCGGATTCGTCATCGCGTAGCCGCCCGGCAGGTCCTTGTTCTGCGCCCAGCCGAACACGTCGCCGTAGAACCTGTGGAGTGCCGGTCCGTCCTTCCCGACGACCTCGGCGTGCACGATCTTGTTGCCCATGAAATCTCGACCTCCATCTCGGCGGTCGCTCGACCACCTGCATGCCAGAACGACGAACAACGGTAGGCCGAATCGACAGCTCAGTAGGCTCGCGGCGTGGGCGGTGGGCCGGGGGGCGGCGGCGCGCCCGGCGCGGCGCCGGTGGCGACCGGCTCGCCGGACCGGCTCCAGTCGGAATACGAGCCGACGTACAGGATCGGGTCGGGCAGGCCCGCCACGCGCATCGCGAGTGCGTGGTGGCAGGCGGAGGTGCCGCTGCCGCACGAGATCACGGTGTCGGCGGCGGCCGCACTGCCGGCCGTGATCCCGAGGCCCGCGTAGCGGTCCGCAAGAGCGCCCCGGTCGAGCAGGGTCCCGTCCGGTCCCAGGTTCGTGTCGTAGGGAGCGCTGACCGCCGTCGGGATGTGGCCCGCAACCGGGTCGACCGGCTCGACCTCGCCGCGATAGCGAGGGGCCCCGCGCGCGTCGAGCAGGGTCACGGAGCCGAGCCGCTCGCGGAGCTCGCCCCGCGCGATGACGCGACTCCAGCGGCCTTCGAGGGACAGCCTCGCCGGGTGCGCGGGCGCCTGCGGGAGCTCGGTCTCGAGCGGTCGCCCCGACGCCGTCCACGCCCCGATCCCGCCATCGAGCACGCCCACGGACTCGCCGCCGATCCCGCGTCGCCCGAAGCCGAGGTTGTCGAGCATCCACCACAGCCGCGCCGCCACCCAGCCCCCGACGTCGTCGTAGCCGACGACGCGCGCGCCGTCCCCGATGCCGGCCTCGGCCATGTGCGCGGCGAACGCCGCCGGGTCGGGGAGGGGATGGCGGCCCGGCGCGCCGAACCCGCTCGGATCCGCGAGATCGTCGTCGAGGTCGAGGAAGATCGCGCCCGGGATGTGGCCCGCCACGTACGCCGCGCGACCGTCGCCGGGTCGCCCGAGGTACCAGCGCAGGTCGACGACGACGGGCGGGTTCGGCTCGGCGAGCCACCCGGCGAGGCGCTCGACCGAGACCAGCGGCGACGTTGCGGCAGCCATCACGGCGAGGCTACCGCGCCGCCCCGATCGCCGCTCGCCAGCGGCCCAGCGGCCCAGCAGCCCAGCGGCCCAGCGGCCCAGCGGCCCGGCGGCCCAGCGGAACTCCCGCGCCGCCCATGGCGTCTCGCGCCGGTGCCATCCATGCAGCGCCTCGGTGCCGGGATCGCGCTGCTGACGGTGCTCGGATCGCTCGCGGCCTGTGCCGCCTCGGGAGTGACGCCCAGCCCGACATCCGCCAACGGGCTCGCGGGCAGGACGTTCCTCTCGATCGGTGTCACCGACGGTGGCGCCGATCGGCCCCTCGCCCCCGGCACGCGCACCCGCCTCGACTTCCGCGGCGCGGACTTCTCGGCCTCGGCCGGCTGCAACACGATGGGCGGCCAGTACCGGCTCGATGGCGGCCACCTGATCGTGGGCCAGCTCAGCACGACCGACATGGGCTGCCCGGCCGCGCTGGGCACGCAGGACGCCTGGCTCGCACAGCTGCTCGGCGCCCAGCCGACGATCAACCTCGACGGCGACGACCTCACGATGACCTCGGGCTCGACCGTCGTGAAGCTCCGGGACCGCCGCGTCGCCCAGCCGGATCGGCCGCTCGCCGGCCCGACGTGGACCCTCGAAACGATCATCTCCGGCGACGTCGCGTCCAGCGTCCCCAACGGGCCGACCCCGACGATCCTGTTCAGGGCCGACGGCACGCTCTCCGTCTTCACCGGGTGCAACCAGGGTGGCGCGACATGGTCGCAGGCGTCCGATGGACTCCGGGTGACCGATCTGGTGCTGACCAGGATGGCATGCGCCGGCGCGGGAGGCCAGCTCGAGTCGGCGGTCGTCGCGGTCCTGCACGCCGGAACGATCGTGGTCACGATCCAGGCGGATTCCCTGACGCTCCAGGCAGGCAGCAACGGGCTCGGGTTCCGCGCCGCCTGATCGACGGGGACCCGCTGGTATCATCCCGTGCGGCGCGGTCGGCGACCTCCGCTCCGGCGTAGCTCAGTGGTAGAGCGGGCGGCTGTTAACCGCATGGTCGTAGGTTCGAATCCTACCGCCGGAGCCATTCCATTCCCCGGGGCCCGACCGCCGCGTCCTCGTCAGTCGAGGCCGGCGAAGAGGTCCGTCTCCGGGAGCGTCGTGGGCACCCTGGCGTCGACGAGGATGTAGGCCTCCCTCCGCCAGAAGTCCCGCCAGGCGTCGAGCCCGAAGCGCAGGAACGGGTTCTGCGGGCTCATCTGGGTGACGTGGCGGCCGATCGCCGCCCACTTTCGCTCGAGCACGTCGTCGACGTCGATCCACGTCGTGATCGACTCGTCGGGCACGAGCATCCTGGCCATTCGGGCCCGGAACTCCTCGAGCTCCGCGGGGGTGGCGTCCTTCGGCTCGGACCAGAAGCTCGTCTCGCCGATGGCCTCCATGCGCTCGGCCATGCCTTGCCGGACCGACGCCGGGATCGCCTGCTCGTAGAGCTTGCGAGGCGTCCACGGCGCGAGGCCGCCATCGGCCTCGGCGGGCCCGGTCCCACCGTGCTCCGGTGCGAGCTGCGCCGGGTACCAGGCTGGATCGCCCGCGCGGGCATAGGCACGGACGGCGACATCGTGGGTGCGAATGTGGTCCGGGTGGCCATAGCCGCCGAACTCGTTATACGTCGTCATGACGTCCGGGCGGTGTCGGCGGACGAGCCAGGTGAGGCGGCCGGCGGCCTCGTCGATGTCGGCCTGCCAGAACGTTCGAGGGTCGAGGTTCCCGACCCGGCCCATCATGTCCGAGTCCCGGTAGCCGAGGTTGTCCCACTCGGTGACGCCGAGCTCGCCGAGGGCCGCCTCGAGCTCGGCGGCGCGCAGCTCGCCGAGGCGGCGATGGTTGTCCGGCGTGTCCATCTCGGGGACGACGATCTCGCCCTGCTCGCCGCGGGTGCCCGTCACGAGGACGACGCGATGCCCGTCGCGAACCGCCTTCGCCATCACCCCACCGGTCCCGATCGTCTCGTCGTCCGGGTGGGCGTGGGTGGTCATCAGGGTCAGTCGGGCGTCGCTCGCGGTCGTCATGGCACGATGCTAGCCTCGAACGGATGACGACCACCGATCCGCGGGTCGACGCGTACCTTGCGGCACGGCCGTCCGAGCAGCGCGAGCTGCTCGAGGCGGTTCGCCGGCGGGTCAGAATGCTCGCGCCCGAGGCCGTCGAGACGATCGCCTATACGATGCCGGCCTTCCGGCTGCGAGACCACTTCCTCGTTTCGTACGCGGGCTGGAAGCGCCACTGCACGGTGTATCCCGTCGGCGACGACCTGCTCCACAAGTACGCCGACCGGCTGCATGGCTACGGACGCTCGAAGAGCAGCCTCCACTTCACGAAGGAGCAGCCGCTCCCGGACGGCCTGCTCGAGGACGTCGTCCGCGGGCGCGTCGCGGCGATCGAGGCGGGCGAGGCGTAGCCCGATCGTTCGGTGTCGAAGGACACCGAACGGCCGCGGGTGTCGGTATCCTTCGAGCATGACCGGGGGGTCGTGGGACGACGCGTACCTGCACAACCGCGTGCCGTGGGACATCGGGCGCCCCCAGCCGGCGATCGTTCGGCTCGCCGACGCGGGGGATCTGCAAGAGCCGGTCCTCGACAGCGGCTGTGGTTCGGGCGAGCACGCCCTCCTCGCCGCGACCAGCGGACTGATCGTCACCGGCGTGGACATCTCCCGACTCGCCATCGAGCGGGCTCGGGCGAAGGCCCGCCAGCGCGGCCTGTCCGCGGAGTTCCTCGTCGGCGACGTGCTCGACCTTGCGCACGTCGAGCGGCTCGAGCCGCCGTTTCGCACCGTCATCGACACCGGCTGTTTCCACACCTTCAGCGACGAGGAGCGCGTCCGGTACGCGGCGAGCCTGGCCGCCGTCGTCGAGCCGGGCGGCGTCCTGTTCCTGCTGTGCTTCTCCGAGCACACGCCGGGAACGGACGGCCCGCGCCGCGTCACCGAGCCCGAGATCCTCGACACGTTCCGGGACGACTGGCGGGTCCACTGGATCCACGCCGACAGCTTCGCGGTCTCGAACCTGTGGAGCGGCACGGCGCCGCTCGCGTGGCTCGCCCGCATCGTCCGGCTCTGACGTCATGCCCGCGACACATCGATCGGGCAGGATTCGAGCATGAACACGACCGATCTCGAAACCCGCCTCAGCAAGCTCAGCCCGCTCCAGTACGCGGTGACCCAGCAGGGCCAGACGGAGCGCGCCTTCACCGGCGTGCACTGGGACAACCACGACGAGGGCACATACCGCTGCGTCGTGTGCTCGGCGCCGCTGTTCGATTCGTCGACGAAGTTCGAGTCCGGCACCGGCTGGCCCAGCTTCTTCGCGGAGATCGAGAACGGCCGGGTCGCGACGCACGAGGACCGGTCGCTCGGGATGCGGCGGATCGAGGCGACCTGCGCGAACTGCGGCGCCCACCTCGGGCATGTCTTCCCGGACGGTCCGCGCCCGACCGGGATGCGCTACTGCATGAATTCGGCGTCGCTCGACTTCGAGCCGCGGACGCAGGCGCCGGCGGAGGCCCCCGCCGAGGGTTGACCCCGGGCCGCGCCGCCTCGGCGCGCCGGCTCAGACGCTCAGAACCAGGTCGTGCACCACGGCTCGTCCGCCGTCCGGAACAGCCGATCCGCCTCGGCGAGCGCGCCCGGTCGATGCTCGATTGCGCCGCCGCCGCGCGTTGCGTCCATGACACGTGTGCCGCCGAGGACCGCCGCGCCCAGGTGCCGGACGTCCAGCGTGAGGTCCGGGATCTCGTCCGTTCGCGCGCAGGAGGCGGCGCCGCCGGCGACCTCCAGCCGGTAGCGACCGGCTGCAGGGCCCGCCGCCCCCTCCACCTGGTCCGTGACCTCGAGGACGAGCACGCCGTCGCGCTCATACGTCCGCTCCGCGAGCACGCGCGCGACGTCGAGGACACGGACCCACAGGAAGTCCGCGACGCCGGCGACCCGTGCGGCGCGCGGATCGGCCAGGTGCCACTTGATCGGCTCGTGCTCGCGCCGGACCTCGCCCTCGACGCTCGCGGTGAGGTCCATCTGCGCGAGGTGCCGCCACAGGTCGATCTCGGCGGCGAGGGTCGCGCCGTGCAGCTCGTCGATGATCAGCTTGTGGTCGGGGGCCATGTCATCCCAGTGCTCTTCGCCGTGGAATCGAACGTAGCCGTCCGGTTCGCCGGCGTCGTTCCGATGGATCGCGACCTGGCCGTTGAAGCGCGGGCGGCCCGGGAACTCCTCGAGGCCGAGGTCGCCGTCCCAGCGCCGCTCCATGCGCTCGATCTCGCCGGGCTGGCTCGCGGCGTACGCGTCGTAGATTGCCGGGATCACCTGGCGCGCGGCCAGCCGGTCGACCACGTCAACCCGCCCGATCGGTGCCGCCGTGACCGACGTCGCCCGCGTGCGGAGGGTCCATTTCGCCTGCCACGTGCCGGGGCCGTAGCCGAACCGGCCGTAGATCGGCCACTCCGCGGCGATCAGGATGCAGGCGGCGTCGCCGCGCTCGGCGGCCCGGCGCGTGTCGTCGCCGATCATGCGGGTGAGGATGCCCTGGCGGCGATGGGTCGGCCGCACCGTCACCGCGGACACCGCGTCCACCGGGATGCGGGCGCCGCCGGGCAGCGTGAGCCGCGTCGAGAACGAACGGAATGTCCCGACGATGGTGCCGTCCTCGAATGCGCCGATGGTCCGCTCGAGCTCGAGCGTGGCCCGGCGGGACTCCGCCATCGCGTGTGGATCGCTGGCCCAGATGTAGAAGGCCGTGCCGGATGCGGCGAACCAGTCGACGAGCTCGTCATCGGTGATCGGGCGGATGGTCGGGGGCACCGGCGGACGATAGCGGCGTGCCGACGGCCGCGCAAACCGCGCCGGCCCGTCGCCGCTGGTGCGCGCGCCTGGATTGCTGTGTAATGGTGTAATCTCAGCAACAACCCGAAGCGAGAGCACGAAGCGAGGACGGACGAAATGCATGACATGAACGTGGACGAGCTGCGCGGCTGGTTCGCCGGCCGGATTCCGGATGACTGGTTCACCGGCGCACTGGACGTGACCGCCGACCGCGAGGAGATCCTGGTGGTCGGGGAGCTGGCCGAGGTCAAGGCGGCCAAGGGCGCCGGCGAGGCCGAGGCCGCCGCGGCAAACGAGTCCCGCGTCGACGGCTTCCGCGACGACACCAGGGCGACGCGGATGCGCATCGCCGAGGAGGCCCAGCAGCGCTTCCGCCGCCACGTCTCGTGGGGCGTCAAGCTCGGGGGCGAGACGCACACGTTCACGACCGCCGCGGTGCCGGTGATGACGCGCCTGCGCATGCGCGAGCGCGGCGTGCTCGACACGCTCGTCGACGCCGGCGTGGCGCGAAGCCGAAGCGAGGCGCTCGCGTGGTGCGTGAAGCTCGTCGGCGACAACGAGGGCGAGTGGATCGAGCAGCTCCGCGGCACGCTCGGGGCGGTCCGCGAGGCGCGCGACGCCGGTCCGAAGCCGGGGCGCCAGAACTGAGCTGATCGGCGGGCAGTAGACTCGGCGAGGGTGGCCCGGTCCATCGGGTCGATGCGCTGGAGGTTCGCGGTGAGCCATCACGAGAAGGGCATGAAGAAGGACGACAAGAAGATGGGCGACAAGAAGACCACGACCAAGAAGTAGCGCATCGCCTCCGCGGTCCTGCGGAGCGCGCGACGACAGCACGAAGGGGGCCGGTCAGGCCCCCTTCCGCGTGTCAGGCGATCAGCCGCACGCCTCGTTCCAGCGCTCGACGACCGGCTGCTCGCGCTCCCAGCCGAGCACCGAGACCGTCGCCGTGGACAGCACGAACGCGCGCCCGAGCACGGGCGCCTGCTCGATCCATCGGGCCGTGAGGATTCGGAGCACGTGCGCGTGGGCGAACAGCAGCGCATCGCCGGGCTGCGCGCGAACCCGCGCGATCACGCGATCCACCCGCGTTCCGACGGCATCGATCGACTCGCCGCCGTCCGGGCCGTCATCCCAGATCGACCAGCTCGGCCGATCGACCCGAATGTCGGCGGTGGTCCGGCCCTCGTCGGCGCCGTAGTCCCACTCCATCAGGTCGGCGTCGGTCTCGACCGTCTTCGCGTAGCCGGCCAGCCGTGCGGTCTCGAGTGCGCGCGAGAGCGGGCTCGACAGCACGAGGGCGAAGCGATGGCCGACGAGCTTTGCGGCTACCGCGGTCGCCTGCCGGCGGCCGAGCTCGGTCAGCGGGATGTCCGTTCGGCCGGTGTGCCGGCCTTGCCGCGCCCATTCGGTCTCACCGTGGCGCACGAGCCACGCGTGCGGCCGGTCGATGTCGATGGGCGGTTGCTGCACGGCGCGACCGATGGTAGGCCGCGCCGCGGGCGCTAATCGATGTACTGGAGCTCCGTCGTCGGGATCGCGAAGTCGTCCGAGAGGCGGACGCCGGTCGAGTGGTTCGGGCAGTAGCCGCCGGGGTTCTTGTCGAGGTACTGCTGGTGGTAGTCCTCGGCGAAGTAGAACTCCGGTGCCGGCGGCCCGACGATCTCCGTGGTGATGGTCCCGTACCCGGCCGCCGTCAGGCGCTCCTGGTACATCGCCTTCGATGCCTCCGCGGCGGCACGCTGGGCGTCGGTCCGGGCGAAGATCGCGGATCGGTACTGCGTGCCCCGGTCGTTGCCCTGGCGCATGCCCTGGGTCGGATCGTGGTTCTCCCAGAACACCTTGAGGAGCTGCTCGAAGCTGGTCTTCGACGGATCGAAGACGACGCGGACGGTCTCGGCGTGGCCGGTCCTGCCCGAGCACGCCTCCTGGTATGTCGCGTTCGGGGTGAAGCCGCCCTGGTAGCCGACCGCGGTGGTCCACACGCCGGGCTGCTGCCAGAACGTCTTCTCCTCGCCCCAGAAGCATCCGAGCGCGAACTCGGCGATCTCGAAGCCGTCGGGATAGGGACCGGCGATCGGCGTCCCGAGCACCGTGTGCGGGCGCGGGTTGAGGATCGGGTTGGGGCGGCCGGGGAGGGCGTCGGCGGGAGTGGGGATGGACGCGGGCTTCGAGAACGGGAACATCGGGTCGCGGACTCCTTGTAGCGGGCCGCACGCGGGCGAGGGCGTGCCACCTGAACTGTACGTCCGAATCCGTGACGGCCCGATGTCGGGCGGCCCTCAGGGCGCCCCGGAATCTCCCGGGCGGCCCATGGCGCCGATGACGAGCGCGATGCCCACGATGATCAGGATCCCGGGGAACACGTAGCTCGAGTCGAGCGCCGGGATGAAGCGTTGGAGGAGGAACCACGCGCCCGCGAAGATCAGGACGGTGCCGACCACGATCCCGCCGTTGCCGCGTCGGGCGCGGCGGCCGGCGCGACGCGCCTGACGCGCGTCCCATCTGGCCTGGTCCGTGCCTGCCGGCGCCGCGGCGGGACCGGCGGCCGTATCGGGCGTACCGCTGCCGGAGACCGGTGCTGCCGGCAAGCCGAGCGGCTCCTCCGGGACGACGATCGCCGCGATGATGTACAGGACGAGCCCGACGCCGCCTGCAACGATCAGCAGCGCCCAGACGAGCCGGACGACCGATGGATCGAGGTCGAGCCAGTCGGCCATGCCGCCCGCGACACCGAAGAGCATCCGGTCCGTTCGGGACCGGTAGAGTCGTTCATGCACCGCAGGAGCCTCCGAACTGGAGCTCGAAGCTGCCCGCGTTCGCACTCACGTGCAGCTCGACATGGGGTTGGTTGGCATCGAAGCCGGCGCTCGTCCAGGTGTTCTGGTCGAGCTTGACGAGGCCATTGCCATCGAAGTTGTTCGAGCCGAGCGCGCCGCTCCACGCAACGCGGACGGGCGTCGACGGTGGCAGGCACACCTGCAAGCTGCCGGCGTTCAGGGACATGTTGACCGCGCGATCTCCGGCCGGGAGCGACACGGTCGCGGAGCCGGCATTCACCGTGGCGTTTACGTCGCCCGTCCGTGTCGTTCCGGACAGGTCGACCGTGAGGTCACCGGCGTTGAGGTTCAGCGTCGCGCTCGAGACCGTGACCCCGGCGAGATCGATCGTGCCCTCGCCGGCGTTCAGCGTGACCCCGAGCCCGAGGACAGGGGAGCGGGGCAGCGTCACGTTCCAGACCGAGCGCCCTGCCGCGTCGAATAGGTTGCTGCCGTGGGCCGCGCGTACCGACAGGCTGCGCGGGCCGGTGGTCACGACCGGCCCCGTCCCGGCGCGATCGGAACCCGAGAGTCCCCACGTGCTGCCGTCGACCGCGGTGACCGAGAAGGTCCCGCAGCTGAACTCGAACTGCGCGCTGGCAGTTGACCCGAAGTCGCCCGAGCGGCTCGCGAACGGCACGCCGGTCGTGGTGTTGCCGCAACCGGAGGCGATCGGAATGCCGCCGAACCCGGCGGCCAGCGCGCCGCCGCCCATCACGCCGAAGGTGATTGCGGCAAGCGCGCCCCCGATCCACTCGATCGGCGTGCTGCGCAGCAGCAGGCCCGCGCCCCACGCGATCAGGAGAACCGGCCATAGCAGCGGCCATTGGCCGACGACGTTCGGATCCAGCAGGCCGGCGTGCGTAGCCAGCTGGATCCCGCCCACGAG
Organism: Candidatus Dormiibacterota bacterium; assembly: GCA_035631615.1. Lineage (GTDB taxonomy): Bacteria > Chloroflexota > Limnocylindria > Limnocylindrales > CSP1-4 > UBA5189. The sequence continues at coordinate 41,479 of DASQIK010000082.1, read as the reverse complement.
AATGAAGAACAGGCCCCAGCCGAGGAGCCGTCGATCGACGTGCATGTGATCCTCCAGAGCGCTGGGACGCTCGTCCGAGGTCACGATACAGAGTTCGATCATGGTCGCGCTGGTGCCACCCGGCATCATTCGCGTGTAACAAACGGACCGTCGGTGCGTGGACGCGGATGCTAGGCTCGCACCGGCTTGGGAGGGCAACGCGAGGGTGTCGACGGAACGTAGGTTCCCGTGAGCGAGGCGATGCTCGATCGATCGATCGGGAGCGCGGACACGCTGCGCCCGGCCGACCGCCTGCCGGCACCGCCGCATCGACATCCGCGGTCGGTCGATGTCGAGGCCGCGATCCGGGCCCTGCCCCGCGGCGACCTGTCGCCGTTCCAGCGCTGGTTCCGGAACTGGTTCTCGCGGACTGTCTCCAAGCTGATCATCCGGACCTGGTTCCGCGTCGAGGTGATCGGCGCCGAGCGGTTCCAGCGCGGACCTGCGGTCTATTGCTTCAACCACCTCAGCTGGCTCGATCCGCTGCTCATCATCGCGACACTGCCCAAGGAGCCGCGGATCTACTTCTACGGTCCCAAGGAGGAGAACCTGCGCTCCGGCGGCCGCAACCGCTTCATGTGGTGGACCGACGTGCCGATCCCATTCAGCCCGCTCAAGGACGACCTGCTGACGTCGGTCAAGTGGGTCCAGGCCGTGTTCGACTCCGGAGCCGTGCTCGCGATCTCCGGTGAGGGGACGATCCACCTGCACGAGGGCGACCTGCTCCCGTTCGAGGACGGCCCGGCCTATTTCGCGCTCCGGGGTGGCGTACCGCTCGTACCCATCGCGATCACCGGCACGTCCTGGGTCCGCTGGCGCGGGCGAATCACGTTCCGCGTCGGCGAGCCGATCGCGACGGGGGAGCGCCCGACGAGGTACGCGATCGCCCACTATCGCGCGCGCGTCTGGCACGCGATCCGCGCGATGGTCGAGGACGACCGAGATCAGTCGCCGCCGTCGCGCCTGGGGCGCTGGCTGACGGACATCTTCAACGACTGGGGGCCGGGCGGGCGAGCGGCCGCGGAGCACCTCCACGGGCCCGACCCAGCCGACGTGCCGATCCCGCCCCTCACCGGTGGCCCCAACCCGGGCTGACCGGCGGGTTGCCGGGCCGTTCCGGGCCGCCTCGTCTGGCATACTCGGCCGCGATGAGCGGCACCGGCCTGTCGGCCAACCCCAAGGAGTATCGAGCGCGACTCGCCGACCAGCAGGACGACCAGATCGACCGCTGGGTGTCGGAGCTCATGCGCGACGTCGTGATCCGGCGGGGGATCGTGAAGGTCGTCGCCGACTTCCGCGCGGCGACCCGGCTGAGCGAGGCTGAATTCGAACGGGTGTTCGCTTTCGGTGGCGGGGCGCCCAGGACGGTCGGCCACGATCGCGCCGGTCAGCTCGTCGTCCCGACGATCAGCCTGTGGGCGCTCGTCCCCGGGCTCCGCGGCCTCATCGCGGACAGCCGGGCACGGCTCATCGAGTACCTCGTGGCCAACTTCGACGAGCTCGTGTACGTCTGACCCACGGGCTCACCCGGCAGCGGCGAGGCGCCGCCAGGCGCGCCGGGCGGTCGACAGGCTGGTCGGACTCATCCGCCTCGGCCACCCGTTTCCGTCGCTCCTGACCGCCGCGGCGACGGTCATGATCGCGACGCTCGCCGGCGCTGCGCCCGCGACGGGGATTCGCCTGGGGATCGCGATGCTCGGGATCCAGGTCTCCATCGGCGCCCTCAACGACCTCGTGGACCAACCCAGCGATGCCCGGGAAAAGCCGGGCAAGCCGCTCCCGCGAGGCCTCGTCGGCCGTGGCGCGGCCATGGGGTTGGCCTTCGTGGGGGGCGTCGTCGGCCTCGCGCTGTCGCTGTCATCAGGCTGGGCAGCGGCGCTGGTCGCGACCGCGGGCGCCGTTCTGGGCTATGCGTACGACCTGCGCCTGTCGCGGGGCGCGCTGTCGTGGCTGCCGCTGTCACTCGCGTTGCCGCTGCTCCCGATCTACGGCTGGCTGGGCGCGACCGGCACCATTCCGTTCGGTCTCATCGCGCTCGTGCCCGTCGGCGTCGTTGCCGGTGGGGGACTGGCCTTCGCCAACGGCCTCGTCGACGTCGAGCGCGACGCGCGATCGGGCCGAGGCACCGTCACCGTGGCGCTCGGCCGCGACCGGACGTGGCTGGTGCAGACGCTGGCGATCGGGCTGGCGGCGCTGTTCGCCGTGTTCCTGGCGCCGACTGCCCCCGCCATCGCCGCAGGTGGCAGCCTCGACACCCTCCGGACCCTCCGGGTCGCAGGCCTTGCGCTGGGCGTTCCGCTGATCGCCGCCGGTGCGGGGTGCCTGAGGGCGTCGCGGCCGACTCTCCGCGAGCGGGGCTGGGAGCTGGAGGCTGTTGGCGTGGCGAGCCTCGGGATCGGTTGGCTCGCGGGCACGGCGGCCGCTGCAGTTGCAATGCAGGCTTGATGCCACCCGCAACCCAGCCTCCGCGCTCGCGCACGTCGCATTGGGCCCACATGAACACAGGTCAGCGACGCCGAGTCGAAGGGTCACCGCAACCAGCCGTAGGGCCTCGCTCGCTGAACGAACTCGAGCCCCGTCGGGACTACCGCCGGGGCTCGTTCCTTGTCCGGGCCGGCCGATGCCGGCCATCACTGCCTGGACGGTCAGCCGTTCTCGCTCCGGACGACGGCGATCGCGTTCTCCAGGCGGAGCTTTGCGATGGTCAGGTACTTGGCGAGGTTCGCTCGATCGATGGCGCCGATGCCGCGCACGACGTCCGGCGCCCGAAGGACATCCATGAACGTTTCGACGGCATCGGCGAGCTGCTGCTTCGCCATCACCAGCGAGTCGTCGCGCAGCTTGTCCGCCGCGATGTCGTTTCGCTTGCCCGTCCAAGCGGCGGCAGCCTCTGCCGAGGCCTCGTCGCCGCCCGCGTCGACGACATCCTCGGCATCACCCGCATCCGGGCCGGGCGCTGACCGGGTCGGGCGGCCCTCGATCTTGTCCCGCAGCTTGATCAGCGTCAGCTCGCCGCGCGCGACCTGCGCGGCCAGGCGCTTGCGCTTCTTCGGGTCCTCGACCTTCATGAGCTCGTATGCATGGGACAGCGTGTCTTTGCGCAAGGACACCAGCTCGCGGATTTCTTCGGGGGCGTCGGCCAGCCGAAGCCGATTCTCGAGGTAGCCCTTGTCCTTGCCGAGCTTCTGCGCGAGCCGGCGGACGGAGTAGCCGTGGTCGCGAACCATCCGCTCATACATCGCCGCCTCATCGAGCGGGGACAGGTCCTCGCGCTGGAGGTTCTCGATGATCGAGATCTCGAGGGCGGTGTCGTCGTCGATCTCCTCGACGAGGGCCGGGATGGTGGCGAGGCCGGCCGCCTTGGATGCGCGCCAGCGGCGCTCGCCGGCGATGAGCTGGAACTCGCCGTTGTCCAGGGGGCGGACAAGGATCGGCTGGAGCACGCCGTGTTCGCGAATGGAGGCGGCGAGCTCGTCGAGGCTCGTCTGCTCCATCGCGAGGCGCGGCTGCTCGGGGTTCGGCGTGATCCGATCGACGTCGACATGGCGGACGCCGCCGCGGGCACGACCCTGCCGGTCATTCGACAGGAGGCTGACGATGGCGGGGGAGAGCTCACGCTCCTCCGAGAGGCGCCGCGCGGCGGCGGCGCGGAAATCGGTCCTAGGCAAGGTCAAGCACCTCCCGGGCAAGCTCGCGATACGTGCGGGCGGCCTCGGACCCTCCGGCGTACGCGGTGATCGGGCGCCCGACGAGTGGCGCCTCGCCCAGCTTCACGGTGTTGCGGATGATCGCGGTGAACACATGGTGGTCGCCGACGACGCGCAGCTCGTCGAGCATGTCCTTGGCGAGATTGGTGCGTCCGTCGAAGAACGTCGGCAGGAGGCCGAGGATCTTGAGCCGGCGGTTGAGCTTGAGCCGAATCGTATTGATGACCTTGACCAGGTTGGTCAGGCCCTTCATCGCGTAGTACTGCGTCTGGACCGGGATGATCACGCCGTCGGCGGCGACGAGGCCGTTGACGGTGAGCAATCCGAGATTCGGCGGGCAATCGATCAGCGCATAGTCGTAGCGCTTGCGGAGCTTGCCCTCGAGCGCGTCGCGGAGGAGTGCCTCGCGACCGAGCATCGTGAACAGCTCGCCCTCCGTCGCGGCAAGGTCGATGTGCGCCGGCGCGACGTCGATGCCCTCGGTCTCGGTGCTCCGGATGATGGCGTCGATCGTCGCGCGGCCGACGAGGACGTCGGCCATCGAGACCTCGACGGTGTTCAGGTTGATGCCCAGGCCGGCCGTGAGATTCGCCTGGGGGTCCATGTCGATGCACAGGACGCGCAGTCCATCCTCGGCCAGGGCCCCGGCCAGGTTGATCGCCGTCGTGGTCTTGCCGACCCCGCCCTTCTGATTGGCGATCGCGATCACGTTCGTCACCGTGGCCTCACCTCGTTCCATCGCGACAGCGGTTCGATTCGCTCGAGCAGGAGGCGGTCGGGGGGCCGTTGCGCAGGCCCAGCCGCCGATGTCGATCGTAGCGCAGCGGACGGTTGCTGGCGTCCGCGACTTATCCACAGGATGAGCGAGTTGTGCACCGAAGTGTGGATAGTCCGGACGTCGATCGACAGCCGGCAACGCGGCGAAATCGGTCGTCCGATTGTCGGTTGTCGGCGCGGGGAGCGGGGAGGGCGGCGCCTAGAATGCGTTCGGACGCTCGGCCGCGGCCGTCTGTGCGCAAAGACAGCGCAGCGAGCCCGACAGCGCCGGAACCCGAGCTATCGAGGAGCCCGCCCGTGCCGACCAACGAAGAACGGCTCAACCGGCTCGACGAGATGCGCGCGCAGGCCCTGCTCGGTGGCGGCCCTGCAAGGGTCGAGCGACAGCATGCTGCCGGCAAGCTGACCGCGCGCGAACGACTCGACCTGCTGCTGGATCCTGGGTCGTTCGTCGAGATCGACGCATTCGTCACCCAACGGGGTGGAGACGCGGGCGACGGCAAGGAGCGCTTTCTCGGCGACGGCGTCGTCACCGGTCACGGATTGATCGATGGGCGGCTCGTGTTCGTCTTCAGCCAGGACTTCACGGTCTTCGGTGGCTCGCTGTCCGAGGCCTACGCCGAGAAGATCTGCAAGGTCATGGACCTGGCCATGAAGGTCGGTGCACCGATCGTCGGGTTGAACGATTCGGGCGGCGCACGAATCCAGGAGGGCGTCGTCTCCCTCGGCGGCTATGCCGACATCTTCCTGCGCAACGTCCTTGCATCCGGCGTCGTGCCCCAGATCTCGGTGATCCTCGGGCCGTGCGCCGGCGGCGCGGTGTACTCGCCGGCAATGACCGACTTCACCGTGATGGTCGAAAGGACCAGCTACATGTTCGTGACGGGCCCGAACGTCGTGAAGGCAGTCACCCACGAGCAGGTCGATTCGGAGGCGCTGGGTGGCGCCATGGTCCATACGACGAAGAGTGGCGTGGCCCACCTGGCGGCCCACGACGAATCGGAAGCCCTCGACGCTGTCCGGCGGCTGCTCGCACAGCTGCCCCAGAACAACCTGGAGGCCCCCGCCATCGCGGCGTCGACGGATCCGGCGGACCGGATGGATGCAGCGCTCGATTCCGTCGTGCCCTCGGATCCGGGCAAGCCCTACGACATGCACGACGTCATCGCAGGCATTGCTGATGTCGGCACCTTCCTCGAGATCCAGCCGGGTTGGGCCGCGAACATCATCATCGGGTTCGCGCGACTCGCGGGCCGGAGCATCGGGATCGTTGCCCAGCAGCCCGCCGTCCTCGCCGGCGCCCTTGACATCGACGCCTCGATGAAGGCCGCGCGATTCGTGAGAACGTGCGACTGCTTCAACATTCCGCTCATCACCCTCGTCGACGTACCCGGATTCCTCCCGGGTGTCGGTCAGGAGCACGGCGGAATCATCAAGCATGGGGCCAAGCTGCTGTACGCCTACTGCGAGGCAACCGTGCCGAAGCTCACGGTCATCACGCGCAAGGCATACGGCGGCGCGTACGACGTCATGAGCAGCAAGCACATCCGCGGCGACATGAACTTTGCGTGGCCGACCGCGGAGATCGCGGTGATGGGCGCCGAAGGTGCGGTTAACATCATCTTCAAGGACGCCATCGCGTCAGCGGACGACCCGGCGGCCGAGCGCCGGCGCCTCGTCAAGGAGTACGAACGGGAGTTCGCGAATCCATATATCGCTGCCGCCCGCGGCTACGTCGACGACGTCATCAAGCCATCCGAGACGAGGCCTCGCCTCATCCGCGCCCTCGAGATGTTGAGCAACAAGCGCGAGGTCAATCCGCGGAAGAAGCATGGCAACATCCCGCTCTGACGCGGCGCCGTCTTTGCGCAAAGACGAGCCCGGGTCGCCTCCGTTTCGCCGCGTCCTGATCGCCAATCGCGGCGAGATCGCCGTTCGGATCATCCGTGCCTGCCACGAGATGGGCATCGAGGCCGTCGCGGTCTATAGCGATGCCGATGCCGGCGCAGCCCATGTCCGCTTGGCGGACGCGGCGGTCAGGCTGGGTCCGCCGGCGCCGTCGGAGAGCTACCTCCGCATCGATGCCATCGTCGCGGCTGCGCGCACCACGGGAGCCGAGGCGATCCACCCGGGATACGGCTTTCTCGCCGAGCGAGCCGCGTTCGCCCGGGCGGTGGAGGAGGCCGGCCTCGTCTTCGTGGGTCCGTCGTCCGAGGCCATCGATGCCCTCGGCGACAAGCTCCACGCCCGCAGGACGGCGCGCGCCGTTGGGGTAGAAGCCGTACCGGGGACCCTCGAGCCGGCGCCGGTCGACCGGCCGGACCAGGTCGCCGGAATCGTCGAGCAGGCAGAGCGCATCGGGTTTCCGCTGCTCGTCAAGGCGGCTGCCGGCGGCGGCGGGCGCGGGATGCGACGCGTCACCCGGGCGGCCGACCTCCCGGCGGCGCTGGCGTCCGGCTCGCACGAGGCCGCCTCGGCGTTCGGGGATGGGTCGGTGTACCTGGAACGCGAGATCGCGCCCGCCCGGCATATCGAGGTGCAGCTCCTCGGTGACGTGACCGGGCGGGTGATCGCCCTCGGCGAGCGCGACTGCTCGCTTCAGCGTCGGCACCAGAAGCTGGTCGAGGAGGCGCCGGCGCCCGGGCTGTCGACCGCGGAGCGGCGCCATCTCCATGAGCTGGCGGTTCGGGTCGCGACGGCCGCGGGACTCCGGAATGCCGCGACGGCGGAGTTCCTCCGTGCCCCCGACGGCGCCTTCTACTTCCTCGAGGTCAACACCCGGCTCCAGGTCGAGCACGGCGTGACGGAGCTCGTCTCCGGGCTCGACATCGTCCGCGAGCAGCTGTCGCTCGCCGCCGGCCGCCCGCTGTCCGAGGCGGCGCTCGCCGCCGCCGCCCTAGCCGCAGAACCGGCCGGGCACGCCATCGAGGTCCGGATCTCCGCCGAGGACCCGGGCCGCGATTTCGCACCGACCCCGGGGCGGGTCGGGCGGTGGGTCATGCCCTCGGGCCCAGGTGTCCGGGTCGACACGGCCATCGAGCCCGGCGACCGCGTCCCTCCCGAGTACGACAACCTCATCGCCAAGGTCATGGTCCTCGCCGGCGACCGGGACGCGGCCATCGATCGGCTCCGTCGCGCACTTGACGAGACCGAGGTCAGCGGCATCCAGACGACGCTGCCGTTCCACCGCTTCGTCGCGACGAGCGCCGCGTTTCGGGCAGGGCAGCTGTCGACCGGTTGGGTGGACGAGCACTGGGACGGGCGGGCGGAGCGCGCCGCCGCCGTCCGACGCGCGCAGCTCGCCGGGGGTTTGAGCGCACTCGTACGGGGAGCCCAGCCGGCCGCCGCCGCACCTCCGGCCATCGGGGCCGGTGCCGATCCGTCCCGGGACGGCCGTTGGCATCGTGCCGGGCTCGACGACGCGATCGATCGGTGGCCTCGCTGATGGGCCGGAACCGGGGCGCGGCGCCCGACACGGCGACGAACCCATCGCTCGACCGGGCAGGCGAACCGGTTGCGCCGCCGGACGAGGCGGTTGATCCACGAGCGGTCCTGGTCACGGTCGCCGGGGCCGACGCCGCCGTGGCGCCGGCGCCGATCGTCGTCGCGCCGGGGCGCGCCGCCGCCGAGCCCCAGTCGGGGCCGACCGTCGACGGGCTGCCGACGACGGCGACCCTCGAGCTGCTCGGGCGGGAGCGAGCGACCCTTCGGGACGGCGCGGCCGCCTCCGGCGCGGCCGCCTCCGGCGCGGCCGCCCCCGGCGCGGCCGCACCCGGCGGGGACCGCCATCGCGTCCTCCTGCCGGCGCCGGATCCCGGCCCGGGTATCGGTGGTCACGAGGGCGCCGACCGGCGGGAGGTCGTGGTCGACGGCTGGCGGATCGAGGTCGAGATCCGGTCGGCGTCCCGGGCCGCCCTCCGTGATCTGGCTCGGCGCGGCCGTGAGGAGACGGGCCACAGCGGCCCGACCCAGGTCCATGCCATCATCCCGGGCGTGGTGGTCAGCGTGTCGGTCGCCCCGGGCGACATGGTGACGGCCGGCCAGCAGCTGCTCGTCGTCGAGGCGATGAAGATGCAGAACGAGCTCCGGTCTCCGCGAGACGGGACGATCGAGCGGGTCGCCGTCGGCATGGGCGCGCGGATCGACGCCGGGGACCTGCTGCTCGTGCTGGCGTGAGGGCCGCATGAGCCCGGAGCCCGTCGATCCCGGACGGGAGCGCTGGCGGGCATCGACTCGACGGAAGGCCGTCGAGGGCGCCCCCGAGCGACGCGACCGGTTCGAGACGTCGTCGGGCATCGAGGTCCGGGACCTCTACGCCCCGGCGGACACGGCCGCGCTCGACGAGGACCGCGACCTCGGGCGGCCTGGCGAGCCGCCGTTCACCCGCGGTGTCCAGCCCACGATGTATCGCAGCCGCCTGTGGACGATGCGCCAGTACGCCGGCTTCTCGACCGCCGCGGAGACGAACCGGCGGTTCCGGTACCTGCTCGAGCAGGGCCAGACCGGCCTGTCGGTCGCGTTCGACCTGCCGACCCAGATGGGCTTCGACTCCGACGCCGTCGAGGCGGAGGGGGAGGTGGGCCGCGTCGGCGTCCCGATCTCGAGCCTCGCCGACATGGAGACCCTCGTCGACCAGATCCCGCTGGGCGAGGTCTCGACGTCGATGACGATCAACGCCACGGCGGCGACACTCGTCGCGCTGTATGTCGCAGCCGCCGAGAAGCAGGGCGTCGAGCGCTCGAGGGTGTCCGGGACGGTCCAGAACGACATCCTCAAGGAGTACATCGCGCGCGGAACGTGGATCTATCCGCCTGGGCCGTCGATGCGCCTCGTCACCGATGTGTTCGAGTTCGGGGCTCGCGAGCTGCCGCGCTGGAACACGATCTCGATCTCGGGCTACCACATGCGCGAGGCAGGCGCGACGGCGGCGCAGGAGCTGGCGTTCACCCTCGCCGACGCGATCGCCTACGTCGAGGCGGCCCTCGCGCGGGGGATGGCCATCGACGACTTCGCCCCGCGGCTCTCGTTCTTCTTCGCCGCCTGGTCGGAGCTGTTCGAGGAGGTCGCCAAGTTCCGGGCCGCCCGCCGCATGTGGTCCCGGATCGTCCGGGAGCGGTTCGGGTCCACCAATCCGCGCTCGATGGCGTGTCGGTTCCACGTCCAGACCGCCGGCTCGTCGCTGACCGCCCAGTCGGTGGACAACAATGTCGTCCGGACGACCGTGCAGGCCCTCGCCGCCGTGCTCGGCGGCGCCCAGAGCCTGCACACGAACTCGCGCGACGAGGCGCTGGCGCTGCCGACGGAGGAGAGCGTCCGGCTGGCGCTGCGGACGCAGCAGATCCTGGCGTTCGAGTCCGGCGTCGCCGAGACGCCGGACCCCCTGGGCGGGTCGTACTTCGTGGAGACCCTGACCGACGAGCTCGAGGCCGCCGCCGATGCCTACCTCAGCGAGATCGACGCGATGGGCGGCACGATGCGCGCGCTCGAGGCGGGCTTCCAGCAGCGCTCGATCCAGGAGTCCGCGTACCGCGTCCAGCGGGCGATCGACTCGGGCGACCAGGTCGTCGTCGGCGTCAACGCGTTCCGGGATGAGCGGGTCGCCGCTCCGCCGACCCAGAAGATCGACCCGGAGGCGGAGCGCAGGCAGGTCGCGGGCGTGCGCCGCGTCCGCGCCGAGCGCGATCCAGCCGCCTGGGAGGCCGCGATGGGCCGGCTCGAGGACGCCGCCCGCGGCACCGACAACCTGCTGCCGCCGATCATCGAGGCGGTCAAGGCGTACGCCACGGTCGGCGAGATCGCGAATCGCCTGCGCGCGGCGTGGGGCGTCCACCGCGAGCTGATCACGGTCTGATGCGCGCGAATCGAGCGCCCGGCATCGGTCGCCGCCCGCCGGGCCGGGTGCACCACGTGGCGATCGTGGTCAAGTCGATCGAGGCCGCGCTCGGCGTGTATCGGGACCTCCTCGGATTGCCCCTCGAGACGATCATGGACATCCCGTCCGACCGTGTCCGGATCGCGTTCCTCGCGGTCGGCGAGTCGAAGGTCGAGCTGGTCGAGCCGACCGATGATACGACCGGCGTGGCGCGCTTCCTGGCCAAGCAGGGCGAGGGCTTCCATCACGTGTGCTTCGAGGTCGCCAACCTTGCCGAGGAGCTCACCCGGCTCGGCATCGACGGCGTGGAGCTGATCGACAGCGCGCCCCGGAAGGGCGCCGAAGGCCCGGTCGCGTTCCTGCATCCACGGTCCTGCCACGGCGTCCTCGTCGAGCTGATCGAGGCACCGGGCGGCCCGGCGTGGCGCGGCCTCGGCTACTCGAGCTGAGCGGAACCTAGAGCGACCAGGCGAGGAGCACGGCCGGCGCTCGATCGGCGGCGCGGGCGAAGTCGACGATCTGGCGCGCAAAGGCGCGGATCGCGGGCTTCTCCTCGCGCGGCAGGTCGCCGAGCTCCTCCTGGAGCAGGTCGATCCAGCGCCCGGCGACGGCATCGAGGTCGCGATCGCCCAGTCGCGCGATGGCGGTGATCCAGCCCGGATCGATCCGCTCGACGGTCCGCTCGCCGGCATCGCCGGGCCCGTCGAGCTCGGAGCGGGCATCGAGGAAGTCGATCGGGTCGTCCTGGCCGGTGGTCGTGCGCGCGGCCGCGCTGAACAGGTCGAGCCAGGTCGGGTCGATCGCGCCGCCGAACGCCAGGTGCGCGGCGAACCTGGTCCGATCGTCGAAGCTCGCGAGGTCGTCGACCGCGACGGCGAGCAGGATCTCGCGGCTGTCGCCCGCCACGAGGTCCATCACCAGGCCCATCGCGCCGATCTCGCTCTAGCTGCGGTAGCCGGACGCCCGCAGGAGGGCCGGCAGCTCGGTGGGGGAGTTTGCGACCCGGAACCCGGCCGCCTCGAGCGCGCTGACCTTGGACGCGGCGGTGCCCTTGCCGCCGCTCACGATCGCGCCCGCGTGGCCCATGCGCTTGCCCTCCGGCGCGGAGCGGCCCGCGATGAACGCGACCTTGGGCACGTCGGCGAGATTCTCCGCGGCCCACGCGGCGGCTTCCTCCTCCGCGGCGCCACCGATCTCGCCGATCAGGACGAGCGCTTCAGTCTCGGGATCCGCTGCGAACATCCGGAGGATGTCGACGAACTGCGTGCCGATGACCGGGTCGCCGCCGATGCCGACGCACGTCGACTGCCCGATACCCGCGTCGGTCATGGCCTGGACGGCCTCGTAGGTCAGGGTGCCGGAGCGCGAGACGACGCCGACCCGACCCTCGCGGTGGATCGAGCCCGGGATGATCCCGACCTTCGCGCGGCCAGGGGACGTCGCGCCCGGGCAGTTCGGACCGATGAGCGTGGCGCCCGCGAGCCGGACCTCCTCGACGACGGGGATCATGTCCAGGGCCGGGATGTTCTCGGTGATGCAGAAGACGGTGCTGATCCCCGCCGCGACGGCCTCGAGGATCGCGTCCGGGGCGCCCGGCGCCGGCACGAAGATGCACGCGGTGTTCGCGCCGGTCTCGCGCACGACCGCCTCGACCGTGTCGAACACGGGGACCGTGCCGTCGAGGGCGAGCTGGCCGCCCTTGCCCGGTGTCATGCCCGCGACGATGTTCGTGCCGTATGCCTGCATCGCGCGCGCGTGGAACTCGCCCTCACGGCCGGTGATCCCCTGGACGACGAGCCGGGTCTCGATCCCGATCAGGATGCTCACGCTGCACCGGCCTTCGCGGCTGCGACGGCCTTCGCCGCCGCCTCGTCCAGGCTCGCCGCGGTCACGAACCGCGCTGCCTCGAGGAGCTGTGCCGCCTCGGCGGCATTCGTGCCGACGATCCGGACGACCATCGGCACGTCGCGTTCCTGCTGGGCTCGCGCCTCGATCAGGCCGAGCGCGACCTCGTCGCCGCGGGTGATGCCGCCGAAGATGTTGACCAGGATCGCCTTGACGTTGCGATCGTCGAGGATGAGCCGCATCGCGGCGGCCACCCGATCGGCCTTCGCACCGCCACCGATGTCGAGGAAGTTGGCGGGCTCGCCGCCGGCGCGCTTCACGAGGTCCATCGTGGTCATCGCCAGGCCCGCGCCATTGACCATGCAGCCGATGTCGCCGTCGAGCTTGATGAACGTCAGGTCGTAGCGCCGGGCCTCGACGTCGGCGGGGTCCTCGGCGTCCAGGTCGCGGAGGGCCTCGTGGCCGGGATGCCGCCCCAGCGCCGAGTCGTCGAGGGTGATCTTGGCGTCGAGGCAGACCAGTCGCTCGGCGAGCTTGCCGTCGGCGCCGTGCTCGCTGATGACCGCCAGCGGGTTGATCTCGACGAGGTCCGCGTCATTGGCGACCATCGTGCGCAGGAGGCCCTTCGCGATCGCCGCGCCGGCCTTCCAGTGCGCCCCGAAGCCGATCTTGAACGCCAGCTCGCGGGCCGCGTAGTCGGGCAGCCCGAGGAGGGGATCGACGTGCTCGTAGACGATCGCCTCGGGGTGCTCGACCGCGATCTGCTCGATCTCGACGCCGCCCTCCGCGGAGCCGATGAACATCAGGCGCCTGGTCGCGCGATCGAGCAGGACCGAGAGGTAGTACTCCTTCACGATCTGCGCCGCCGGCCCGACGAGCACCCGGCGAACGGGCAGGCCCTTGATCTCGAGGGCCAGGATCTGGGCCGCGACGTCCTCGGCCTCGTCCGCGGAGCCGGCGAGGCGCACGCCGCCGGCCTTGCCGCGCCCGCCGACGAGGACCTGGGCCTTGATCACGACCTTGCCGGTCGCGTTCGACGGATCGGCGAGGTACCTGACTGCCGCGGCCCGCGCCTGCGATGGGGTTCGAGCCACCTCCCACGGCGGCACGGGCAGGCCCTGGGCGACGAGCAGCGACTTCGCGTCGGCTTCGTGGATCTTCACGGGACGGCGATGGTACGCGCCGCGGGCGCGTCGTCGCCGCGGCGGGTCAGTGGCGGCCCCGATGGATCTCCCTGGCCTGTGCCAGCCGCTCGACGGCGGCGGTCGTCTTGCCGACGGACCACACGAGCGCGTCCTGGTAGCCGAACGCCTCGAGCTCGTCGAACAGGTCCGCGAGGCCCTGCGCGTTGGCGTCGGTGCCCCTCGCGTCATCGCCGAGCGCACCCGGCTCGTGGAGCCGGATCCCGACCGTCTTCCGGAGCGAGGCGCGGTCGCGGCCGGCCGCGTCCAGCGCCGCATCGATGCCGGCGGTTCGCTCGCGCAGGGTGTCGTCGATGCGGCCGTACCAGGCCGTGTTCCAGGCGTCGGCCCAGCGCGCCGTTAGGCGGAGCATGCGCTCGCCCTTCGAGGCGATGAGGACGGGCGTCTTGCGCGCCGGTGGCGGCAGCAGCTGGGCGCCGGCGTACCGGCTCCAGCGGCCCTCGAAGTCGACCGTCTCGCCGCGCAGCAGCCGATCGATGACCTCGATGTCCTCCTCGAACCGGCCGACGAGGTGGTCGAACGGGTAGCCGAACGAGGTGTACTCGGGCTCGTGCCAGCCGGCCCCCATGCCGAGGATCAGGCGGTCACCGGAGATCGTGTCGAGGGTCGCTGCCATCTTGGCCATGAGCCCGGCATTCCGGAACGAGGTGCACATCACGAGCGCGCCGAGCTCCACTCGCGGCACCACCGGCGCGAGCGCGGACAGGATCGTCCAGGCCTCGTGGAGGCCCTCGTCGGGCTCGGGCGGGAACTTGAAGATCAGGTGGTCGTAGACCCAGATCGAGTCGAGCCCGACGCGCTCCGCGAGCTGGGCGAACGTGACGGTTTCGGCGAAGGTCGGGGCGCGGCCGTCCGCGACGTCGCCATAGGCAAGCGGAACGGTGACGCCGATGCGCATCGGCGGAGTCTATCGGCCCGAGGCAGGAGGCCGCGGCTAGAATGCGGCTCATGCCCCACCGCATCACCCTCATCCCCGGCGACGGGATCGGCCCGGAGCTGGCGGAGGCGACCACCCGCGTCCTCGACGCGACGGGCATCGGCTTCGAGTGGGAGGTCCAGGAGGCCGGCGAGGCGACGATCGCGAGCGAGGGCACGCCCCTCCCGGATCGGGTGCTGGAGTCCATCCGGCGCAACAAGGTCGCGCTCAAGGGCCCGATCACGACCCCGGTCGGATCGGGCTTCCGGAGCGTCAACGTCGGGCTGCGCCAGGCGCTCAACCTGTACGCCAACCTCCGGCCCGCGCGATCGATGGCGGGCGTGCCCAGCCGGTACGACGACGTCGACCTGGTGATCGTCCGCGAGAACACCGAGGACCTCTATGCCGGCATCGAGCACATGGTCGGCAGGGACGCCGCCGAGAGCATCAAGATCATCACGCGGGCCGCGTCGGAGCGGATCGCCCGCTTCGCATTCGAGTACGCCGTCGCCAACGGCCGCCACAAGGTCACGGCCGTGCACAAGGCGAACATCATGAAGCTGTCGGACGGGCTCTTCCTCGAGTCGTGCCGCACGATCGCGGCCGACTACGAGGGCCGGATCGAGTTCGAGGACCGCATCGTCGACAACATGTGCATGCAGCTCGTGCAGAAGCCCGACCTGTACGACGTGATGGTCCTGCCGAACCTGTACGGCGACATCGTCAGCGACCTGTGCGCCGGCCTCGTCGGCGGCCTCGGCGTCGCGCCGGGTGCGAACATCGGCGAGGACGGCGCCGTGTTCGAGCCGGTCCACGGCTCGGCGCCCAAGTACGCGGGCCTGAACAAGGCCAACCCGACGGCACTGATCCTGTCCGGCGCGCTGATGCTCCGGCACCTCGGCTACCCCGAGATGGGCGGGCGGCTCGAGGAGGCGGTCCGATCCGTGATCGCCGAGGGCCGCACGACCACCTCGGACCTCGGCGGCAGCGCCGGCACGAGCGAGTTCGCCGATGCGGTCATCGCGCGGTTCGGCGAGGGCTCGGGGACCGGCTCGGCCACCGGCCCGGCGACCGCGAGCACGCCCGCGTGACCGTCCAGGGCGCGGTCCTCCGCGCGCTTCGGAAGCCCCGCGGCACGGCGCCGCAGGGATTCGGCAAGACCAGCCGGCGTGATCCGTGGGCGATCTACCCGGTCGTGCAGGGCCTCGTGTTCACCGTGTGCGCGGCGTACCTGACCTTCAGCGGCGTGTTCTGGGGGCCGCTCTTCGGCCCGCAGTACGTCGAGGCCCAGGGCTACCTGTCGCCACTGTTCTCGCCGCTGATCCTGATCAAGGACATGCCGTGGTGGCTCAGCCCTGGCCTCCTGATCCTGTGGATCCCGATCGGGTTCCGGGCCACCTGCTACTACTATCGCAAGGCCTACTACCGGTTCTACTTCGGCGATCCGCCGGGCTGCGCGGTCGGCGAGCCGACGATCCATCGGCGGTTCAAGCTCGAGAACGCGTTCCCGTTCATCCTCCAGAACCTGCACCGGTACCTGCTGTACCTGGCCTTCATCCCGCTGACGTTCCTGTGGATCGACGTGATCAAGGCATTCGCCGACTGGGATGCCGCCGGCATCGCCCATCCGCGGATCGGGTTCGGGGGCGTCCTGTTCCTGCTCAACACGACGCTGCTGACCGGCTACTCGCTGTCGTGCCACTCGCTGCGTCACCTCGTCGGCGGCCGCATCGACTGCTTCTCGTGCACGCGCGCGCGACGGGTCCGGCACACGCTGTGGGAGCGCCTGACCGACCTGAACCGCAACCACATGTGGTGGGCCTGGTCCAGCCTCATCACGGTCACGCTCGCGGACGTCTATGTGCGCCTCCTCGAGGCCGGGGTCCTGATCGACCCGGCCATCCACTTCTAGCGGCGAGCCGACCGCATGCCGCTGCTCCAGGAGGGCTCGGACCAGGTCGAGACGCATCCCGTCGACGTGCTTGTCGTCGGCGCCGGGGGCGCGGGCCTGCGGGCGGCCATCGCCGCCCAGGCCGCCGGCGCGAACGTCGGGCTCGTGTGCAAGTCGCTGCTCGGCAAGGCGCATACCGTGATGGCCGAGGGCGGCGTCGCCGCGGCGCTCGGCCACATCGACCCCGAGGACTCGTGGCAGACCCACTTCCGGGACACGATGGTCGGCGGCAAGCTGCTCAACAACCCGCGCATGGCCGAGCTGCACGCCAAGGAGGCGCCGGACCGGGTCCGCGAGCTCGAGGCCTGGGGCGCGGTCTTCGATCGGACGGATGACGGCCGCATCCTCCAGCGGGCCTTCGGCGGCCACTCCTACAAGCGCCTCGCCCACGTTGGCGACCGGACCGGCCTCGAGATGATCCGAACGCTCCAGGATCGAGCCGTGGCGAGCGGGATCGAGGTGTTCATGGAGTGCACGATCACGCGGCTGATCAGCGGCCCGTCCGGCGTCGTCGGTGCCGTCGGCTACTGGCGGACCACCGGCAACCTCGTGGTCTTCCCGGCGAAGGCCGTCGTGCTCGCAACCGGCGGGATCGGCAAGGCCTACACCGTCACCTCGAACTCGTGGGAGTACAGCGGCGACGGCCACGCCCTGGCGTACGCGGCCGGCGCGGAGCTCATCGACATGGAGTTCGTGCAGTTCCATCCGACCGGGATGGTCTGGCCGCCCGGTGTCCGCGGCCTGCTCGTCACCGAAGCGGTCCGCGGCGAGGGCGGCATCCTGCGCAACAAGGACGGCGAGCGGTTCATGTGGCGGTACCTGCCCGAGGATCGCCGGGGCGAGTACGCGGCCACCGACGAGGAGGCTCGGCGCTGGGTCGACGCGGCGTCGCGCGGCCAGACGGTGGACGCCCGCCGTCCGCCGGAGCTGTCCACCCGCGACAACGTCTCGCGCGCGATCTACACGGAGGTCCGCGAGGGCCGGGGCACGCCGCACGGCGGCGTCTTCCTCGACATCAGCTACCTGCCCGCCGAGCATGTCCGGCGCAAGCTGCCGTCGATGTACGACCAGTTCAAGGAGCTGGCCGACGTCGACATCACGAAGGGCCCGATGGAGGTCGGCCCGACCACCCACTACGTGATGGGCGGCGTCCGGGTCGACGCCGAGACCGGCCAGTCGACGGTTCCCGGGCTGTTCGCGGCGGGCGAGGTGTCCGGCGGGATGCACGGCGCGAACCGGCTCGGCGGGAACTCGCTCTCGGACCTCCTCGTGTTCGGTGCACGGACCGGCGAGGGCGCCGCGGCGCACGCCGCGACGCACGCGACGCAGCCGTACGTTGACCCGGTCCAGGTCACGGCCGCTGCCCGCGAGCTCGCGGCACCCCTCGAGCGCGAGGCGGGCGAGGACCCGTATGCGCTCCAGCGCGACCTCCAGGACGTCATGCAGCGGCTCGTCGGGATCTTCCGGGTCGAGGCGGACCTGACCGAGGCGATCGCCGAGATCGCGCAGATCCGGGCGCGCCTGCCCCGGCTGGCCGTGCGCGGCGGCCGCGTTTACAACCCGGGCTGGAACCTCGCCTTCGAGGTTCGCAACCTGCTGATCGTGTCGGAAGCGATCGCGCGCAGCGCCCTGCAGCGAACGGAGAGCCGCGGCGCCCACAGCCGCATCGACTTCCCGGAGACCGACCAGAAGGCCTGGGGCGGACGCAACGGCGTCGTCCGCCGGCGTGACGACGGCTCGATGGACGTGACCACGACGAAGCTCCCGTCGATGACGGACGAGCTCGGCTCGCTGCTGGGCGGCGGCGCACACTGATGTCGATGACCGGGAGCGATCGATGACCCAGGCCCATCTGCAGGTCTTCCGGGGCGAGCCCGGCGAGGCCGGCCGGTACGACGAGTTCGACGTTCCGGTCGAGGAGGGGATGGTCGTCCTCGACGCGCTGCACTGGATCCAGGGCAACGCGGCGCCGGATCTCGCGGTCCGCTGGAACTGCAAGGCGGCCAAGTGCGGCTCGTGCAGCGGCGAGGTCAACGGCCGGCCGCGCCTCATGTGCAAGACGCGCCTGTCCGACTTCGACCTCGACGAGCCGATCACCGTCGAGCCGATGCGCGCATTCCCGCTCATCCGCGACCTCGTGACCGACGTCTCGTGGAACTACGAGGTCAACAAGTCGATCCAGCCGTTCACGCCGCCGGCGGACGTGCCGCAGTCGGACTGGCGCTGGCAGCAGGCCGACATCGAGCGGGTCCAGGAGTATCGGAAGTGCATCGAGTGCTTCCTGTGCCAGGACGTCTGCCACGTGCTCCGCAACCACGAGACCGAGAAGCCGTTCATGGGCCCGCGCTTCCTGGTCCGGACGGCCGGGCTGGAGATGCACCCGATCGACGACGCGGACCGGCGCGGCTACCTGAAGGACGTCGGCGGCATCGGCTACTGCAACATCACGAAGTGCTGCACCGAGGTCTGCCCGGAGCACATCAAGATCACCGACAACGCGATCATCCCGCTCAAGGAGCGTGTCGCGGACGAGTTCTACGACCCGATTCAGTGGGCGTGGCGGAAGCTCCGGGGCAAGCCTGCGCCGGGCGCCGGCGCTGCAGGAACCTCGCTGCCGATGCTCCAGGGCGGCAGCGCGCCCGCCGCCCAGGGCGACGAGACGCCCTTGGAAGGCTGACCCGGCGAGGGTGCGCGAGCCACCGCTGACGCTGGGCTTCGAGGACGAGCCCGACGAGGACGAACCAGGCGAGCGCCCATCGCGTGGCACGACGTCGACCCGCGGCTTCGTCGTCCGCACCGACGGCGCGGCGCGGGGCAACCCCGGGCCCGCGTCGGCGGGGGCCGTCCTGCTCTCGCTCGCTCGACCGGATGCGCGCAACCCGCGCGCCTTGCCGGACGCCTCGATCTCCGACTACCTCGGCATCCAGACGAACAACGTCGCGGAGTACACGGCGGTCGTTCGGGCCGTGGGGCTCGCCCTCGAGCTGGGCGCGCGGCGCCTGGAGCTCCTCCTCGACTCGAAGCTGATCGTCGAGCAGGTCACCGGCCGCTGGCGGGTGAAGGACGCGAAGCTCCGAGTGCTGTGGGCCGAGGCGCTGCAGCAGCTCCGGACCCTGCCCGACGGCTGGACCGCGGCGCACGTCCCGCGCGCCCAGAACGCCCTCGCCGACGCGATGTGCAACGAGGCGATCGACCGCGTCATGGCCGGCGGCCCGGAATCGGTGGTCCGGCGACCGTCGCTCTAGCCCGGATCGGGCAAGGATGGATCGCCTTTCGCGGCGATCTGCTCGTCCTTTCAGGACAGGGGGAGCTCGTGTTCGAGCGCCAACCGTGAACGTCGGCCGCTGATCGTCGAGCACCCGGTATCCTTCCGCGGATGACGTCCCGGACCGTCGACAAGCCGACGAACGCAGCCGCTCCGGGGTGGGGGACCGCCGGCCCGCCGCCACCGTTCCAACCGCCAACGAAGCATCGGGTGCCGCCGCTGACGCCGCGCCGCTTCGCGGCACTGATGGCCGGGAAAGCGGCGGCAGTCGCGTCGCGCGTCAGCGGGCGAGGCGGAGGCACGTCGGTCCCGGGCATGGTGGCCCGCCGGGTGGACCCGACGATCCTCGCGAGCCTCGTGGCCGATCAGCACATCCCCGTGATCGCCATCACCGGGAGCAACGGCAAGACGACCACGGCGCGCTTCAGCGCGGCCCTCCTGCGAGCGGCCGGCTTCCCCGTGAGCCACAACAAGGCGGGCTCGAACCTGGTGCAGGGCGTGACCTCGGTCGCCGTCGGCGCGGCAGACCTCCGCGGGCGGACGCCGCCGCGGGTCATGGTCATGGAGATCGACGAGGGGGCGCTGCCGCTCGTCGCCGCCGAGCTGCGACCGAGTGCGCTCCTGGTGACCGACCTGTTTCGGGACCAGCTCGATCGCTACGGCGAGATCTACGCGGTGGCCGACACGTTCGAGGCGGTCGCCCGTGAGCTCGCGCCGGACAGCGCGCTGTGCCTCAACGCCGACGACCCGATCGTGGCGGGGCTCGCGCCGACGCGCAGCGGGCGCCGCGTCATGTTCGGCCTCGAGCTGGACCACGACACCGACCGAATCACGCGGGCCGCGGACACCATTCGCTGTCCGCGCTGTCGGGCGAACCTCGTCTATGACCACGTCTACCTGTCGCACATGGGGGCCTGGCACTGCCCGGCCTGCGGACTCGAGCGACCGCCGCTCGACGTCGCCGTGACCGAGCTCGAGGTGCGCGGGCTCGACGAGACGCGCTTCCATCTCCGCACGCCGGCGGGCGAGCTGGACCTCGTGGTGCCCCAGTCCGGCGTGCACATCGCCTACGACGCGGCCGCCGCCGTGGCGATCTCGCTCGGCCTCGGCGTCCCGCTCGACCATGCCGCCGAAGCGCTCGCGACGGTCCGGCCCGCGTTCGGGCGACTCGAGCGGATCGCGGCGGGGAGGCACTCGATCGTCCTCGGCTTCGCCAAGAACCCGACCTCGTTCAACACGACCCTGCGCGCGCTCGCGACGGAGGGCCTGCCACGCCAGCTGCTCGTCGCCGCCAGCAACACGCTGGTCGACGGCGAGGACTTCGCGTGGCTGTGGGACGTCGACTTCGAGTCCGCCGCCGGCGGCGTGGAACGGGTGACGGTCTCGGGCCTGCGGGCGGACGAGCTCGCCAACCGGCTCAAGTATGCGGGCGTCGACCCAGCGGTGATGACCATCGTCGAGGATCGACCGGCCGCGCTCGATGCCGCCCTGGCCGGCCTCGAGCCAGGCGGGACGCTCACGATCCTGGCGGGCTATACCCCGACGATCGAGCTGCGCGAGGAGATGCGCCGGCGCGGCTGGGTCGGCCCGTACTGGGAGGTATGACGATGGCGATCGAGCTCCAGATGGCGCCACAGGGTCCCGTGACCGAAGCCCCGGAGGGTGGCTGGCCGACGCTGCGGATCGCGCACCTGTACCCGTCGCTCCTCAACGTCGCGGGCGACGGGGGGAACCTCATGGCGCTGGAGCGGCGCTGCGCCTGGCGCGGCATCCCGACCGAGACCGTCGCGATCGACGCCGGCGACACGGCCGACTTCTCGACGTTCGACATCGTCCTGTTCCACGGCGGCCAGGACGTCGAGATGGAGATCGTCGCCGCCGACCTCGGGAGCAAGGCGCCGTCGCTGCGCGCCGCGGCCGACCAGGGCGTGGTCATCTTCGCCGTCTGCGCCGGGCTGCAGCTCCTCGGGACCAGGTACAGCCCGTCCGAAGGCCCGCCGATGGAGGGCGCGGCCATCCTCGACCTCGAGACCCGCGGCGGCCCGCAGCGGTTCATGCAGCACGCCGCGGTCGACATCACGATCGACGGGCAGCGCGGGACGATCGTCGGCTTCGAGAACCATTCCGGGCAGACGGTGCTCGGACCGGGCGCCCAGCCTTTCGGCACGGTCATTGCCGGCGCGGGCAACAACGGCACGGACGGCACCGAGGGCGCCGTCCGGGATCACGTGTACGCCACGTACCTGCACGGCCCGGTGCTGCCCAAGAACCCGTGGCTCACCGATCAGCTCATCCGGATCGCGCTCGAACGGCGCCTCGGCCGCGAGATCGTGCTTGCGCCGCTCGACGATTCGGTCGAGCAGCGGGCCCACGACGTCGCCTACGCCAAGGCCGTTCGGAACCGGGGCCAGCGGACGGCCCTCGAGCCGGCGCACCTCGTGCGCGGCAGGTCGGACGAGGCGCTCGGGTAGAATTCGGGCGGTCAGCGAGACGGCCGGATGGCCGCGCGTCGAGCGGGGCAACCCGCGCGGCGTGAGGAAAGTCCGAGCTCCCCAGCGCAGGGTAGTGGGTAACGCCCATCCGCCGCGAGGCGAGGACCAGCGCCACAGTGACGATGCCGGCGAAAGCCGGAGTGAAACGCGGCAAGCTCTACCCGGAGCAAGGCCAAATAGGAGGGCGCCTCCCGGTTCGCCGGGAATCACGTGCGCTGCACAGCCCTCGGGTCGGCCGCATGAGCCGTCGGGTAACCGATGGCCTGGAGATGGATGGCCATCGTCGCGCCGCTTCGGTGGCGCGACACAGAACTCGGCTTACAGGCCGTCTCGCTGACAGCTCACTGTTCGCGGCCCGGACGCGCTGGTACGCTGCGCGTCTCACCAACCGGTACTGGCGAGGAGAGGCCGCGGATGATCAACTACTCGGCCCTGGAGGTGCTCCATCGACACGACGATGGCACTGCCGCACGGATGACCGAGCACCGGCTCGATGAGCACGACCCCGAACGAGCGATGCTTCGCGGGATCCGGCGCGGCGCCCGACTGTTCCGCTGCGAGGTGTGCTCGGACGAGGTGATCGTCCAGCCGACGGTCGAGTCGACGGAAGAAGGCTCGGCCTAGTCCTCGTCCGGCCGGAAGATGTGCGCCGCCGTGCAGGCGTTGCAGACCGGCGTGGCGGCATCGAGGTCGCCCAGCGGGATCGCCAGCCTGCGGTCCGGGAGCAGGCACTCGACGTCGTAGCGGCGCTCGCCACGTGGATCCACCCGGATCAGGCGCCGGAAGGTGCAGCGCTTGATCCGGTGCGGCGCGAGGTGCGACGGATCCGGCAGCATCACGGTGTCCACGGGGAGCGGCAGGGCCATCAGTGCGTCGGGCGCCTCGATCGGAAGAATCGCGGGCAGCCTAGCACCGGGTTCCGCGGCGCGACCACCCTGAAAAGGTACTAGAGTCCGCGACCAGCCAACGACCGGAGGAGGGGAGTGGACGGCTCGAATCAGGCGCCCGGCCGCAGAACGCTGACCCCGGCCGTCCTCGCGTCGGCCCTGTTCGCGGCGTGCTGTGCGGTCGGGGCGATCACCTTCGTGGCGGCGCGCGGCGGGCTGCAGATGCCGATCGCCG
The DNA here is from genome assembly GCA_035631615.1 of Candidatus Dormiibacterota bacterium. Classification (GTDB taxonomy): domain Bacteria; phylum Chloroflexota; class Limnocylindria; order Limnocylindrales; family CSP1-4; genus UBA5189. The sequence goes on along the minus strand of DASQIK010000082.1, from coordinate 18,291 downwards.
CGACGCCGCCGGCCGTCGCGCTGGCGAGCGCTCGACCGACCGGCCCTGCGGCGACCGCGATCTCGACCGCTGCACCGTCGGCCCCGACCGCCGCGCCCACGATCGAACCGAGCATGGCGCCGACGGTGGCGCCGTCGACCGTCCCGCCGCCAACGCCCGGGCCTTCCGCTGGTGTCGCGCCGACGCTCGACCCGTCCGATCCGCTCCTGCGGCTGCCCGGGTGCCCGGGCCTGCCCGGCTGCTTCGAGTACACGATCCTGCGCGGTGACTCGCTCTCCGGCGTCGCGACGCGCTACCTGCTGCCGGTCTCGACGGTCCTCGCGCTCAACCCGGAGGTCACCGACCCGAGGGTCGTGGTCGTGGGCCACATCCTGTACCTGGGACACGACCCGTTCGTCCGGCTGCCGCCGTGCCCGGGCGCGCCCGGGTGCTCGCTGTACACGGTCCGACCCGGCGACCGACTGTCCACGATCGCGGGCCGCTACGGCATCGGCGTCCAGGCGATCCTCGACGCCAACCCCTCGATCACCGACCCGAACCTGATCTCCTCCGGCCAGGTCATCCGGCTCCCGCACCCGGCGTAGGCCGCCCGCGCCGCGGCGCGCCTCGGCGCCGACGGACGCGGACCTCGTTGCCGAGCCACGTGGCGCCGAGCACGCCACGGAACTTCGAAATTGGGGATTGACGGCGACTCGCCGCGCCCTAGAATGCCGAGCAAGTGGTGCGAAGTGGGGAATAGTGGGGATCCACCGCGAGACCCAGGATCTCCAGCCTCCTCCACCGCCAGTGGGCTTCCGGACGGGCACTCCGGATCCCGCGACACCGATGACGAGCCCGCGGCCCCCGCGGGCTCGTCGAACTCTCGGCAAGTGGGGTGCGGTGGGTGTTCACCGGCGAGTACCGGCACACGGTGGACGACAAGGGGCGGCTGGCGATCCCGGCGCGGTTTCGCGCCCAGCTCGAGGGCGGCGCGGTGCTGTCTCGCTGGATCGACGGCTGCCTGGCCATCCATACCCGGAGCGGCTGGGAGGCCCTCGAGGAAAAGGTTGCCCGCGTCCCGCTGACTGATCCGGCCGGGCGCCTGTTCGAGCGCCAGATCTTCGCCGGCGCGCTCGAGGCCGAGATGGACAAGCAGGGCCGGGTCCTCGTGCCCGCCTACCTGCGCGACGAGATGGGCATCGGCACGGACGCGCTGGTCATCGGCGTCCGCGACCGCGGTGAGATCTGGGCGCCGGATCGCTGGCAGGTCTACCGGCGAGCCATGGACGACCCGGCCACGTTCGCCGACGCGATCCGCGGCCTCGGCATCTAGCGCGCATGACCACCGACACCGCGACCGTGCACGTCCCGGTGATGGCCGACGAGGTCGTCGAGATGCTCGCCCCCGCGGCCGGCGGCAGGCACGTCGACGCGACCCTGGGCGGCGGCGGTCACGCCGAGCGAATCCTCACCGCCAGCGACCCTGATGGCCGCCTCCTCGGTCTCGACGCCGATGGGGCGGCCATCGCCAGGGTCCGGGAGCGCCTGGCGCCGCGCTTCGGCGACCGGCTCCGGCTGCGCCAGGCGAACTTCCGCGAGCTGTCGACGGTTGCGCCGGACGAGGGCTTCGCCGGCGTCGACGGCTGCCTGTTCGACCTGGGCCTGTCCAGTTTCCAGCTCGCGGACGTCGAGCGTGGCTTTGGCTTCCGCACCGACGGCACGCTCGACATGCGCTTCGACACGTCCCGCGGCGTGCCGGCGGCCGAGCTGATCGCGACCCTCGACGCGGCCGAGCTGACGGCGCTCTTCCGGCGCTACGGCGAGGAGCCGTTCTCCGGACGCATCGCGCGGGCCATCGTCGAGACGCGGCGCGCCACCCCGATCCGGACCGCCGACGCGCTCGCGGCGCTCGTTGCGCGGGTCACCCCATCCCGGGCGCCGGGCCGGCGCCGCGTCCATCCGGCCACGCGTGTGTTCCAGGCCCTGCGCATCGCGGTCAACGAGGAGCTCGACGCGCTCGAGGCAGGCCTCAGTGCCGCCCTCGACCTGCTGCGACCCGGCGGCCGCCTCGTGGTCCTGAGCTACCACTCGCTCGAGGATCGGATCGTCAAGCGGTTCTTCCAGTCCGAGCGCCGCGGCTGCGTCTGCCCGCCCGCGGCCCCGGTATGCGTCTGCGGCCACGAGCCGCGCCTGCGGCTGCTCTCGCCCAAAGGCCTGGTCCCGAGCGCCGCCGAGGTCAGCGCCAATCCGCGCGCCCGGAGCGCCCGGCTGCGCGCCGCCGAACGGATCGCCGCCTAGTCGCCCAGCCGCGCCGCCCCACGCGAACGTCGAGGAATGAGGAGGAGCCCCCGTGAGCAAGCGCCACAACAACAGCCGACGCCGCACGTACGGGCGTCGCCAGCACGAGCTGCACGAGCGCATCGACCGCCGCACCGAGCGCGGCCGGGCGGATCGCAGCGGACGCAGCGGCAACGAGATCGGCCTGGATCCCGTGTCGTTCGCCGACGCGCCTGCCACCGAGCAGCACTTCGGCTTCGGCGACTGATGGCCGTCTACCAGGGCGCCCGCCGCCGGAGCCCGCTGCCCCTCGGCCTCGATGCCCTCGCCGGCACCCGCCCCGGCCGCGGCGGACGCGCCGGCGCCAATGACGCGCTCCCGGCCGGCCGAGCCCGGGGCGCCGCAACCCGCGTGGCGACCCGCGCAACCGGCGCGACCCGAGCCGACAGGGCCGCCCGCCGTCGCGCTCGACCGTCGTCGGTGGGCATCGCCCTCGTCGCCATCGTCATCATCTTCGGCATCGCGTTCCTGTCGCTGAGCCAGAGCGTGCGAGTCGCGGCCACGGGCTACGACATCGTGCGCCTCGTCTCGGAGCACGACCGGCTGGATGCCATCCGGCAGGACCTGCGCTCCAACGTGGATCGGCTGCGCAGCGAGCCGGCCATCCGCAAGCAGGCGCTCGACGCTGGCCTCGGCCAGCTCGGGGCGCCCCTCATCATCCCAGCCCGCTAGCGAGCGAACCACCATGCTCGGTCGAACCGATTCGGCGCGCCGCCTGCTCGTCATCCTCGTGGTGTTCGCCGTCGGCGCGACGGCGCTCGTCGCGAGGCTGGGCTACTGGCAGCTCGGCCAGCGCGACCAGCTGGTCGCGAGCGCACATCGCCAGATCTTCGAGCAGACGACCGTGCCGAGCCGGCGCGGCCAGATCTTCGACCGGAGCGGGACGGTGGTCCTCGCGGCGAGCGTGACGCGGGATCGGCTGATCGTCTCCGCCGAGCACATGACCGACTCGGACAAGGCACGGCTGACGGCCTTCCTCACGACGCAGCTCGGCCTCGACGACGCGGGCGCGGCCGCCATCCAGGCGAAGCTCGATACCGGCAGGCCATATCTCATCCTCGCGAACGACCTGCTGCCCGAGCGGTCCCAGGCGATCGAGGCCGCAGCCGCCGACGCCGGCATCGGCGGCCTCACGTTCGAATCCGATTCGGCGCGGAGCTACCCGCAGGCAGGCGGCGGACCCAGCTCGACGCTGGCCGCGCGGCTCATCGGGTTCGTGAACCGCGATGGCCAGGGCCAGTACGGCGTGGAGCAGTACTACAACACCCTCCTGTCGGGCCAGCCCAAGGTGGTCGAGGCCGACAAGGACGCGAATGGCAAGCCGATGCCCGAGACCCAGCGGACGGTGGACCCGGGTGTGCCCGGCCAGGACATCCGGCTGACGATCGACGCAGGCCTCCAGCTCGCCATCGAGCAGGAGGTGATGGCCGCACGAATCGCGAACGGCGCGGCATCCGTCTCCGCAGTCGTGCTCGATCCATGGACCGGCGAGGTGTACGCCGAGGCAACGTACCCGTCCTACGACGCGAACGACTACTCGAACGTCGCGACGGTGGACCCGGGCCGGTTCCAGGACCCGATCGTGTCGTCCGTGTACGAGCCGGGCTCGGTGTTCAAGATGTTCACGGTGCTCGCCGGCCTCGAGCAGGGCACGACCAGCCTGACGACCGTCTACAACGACACCGGCCATCTCAATCTCGCGGGTAACACGCGGATCGGGGACGCGGACGGCCTGGCGATGGGCAAGATGCAGCTCCAGGACGCGATCGCGTACTCCCGCAACGTCGTCGCTGCGAAGGTCGCCCTGGGCCTCGGGCCCACCACCCGCGACGCCTCGACGATCCTGCACGAGGTCTGGACGCGCCTTGGGTTCGGCGCCCCAACCGGGATCGACGTCTCCGGCGAGACGCGTGGCCTCGTCACGGACCCGGCGATCACCACCTGGAACCAGATCGACCTTGCCAATGGCGCGTTCGGGCAGGGCGTGGCGGTCACCCAGATCCAGCTCGCCGCCGGGTACGCCGCCTTGGTCAACGGCGGCCTGCTCGTGCACCCCCACGTCGTCGCCGCACTCGGGAGCCAGGGGGTCACGCCGGCACCGCCGACCCAGGTCCTGGACCCATCGCTGAGCCCGGTGCTGGCGGGCCTCATGCAGCACGTGCTCGCGAGCCCGTGGTACGTCGACCAGTCGCAGGTCCCGGGCTACTGGATCGGCGGCAAGACCGGCACCGCGCAGGTGTGGGACGCAGCGCAGCACCGGTGGGCGTTCAACCTGTACAACTTCTCGTGCGTCGGGTACATCGGCCGCACGACCGGCCATCCGGACCTGATCGTCGCCGTCCGCATCCAGGAGGCCCGCCCGGGCCGCAACGCGCTGGGCCAGCTCATCCTGCCGGTGACCTCGACCGATCTGTTCCGGCGCGTCGCCACCGACGCCGTCACGACGCCGGGCCTGCTGCCCGTGCTCCCGGCCGCCGCGCCGTCGATGTCGGCGACCGGGCGGTGATGTCGTTCGGTGGACGCGACGACGGGCGGGCGAGGGCCGCGGCCTATGCGACACTTGGCGATGTGACCGTCGAGGGGCCGCTGCCGCCGCGCGCCGGCCCCGGAGCTTCCGCCGCCGACGCTCTCGCGCTCTCCGCCGACGACCTCAAGCGCCTGACCGGCGGCCGCCTGCTCCGAACGAGTGCCCGCCCCATTCACGGGGCCGCGGTGGACTCCCGACTGGTCCTCCCGGGCCAGCTCTTCGTCGCGCTGGCCGGCGAGCGGACGGACGGCCACCAGTACCTCGCTGAGGCCGCCGTGGCCGGTGCCGCGGCCCTCGTGATCTCTCGACCGGTCCCGCCGGCGGTCCTCGACGCGCTCGGTGACGTCACGGTCCTCGTGGTCCCCGATGGCCTGGTCGCCCTGGGCGCCATCGCCGCCGGCTGGCGGGCGCGGTTCGACCCGCTCGTCGTCGGCGTGACCGGCAGCATCGCGAAGACGTCGACGAAGGAGGCCATCGCGGCGGTCCTCGGCGGCGCGTACCGGACGCTCCGGACCGAGGGCAACCAGAACAACGAGATCGGCCTGCCGTTGACCCTGCTGCGCCTCGGGCGCGAGCACGGCGCGGCCGTCCTCGAGATGGGCATGTACGCGGGCGGCGACATCGCCGACCTCGCCCGAATCGCACGGCCCCGGATCGGCGTGGTGACCGCGGTCCAGGGCGTCCACCTGAGCCGGATGGGCTCGCTCGCCGCGATCGAGAACGCGAAGGCAGAGCTCGTCGAGGCGCTGCCCTCGGACGGCGTCGCCGTGCTCAACCACGACGACCGGCGCGTCCGCCGCATGGCCGATCGCACGGCCGCGCGGGTCCTTGGCTACGGGCTCACCGATGGCGCCGACGTGGGCGCCGAGGACGTCGTCTCGGCCGGCCTTGACGGCATGCGCTTCACGCTCCGGCTCCCGGCGGCCCGCGGCGGCCGCCCCGTGCACATCCCGGCGCGGGTGCCCGGGCTCGGCCGCCTGTCGGTGCACAACGCCCTGGCGGGCGCGGCCGTGGGCCACGCGGCGGGGATGGAGCCGGCGGTGATCGCCCACGCGCTCGCGGCCGGCTGGTCGGCGCCGCATCGCGGCCAGGTCATCCGACTCGGCAGGATCACGCTGATCGACGACGCGTACAACGCATCACCCGCCTCGGTCGCGGCGGCGCTCGATCTCCTTGCCGGGCTGCCCGGACGGCGCGTCGCCGTCCTCGGCGAGATGCTCGAGCTCGGCAAGGGCGCGGTGAGCGGGCACCGCGACGTCGGCACCGCGGCGGCGGCGACGTGCGACCTCCTGGTCGTGGTCGGCCCCGGCGCGAGCGGCATCGCGACGGGCGCGCGCGCCGCCGGTCTCGATCCGTCGCGGATCGTCGAGGTGCGCGATCGCGAGGCGGCCCTCGACCTGCTGCGCACGCGGCTGCGCGACGGCGACGTCGTCCTCGTCAAGGCGTCGCGCGGCGTCGAGCTCGACGCGCTCGTCGACGGCCTGCGCGCCGAGCTCGCCCGGAACGCCAGATGAGTCGCGGCCGATGAGCGTCGAGCTGATCCAGGCGGTCCTGCTCGCGTTCGCGGTGATCGTGATCCTCATGCCCGCGTACATCCGGTTCCTGCGCTGGCTGGGAATGGGCAAGCGGATCCTGGTCGAGGGGCCCGAGAGCCACCAGGTCAAGGAGGGCACGCCGACCATGGGCGGCCTGCTCCTCATCGGGGTGGTCCTGGCGCTGTTCTTCTTCATCAAGGGCTTCGTGCTGCCGCCGGGCGGCATCATCGCGCCGCTCGCGACCCTGGTCTTCGTCGGCCTCCTCGGCGCGTTCGACGACTACCTGAACGCCAAGACGGGCGAGGGCATCAGCGCTCGCCAGAAGATGCTCTGGCTCGTCGTCGTCGCGGTCGTCGCTGCGTACCAGATCCAGAGCACGTACGCGATCGACCGGATCGCGGTCCCGTTCATCGGCACGGTGATGATCGATCGCTGGGTCTACGTCATCTTCGCCGCCTTCGCGATCATCGGGGCGGCGAACGGCGTCAACCTGACCGACGGGCTCGACGGCCTCGCCGGCGGCACCCTCGCCTTCGCCTTCGTCGCCTTCGTCCTCGTCGCGCTGCTCAACGAGCCGACGCAGCCGAACCTCGCCGTGCTGTGCGGCCTGATCGTGGGCGGCCTGCTCGGGTTCCTGTGGTTCAACGTCCACCCCGCCCAGATCTTCATGGGCGACTCGGGCTCGCTGGCGCTCGGTGCGACGCTCGCCGTCACGGCCCTCATCACGGGCCAGATCCTGATCCTGCCCATCGTCGGCTTCGTGTTCGTCATCGAGACGCTGTCGGTCGTGATCCAGGTCTCGTACTTCAAGCTGACCCACGGGCGGCGGATCTTCCGGATGAGCCCGCTTCACTACCACTACGAGCTGGCGGGCTGGGACGAGGAGAAGATCACGCTCCGGTTCTGGATCGTGGGGATCATCGCCGGGCTCGTCGGCGTGACCCTCTTCCTCGCCTCGATCAACCGGCTCTCGTGAGCGTGATGACCGTCGACAGGCTGATCGATCCGGCCGCGCTCACGCCGCGCGCCCTGGCGGACGGCGTCCTCCGGGGCAGCCCGGTCAGCGTCCTCGGATTCGCGCGATCCGGGATCGCCCTCGCCCGCTTCCTCGCCGACGCGGGCGCGGTCGTCACGGTCTACGACGGGCGGCCGGCTTCGGAGCTCGGCCGCGCGATCGAGGCGGTCGACGGTCGGCCGGCTCGGCTGCTCCTCGGGCCGGACGTTGACCCGGCCGACGCCCTGGCCGGCGCCGCCCTCGTCGTCGCCTCGCCGTCGATCAACCCGGACTTCCCGACGACCGAGCCGCGCCTGCGTGGTTCGCTCGCCGATCTCGTCGCGCGCCGCGCGGCCGGCGACAGGAGCGCGCCGGCGCTGCTGTCCGAGGTGGACGTGTTCCTGCGCCTGTGCCCGGCGCCGACGGTCGGGATCACCGGGACGAAGGGCAAGACGACGACCTCGGCGCTGACCCACGCCCTGCTGGCGACCGACGCTGCCCATCCGGCGGTGCTCGGCGGGAACATCGGGGTGCCGCTCGTCGAGCGGCTGCCCGAGCTCACCCCGGACCATCGCGTCGTGCTCGAGCTGTCGGAGCTGCAGCTGCCGACGCTGTCGCGCGGCACGACCGTCGCGGCGTACACGAACGTAACCTCCGACCACCTGGATCGCCACGGCACCCTGGAGGCGTATCGCCGGGTCAAGCGCCGGCTCGCGGAGCTCGTCGACCAAGCCGGCGCGCTTGTCCTGAACCTCGACGACCCGATCGTCGCCGGCTACGGGGCCGCCACGACGGCGCGGGTCGTGCCGTACCGCCGCGGCGAGCTGCCGCCGGGCGGCCTCGGCGTAGACCACGGCTGGATCGTCGCGGATGCGTTCGATCGACTGGCCGTCGCGGGCGGCGGCGCGGTGGCGCCGGGCCGGATCCTCCCGCTCGCCGAGCTGGGCGTGCCTGGCGCCCACAACGTCTCGAACGCGCTCGCGGCGGTGGCCGTTGTCTCGCTCATGGGCATCGAGCCCGCCGCGATCCGCCGCGCCGCGGCCGCCTTCCCGGGCGTGGAGCACCGGCTCGAGCGGGTGGCGGAGTTCGGTGGCGTCCGCTTCATCAACGATTCGCAGGGCACGCAGCCCGACGCGGTGATCGCCGCCCTGCGCGCCTTCGACGGCCCGATCGTGCTGATCGCCGGTGGCCGCGACAAGGGCGTCGACCTGTCCGAGCTCGCCGCGGTCGTCGGCCGGCGCGCGGCGGCCGCGGTGCTGATCGGCGAGAGCGGGCCGCGGCTGGAGCGGCTCTTCCTGGACGCCGGCCTCAAGGTCACCGAGCGTGCGACGTCCCTCGAGGCCGCGGTCGAGCGAGCCGCGCAGCTGGCACGCGAGACAGGGGCGCGGCGCGGCGCCGTCTCGACCGTCCTCCTCAGCCCGGCGGCCGCGAGCTTCGACATGTTCGAGGACTACGAGGCTCGCGGACGCGCGTTCAAGGCCGCCGTGGCGCGGCTGCAAGGAGCGGCCGGCTGATGGACTTCGTCGATCGTCTCCCGCTCGGCGGCCGGGCGCGCCGGCCCGCGCTGCCGGGCCTTCGATCGGGGGGACAGCGTCTGGGCGGCCGCGCCCGGCCGACCGCCACCGCCCAGCGACCGGCCGCTCGCGCGTCCGCGGACGTGCTTCGCCGCGAGCGTCACCAGCCGGACTACTCCATCCTCCTCGCCGTGGTCGCCCTGTCCGCGATCGGCATCCTGATGGTCCTGTCGTCGTCGGCGATGTACGCCTACGTCCAGCACGACGACACGCTCGCGATCGTGGGGCCGCAGATCTTCTGGGGCGCACTCGGGCTGATCGCGATGGTCGCGATGATGCGGGTCGACTACCGCTGGCTGCGGCTCGTGTCGGTGCCCGGCTACATCGTCGCGATCGTGCTGCTGGTCCTCGTCTTCGTGCCCTCGCTCGGGCGCGTCGTCGGCGGCTCCGCGCGCTGGCTCGTCGTCGGCCCGCTGCCGGCCGTCCACCCGGCCGAGATTGCCAAGCTCGCGCTCATCGTCTACCTCGCTCACTGGCTGGCCAACAAGGGCAAGCTCATCGCGAGCTTCCGGACCGGCACGATCCCATTCCTGGTCATCGCGGTGCCGATCATCGCGCTCGTGTTCAAGGAGCCGGACCTCGGGACGACCGTGGTCATCGCGCTGACCGCGTTCACGATGTTCTTCGTCGCCGGCGCGAGCCTGCGCCAGCTGGGGACGATGGGCGCGATCGGGTTCGCCGGCGTCCTGCTCGTCGGCCTGCGGTCCTACCAGCTCGACCGGATCAAGACCTTCCTGGACCCATGGGCGGATCCACTCGGAACCGGGTTCCACACGATCCAGGGGCTCCTCGCGCTCGGGCTCGGGGGGATCTTCGGGACCGGCCTCGGCGAGAGCAAGCTCGCCGGCGGGCTGTACCTGCCCAACGCCTGGAACGACTTCATCTACGCGATCATCGGCGAGGAGTTCGGGTTCGTCGGCGCAGGGATCGTGATCGTCCTGTTCGTCCTGCTCGCGTACGCCGGGATCCGCACCGCGCTCCGGGCCCCCGACACGTTCGGCGCGCTGCTGGCCGCCGGGATCACCGCGTGGCTGTGCTTCCAGGCGTTCATCAACATCGCGGTCGTCGTCGCGCTGCTGCCGGTGACCGGCATCACGCTGCCGTTCATCAGCGCCGGCGGCTCGTCCCTGCTCGTCAGCTTCGCCGCAGCGGGCATCCTGCTGTCCATCTCCCGGGAGACGCTCGAGCCCCGCGCGCGGGGCGCCAAGCCCGAAGCGCGCAAGGCAGAGGCACGCAAGTCACAGGCACGCAAGCCCGAAGCTCGGAGGACCGATGAGGCTGCTGATCGCGGCAGGGGGCACCGGGGGCCACATCTACCCGGCGCTGGCCGTCGCGACCGCACTGCGCCGGCGACCAGAACGGACTGAGCTCGTCTGGGTCGGGGGCCGGCGCGGGCTCGAGGACCGCCTCGTGCCGCCGGCCGCCATCCCGCTGCGCCGGCTCGCCCTGCGGTCGCTGCGCTCGGTCGAGCGCGACGTCCACCTCGTCCTCGACCCGGTTCGCCTCGCCCTGTCATTCCCGCAGGCGGTGTGGCTGCTGCTTCGCGAACGGCCGGCAGCGATCTTCACGACCGGCGGCTACGTCGCGATCCCGGTGCTGCTCGCGGCGCGCCTCCTGCGGATCCCGACCGTCATGTGGGAGGGCAACGTGATCCCCGGCCGGAGCGTCCGAGCGACGTCTCGTCTCGCCTCGGCGCTCGCGGTGTCGTTTGCCACCACGTGCCGCGCCCTCCGTGCCGCCGGCCCATGCCTCGTCACCGGCACCCCGATCCGGGACACCGCCGGAATCGACCGGGACGCCGCCCGCGAGCGGCTCGGCCTGGAGCCAGCGGACCGGCTGATCGTCATCTTCGGCGGCTCGCAGGCCGTCCGGCGCCTCAACGCGGCGGTCGCCGGCGCCCTGTCCGAGCTCGTCGAGCGGGCGGTCGTGATCCATATCGCCGGCGCCGAGGGGATGGCCGACGCTGCCGCGAGCCGTTCGGCCCTGCCCGAGGCGCTCCGCGCCCGCTACCGGCCCGCGGCGTTCCTCGGCGCGCTCCTGCTCGACGCCCTCGCCGCGGCGGACCTCGTCGTCGGGAGAGCGGGCTCGTCGACGCTCGCCGAGTCGACGGCATTCGGGCTGCCGATGATCGTGATCCCGTACCCACACGCCGGCGATCACCAGCGAGCGAACGCGGCGGCCGTGGCGAGCGCGGGCGCGGCCACGTTCATCGCCGACGAGCAGCTCGACGCGACCTCGCTCCTGGAGGCGATCACGATCCTCGACGATCCCTCCGGCTACGCCGCGATGGCCGCCGCCTCGCGCGGGCTCGGCCGACCGGGCGCCGCCGACGCGGCGGCGGAGATCGTGCTCGCCCTCGCCGAGCGACGCCCCCTCCCGGACGCGGCCGCCGTCGATCGGATCGCCGCCCTGCCGCTCGGGAGCGGCGCCGTGGCCCGGGCGGGATGAGCCCGGTGGACGCCGCCGCGCCGCTCGACCTCGTGGCGCTCGCCGGCGAGATCGCGCGCCGGGTCGGCGTGAAGGCGGAGCGGGGAATGCCGCTCGGCAAGCTCACGACGATGCGGGTCGGCGGGCCGGCCGACCTCCTCGCGACGGCGCACAACGCGTTCGAGCTGCGCGCTCTCGTGCGATTCGCGCGGGCGCGCGACCTGCCGCTGACGCTGCTCGGGCGCGGGAGCAACGTGGTCATCTCCGACCGCGGCGTCCGGGGCCTGGTCGTCAACGTGCGCGCCGAGGGCAGCCGCATCGACGGCGCCGCCTACGTCGCGGAGGCCGGCCTGCCGATGGCGCGTGCCGCCACGGAGACGCAGAAGGCCGGCCTGTCGGGCCTCGAGTTCGGGCTCGCGATCCCGGGCACGGTTGGCGGCGCGGTGTGGGCGAATGCCGGGGCGCACGGCGCGGATGTCCGCGCGGTCCTCGAATCGGCGGACGTGCTCCTCGCCGACGGCAGCGAGGCCCGGCTGCCGGCTGCGGAGCTCGGCCTCGCCTACCGCGAGAGCCGGTTCAAGCACCAGGATGCCGAGTCGCCGGCCGAGGTGGTGATCGGCGCCCGCTTCCGGCTCCAGCCGGCGAGCGAGGCGGACATCAAGGCCCGCCTCGACGACATCCGGCACTGGCGCCAGGCGCACCAGCCGCTCGGGATCCCGTCGGCCGGGAGCGCGTTCCGGAACCCGCCCGATGGACCGTCCGCGGGCGCGCTGATCGAGGCGGCCGGGCTCAAGGGCCTGCAGGAAGGGGGCGCCACCGTCTCGGAGAAGCACGCCAACTTCGTCGTGAACGACCGGCGCGGGACCGCCGCCGACGTGCGCCGGCTGATGGATCGCGTCCGGGCGCGGATCCTCGAGTCGGACGGCGTCGACCTCGTGCCCGAGATCGTGTTCGTCGGCGACTGGGCCGGCTGGCCGTGGCCCGCCGCGGACGGGGGAGCGGCATGACCGCCGCGCGCTCGACCTACCCGCCGGTCATCGTCCTGCTCGGCGGGCCATCGGCCGAGCACGACGTGTCGGTCGTGTCCGGGACCGCGATCGCGGGCGCCCTCGTCGATGCCGGCCTCGACGTGCGCCAGGTGCTCATCGACCTCGATGGAGCGTGGTGGTGGCTGCCGCCCGGCCACCGCCGCGGCGATCGTTCGGCGGCCGTGTATGACGACCCGACGACGCTCGCCGCCGAGGCGCCATTGGCCGTCGGCGCGGCCCTCGACCGGCTCGCGGCGCAACGGCCCGCGCCCATCGTGTTCATCGCGTTGCATGGGCCGTTCGGCGAGGACGGCACGGTCCAGGCGCTGCTCGATGCGGCCGGGCTTGCCTACACGGGCGCGGGCGTCCTTGCCTCGGCGCTCGGCATGGACAAGGTCGCCCAGAAGCGGATCTGGCGCGGCCTCGGCCTGCCGGTCGTGGACTGGATCGAGGTTCGTGCGGATGCCTGGAGCGCCGGTCGCGCCGGCGTCCTCGCCCAGCTCGAGGCATTCGCGGCCGGCTCGCCCGGCAGCGACCCCCTGCTCATGGTCAAGCCGGCGCGGCTCGGCTCGTCGGTCGGGATGACGCTCGCCCATGCCCCGGCCGAGCGCGAGGCGGCCCTCGACCTGGCCTTCCGCTACGACGACCTCGCGATCGTCGAGCGCTACCTGGCCCGCGCGCGGGACATCGAGGTCTCGGTGATCGGCAACGGCATGCCGCTCGGGATCTACGGGCCGGGCGAGATCGTGGCCGGCCACGAGTTCTACGACTACGTCGCGAAGTACACGCCGGGCCTGTCGGAGACCTCGACGCGGGCCGAGCTGCCGGACGCCACCCGAGAGCTGCTGCGCAAGCTTGCCCGCGACGCATACCGATCCCTCGGCACGGAGGGCTTCGCCCGAGTCGATTTCCTCGTCCGCGACGACGGCGCGTACCTGTCGGAGATCAACACGATCCCGGGCTTCACGCCGATCAGCCTGTTCCCGACGCTGCCGGCCGAGGGCGGCCTCGACTTCACCGCCGTCTGCCTCCGCATCCTCGACCTGGCCCTGGAGCGGCACGCCTCGCGCGTCCGACGGCACCTCACCCCGGCGGATCTGCCCCGATGAGGCCGTCGTGAAGGGCTTCGGGTCGCGCTCCCGCCGGGCTGCCGGCGCGCGCCCGACGAAGGCGGCTCGACCTGTCGTCACCACGAGATCCCCGGACGCGGCGCTCGGGCGCGAGACGCGCCGCCTGGCCGGCGCCTCGGGCCGCGGCCCGTCCACCTCGTCACGTCGTGGGGGAACGGTCGCGCGGTCCGCCGTGGCCCGGATGCGCAGGCCGGGCCGGATCGTCACCCAGGTGCGCGCCGCGGGGCTGCTCGGGATGCTCGCGGCCGGCTTCCTGTTCACGCTGGTCACCGGGCGGACGGCGTTCTGCCTGAGCCGCACCGACCTGCCGCCGCTGCGCTGGACGGACCCGGCCGTCGTCCAGGCCGCCCTCGCGCTGACCAGCGGGACCAACGTCTTCCGGATCGATACCCGTCCGCTCGAGGGTGCGCTGCTCGCGCTCCCGACGGTGGCGTCGGCGCAGGTCTCGGTCGGGCTGCCGGACGCGAGCGTCATCGTGCGCATCGAGGAACGCCAGCCGGTGCTCGCCTGGCAGGTAGGCGGCACCCGGTACCTCGCGGACGCCGGCGGGCTGATCTTCACCAGGGTCGACGCGACCGCGAAGCTGCCCACGGGGGTGGCCGTGATCGACGATCGCCGCACGCACGCCGAGGCGGCCCTCGCCATCGGCGGGCACCTCGACGCGGTCGATGCGGACGTCGCGACCCGGCTCGGCAGCCTGACCCCGACCGACGTCGGCAGCACGGCGCAGGGCCTCCGGATCACCGTCACCGACACCGACGGGTTCATCGTGAGCGCGTCGACGGGGTGGAGCGCCGTCTTCGGGTTCTACAGCCCCGCGACCCGGTCGACGGACATGATCCCGGGCCAGGTCCGCCTGCTCCGGAGCCTGCTCACCGGCCGGGAGGGCTCGGCCACCCTGATCATCCTCGCGTCCGAGACGGACGGCACGTACATCCCGAAACCCACGGGCCACTGATGCAGGCCTGCGCCCACCTGTCTGCTCCGCGTCCGGTACCCTTTGCGCGAACGCACCGCAGCGAGGACGGCTCCGTTGCTCCTCCCCCTGGCAGGCCTGCTGCTGGGCGTCCTGCTCGGGCTCGTCCTCAACGTCAACGTCGGCTTCGAGCTCAGCCGCTACTCGGCCGTGGCGATCCTCGCCGCGCTCGACTCGGTCCTCGGAGCGGTGCGTGCCGAGCTCGACGGCGTCTACGACAATCGGATCTTCATCTCGGGCTTCGTGACCAACGCGATCGTGGCCGTCACGCTGACGTTCATCGGCGACCGGCTGAGCCTGGACCTGTACCTGGTGGCGCTCATCACGTTCGGATTGCGGATCTTCAACAACGTCGCCCTGATCCGGCGGCACTTCATCTGAGGTAGGGCGTGGTAGAAGGAGTCCTGGTCGCACTCGATGTCGGGACGAGCAAGGTCTGCGCGCTCATTGGCGAGATCGGGCGCGACGGCCGGCTGACGGTCATCGGCCATGGCACGGTGCCGTCCTCGGGGCTCAAGCGCGGCGCGGTCGTCAACATCGAGCAGACCGTGCGCTCGATCCGGGACGCCGTCGAGCGGGCCGAGCGCCTGTCCGGCTGGAAGATCGACAAGGCCTTCGTCGGCGTCGGCGGCGCCCAGGTGGAGAGCCTCAACTCGACCGGCCAGGTGTCGGTCGCGGCGCACACCCGGGAGGTCAGCCGCGACGACATCCGGCGCGCGGTCGAGCAGGCGCGGACGATCCCGATCCCGTCGAATCGCGAGGTGCTCCACGTCGAGCGCCGGGGCTTCACGGTCGACGGCCAGGAGGGCGTCAAGGACCCGCTCGGCATGAGCGCGCTCCGGCTCGAGGTCGAGACCCACATCGTCACGGCCCCGCAGACCGCGGTCCAGAACCTGATGAAGTGCGTTGCGCAGGCGGGCGTCAAGATCGACGAGCTGGTCGTGAACGCCCTCGCCTCCGCGGAGGCCGTCGCCAACGAGACCGAGCGCGAGCTGGGCGTGGCCGTCGCGGACATCGGCGCGGGCACGATCGATCTCGCGATGTTCAACGAGGGCTCGCCGTTCCGGACAAGCGTCCTGCCCGTCGGCGGCAACTTCGTGACCAACGACATCGCGATCGGCATCAAGACCTCGCTGCCCGCCGCGGAGGAGCTGAAGATCCGCCACGGCACGTGCGACCTGCGCGGCATCGCCGACGACGAGGAGATCGCCGTGTCCGTGCTCGGTGAGGAGGCGGGCCGCACGATCGGCCGACTGGAGCTGTGCCGGATCATCGAATCGCGCATGCGCGAGACGTTCGAGCTGATCGGCGCGGAGATCCACTCCGGCGGCGCGGGCATGCTCCCGGCCGGCCTCATCCTGACCGGCGGCGGGGCGGAGCTCGCGGGCGTCGCCGAGCTCGGTCGAGAGGTGCTCCAGATGCCGGTCCGGGTCGTTGGCCCGTCTGGCGTCGGCGGCCTCACCGACTCGATCCTCACGCCCGCCTACGCGACGAGCATCGGCCTCCTGCAGTGGGGCGCCTCGATGCTCGACGACGGCGAGCCCGCCCGCTACGAATCGGCACCGGCGGCGGGCGTCCTCGGCCGGCTTCGCAGCGCCGTCAAGAGCATGCTGCCGTAGCCCGATCGATCGAATCGACGCGCGCCGCGGAGGGTCGGATGGTAGACTCCGCGGCAACCTGCGGGAGAGAGACGCGGCGAGCGAGCGCGCCGGTGCTCCGCCTCATTTGAGCCCGATATGGCGGCCTTGCGGCCGCTCGGAGGAGTAGCGATGGGCCTGCGCTCGGACTCGGAGAACTTCGCCCTGATCAGGGTCATCGGGGTTGGCGGAGGCGGCAGCAACGCCGTCAATCGGATGATCCGGGCGGAGATGATGGGCGTGGAGTTCATCGCCCTCAACACCGACGCCCAGGCGCTCCTCCAGTCCGACGCGCCACACAAGCTGCGCATCGGCGACAAGATCACCCGCGGCCTCGGTGCCGGCGGAGACCCGTCCATCGGCGAGCGCGCGGCCGAGGAGGACAGCGAGAAGATCGCCCAGGCCCTCGAGGGCTCGGACATGGTCTTCATCACCTCCGGGCTCGGCGGCGGGACCGGCTCGGGCGCGGCCCCGGTCGTGGCCCAGATCGCCAAGGAGCTCGGTGCACTCACCATCGCGGTCGTCACCAAGCCGTTCACGTTCGAGGGCGCGAAGCGCCGGCTCACCGCCGAGAAGGCGGGTGAGTCGCTGAAGGCCAACGTCGACACGCTGATCACGATCCCGAACGACCGCCTGCGCGACGTCGTCCAGAAGAACACCTCGATTCTCGACGCCTTCCGGGTCGTCGACGACGTCCTGCGCCAGGGCGTCCAGGGCATCAGCGACATCATCACCGTGCCCGGCCTGATCAACCTCGACTTCGCCGACGTGCGGGCGATCATGAAGGACGCGGGCTCGGCCCTGATGGGCATCGGCCGCGCATCCGGCGAGAACCGCGCCGTCGAGGCGGCCCGCCAGGCAATCGCCAGCCCGCTGCTCGAGGTCGACATCGCCGGCGCGCAGGGCATCCTGTTCAACGTCACCGGCGGCGGGAACCTGTCGCTGTACGAGGTCACGGAGGCCGCGGAGGAGATCCGCGCCGCGGCCGACCCCGAGGCGAACATCATCTTCGGGACGAGCTTCAACGAGCGCCTCGGCGAGGAGGTTGCGATCACGGTCATCGCGACGGGCTTCGACGGCAAGCGCCACGGGAACGCGGCACGCGTCTCGACGAGCGCGACGACGGAGACGCCGGCGCGCGCGCCACGCGACTTCCTCGAGGAGCTCGAGCGGCAGCGCAGCTCGATGAACGAGACCGGCGTTCCCGACGCACCGGCGACGCGCCCAGACGAGAACGGCTCGATCGCGGCCCGAACCGCCGTCGAGCCCGTCGCGGCCCGCCGCGCGGCGTATGACGCCGACGACCTGGAGATCCCGAGCTTCCTCCGCCGATCGCGCTGATCGACGCACCCGTCGGCGGCGCCGGATCCGGTGCCGGCGCGGCCCATTGCAGGACAGATCGCCAGATGCCGCTCGTGGGAGCGCGCGGCGGAGCGATCGAATCGGCAGGCCGCCGGACGTCGTCCGAGCGAGCACGGGGCGGGATTGGGCGGGCCATGCGGGCGCCCGATCGGCTCGGAAGTCTCGAGTGACGCTCGCGCCGGGACGAATCGACGATGCTCCAGGGCGAATCGAGGTGGACGACCTCGCCGCGTGCTGCGGTAGCCGACGTCTGGCGAACCGCGTCGCCGATGGCTGACCTCCAGGCACTGACCTCCATCCGAGCGGGCATCCTCGAGCGGATCGCGGGCGCAGCCGCCCGGGCCGGCCGCGATCCGGCATTCGTCGAGATCGTGGCGGTCAGCAAGACGGTTCCGGCTGATCGGATCCGAGCTGCGCTCGACGCCGGCTTCACGACCTTCGCCGAGAACCGCGTCCAGGAGCGCGCAGGAAAGGCCGGCGAGATTCCTGGCGGGCGATGGCACCTCGTCGGGCCGCTCCAGACGAACAAGGTCCGGAAGGCGATCGAGCTGTTCGACGTCGTCGAGACCGTCGACTCGCTCGATCTCGCGCAGCGGCTGAGCCGGATCGCGGGCGAGCTCCGACCGGGCACGCCGCTGCCGGTCCTGCTGCAGGTCAACGTCGACGACGACCCCGCGAAGGCGGGCTTCGACCCGCCGGCGCTGGAGCGCGACCTGCCGGCGATCCTCGACCTGGCGGGAATCTCGGTCGGTGGCCTGATGACGGTCGGTCGGCTCGTCGAGACC
>DASQIK010000081.1:0-12758 GCA_035631615.1 Candidatus Dormiibacterota bacterium | reverse complement strand
TGAGGCCGCGCTGCCGCACGGGTCGCCGGGCGACCGCCGCATCGAGCCCGGGCAGGTGCTGCTCTTCGACTTCGGCGCGCAGGTCGGCGGCTACCGGAGCGATATGACCCGGACGCTGTTCGTCGGCGAGCCCGCGCTCCGCGACCTCGAGGTCTACCTCGTGGTCGCACGTGCGCAGCAGGCGGCCTTCGAGACCCTTCGCGCCGCGGCTCCCGGCGACGTGCCCTCGGGCCGAGCCGTTGACGAGGCGGCGCGGGAGGTCATCGAGGCGGCGGGACACGGCGCGCACTTCGGGCACGGGACCGGGCACGGGATCGGGCTGGCGACCCACGAGGAGCCGAGGCTGTCCCGGACGGCCCCCGCACGCCCGCTCCCGGCGCCGCCGGTGTTCTCGGTCGAGCCGGGCGTGTACCTGCCGGGCGAGACCGGTGTCCGGATCGAGGATCTGGTCGCGTTCGATCCGGCGGCCGGCCGCGTCGAGCTCCTCACGCGGTTCCCGCGCGGGATCGTCGTCGTCTGACGCGTCCGGGTCGCCGGCCGGCTTTGGTACGATCGCGAGCGTCAGAAGCTACGGATCCCGCGGCCAGCCATGCCCCGCGCCGCGCCTCCTGAGGGAGCCCGAGAGACATGATCTCCACCGGCGAGCTGCGCAAGGGCGTCGTCATCGAGCTCGACGGCGACCTCTGGCAGATCCTCGACTACCACCACATCAAGATGGGCCGCGGCTCGGCCCAGGTCCGGATCACGCTCCGGAACGTCCGGCGCGGGCAGACCGTCGAGCGCTCGTTCCAGGCCGGCACCAAGTGGCCGCGCGCCCAGATGGAGCAGCGTCCCGTCCAGTTCCTGTACCGCGACGGCGACGACTTCCACTTCATGGACACCGACACGTACGACCAGTTCATGCTCCGCGGCGAGCAGCTCGGCAGCGCCACGAGCTATCTCAAGGACGGCATGACGCTCGATCGGACGAGCTACCAGGGCGAGACGATCGGCGTCGAGCTCCCGGTCACCGTCGACCTCAAGGTGCTGACGACCGAGCCCGGCTTCGCCGGCGACACCGCCACCGGCGCGCGCAAGCCCGCGACGACCGAGACCGGCCTGATCGTCGCGGTGCCGCTCTTCGTCACCGAGGGCGACACGATCCGGGTCGACACCCGAACCGGCGAGTACCAGACCCGGCTGTAGATGGAGCCTGGAGCCGGGCCGACCGCAGGGCTGCGGATCCTCGGCGTCAGCGAGGCGGCGCGGGCGATTGCGACCACGGTCCGTGCCGACGAGCAGCTGCGCGACCTGTGGGTCGAGGGTGAGGTCGGACGGGTCACGATCTCGAGCGCCGGGCATGCCTACTTCGCGCTGAAGGACGAGCGGGCGCAGCTCCAGTGCGTGTGGTTCCGCGACGAACGGGTGCGATCGCCGTTCCAGCCGCAGACCGGGATCAGGGTCGTCGCGCATGGACGAGTCGACGTCTACGAGGCCCAGGGCGCACTCCAGCTCTATGTCGATTCGATCCAGCCGAGTGGGGTGGGGGACCTCGCGATCCGGTTCGAGCAGCTCAAGGCGAAGCTCGCGGCGGAAGGGCTGTTCGCCGGCGAGCGGAAGCGGCCGCTCCCCTCGCGCCCGAAGGTCGTCGCGGTCGTGTCGTCGCCGACTGGCGCGGCGTGGAAGGACGTCTGCCAGGTCATCGCGCGACGGTGGCCGCTGACGCGTGTCGTCCTGGTGGCGTGCCAGGTCCAGGGCGAGGGCGCGCCCGAGTCGATCGTTCGGGCGATGCGCCGCATCGAGCGCTACGTGGCGTTGCTCACGGAGGCGGGTCGAACAGCCGAGGCGCCGGTCGCCACGATCCTCGCGCGGGGCGGCGGCTCGATGGAGGACCTCTGGTCGTTCAACGATGAACGGGTCGTCCGGGCGGTCGTCGCCCACGTGCTGCCCGTCGTGAGCGGGGTGGGCCACGAGGTCGACGTGACGCTGACCGATTTCGCGGCGGACGTGCGCGCCGCCACGCCGACCGCGGCGGCCGAGGTAGTCGTTCCGGATCGGGCGGAGTTCGCATCGGCGCTTGCGCGAGGGGCCGAGCGGATGCGAGTGGCCGGGGCGCGCGCCGTCGTGGGTGCATCGCGTGAGCTGGATGCCGAGCGGCGGGTGCTCGAGCGGCTCCATCCGTCGGCTCGACTCGGCGCCTCGCGGCAGCTCGCGGGCGATCTCCTCGACCGCGCGACGCGGGCGCTGCGGGTGCGGCTCCAGGGCGCGGCGGTCGCCGAGGAGCGGCTCGCCAGTGCATTGCCGAATCTCGCGTCGAGGCTGCTCGGCGCTCGAGGCGCCGCACTCGCCGAGGCAGCGGCGGCGCTCACCGTGCTCGGGCCGCAGGCGACGCTCGAGCGCGGCTACGGGATCGTGCGCCGGTCGATCGACGACGCGATCGTTCGCGATCCGGCGCAGGTGAGCGGCGGATCTCGCCTCCGAATCCGCGTTGCCCGGGGCGAGTTCCCGGCGACCGCCGACGAGCCCACCGCGTGACCGACATCGTGATCCTGCTCGCGATCGGCGCGATCGCGACGGTCGGGGGCGTCTGGTTCGGTATCGTGGTCGTCGCGCCGCGGATGTCGCACATCCTCAACCGCCCCGAGACGACCGAAGAGGAGCCCGGTGACCGACCCGACTGACCGCGCCGCCATCGACGGCGCCGACGCGCCCATCGACGGCCTCTCCTTCGACGACGCCCTCGCCGCGCTCCAGAGGACCGTCGGGGAGCTCGAGGCGGGGGGCCAGCCGCTCGAGCGCTCGATCGCGCTTTACGAGCGCGGCGTCGCGCTCCACGAGCGGTGCGCGAAGCTGCTCGCCGAGGCCGAGCTGAAGGTCCAGCAGCTGGTCGCCCGCGCCGGCGGTGCCCTCGAGGCCATCGACGTCACCCCCGACAACGCCCGCGACACGGAGTAGGGGATCGATGGAGCCGGTCCGATTTCAGGGCAAGATCCGGTATTTGAACCCTGAGCTGTCGAGCGGCTTGACCGTAGCCGACATCCACCTGCGCACGTCGCGCAACTCGGCGGCCCGCGCCAGCAGCCTGTGGAAGGCACGATCAACGCCGCGGCCTTTGGCTCGAACGTCATGCCCGCCGCGGGCGGTCGGCTGGCGCTCGGCGTGAGCAAGTCGATGCTGAGCGCCGCCAAACTCGGAATCGGCGACTCGGCCGACATCGAGATCGTCTCGGTCGGCCGGCTTGGCGCGCCCGTTCCAGGCGTGTGACATCTCCTTCGCTGAGGAAGCTGCCAATTCATGAGCCCCCGAGCCGGTAGGATCGAGCGGTGCTAGCCACCGTCGTCATGGTGGTTCTGGTGGCGAACTACGCGTACGAGACAATGCGGAACCGCAGAGCGCGCCAGCGACTCGACCCCGACCCCGCTGTCTCAGTAACGCTCGAGAGCGCCGTATACGGGGGCGGCCCGATCGCGCCGGCTTTGAGAGCCGCCAATCGGCGCGTGTTCGAACCGTCAGCCATCGTCGAGGTCGAGCATCAACGCCGAGCGACCTTGGCTGCCTTCGGCCTGGCTGTCATCGGTGGGTTCGTGTGGCTGGTATTTGCTGAGCCAATGGACGCAGTCATCGCCAGGGTCGCCTCCGTAACGCCGCTTGCAGTCGGGCTGCCCTTGATCGCTGTGCTGATCGCCGTGGTCTGGGCGCGGCAGTTCACTCATTCGATCGTCGGCCCAAGCCGGAACGTCCGATTGGCGGCCGCCAGTGTGCTCGGCAGTCTCATCGGCTGCGCGCTCTTCGCCGCTAGCCCGGCACTCCTTGGCGCGTGACATTCGCGCACGCTGAGTGATGCGAAGACTCGTAGTCGTGCTCGGTCTCGCGGCGTTGATCGGGGCATGCGGCGGGCCGACCGGGCGACTATTCAGCACGACCCTGCTCCACACGTCGCCAGATAACCCGGAGGGCGATTACCCGCTCCCCGTCGTGTTGGGCGACGAGACGAACCTCGTGACCGCAATCGAATCAGCCGAGGAGGCCGCCAGGGACCCCGGGCCTCTCTCGGTGAAGTTGGATCCCTTGGTTCCCAACGCGATCGTCGCGATATGGCTCGGAGGTTTGTGCGACGGCAACGCGACGCTCGCGTTCCAACGCTCGGGGTCTGGCTACGGACTCCGTCTGGATACCCACGAGAAGCTCGGCGGCGGCTGCCCGGCCGCCGGAATCGGCAGGGCGGTTCGGATCAAGTTGTCCGCACCCGTCCCTCTGGGCGACATCCTGCTGAGCGGTCAAGGCTGATGCGAGCCACGCATGACATTCGGCGACGCTGACTGAGTCCCGACAACGACATGTGACCGTGGAACGCTATGCCGGCGCCATTCGTGGCACGCTGCCGCATCGGCAATGCGCCGTGGTCCTTGTGGGAAGCTCGTGCGAACCCAATACTGACCGCGTGGACGCCACGACGCGGATTGGACGCCTCCTCGAGGTCCAATTCAGCCACGAGAAGGCCGTCCTCGAGGCAGCCGGCCCTGACCGCGCGCCCATCGGCGCCTGGGGCGCACGGGACCACATCGGACAGTTCGCGGTGTGGCGAAACGCATCCCCTGCGGCCACCACGCAGACGCCATGGAGGCGGAGACATGACAGAGGGGGAGAACAAGCTCCTCATCGAGCGCTTCTACGAAGAGGTCTGGGACCGGGGCAACGTCGCGTTCGCGCAGGAGGTCTTCCACGACGACTACGTCCGTCACGACCTGCGGCCGACCGAGGCTCCTCCGGGACCGGCGGGCCAGGCAGCCATCGCCGCCGGATTCCGGACCGCCTTCCCGGATGCCCACTGGCAAGTCGACATCATGATCGCCGAGGGCGAGTTCGTCGCCGCTCGCTGGACGGCAACCGGCACCTTCGCCGGGCCGTGGGGAGCCGTCCAGCCCACGGGCAAACGGGCCGAGTTCTCAGGAGTCAACCTGTTCCGTTTCCGAGACACGAAGGTCGCCGAGATCTGGAATCACCGCGACGATCTCGGCTTGATGCAGCAGGTGTCCGCGCCGATCTACGCAGGAGTGGCTGGCGACGATTGATCCAGTGACGGCCGCGAACGATCCTCACTCGAAGGCTCGGTGATGGCGCTTGGCGCGTCCAACTCACTCACCGGTGGTTGCGTCCCGAACGGTGTTGAAGAAGATCGAGATCGGGTTCCCAAGATGGGCGAGAAGGAGGACCTGAAGCAATCCGGACGCGGCATACGCGACGTTGCCGATGGTCGCCAGCGTGAGGACAACCCCGGTCGCGATCGCGACGCGTCGCTGGCGCTCGCTCGGCCAGGCCGGGCCGCGCCGCGTCTCGAACCGTAGCCAGAGCAGGTCGGCAGCGGCGAGGAGAAGACTCGCCGCCCGCACGGTGGCAGTCACGTCGCCCGATGTCACCGCGTACAACGCGACCGTCCCGAAACCGACCAACGTCAGGCTGAAGCCGGTGAACGCGATGTTTCGGATTCGCCAGGCGGCGACGGGCGAGCGGGCCGCAGGTCCACGATCGAGCGCGGCGATGATGCCGCCGAAGCCGGCGAGCGACACGCCCAGCCCCGCGATCGCCATGTAGTAGAACTCGTCGGGCACGTCTTCACACTACGGGATGGCCGCAACAACGTGGGCGTCGACGAGACGTTCGCAGCCCGGCAAGGGCCGTGTCTCACCCTGCGCCTATTGACGAACGTCGTGCGAGGGGCGCGAGACCTATCCTTGGTCAACCGACGTGGAGTGTCGGGCCCTGAACGGAGCTGATGTGGAAGACGGCACCAAGCGTCTCCTGCTCGGGATAGATGTGACGATCCTCGGCGTCATCCTCGCCCTCCTGTCCTCGGGCTCAGCGGGCGTGATCGCACTTGTGGTCGGCCTCGTTGGGCTCGCCATCTGTGTCTCAGGCATCGTTGGCGCGAGGCGCACCTGAGACCCCGGCGGCCAGGTGTCCACAGGTGACATTGCCGCACACGGACTGAAGCGACCAGGCCCCTCTTTCCGGCGCGGGACCGCAGGCTCGCGCGGCGTTCTTGCCAGCGGGCTGGGACCGGCACCACCAGTGGACCCTGCGTTTCGACGACCGCGAGCTCGAGCGGTCGTACCAGCAGGCGGATGCGTCAGAGGGAGTTCGCCGCGACACGGGAGCCGTGTCGAGGCCTGAGGGACCACTCGGACTACACTCCGTCGGGTTCGCGCGTCACACGGACCCCGCCTTCCAGGAGCTCGTCGAGCACGTGTCCGCCCCGATCCTTGCCCGCCTGAACGGGCCCGCCGACCTGAGGAGCCTCAGCGAGGCCGACCTCGCATGGCTCGCCGCGGAGATCCGCGAGACCATCATCACGACCGTCGCCACGACCGGCGGGCATCTCGGCTCGAGCCTGGGCGTCGTCGAGATCGCGATCGCACTGCATCGGCTGCTCGACTCGCCGCGCGACAGGATCGTGTGGGACACGGGCCATCAGGCGTACGCGCACAAGCTCCTGACGGGCCGCCTGGAGCGGTTCGGGACGCTCCGCCAGATCGACGGCGTCGGCGGGTTCCCGCGCCGCTCCGAGAGCGAGCACGACGTCTTCGACGGGGGACACGCAGGAACGGGCCTGTCGATCGCCGAGGGGCTCGCTTCGGCTCGGGACATCCGGCACGGCACCGAGCGGATCGCCGTGGTCGTCGGCGACGCGGCCCTGATGACCGGCCTCTCGCTCGAGGCCCTCAATGACATCGGCCATCGCCAGACGCCGATGCTGATCGTGCTCAACGACAACGAGATGTCGATCAGCGCCACGGTCGGGGCGTTCTCGACGTACCTGTCGAAGATCAAGCTCAGCGGCGCCTGGCAGTCGAGCAAGTCGGCGTGGGACCGGTTCTGGGGAGCCGTTCCGCTGATCGGCCGGGGTGTCGTGATGTGGAGCCAGCGACTCCGTCGATCAGTCGTGAACCTCGCGAGCCCGGGCCAGCTGTTCGAGGACCTCGGGATCACCTACATCGGCGTGGTCCCGGGCCACGACATCCACTCGCTCCTCCAGGTGTTCAGCCGGGTCTTCGAGCTCAAGGGCCCCACGATCGTCCACGTCCGAACCCAGAAGGGCCGAGGCTACAAGCCCGCCGAGAAGGACCAGGTGTCGTTCCACGGCGCGGCCCTGCCGCCGATGGAGCTGCGGCCGGCCGTCGCTGCGCCGGATGGCGGCAATGGCTCGAGCGTCAGCGCGGCGTCGTCGGGCGTCGCCAGGGCGATCCGCCCCGGCAGCCACCATGGCGCCGGCTCGAACGGGGACGCGCTCTCGCCGCCCACCCCTGTGAGCGCTGGCAGGAAGCCGCCGAGCTATACCTCGGTGTTCGTCTCGGAGCTGATCGACATTGCCCTGACCGACGATCGGATCGTGGCGATCACCGCGGGCATGCCGACCGGCACAGGGCTCTCGAAGTTCCAGGCGGCGTTCCCGGATCGATTCCACGACGTCGGCATCGCCGAGCAGCACGCGGTGACGATGGCAAGCGGCATGGCGATCGCCGGCATGCGGCCGGTCGTCGCCCTGTACTCGACGTTCCTCCAGCGGGCCTTCGACCAGACCGTCCACGACGTGTGCCAGAACGACCTGCCGGTGCTGCTCGCCGTCGATCGAGCGGGGCTCGTGGGCGAGGACGGCACCTCCCACCAGGGCATGTTCACGATCCCGGCGCAGCGGCAGCTGCCATATCTCGTCGTGGCCAGCCCGAAGGACGAGCAGGACCTTCGCTCGCTGGTCCACACGGCCTTCGAGCAGGACCACCCGTTTGCGCTGCATTACCCCCGCGACCCAGGCTTCGGGCTCGCCGACGCGCCGCCGAAGCCGATCGCCGTCGGGGAGGGCGAACTGCTCCGGCCCGGTGACGACATTCTGTTCGTCGGGTTCGGGCCGATCGTCGCGCGGTCCGTCGAGGTCTCCGACAAGCTCGCCCGCGAGGGTTGGTCGGTCGGGATCGTCAATGCGCGCTTCGCGAAGCCGCTCGATCGCGACCTGATCCTCGACCAGGCGCGGGGCAAGCGGCTCGTCGTGACATTCGAGGAGAGCGTGGTGACCGGCGGGTTCGGGAGTGCCGTCCTGGAGGCGATCGAGGAGGCCCGGTTGGCGGACCCCGCGCTGCGCGAGACGGCCGTCCGCATCCTCGGCATCCCCGGCGATCGGTTCGTGGATCACGGCGCGGTCGCGGACCTGCGGCGCATGCTCCGCCTCGACGCGGCGGGCCTCGAGGAGCAGGTACGGGAGGCGATCGCGACGCTCGCCCTCGAGCCGGCGCATCGGGCGCAGCCCCAGGAGGCGGCCCGCGCCGTCTGACCCGCGACCGCCGGACGGCTGTCGGCGTAAGCCTCGGCGAACCGGCGTGTGCCACCATGCGGTGGTGACCGGTGTACGCGCGCCTCGAGTGCGACTCGACGAGCTGATCCTGCATCGGGGCCTCGCCGAATCGCGCTCCCGTGCCCAGGCACTGCTGCTCGGCGGCAAGGTCCGCGTCGGCGACGGCGATGGGGCGAGATTCGATCGGAAGCCGGGCGACCTCGTGAACGCAGGAATCACCGTCGAGGTCGTCGCGCCCGAGCCCTACGTGAGCCGCGGTGGACACAAGCTCGCCGCCGCGCTCGACGCGTTCGGCGTGGATCCGGCGGGTCGCACCTGCCTCGACGTCGGCGCGTCGACCGGCGGCTTCACGGACGTGCTGCTCCAGCGGGGCGCAAGGCGCGTGTTCGCCGTCGACGTCGGTCGGGGCCAGCTCGCCGAGGCGCTCCGGCGCGATTCGAGAGTGGTCTCGATGGAGCGCACGAACGCGCGGTCCCTCACTGCGTCGTCGCTTCCGGACCGGATCTCGCTCGCGAGCGTCGACGTCTCGTTCATCTCCCTCCGGCTCGTCCTCGCGCCGATCGCCTCGACGTTCGAGGCGGCGGGCGGCGACCTGATCCCGCTCGTGAAGCCCCAGTTCGAGGCGGGCCGCGGCGAGGCGAAGGGCGGCGTCATCCGTGACCCGGCGATCCACGAGCGCGTCCTGCGCGAGGTCGAGGATGCGGCACGGGCTGCCGGCCTCGAGACGGTGGGCTCGATGCCGTCGCCGATCCTGGGGCCGGAGGGGAATCGCGAGTTCCTGCTCCACCTGCGCGTCCCGAGGGCCGCATGAGCGAGGCCGCCCCGATGCCCTCGGTTCGCCGGCTCGGCTTCGCCTACAACCCGACCAGCGATCCGGCGGTCGAGCTTCGCGAGCGGGCCTCGGGCTGGGCCGACGTCCACGGCGTCGCCAGCTGGGCGGCCCAGGCGGCGGATCGCGAGGCGCTCCATCGCGAGCTGCCCGGGACGGACATCCTCGTCGTCCTCGGCGGCGACGGCACGTTCCTGCGTGCGGCTCGGGCCGTGATCGAGGACGACGTGCCGATCCTCGGCATCAACGTCGGCAAGGTCGGCTTCCTGTCCAAGGTCGAGGCCGGCCAGCTCGAGCACGTGCTCGCGCACCTCGCCGAGGGCCGCTACACCATCGAGCCACGGATGGCCCTCGAGGGCCGGGTCCTGCGCGCGGGCTCCACGCTCGGCGGCGAGCGCCTCGTGGCCCTGAACGACATCGTCGTCGCGCGCGGATCGCTCGCCCGGGTCGTGCGGCTCGATACGAGCATCGACGCGAGCCACCTCGCATCGTTCGTCGCCGACGGCCTGATCGTCGCCAGCCCGACCGGCTCGACGGGCTACTCGTTCTCGGCCGGTGGCCCGATTCTGGGTCCGACCGCGCGCAACCTCGTCGTGACACCGATCGCCGGGTACCTGACCACGATCCGCTCGGTCGTCGTCGGGCCGGAGGCCGTCGTGCGCTGCCGGATCGTCGCAGCGGACGAGGCGCTCGTCTCGATCGACGGTCGCGAGGACATCCCGCTCGAGGTCGGGGACGTGGTCGAGGTCCGCGCGATCGAGCGGCCGGTGCGCCTGGTCGAGCCGGAGGGCTCGCTGCCGTTCTGGGACCTGTTCCGGCAGAAGGTCGAGGTGCTGCCGTCATGACCGGCCGCGGATGACGGACTCGTCCGACGCCCGGCCCGGGCGGCTCCTCGAGCTGGCCGTCCGCGATCTCGCGTTGATCGAGCGGCTGCACCTCGAGCTGGAGGCCGGCCTCAACGTGCTGACGGGCGAGACCGGCGCCGGCAAGAGCCTGCTCATCGACGCCCTCGGCCTGGCCCTCGGGGCGCGCGCGGACACGACGCTGGTGCGGCATGGGGCCGAGACGGCGCGCGTCGAGGCCCTGTTCGACCGGCTCCCCGAGCCACTGATCGCCGCGCGCGAGGTCGGCGCGAGTGGTCGCTCGACGGCGCGGCTCGACGACCAGGCGGTGACGGCGGCGCGACTCGCCGAGACCGTGGGCCCGCTCGTGGAGATCCATGGCCAGCACGACCAGTCGCGCCTCCTCGACGAGCGCTGGCAGCGCGAGCTGCTTGACGCGTTCGGGGAGCACGCGGAGGCGAGAATCGCGATGGCCCGGGCCGTCGAGGGGTGGCGAGAGAACCGAGCCGCACTGGCCGAGGTCGCGGTCGAGCCGCGCGAGGTCGAGCGGCGGCTCGAGCTCCTCCGGCACGAGGTCGACGAGATCGGCGGCGCCCGCCTCCGTGCCGGCGAGGCGGCGGAGCTTCGCGAGCGCCTGGACCTCGCGCGCCATGGCGAGGCAATCGCGCGCGGCGCGGCCGCGATCCGTGCTGCGCTGGACGGGGAGGGGAGCGGCGCCCGCGATTCCGTGGCGGGTGCGGTGCGCGAGGCGCGATCGGTGGCCCGCGTGGACCCGCGCTTCGACGACGTCGCGACCCGGCTGGCCGGCCTCGACGCCGAGCTCGATGACGTCGGCGCGGAGGTGCGGCGGCTGACGGAGGGCCTGGACCACGATGCGGCCGGGCTGGTCGCCGCGGAGGAGCGCCTCTCGCGCATCTATTCCCTGGAGCGCCGCTACGGGGACGACGAGGCCGCGGTCATCGCCCACGGCGAGCGTTCTGCCGCGGAGATCGAGCGGCTCGAGGGCCTCGAGGGCGAGCACCACCGACGCGAGGCCGACGACGCTCGCCTCCTCGCGGTCGTTGCGGCGGCCGCGTCGGACCTGTCCAGTCGTCGGCGCACCGCCGCGGAGCGCCTCGGGGCGGCGGCGGATGCCGCGCTTCGGAGCCTCGGCTTCCGCGCCGGTGCCTTCGGCGTCGACGTCGGCCGCCGGACCGCGGGCCCGGAGGAGCCGGCGATCGAGCTCGACGGCGACGCGGTCGCATTCGATGCCACCGGCGCCGACGAGGTCGTCTTCCGCTTCGCGCCGAACCCTGGCGAGCCACCCCGCGCGCTCGGGAAGATCGCGTCGGGCGGCGAGCTGTCGCGTGTCGCGCTCGCGATCAAGCAGGTCCTCGCGGCCGCCGACGACACGCCGACGCTCGTCTTCGACGAGGTGGACGCCGGCATCGGCGGGCGGACCGCCGATCCGGTCGGGAGGAGCCTGTGGTCGCTCGCGCGCGACCATCAGGTCCTCGTCGTCACGCACCTGCCCCAGATCGCGGCCCATGCCGACGCGCACTTCCGGATCGCCAAGCGCGAGCGCGACGGTCGCACGATCACCGAGATCGAACGCCTCGATCGCGAGGGCCGGATCATCGAGCTCGCGGCGATGCTCGGCGGCGGCCCGGCGCTTCGCACGAGCGGTGACGCGGGCGCTCGGCACCTCGTCACGACCGGTGGTCTCGTGGCGGTCGGCCCCGGCCCCGCCGACGAGGCGAATGAGCCCGTCGACCTGGAGGCGGCGGAGCCCGGCGACCTCGTCGCGGGCAGGGCCGCGGCTACCGGCGGGTCGGCACTGCTCGCGTCTGCCCGGGAGCTGCTCGACACGGCGGAGGCGTGGCGCGGCCGGCCGGTCGTCCCGGCCTGAGCGCGGCCGTTTGCCCGGTACGATGTCCGAACCTGCGCCGCGGACGCGGCTCGACCGCGCCGTCGAGGCGTACCTGACGTTCCTCGCGGCCGAGCGCGGCCTCGCGGCGGCGACCATTCGCGCATACCGCGGCGACCTCGCCGACTTCGCGGATGCGCGGGGCTCCGCCGGCGACTGGTCGGACGGCCCCGACGCCGCAGTGCGCTACCTCGCCGCCCGCACCCGCCGCGGCCGCCGCCTCGATCCCGGGCTTGCCCCGACGAGCCTCCGCCGCCGCGCAGCCGCGATCAAGGGCTTCTACCGGTTCGCGTTCGGCGAGGGCCTCATCGCGAACGACGTGGCGGCCCACCTCGACCTGCCCCGGATGCCCCGCCTGCTTCCGGAGACGCTCACGCAGGCGGAGGTCGCCCGGCTGCTCGAAGCTCCGCCGCACGATGCCCTGCTGGACCGCGCGCTGCTGGAGCTCCTGTATGCCGCCGGCCTGCGCATCTCGGAGGCCCTCAACCTGGACCTGGAGGACCTGTCGCTGGACGGCGCGTTCGTCCGGGTCATCGGCAAGGGCGACCGCGAGCGGCTGGTCCCGGTCGGCGAGGTCGCGATCACCGCGCTCCGCGCCTGGCTCGGCGGCCCGCGCCCGGCGCTTGTCGCCGCCCACCACGTCCAACCCGTGCGCGGCGGCCCCGTGCTGCTCGGTCGGAGCGGCCGCCGGCTCGCGCGCCAGCAGGCGTGGACGATCGTCAAGCGCGCGGCCGCGAAGGCGGGGCTGTCCGGCAGGGTAAGCCCGCACACCCTGCGCCACTCGTTCGCGACGCACCTGCTCGAAGGCGGCGCGGACCTGCGCATCGTCCAGGAATTGCTCGGACATGCGAGCATCAG
>DASQIK010000080.1:0-6286 GCA_035631615.1 Candidatus Dormiibacterota bacterium | reverse complement strand
CCCGGCGCCGCGGGTCCGGTGGCCGCCGCGGTCGACGGCGCGGTTGTGGCCGCGGGCGAACACGCGCCCACGATCAGGACGACGATGGCCACGAACGCGGCCATCCTCGACGGTCTATTCCCCATTGATTCCTCCTCCAATCGATTGACCTGACCCAGTATGGGTACCACTAGCAATCCCCGTGGTCCAGATGCGAAGGACTCGATCGGCTCAACCTCCTTCGTGCAGGTCGCTGCGTCGCGCGAGCACGGGCGATTCGACGCCGAACCCGAGCGCTTCGCGGGCGATGGTGACCGCACCCCAGGCCCCGGCGTCGGACCCGGCCGGCAGGAGCTGGACGAGGTCCGGCAGCAGGATCTCCGCGGCCAGCGGGGAGCTGGCGCGATACCGGCCGAGCTCGCGCTCCACCGGCGTCATGAATGCGTCGCCGGCGTGCGACACCCCGCCGCCGACGACGATCCGCTCGACGTCGTACGCGAGCGCGAGCAGGTGGATCCCCCAGGCGATGGCACGACCCGTCGAGTCGACGACGTCGCGGGCCACGGGATCGCCGGCCGCGGCCGCGGCGTAGACCGCCTCGGCACCGGTCTCGCGAACGGCGGCGGTGGCATCCGCGGCGGCATCGACGTGCCCGTTGCGCCGCGCCGCCCATCCGGCAAGGGTCCGGCTGACGAGCGCCGGGCCAGCGGCGACGGTCTCGAAGCAGCCCGTGTTGCCACACGCGCAGCGAGTGCCGTTCGGGTCGATGATCGCGTGCCCGATCTCGCCCGCAAGCCCGTTGGCGCCGCGATGAAGCACGCCGTCCAGCACGACGCCGGCGGAGATGCCGGTGCCGATCGCGAGGAACGCAAGCGACTCGACGGGCCCGAACAAGCGGCGCCGGTGGAGGCCCAGCGCCGCTGCTCGGACGTCGTTTTCGAGGAACGTGGGAATGCCGAGGGCCGCCTCGAGGCGCGGGCGGAGCGGCAGGTCGTGCCAGTCGAGGTTGACCGCGAGGGTGACGTGTCCGCGCTCGCGATCGACGCGGCCGGGGACGCCGATGCCGAGCGCGGCCACGTCGTCTGGGTTCGCCCCGGCGTCGCGCAGCGCGGCTTCGACCATCGAGGTGATCGACGCCGCGGCGCGATCCGGATTGCCGATCGCCGTCGGGGCCATCGTCCGCGCTCGGACGGTTCCGTCCGGCTCGCACACGAGAATCGCGGTCTTCGTGCCGCCGATGTCGGCGCCGACGACGAGATTGCCGCGGTTGCGGAGGGTGCTCATGCGGCGGCCCGCGGCGTCAGGCCGGCGGTGCCGGCGAGGCCGAGCTCCGCCGTCAGGAGCAGCGCCGACGCGCCCATCACGACGAGGTCGCCGATCGGCGGCGCAAGCTCGATCGAGACGTCCTTCGACAGGAGCCCGAGAGACCGGCGCCGCGCTTCGTCGCGGACCGCGGCGAGCCACGGCTCGCCGAGCTGGGCCACGCTGCCGTGCAGGACCACGTGCTCGATGTCGAGGACGCCGATCATGCCCGCGATCGCGCGCCCCACGAACCTGCCGGCGGTCACGACGATCCGCCGCGCCGTCTCGTCGCCATCGTCGAGGGCGCCGCGCACGTCCTCCAGGGACAGCCCGGTGCCCCGTGCCAGGCGGCGACCGAGGGGCGATTCGGGATCGGTCCTTGCCGCACGGGTTGCCTGCTCGAGGATGGCGCGCGAGTTGGCGACCGTCTCGAGGCAGCCGAACCGCCCGCAACGGCACTCGCTCCCGTCGTCCTCGACGACCACGTGGCCGATCTCGCCGGCGCCGAAACCGTCGCCGTGGAACAGCTCGCCGCCCAGGACCACGCCTGCGCCGACGCCGAGGCCGACCCGGATCGCCACGAGGTTCGATCGTCGCTGGCCGGAGAAGAGCTCGATCGCCAGTGCCGCCGCGCGGCTGTCGTTGGCGACCTCGACCGGGACGCCGTGTCGCGCGCGCAGGATCTCGCCGAGCGGCAGGTCCTGCCAGTCGAGGCTGACGGCCCAGCGGATCGTGCCGGTCGCTGCGTCGACGATCCCCGGCGTCCCGACGCCGATTCCGAGGAGGGTCGCGCGGGAGCCGGTGGAAAGCGCGTCGATCAGCTCATGCACGACGCCCAGCCGTTCGTCGCCACCCAGGCCGATGACCGGTCGATCGATCGTCCGCTGGACCTGCCCGCGCAGGTCGACGAGCGCTGCCCGGAACTCGTTCTCGCCGAGGTCCAGGCCGATGACGAGACGCGCGCCGTCGATCAGCTCGAGCAGGATCGGTGCCTTGCCGCCGGTCGAGGGTCCGCGCCCGATCTCGCGCGCGAGCCCATCCTCGATCAGCGTTCCGACGACATCGCCGACGGTCGTTCGGGTGAGGCCGCTCAGGCGGGCGACGTCGGCGCGGCTGATCGGCCCGAAGTCGTACAGCGCCCGCAGCACGAGAGCGGCGTTGTGCGCTCGCGTCTGCTGGTGAGTCGCCTTGCTCGGGAACGTCAACGTGGCCGCGACCTCCTCCGTCGTTGCCGGTGCGCTCGCCGCTGCCCAGGACACATCCAATCCGCACCGGACCGGACTTTGCCCAAGGTCTGGACAAAGTTTAGCGGCCTTTGTCAAGTGTCTGGATGAACCCCGCCGACGATCCTGGCCAGTTCGTCATCCACGGACGCTTCGGCAGAGCAAACGTGTGGAAACCGGCCGTACTCGCCCGTGGCAATCGAGATTCGAGCGTGGGCTGCGGGTCGTCGGCGGACCCCGGCCCCGCGCGACTTGACGAACCGTCCGTGCGTGTCGATGTGGCCAGGTGCGCGAGCCACTGGAAGCCGGATCGGCACGTTCGATCAGGCAGCTCGGCACATCCACGGGATCGGCGGGAGCCGCTAGCCTTCTGACTCGATGGCACTCGTGCTCGAGAACCTGACGAAGCGGTTCGGGTCGGTCGTCGCGCTCGACGGGATCTCGTTCAGCGTGCAGCCCGGCGAGGTGTTCGGGTTCCTGGGCGGGAACGGCGCCGGCAAGACGACGACGATGCGGATCATCCTGGACATCCTCAAAGCCGACGGCGGCACGACGACGTGGGATGGCATGCCGACCGAGGGCGCCCCGCGGTCGACCTGGGGCTACCTGCCGGAGGAGCGCGGACTGTACCCGCGGATGGAGGTCCTCGAGCAGCTCGTCTTCCTCGGCAACCTGTTCCACATCCCGCGCAAGGAAGGTGCCCGGCGCGCGCGGGAGTGGCTCGACCGCTTCCACATCGCCGACTACGCGACCCGCCGCGCCGAGGAGCTGTCGAAGGGCAACCAGCAGAAGATCCAGTTCATCGCGGCCGTTCTCCACAACCCGCCGGTGCTGCTGATGGACGAGCCGTTCGTCGGGCTCGATCCGGTCAACGTCGCGCTCCTCAAGGAGGCCTTCCTCGAGATGCGCGACCGCGGCTCGACGATCGTCTTCTCGACCCACCAGATGGAGATGGTCGAGGAGCTCTGCGAGTCGGTCGTCCTGATCGACCGCGGGCGGGTGGTGCTCGGCGGCAAGGTTCGCGACGTCAGGCGATCGACCGGCCGGCAGGTCATCCGGCTGGCGGTCGATGGCGACACGGAGCTCGCCTGGCTTGGCGACGTGCCCGGCGTCAGGGTCGTGCGGCCCGGCCAGGACTACGCCGAGCTCGACGTCGAGCAGTCGGTCGATCCCGAGACGGTGCTGCGCGCCGCCCTCGATCGCGGGCTGCGGGTGACGCAGTTCCTCATCGCCGACCCGTCGATCGAGGATATCTTCATCGAGAAGGTCGGCCGGCGCCCGACCGAGATCGAGCACCTCGCCGGTGCGAGTGGCGACGCCTGGGTGGCGAGTGGCGGCACGGGGACCGGCGCGAGTCCCGGCACGGATGCGGGAGCCGCCGCGTGAGACTCGACCGCTCGAACGTCACCGCGATCGCGCGCCGCGAGTACCTCGCGCGAGCGCGCACGCGCACCTTCAAGCTGACGACGGTCGTGCTGGTGATCGCGGGCCTCGCGATCGCCCTCGCGCCGGTGATCCTGCGAGCGGTCTTCGGCGAGGGCAAGCAGACCACGATCGACGTGATCGTCGGCTCCTCGAACCCGGCCGTCGACGTCGGCGCGACGGTCGCCGCGGTCCTCAACACGCCGGTGGGCGGGGGGCCGGCCAATCCCGCCGACAAGCCGCCCTATCGCGTCGACACCGTCACCGACGACGCCGCGGCCAGGGCCGCGGTGCAGAAGGGCGACGTCGCGGGTCTCCTGATCGTCTCGCGCCCGACCGCCGGCGGTGACCTGTCGTTCACGTACGTGACCAAGGCCAGCGCGCTCGATCGGGTCACGCCCCTGGTGCAGCAGGCCGCGACGTTCATCGAGCAGAAGGACCGGCTCGTCAGATTCGGCCTCTCGGCGGCCGATCAGGCCAGGCTGTCAACGCCGGCGGCGTGGCACGTCCAGCCGGCAGATCCGAATGCCCCGAAAACGGCGTCGCCCGGCGACATCGCGAATGGCTTCGCGGCCGGCTTCGTGCTCGCGATCATCCTGTTCATGGCGATCGTGCTGTACGGCCAGTGGATCGCGTACAGCGTGGCCGAGGAGAAGAGCAGCCGAGTGATGGAGGTCATCCTCGGGGCGGCGACTCCGTTCGAGCTGCTGGGCGGCAAGGTCGTCGGCGTCGGCGCCCTGGCGATCACGCAGTACGTCATCGTGTTCGTGCCGGCGCTGCTCGCGCTCGTCTTCCAATCGCAGATCGCGGCGCTGGTGCTGGGCGGCTCCGCGTCCGCGGTCGCCGTGCCACAGGGACTGTCGATCGGGCTGCTGGTCGCCTTCGGCGTGTTCTTCGTGCTCGGGTTCGCGCTCTACGCAGTCCTCTACGCCGGCGCCGCCGCGCTCGTGAGCCGCACCGAGGACATCAACCAGATGGTCGCCCCGATGACGCTCATCTCGACCGCCGGCTATCTCGTCGCGGTCTACTCCAGCACCGGGCTCATCGACCCGAGCTCGACCTTCGTCGTGGTGATGTCGTTCATCCCGTTCTTCAGCCCGTACCTGATGCTGTCCAGGCTCGGCGCAGGGCTGGCCGGGCCGGTCGAGGTCGTGGTCGCCCTCGTGCTCCTCGCGGTCACGGTCCCCGTCGCGCTGTGGGTCGCCGCCCGCCTGTACTCCGCCGGCGTCCTCATGTACGGCCAGCGCCCCAGCCTCCGGCTGATGCTCCGCGTCCTCCGAGGTCGCGCGTAGGTCGATTGCCGGCGCAACGCCACTTGCCGGCGCCAGGCCACTTGCCGGCGCCAGGCCACTTGCCGGCGCCGATCTTCGCCAGTTCGTCATCCGGGGACGGTTCGTCAACACCGCGGTCGCGATCTCGTCCAGTTCGTCCTCCGGGGACGGTCAGCGAAGCCGGACGAGCGTTTCGGTCACCGCTGTCGCGGAGCGCGTGCGCGAATTGACTCGTTGAACGCGGCGGGCGCCGCGGCGCGTCTTGCCAACCGTCCACGGACGTCGAAGTGGCCAGAAAGCAAGGGCCGAGAGCGAACCCGCGGGCCTGCGAAGGAAGCCACGGAGCCGGCGTCCGTCGGCAGCAAGCTGGGTCCGGATCGTGTCGAGGTGGTCGCCGACGCGACGCCGATTCGTGTGCGTGTCGAGGACGATCACCGCAGCGGCTACCGACTCGGGTAACCAGTCCAGGTCGGCGGCAATCCCACGCGCGAGTCGGCGCTTGCGGTCGAAGGTGCCCCAGCAACTCGCCGACGTCCACGATCTCGGTCTTGACCTCGATGACCAGGAGCGTCCGAGTGGCGGCATGCCACCCGAGAATGTCGATGAAGCCCCGCTCGCCGGCGGCGCTGAAGGAGACCTCTGCGCGCGACGCCCACCCGAGCTCGCGCAAGGCTCCAACGATCGACTCGACCAGGCCAGCGTGTTCGCTCGTTGCGAAGTGATGAAGGTCGCCGTGCCTCGACCATGGA
Organism: Candidatus Dormiibacterota bacterium; assembly: GCA_035631615.1. Classification (GTDB taxonomy): domain Bacteria; phylum Chloroflexota; class Limnocylindria; order Limnocylindrales; family CSP1-4; genus UBA5189. The sequence continues at coordinate 340 of DASQIK010000080.1, read as the reverse complement.
GCGAGATCAAGCCGCACCTCGAGGGCGCTCGCCACGGCCCGGATCGAACGCAGGCTCAACGTCTCGAAGTGACCGCGCTCCACGCGCGAGACGGTCACGTCCGAGACACGCGCCACGCGGGCAACATCAACCTGACGGAGCCCGCGTCGAACGCGCATCGCGCGGAGGATCGCGCCGACGCGGTCGTCGAACATGACCGGATGTTGGCGACCGGCGCTTACCCGGCGGTTACCCGGGGCGGCGCCGGAGCCTCCAAGATAGAACACGCGTTCGATATGATGGCCGACCGAGCCGGCGCTGTGGACGGCCAGGCGACCGCGTGGGGACAACCGAAGTCGGG
>DASQIK010000079.1:0-12916 GCA_035631615.1 Candidatus Dormiibacterota bacterium | reverse complement strand
CCTGTCGGGCGCGCCATTTCAACCTTGTCGGGCGGCGCGAGCGCCAAACCGTGCGCGTATTCGGCGGGCGTGAGGCGCGCGGAGACGATCAACGGGCCGGCGACGACGATCCGCTCGGCGATCGTATGGAGCAGGTCCGCTCGCACTGCTGGCACGTGCGCCTCATTCAACGACTACCCCAGGGGTGTAGGCGAACCGCTGGCGGGCCAGCGCCTCGACCGTTGTATGGCGGCCAAGGGCGGCAGTAACGCCGGCGCCAGTTGGCGAGATGGGGCGTGGGGCGGGTTCCCGCCGCAATCCTTCGATCTTCCGTTGACATTGAAGGGTTACGGAGCAACCTCGCCTCATCCCTTCATTTAGGCCGAGAGATTGAAGGGTTGCGGTTCAGCGCGGTAACCCAGCCAGGGGACCCTGCATCGTCCGGTTGCGCCAGCCCGTCGCCTGAGCCGTCGACACGCTGAGCCCTCCGGATTGGGAGACATGGTCGCTCCAGCGTGATCGCGCTCGAGACCAGGCCCGGTGATCAGGTTTCAACGCGGCTCACCCTCAGGCGGCGGCAGCCGCGGCGCCAGGATCCACACCAGCTGCGCCTTCGTCTCGGCGCTCACTGTCGCTCGCGCGCTTGCGAGGTGGTGTTTGTAGGTTGCTATCCCGCGCCCAACAACTGTCGGGCGCCGCGCTCGACGTGGTTGAAGACGATCCCGGCAGCCACGATCGCCAGGATGGCCGCGACGGTGCTGAGCCACAGCCGCGTCGGGAACGGCCGCCCGGCAGGAGTCTCATTCATCGAATCGCCTCGCCGGGAAGATCGAGCCGGCGTAGCCGGTATGGACGAGAAGCACGATCGCGACGGCGACGCCGACCAGACCCGTGACGGCAGCGGCGAGCGAGCCGATCTCGACCTTGGCGATGGCGACGAGGGCGGTGACGATCACGATGACCAGGAACCGCCCTCCGAGCAGGGCCCGGAGGCTGCGCACCGGCTGCCCGCGGCGGGCAACGACCGTGCCGACGGCGGCCAATGCGATGATCGCCACGAGGGTGACAAGCCAGAGTTCCATGGCGAACGACCTTTCGCGGTCAGCATCGCACCGCGGCGATCCCGTGTCACGACGATAGCGGTCGATGCTGAGACCGCGCTGATAGCGCTGTCGAACCTACGGCCGCGACCACGCCGACCTCGCGGTCCGTGGCGCTCCCGCTAAGTTCTCGATCAGCCCGAGCCCTCGCTCTCACGCCAGCCGCCTCGCCGCCGCGAGCCGCTCATCGCGGCCTCGGCATCTACAGCCTTTGCGGCGGGGGCTATCGTGGTGGCCCTGTCGCCGAGGGCAGAGATGAGCGTTCCGTTTCGGCTTGTTGACGCGTTCACCGGCACTCGATTCGCGGGGAACCCGGCCCCGGTCTTCATCCTGGACGAGCCTCGAGTGGTGGCCTGGTACCACGCGGTCGCCGTGGAGATGAACGCCTCGAACACTGCGTTCCTCATCGCTCCTGGCGACGGGGGCGACGGGTCGTGGGGTCTGCGATGGTTCACGCCAAAGGTCGAGACGCACCTCTGCGGGCATGGGACGCTGGCATCCGCCCACGTCCTGTGGGAGGACGGGTACGCCCGTCCGGAGGACCCCATCCGTTTCGACACGCTCGCCGGGGAGCTGACCGCGTTCCGTCGGCACGGGGGCATCTGCGAGCTGGACTTCCCCGCGGAGGCACTCACCGCCCTCGACCCCCCACCGGGCCTGGTCCATGCGATCGGCAGTCGGGTGGGCTGGATCGGGCGTGGCCACACCTTCATCGTCGCGGAGCTCGGATCAGAGCAAGCGGTGAGGTCCCTCGAGCCCGACCTTGGCTGGCTCGAAGCCAACCTGCCGGACCCACTCGTGGTTACGGCACGCTCGGACGATCCGCGCTTCGACGTCGTTTCGCGTGTCTTTGCTCCGGCGATCGGCATCCCGGAGGACCCGGCCACCGGGTCGGCGCACTGCGCCGTCGGGCCCCACTGGGGATCGATCCTCGGACGTACCGAGCTGCGCGTGCACCAGCTGTCGGAGCGCGGAGGTGAGCTGACCATCCGCGTCATGGGAGACCGCGTCCGCGTCGGTGGCCAGGCGATCACCCTCGTGCATGGCGAGTTCATGGAGTGACCGCCTGGTCTGCGATGAGCCGGGGCGAGCGGCACGGCGACGACGTCCATCTCGCGCTGCGTCGCCTGCGGCAAGAGGGCGCCGCGCAGATACCGGTCCCTCATGCCAACAGCCCAGCAGCCGCCAGCCACTCATCGCGGCCTTCGATCGGGATCTCGTAGGTTGCTAACGCGCGCCCGCCACCTGTCGGGCGCGCCATCCTTCAGGCGGGCCATTGCATGTCGTCTGGCCATTTCGGCAGGCTCGGCTACACCTGCTGGGACAGGTGTTCCGCGGCCATGATCGTGACGAGGTGCGGAAAGCCCGAGGGCGCATCCGGGATGACGGACGCGTCGATGACCCTGAGCCCGTCGACGCCGTGCACGCGCCCGATTGCGTCGACGACATCGCCGGCGTCGGGCGACGGTCCCATCCGGCACGTCCCGACGACATGCGGCAAGGAGTATGCGTTGGCGACGCGCTCGCGGAGCTCGGCTGTGCCCGACGGCATCGAGGGACCGGACTCCCCGGCGAGCGCCCGAATCGACCGATGGTTGGCGATGGCAACGCCCACTTCGTAGCCTTCCATCAGTCGCACGACATCGTGGTCGGTGCGGACACCCGGCAATACGATCCGCGGCGGATCCTGCGGGTCCGCAGACCGTAGACGGACGGTACCTCGCGACTCTGGTTTGAGGAGAATTGGGTCGAGGTACAGCCGACCGTCGTCCTCGGACGGTTCGTGGATCCAGAACATGAGATCGGGCGGCCCGTCGGTGGGCTGGCTCCGGCTCCGGTACGTCGCGATCGTGTGACGGAGCACTTCGCACGCGGCGTCACCGCCGAAGCCGGCGTCGAGGTCGACGGCGGGATGGTCGGCCAGGTTCGCGCCGACCCCCGGCAGATCGACGACTACAGCGATGCCAAGATCGCGGAGGTGCGAGGCAGGCCCAAGGCCCGATCGCATCAGGAGCGGCGGGCTGCCGTACGTTCCCGCGCTCAGGATCACCAGGTCCGCCGCAATCTCCGTGCCGTCGATGAGCCGGACACCGCGCACGCGGCCACGCTCGAGCAGGACGTTGTCGACCTCCGTCCCGGCGTTGATCCGGAGAGACGCAGGCGACCCCTCGCGCTGTACATAGGCCTGGAGGGTCGTGAGGCGGCGGCCGTCGCGGGTGCTCATCGGCATCGGCCCCGCGCCGACGGCTCCGGGTGCGTTGTGGTCTTCCACGCTCGCGAAGCCGACGTCGCGGAGCGCCTCAACGGCAGCATCGTGGATCGCCGAGCGACGCCTCGTCCCGTAGCGGTTGATCGTCATCGGCCCGGCATTCCCGTGCCACGGGTCGCCGCCAAAATCGGCGTCGGTCTCGAGCCGTCGGAAGGCGGGCAGGACCTCCGAGAAGCTCCAGCCGGGATTGCCACGAGCCGCCCACGCATCGAAGTCCGCCGGATGACCGCGGACGGCGAACCGCGTCAGCCAGGACGTCCCGCCGAGGAGCTTGCCGCGTCGGAGCGTCGTGGGGTTGCCATCGGCGTTGGGCTCGGATTCGTAGCCCCAGTCGGTTGTCCATTCGGATCCCCGCGGATTCCGCCAGCCGTCGAGCAGCGCCGGACCGACTCCGCGGCCCAGATCGGGCCCTGCCTCCAGGAGCAGAACCGGACGGCCCCGTTCGGCGAGCCGGCGCGCCAGGACGCAGCCGGCGGCGCCACCGCCCACGACCACAACCTCGACACCCTCCGACCTCACTCGCTCCTCCAATCGGCCCTGCGCACTTCTCCGAACGGCACACCCGCCTCCTTCAACGACTCCCCAGGGTGCGTGGCCACTCACCGCGCGCCGAGCGGGACGCCGCCGGTCGTCCGCTCGGCGACGGCGCCGGCTGAGTGTTCCAGATCAGTGTCCCCGTGTCGGACCGGCGAGGCGCGGCGAGTGGAACCGAACGTGGTCGCTCACGACATCGCGTGACGGCCGGCCACCGATGCGGAGGGGATGACGACGGCTGACGTGTCCGGGCGAATCGCGGGCACCGTGAACCAGAACCTGGCGCCGGTCCCATTGCGGTTCTCGGCCCCGAACGCACCGCCATGTGCGCGAACTGCTGCCGCGACCGTTGCCAGTCCCAGGCCCGAGCCGGAGCCGGTGGCATGCGAGCCGCGATGGAACGGCGCGAACAGCTCGTCGGGTGGGTCACTGCCGATGCCAGGTCCGCGGTCGAGGACTTCGACGACCAGCGTGTCACGCCCACGCTCGTCCTCGATCCGACCGTGGACCTCGACCGTACCGCCCAGCCTGCTGTACGCCACGGCGTTGCTCAGGAGGTTTCCGAGCGCATGCTCGATCCGTGTCCGGTCGATCCATACCACTGCATCGGGGACGTCGAGCTCGATGGCCACGCCATGTTGGCGGACCAGTGGATCAACGCTCCTGGCGACGGCTGAGACGAGCTCCCGGAGCTGGACCGGATGCCGCTCGACCCGTCGCGCATCCTCCTCGATCGCGGCGAGCTCGAGCAGGCTCGTGACGAGGCTGCTGAGACGGATGACGTCGCCCTGGGCATCCTGGACGGCCTGGCGATACTCGGCGAGGCTGGTGTCGCTGCGGTCGGCGTCGTCAAGCTCCGCGCGCAGCGCCGCGAGGGGCGTTCGCAGCTCATGTGAGGCCATTGCGATGAAGAGGCGCTGCCGCTCGACCGACTCCGCGATCCGATCGAGCATCCCGTTCAGGGTCAGCGTCAGCCGTCCGACCTCATCCATTCGAAGTGGTGGGGCAAGCCGCCGCCCGAGGTCGCCTGGACCCAGGACTGCAGCCCCGTCGATGAGACGATCGACCGGCCGAAGCGCCCGCCCGGCCAATAGCCACCCACCGAGGAGGGACGCGATACCAACCGAGATTCCGACCGCAAGCAGGAGCCGTGCCAACGCAGCTTGCGCGTCGGCGATCGGCTGGAGGTCGGACCCCGTCACCACGATCGTGCCGTCGGGCGCCTTCTCTGTCCATACAAGGTAGTGTCGGCCGCCCGCGTTGACGACGCCATTCCCGGGTCGGATGCCGCGCGGTGCGTCGGTCGTGGCATCCACGAGGGATCCGTCCGCCTTGAAAAGGGCAGCGAACACGCCGGGTGTCGCCCGATCCGATTCCTGGAGGCCCGCCTGCCCGGCGTTCTCGAGCGAGGTCAGGATCCCGGCCGAGCGGGTCTGGAGCGTTGCCTTCAGCGAGCCCTCGAGGGCCGCACCCATCTGCCACCACACGAACAGGCCGACGAGCACCAGGGTCACGACAACGCCGGCCCCGTACCCGGCCGCCAGGCGCGACCGGATGCTCACGCTCGCGGGGTCGTCACGGGCGCCGGGCGCAGTGCGTATCCGACGCCGCGAACCGTCACGATCCTTGGGCTTGCCGGGTCGACCGCGAGGGCCTTGCGGAGTGCCCGGACGTAGACATCGATGATTCGAGGGTCACCGTCGAACGCCCAGTCCCAGACCTGATCGAGGATCTGGGCTCGGGTGAGGACCTGATCCACCCTTCGTGCGAAGAACTCCAACAACGCGAACTGGCGCGCGGTGAGGCCGAGATCGAGCGAACCGACTGTGGCGCGGTGCGTCACGGGATCGAGCTCCAGGTCGCCAACGACGACGCTCGTCGGTCGGTCGCTCGGTCCGCGGCGGTCAAGGGCCCGAAGCCTGGCTTCGAGCTCGACGAAGGCAAACGGCTTGACGAGATAGTCATCAGCCCCGACGTCGAGCCCGCGGACCCGATCGGTCACCGCGTCGCGCGCCGTCAACATGAGCACGGGGCTCCAGTCACCCGTCGCGCGGAGCTCGCTGCACAACCCGAAGCCGTCACCGTCGGGAAGCATCACGTCGAGGATCAGGACATCGTGCTTGGTCTCGGAGAGGAACCAGCGCGCTTCCTCGATCGTGCCCGCCACGTCGACGGTGTGACCGGAGCGGTGGAGGCCGCGCACGACGACCGATCGAAGTCGCGCGTCGTCTTCAAGGATCAGGAGCTTCATCGCAGGAGCCTGGGCTTGCCGCGTGAATCCCACGTGAATCGAGCGTGCCTCGGGATTCACCGGACGTTTACGGAGCCCGGCGCAAGGTGCGGCCAGCGATCGGGCAGATGCCTCGATCACGAACAGGAGACTGAGCCATGAAGCTCGACCGTTTCCGTGCTCCGGCCCTCGCCGCCACGGCCGTCCTCTTGATCTCCGGCGCTGGGATCGCATTCGCCTCCAGTCCGCCGGCCACCCCAGCCGTGGCTGGCCCGGTCCTGGCCGCCGAAACTGCGGGCCCGGACACCGACACGCTCCAGCAGGGCGATCAGACGACCCCTGACACGGCCGCCGACACGGCGACCGCCGGCGACGTGACCGATCCGGCCGCCGACACGGCGACCGCCGGCGACGTGACCGATCCGGCCGAGGCGACCGTCTCCGAGTCCGCCTCGGATGGCCCGGGCGGCCACCAGGACGCGGCCGGCCAGAACGTCGACCATCAGTTCGACGGGCAGGAGTAATCGCCGAAGGTGCAGCCATGCGGACCGGCAGCGTCGAGAGGCGTTGTCGGTCCGCGCGGCCCTTCAAGCCGAGTGCCGACGACACGGTGCGCAACCGGGTCGAGGCACGTTCTACGAGACGGCGGTCAACTACTTGCGAGCCTCCGGGGCATTCGGAGTACGCTGGTCGCGTGCTGGAAGGCCTGAGCCCGCTCCACCTGATCCTGATCCTCGCGATCGCGCTGATCGTGCTCGGGCCGGGGAAGCTGCCCGAGGCCGGGGCCGCACTCGGGAAGGCCATCCGCGGCTTCCGCGATGCGGCGGCGGGAAAGGACGAACCTCCGCCCACGCCCTGAGCCGCCCTCGGCTCCGTCAGCCCGGCCGGTATCCTCCCGCTGATGATCAAGCTCGGGCTCGGGCGGCTGACACGCAACACCGACGCACCGTGGCTCATCGAGAGCTTCTTCGTCGTCGCCGTCGCGTCGTTCCTGGGGATCCGCTGGTTCCTTGCCATCACGGGCTACCCACAGCTCGGGGCCAATGGGCTCCACATCGCGCACATGCTCTGGGGCGGCCTGCTCCTCGTCGTCGCCGTCCTGCTCCTCGTGGCGTTCCTCGATCGCTCGGTCGTGTACCTGGCGGCAATGGTCGCTGGGCTCGGATTCGGCACGTTCATTGACGAGATCGGCAAGTTCGTCACGGCCGACAACAACTACTTCTACCGACCCGCCGTGGCGCTCGTCTACGCGTCGTTCGTCGTCGTGTTCCTCGTCGCTCGCGCGTTCGTCGGCCGGCGACAGATCAGCCGGCGCGAAGCCATCTCGAACGCGCTCCACCAGCTGGCGACGTTCGCAAACGGACCGATCGAACCCGACGACCGGGCACGGATCACGCGGCTCCTGTCGCTCGCCGACCCGAAGTCGGAGCGAACGCGGCTGGCGATGGAGTACCTCGCCGACCTGCCCTCGACGGCCGAGCGCCACAGCATCATCGAGCGGGCGCGCGAGCAGCTGGCGCAGGCCTACGAGGCGCTCATGGAGAACCCCTTGGCGGATCGAGCGCTGACCGTCGGCGTCGTCGTCTATGCCGTGCTCGCCGTGGCGGGGGTCGGGCTTGTCGCGCTCGCAGGCGGAGGGAGCGGCAGCCAAAGCGACGCCTCGACCGGGGCCGTTGCCATCCAGGTGGGCTCGACCATCGCCGGCGCCGGGCTCGTCGCGCGAGGCGTCATCAGCCTCCCGACATCGCGCATCGCCGCCTACCGCTGGTTCATTCGCGGCACCCTGGTGTGGATCCTGATCACCCAGGTGTTCGTGTTCTACAGCTCCCAGCTTGCCGGCCTGGGTGGGCTGGTGATCGATCTCGTCGCGTACGGCAGCCTTCGATTTGCGATCATCCGGGAGATGGTGGCTGGTCGAGACCAGCCGCGCCAGGTCCCCACGGAGGCCCACCCGTGACCGAGGCGCCGAACCCGACTCCGGAACCGCCGGCCGCGCCCCCCGGCCCGCCGCCACAGGCGACGGCCGCGCCGACCGCCCACCGGCCCGGTGGCGCCTTCGACCCGGCGACGCGCCGCCAGACGTTGATCGTTGCGGCGATCCTGGCGGCGATGTTCTTCGGCACGCAGGTCATCGACGAGGCGCTGCCCGCGGCGGCGGCCCAGGGCTCGATCGCCACGGTCCCCGGCGACGCCGTCCCGATCGGGAACGGCTGGCAGATCACGCCACTGGGCGGCTGGCTGGCGAGCGCCCACGACCGTGGCTTGGGCATCCGGCTCGAGAAGGGCGTGGTCGTCGTCGACCTCTTCCCCGAGCCGTACGGGTCGGCCGGGGAGCTCGCGACGGGCTACCTCGACCAGGCGCTCAAGGCGAATGCGACCCAGCTGACCGCCAGTGACATCGGCGCTGCGACGGAGCCCGGCGGCTCGGCGGCGCGGTTCACGTACCAGGGCATCTTCCAGGAGGCGGACGGCTCGATCGAGGGCGAGGTCACGGCGATCGTCGCCGGTGGGGACGGCGTCGTTGCCGACGCCTGGTCCGGGCAGGGCGATCTCGGCGGGGCGCTCGACGAGATCCATCAGATGGTCGAATCGATCGTGGCCGCCCGATGACCGGCCCGGCGGCGGTCCCGGCGTCAGCGGCTCCGGGAGCGCCGCTGCCGCCCGCCCCCGCGCAGCCGCCCGCCGCGCGCCCGACCGACTGGACCGAGCAGGTCTCGCTCTTCCAGCCGCGCCAGGCCGCGTTCTGGCTGTTCTCGGGCCTGCTGGTGATCGGCGGCGTGGCGTTCGCCAGGGAGCAGCTGTCGTTTGCCAACGCGTCGACGACCGCCTGGCTCGTTGGCATCGCCCTGCTGGCGCTGTACGCGGTTCCCGTCTACCTGCTGGTCAACGCGCTGGACCTGTTCGAGCGCGAACCCCGATCCCTGTTGATCGGCGCGCTCCTGTGGGGCGCGATCATCGCCACGTTCCTTGCGGGCCACATCAACGACCAGTGGGCGAGCATCCTCCAGAAGCTGTTCGGCGCCGAGTTCACGCGAACGTGGGGTGCGGCGCTCATCGGTCCCGGCGTCGAGGAGCTGATCAAGTTCCTCGGCGTCGTCGTGATCTACCTGATCGCTCGCCGGGAGTTCGACGACACCCTTGACGGCTTCGTGTACGGCGCGATGGTCGGGCTCGGATTCACCGTGGCCGAGGACATGTACTACTTCTTCGCCCATTTCGTGGGCGAGGCGGGCGCGTCGAACCTGGGCGGCCTGTTCGACGGCTTCTTCACCCGGATCATCGTCGGCGGCCCGTACTCGCACGTGCTCCTGACCGGCCTCACGGGCATGGGACTCGCCTTCTACGTCACCAGACCGGACGTGGCCCGGAGCCGGCGCGTGCTCGTCGCGGTCCTGCTCTACGCGGCGGGCGTCGCCGCACATTTCGTCTGGAACTCGCCGCTCCTCGACGGGATCCTCGGCCTCAACCCGGGCGCCACCGAATGGATCGCGTGGGCCGCCATCAAGGGCCTGCCGTTCCTGATCCTGCTCGGCGTCCTGGTGCGGTTGGCGATGCGGCGCGAGCAGCGCTGGGTCCGCGACGCCCTCGCCGAGGATGTCGCCGCGGGCGTGATGACCGCGCAGGAGGTCGACACGCTGGCGTCATTGCGCACGCGTCGATCGGCTCGGAGGGCTGTCGGCGCTCGCTCCGGTCCCGCCGGCGAACGTCTGGTCGCGCGCCTCCAGCACGCCCAGATCGCCCTCGCGATTGCCTCGACCGGCACCGAGTCCGACCGCGGCGCGCGGGTCGCCGCGAACCGCGAGCTCATCGCGGGGCTCCGAGCGCAGCTCGCGGCGCTGCCCGTTGCCGGTGCCTCCATCGCAGCTTCCGCCATCGCACCTGCGGGCTCCCCGCCGCCAATGCCGTTCGCACCGACGCATCGAACGCCAGCCGAGGGCCTCGCAGCGTGGTCACAGCCGGACCCGCACGGGGCGACCACCCCGCTCGCCGGCGGCCTGCCGCTCGAGGTGATCGGGCGGGCGGGAGACTGGGCGCAGGTGCGCGCATCGAATGGCTGGATGGGCTGGGTCGACGGCCGTCGGCTGACCTCGGCGCCGTAGCCAGGTCGCGGACCTGCGCGCGATGGGCGCCGTCCCGGGGTAGGGCAGCCTCATCGCCGGCGCGGTCCCCGCCGACGAGATCTCGACGACGCTGGCCGCACAGCTGGACGCACAGCTGGACGCGAGCCGCTCCGCCACGCGGAGGATGTCGGTCGCCTGATGCCTAGGTCGGGCCGGTGCCCTCGGCGCGGAGGAGATCCGCGCCGTCGGAGCGGCGAATCCGGGCGCTCCATGCGGCTGGCCTTCCGAACAGCTCGACCGTCACCTCGTTGCCGTGCTCGGCCGAAGCGAGGTATTCGAGCCGGATGCTCCGGTTCGCCGACACCGGCGGCGAGTGCCAGCCGGCGCCGTCCAGCGCCTCGGTGAGCCAATCGACGTAGACCGCGTTGTTGACGTGGTCGAGCGGGTCGAGGTCGGTGCGCCGGACGGCGAGGGCGAGCGACGCGACGGGATCGCCCGCCGGCGGCCGCACGCGCAGGATCTCGCTCTCGGTCTCCGGGTTGACGAAGGCCACGCCGAAGTCGTCGGGGATGCGCACGATCCGGTTCCGCCCGTCGAGCAGGACCCAATCGGTGGTGACCCGCGCCGCAAGGCGCCCGTCGGCGAGCCGGCACTCGCCCATCCGGCGCGCCCAGATCCGGCGATGCCCGACGACCGCGGTGGTCACCCGCAGGGTGTGGCCGAGCGGCACGGGCGCCTCGAGCTCCAGCTGGACGCCACGAACGACCCAGCCCAGCCCGCGGGACAGGTACCAGCCGCGATCGAACCCGAGATGCTCGGAATGGCGCCACGCGACGTCCTGGGCGTAGCGCAGGAGGCTCGAGGTCCGCATCTGCCCGTCGGGACCCGCTTCATCGAATCGGACACGATAGCCGGCGAGGTAGCCGTTGCCGACGCCGGGAACGGGGCGGGCATCCTGGCCGACGAGCCCGGGATCGGGAGTCGCTGTCGGCGCGTCGGTATCCACTCGGGGAAGCCTATCCCGAGCCGCGATCAGGCGATCGTGCGCTCCAGGTCCGACTGCCGGCCGAGCGTCTCCAGGACCGCGTCGTAGCGGCGCGGCCGGCGAGACTCGCGGATGCGATCCGCGCGCAGCCGCAGCGTTCGCAGGCGCCGCGCCGCATCCGGGGTCCACGACCTGGAGTAGACGCGGGTGGCCTCGGCCCGGATCGTCGCGGCCTCCTGGCGCAGGTCGTGCGCCTCCAGGCTGGCGACCGCGTCGAGCACCGCGCGGTACAGGCCCGGCAGGATCTCGGCGACCGGGGAATCGTCCATGCCGGAAGCATCGGCCCGCGCTCGCGGACGCGACACGGGACACAGGTACCGGCGCGAGCGCCGATCGGGTCAGTCGCCGGGATGCCAGCCGGAGCGAATCTCGAACCGGCGGAAGGCGTCGGTCGAGGCCGAGAAGGTCTCGTCAACCCGGTCCACGACGGCGCCGCGCGGCCCGGTCCGCAGCGCCGCGAGCAGTCGCTCGAGATCCTCGCGCGGGCCTTCGGCCACGCAATGAACGGTCCCCGATGCCTCGTTCGCCACCCAGCCAACGAGGCGCAGCTGGCGGGCAGTGTCCGCGACGTACATCCGGAACCCGACACCCGTGACCCGGCCCCGAACCACGGCTTCGAGCCGGGCCGCGACCGTCACGCAGCAGCCCAACCGAGCGCGAGCGCGTCGACCACGAGCTCCGGGCTGACGTTGCCCTCCAGACGCTCGCCGGCGAGGTCCAGCCGGCGCAGCTGCGCAGCCGCGAACGAGCCCGGCAATGTGCGTGTGGCCGCATCGAGGTCGTCGAGCAGGTCGAGCTGGCGCACGTCCGAACGCTCGCCCAGGCTGACGAGCGCCAAGTCGCGGGCGACGTCCCGCCACACGGCGACCAGCGCGAGCGCGGCGGCTCGACGCTCGGCCGCGGGCACGCGAGCCGCCGGCAGGCCTTCGGCGTCGGGATCGCCCGGGCCTGCTTCCGCCGTTGCGGCGAATGTCCCGGCTCCGGCCGTCGCGGTCGTCGCCGCACCGGCCCGCGCGCCGGGACCGCGCCTGCCGCGAGCGGGGCGGGGCGCCGCGCTCGAATCGCCGCCGCCCGCCGATCGGTTCGTGGCCCGGAGGGTCGCGGCCATCTCCCCTGCCCGCGCCAGCAGGTCACGGCCGAGGCGGAGGCGATCGGCCCGCGTCGCCGCAGTGAGGTCGAGCAGCGTTCGGCCGACCTCGCCCCGGATCGTCAGCGATTCCGGCGCGCGGGCAAGGGCCACGGCGTCGCCAGGCCGACCGGCGGACAGGCGGGCGAGCCGCGCCGCGAGGGGCGCTTCGGCCAGGCCCTCGTCGACCAGCAGCTGCTCGATCTCGGACCGGGGCACGGGCCCGAGCCGGATGCGGCTGCAGCGGGATCGGATCGTCGGGAGCAGGCGCTCCTCGTCGGTGGCGGTCAGGAGGAGGACGGTCCCGGCGGGCGGCTCCTCGAGGGTCTTCAGGAATGCCGATTGGGCGTCCTCGGTCATCCGATCGGCATCGCCGACGATGGCGACCCGCGCGCCGCCCTCGACCGGAAGGAGCGACAGGTCGCGCACGAGGTCACGGACCCCCCGCTCGTCCCGGCCGCCGATCGGGATGACCAGGCCGGCGCCGGTCGGTCCGAGGCGGTGGACGTCCGGGTGGTTGCCATGATCCAGCGCACGGCACGACCGGCACTCGCGACACGGGCGGTCGTGCC
>DASQIK010000078.1:0-42295 GCA_035631615.1 Candidatus Dormiibacterota bacterium | reverse complement strand
CCGCCGACGAGGCGGCACGGCTCGCCGCACTCGGGATCGGCGGCGTGATCCTGTTCGGCCTGCCCGAGTCCAAGGACGACCTGGGGACGGGCGCCTCCGCGGATGACGGGATCGTCCAGGAGGCGTTTCGCCGGATCCGGGCCCTCGAGCTGCCCATCGTCGCGATCGCCGACACATGCCTGTGCGAATACACCAAGCACGGTCACTGTGGCCCGCTAGCTCATGACGGCTCTGTCGACAACGACGCCGCGCTCGTCCGCCTCGCCGCCACGGCGGTCGCGCAGGCGCGTGCCGGCGCCGACATCGTCGCGCCGAGCGCGATGATCGACGGCCAAGTCGCCGCGATCCGGGCGGCACTTGACCGCGCGGGCTTTGAACAGGTGGCAATCATGGCCTACGCCGCAAAGCACGCTTCGGCGTTCTACGGGCCGTTTCGCGAGGCCGCAGACAGCGCCCCTGCCTTCGGCGACCGGCGCGGCTACCAGATGGATCCGGCGAACGGTCGGGAGGCGCTACGCGAGATGGAGCTCGACGTGGCGGAAGGAGCCGACATCCTTCTCGTCAAGCCCGCGCTGCCCGGCCTCGATCTCGTTGCCGCAGCTCGAGCGCGGTTTGACGTGCCGATAGCGGCCTATCAGGTCTCCGGGGAGTACTCGATGATCGCGGCAGCCAGCGAGCGTGGCTGGCTCGACGGCCCGCGGGCGATGACCGAGGCAGTCATCGGGATCGTCCGGGCTGGCGCCGGCATCGTCATCACGTACGCCGCCGCGGACCTCGCGACGTGGTTGCGCGAGGAGCGCGGTCGATGAGCGAAGGCGACCAGACGTACGTTCAGGCACTCGCGCTCGGTCTAGATCCCGCCTGGCGGCGAGGCACCGATGACGAGCGCCACGACGACGGACGGCAGCTTGCGGCCGCAGAGCTCGCGGCAACCGAGGACGGCGTCCGGAGCGTGCCGTACTCGTCGATCGGACTGGAGCCCGGAGTCGACCTTCTGCTGTGGCGGATGGCCCCGTCGGTCGACGCGCTCGAATCGGCGGCCGCGCGGCTCCTGCGCAGGGGCCTGGGTCGATACCTGGCCGTGCGGCATTCGTTCATCGGCCGGATCGGGCCATCGCAGTACGTCCGGAAGCCGACGGACCAGGAGCAGTCGATGTTCGCCGGCGAGCGCGCTCGCTACCTGGTCGTGTATCCGTTCACCAAGAGCACCGAGTGGTATCTGCTCTCGAAGGAGGCTCGGCAGGGCGTCATGAACGAGCACATGCGGGTCGGCCACGAGTATCCGATGGTCCGCCAGGCGCTCGCATATTCATTCGGTCTCGACAGCCAGGAATACGTGGTGGCCTATGAGACCGATGACCTGGTCGCGTTCGGCGAACTCGTCCGTGCCCTTCGCTCGACCGAGAGCAGGCGCTCGACGGTGAGCGACACGCCCATCCTCCTCGGGATCCACCGCCCGCTCGACGAGATCCTCACCCTGCTCGGGGCGCGGTGATGGCCCGACTGGCGGCGCCAGATCGAACCGCCGCGCTCGTCGAGCGCGCAGAGCGCCTCTTCCCCGGCGGTGTCAACAGCCCCGTGCGCGCATTCCGAGCGGTCGGCATGCCGCCGCTGCTCCTCGAACGGGGATCTGGCCCGCACGTGTGGGACGTGGACGGTCGACGCCTGATCGACTACATCGGCGCGTGGGGGCCGGCGATCCTCGGCCATGCCCATCCGCGGGTCATCGGCGCGATCATCGCGGCGGCCGCAAATGGCCTCGCCCTGGGCGCGACTCACCCCCTCGAGATCGAGCTCGGCGAGGCCATCCGGGCGGCCATGCCCTCCATGGAGCGCCTGCGATTCACGTCGTCCGGCACCGAAGCTGTGATGAGCGCCCTTCGGGTGGCCCGCGCGGCGACCGGACGGGACCTCGTCGTGAAGTTCGCGGGCGCCTACCACGGCCATTGCGATGGGTTGCTGGTCGAGGCAGGGTCCGGGCTCGCAACACAGGCGATCGCCGGCAGCGCCGGCGTGCCCGCGGCTGTCGCCGAGACTGCGATCGTGGTGCCGTTCAATGACCCGCTCGCGATTCGGCGGGTGTTCGACGACGCACCGGGCCGGATCGCTGCACTGATCGTCGAGCCCGTGATCGCCAACGCGGGAGTCATCAGGCCAGTACCAGGCTACCTTGAGCTGCTGCGAGAGCTGACGACCGCAGATGGAGCCATGCTCGTGTTCGACGAGGTCATCACGGGCTTCCGGCTCGATCATGGCGGCGCGCAGGCGCGCTTCGAATTGACGCCGGACCTGACCACCCTCGGCAAGATCATCGGGGGCGGGATGCCGATCGGCGCGTATGGCGGGCGGGCTGCGCTCATGGATCTCGTCGCGCCGGCCGGACCGGTCTACCAGGCAGGGACGCTGTCCGGGCACCCGCTGTCGATGGCGGCGGGGATCGCTACGTTGGCTGAGCTTGGTCCCGAGCGCTACGTCACGCTCGAGGAGACCGCCGCCACGCTCGAGGCGGGCCTGGCCGACGCGATTCGCGCGTCCGGGCGGCCTGTGTCGGTTGCGCGCTGCGGCTCGCTACTCACGGTGTTCTTCCGGCCCACGCCGCCCATCGACGCGGCCGAGGCGCTGGCATCGGACCGAGCTGCCTATGCGCGGTTCTACGCCGCCATGCTGGACCACGATGTGCTGCTCCCTCCATCGCAGTTCGAGGCGTGGTTCGTGTCCCTGGCCCACGGGCCGGCGGAGATCGAGGCAACGCTCGCGGCCGCAAAGGCGGCCCTGGCGGCATGAGCGATCGATTCGTGCGCGCTGCGCAGCGCCTGCCTGTGGATGCAACCCCGATCTGGTTCATGCGCCAGGCGGGCAGGAGCTTCGCGGCGTATCGCAAGCTCCGAGAGCGCTACGACATCCTCGCGCTCGCCAAGAATCCGGACTTGTGCGCCGAGGTCACCCTGATGCCGGTGGTCGAGCTCGGGGTCGATGCCGCCGTCCTGTTTGCCGACATCATGCTGCCGCTCGAGCCGATGGGCGTCGACGTGCGCATCGAGCCAGAGGTCGGCCCGATCGTCGGGCACCCGATCCGGTCCGCGGCGGATGTCGCAGGATTGCAGCCGTTCGATCCGGCCGGGATTTCGTTCACCCTCGACGCGATTCGGATCGTCCGCGCCGAGCTCGCGGGGCGCGCGGGGGTCATCGGCTTCTCGGGCGCGCCGTTCACGCTCGCCTGCTATCTCATCGAGGGCAGGCCCTCGCGGGACTTCGCGCGGGCCAAGGCGTTCATGTACCGCGAGCCAGCAGCGTGGCACGAGCTCATGTCGCGGCTGTCTACGATGATCGCGATCTACCTGCGCGCCCAGGTCGACGCCGGCGCCGATGTGGTCCAGCTGTTCGACAGCTGGGTCGGCGGCCTCGGCCCGGCCGACTATGCAGCGTACGTGCAGCCTCACGTCCGCGGGATCTTCGACACCCTCGCGGACGTTCCGACCATTCACTTCGGAACCGGCACGAGCGCGTTGCTGGAGCTGATGGCAGCGGCCGGCGGCGACGTGATCGGCGTCGACCATCGTGTGTCGCTTGCCGATGCCTGGCAGCGCATCGGCTACGAACGGGGCATCCAGGGCAACCTGGACTCAGCGCGCATTCTCGCGGGCTGGGAGCCGGTCAGGGAAGGCGCCTTGGCAGTGCTGGCCCAGGCCGAGCGCCGGCCGGGCCACATCTTCAACCTGGGCCACGGCGTCCTGCCGGATTCGAACACGGAGCTGCTGCGTCGGCTCGTCGATCTCGTGCATGAATCGACCGCCCGCAGCGTCGCCGACCACGTGGACGCGCTGGCTCGCGCGTGAAGACGGCCCGGGGCGCGCTTCTGATGACGTACGGCTCACCTGCATCCCTGGATCGTGCGGCCGTCCTCCACTACCTCCAGCGAGTCCGGGGCGGACGCGAGCCGGACGACGGGCTGGTGGACGAGTTCACGCGTCGTTACCAGGTCATTGGCGGCTCGCCACTGATCGAGATAACGCGCGATCAGGCCCGCGCGCTGGAAGCCGTGTTGGGCTGGCCGGTCGAGGTCGGGATGCGCTTCTCCGAGCCGTCAATCGACGCGGGCCTTCGCACCCTCGCAGATCGCGGCGCGCGCGACGTGGTCGCGATCATCCTGTCGCCGCAGTTCTCGCCGCTCCTGATGGGCGGCTACCAGCGGGCCATCGACGCCGCGCGTGCCGCGCTCGGCGATGCTGCGCCCGCCGTTACCGTGGCCGGCGCGTGGCACCTTCAGCCCGCCTTCGTTGGGGCCCTCGCCAACCGGATCGCGGCGGCAGTCCGCCGGCTTCCTCCCGGTGAGCGTGCCGTGCCGGTCCTGATGACCGCACACAGTCTGCCCAGGCGCGTCGCAGAGCTCGAGCCCGACTACCTTGATCAGCTCCGTTCGACGGCCGAGGCGATTGCCGCGCGCGCCGGGATCGAGGCCGGGCAGTGGCGATTCTGCTGGCAGAGCGCCGGTCATGAACCGGGCGAATGGATGAAGCCGGACTTTGCCGACCTGATGCCGGAGATCGCCGCCGCGGGTGGTCGCTCGGTCATCGTCGCGCCCGTCCAGTTCCTGGCCGACCACCTCGAGATCCTGTACGACGTGGACGTCGGGGCTCGCGAGCAGGCCGAACGATCGGGCCTCGCATTCCACAGGATCGCCTCGCTCAACGTGGACGCCGGGTTGATCGAGGCACTCGCCGCCGTCGCCCGCGCTGCCTGACGATCCTGGGGCAGGCGACTTGCCAGGGCGGGTCTGGGATACTGCCGCCGGGCGAGTGGCGGAATGGCAGACGCGCCGGCCTTAGGAGCCGGTGCCCCGTGAGGGGCGTAAGGGTTCGACCCCCTTCTCGCCCACCACCTCGCGCCGTGATCCGGCGCCCCGGATCCCGCACCTATACTTCGGCACGATGAACGTCACGGTCACCCCGGCCCCCCGAAGCTCCCTGAACGTGCGCGTGGAGCTGCCGCCAGAGCAGCTCGACGGCGCGATCACCGAGGCCGTCCGGCACCTGTCGAAGCGGACGAAGATCCCCGGCTTCCGGCCCGGCAAGGCGCCCCGCGGCGTCGTCGAGGTCGCGGTCGGGAAGGAGGCGGTCCTCGACGAGGCCATGGACCACCTCGTCCAGCGCGCCTACCGCGACGCGCTGCGCAAGGAGGACATCCTGCCGCTGACCCAGGCCGAGGTGAACGTCGAGCAGGGCGTCGAGGGCAAGCCCGTCATCTTCACGGCGACCGTGCAGGTCCGACCCGAGGTCAAGCTCGGCGACTATCGGGGGTTCAAGTTCAAGCCCGACATCGAGACCATCGACGCGGCCAAGGTCGACAAGGTCGTCGAGGAGCTCCGTGACCAGAACGCGACCCTCGCGCCGGTCGAGGACCGCGGCGCGCGCAACGGCGACTACGCGGTGATCGGCTACACGGGCACGCGCGATGGCGTCGCGTTCGAGGGCGGCAGCGCCGAGCGGATGCCGCTCATCCTCGGCGACGAGCGCCTCATCCCCGGGTTCGAGGCGCATGTCGTCGGCCTCAGGCCGGGCGAGACGACCACGTTCGACATCACGTTCCCGGACGACTATCCGGAGGCCTCGCTCGCCGGCAAGACCGCCCGCTTCGAGGTCGAGCTCAAGGAGCTCCGCGAGAAGATCCTGCCGGCCGAGGATGACGAGTTCGCGCGGTCGCTCGGCAGCTTTGCGGACCTGGACGCGCTCCGGACCGAGGTCAAGGCTCGCCTCGAGCGGAATGCGCTCGACAAGGCACGCCACGAGTTCGCCGACAAGATCATCGAATACGCGACGGCCAACGCGACCCTCGAGCTGCCCGACGTCCTCGTCGAGCAGGAGGTCGAGATCATGCACGACGAGCTGCGCGGCACCCTTGCGCGCCAGGGGATCGACGAGGCCGCCTACCTGAAGGTCGTCGAGAAGACCGATGCCGAGCTCCACGCCGACTTCCGGCCGCGCGCCGAGAAGCGGGTCAAGGTCCTCCTGGTCCTGTCGAAGGTGGCGGAGGCCGAGGGCCTCGAGATCGCCGACGCCGAGGTCGATGCGGAGGTCGCGAAGGCTCGCGAGCGCTACGGCAGTGACCGCCGCACGATGGCGTACTTCGAGTCGGATCGCGGCCGCAGCTTCATCCGCAGCACGCTCCGCCGCAGCCGCCTCGTCGAGAAGCTCGTGGACGAGTGGCTCGCCGCCCATCCCGAGCACCCGGCGCTGCCGCACCTCGAGGACGCCGAGGACTCCCAGGGCGTCGACTTCGGCGACGCGAGGGGACAGTCAATCCAGGACCCCGACGCCCTGACCGCGGTCGGCGCCGCGGGCTGACGAACCGCCACTTCCACCCGACCACAGCGCCACAGGAGAACGCCCACATGCTCGTTCCGATGGTCATCGAGTCCTCCAGCCGGGGGGAGCGCGCCTACGACATCTACTCGCGGCTGCTGAAGGAGCGGATCATCTTCCTCGGCGACGTGATCGAGGACCACCTCGCGAACCTGATCATCGCCCAGCTCCTGTTCCTCGAGTCGGAGGACCCGGAGAAGGACATCAGCCTGTACATCAACTCGCCCGGCGGCGTGGTGACGGCCGGCCTCGCGATCTACGACACGATGCAGTACCTGCGCGCCCCCGTGAGCACGATCTGCATCGGCCAGGCGGCGTCGATGGCGTCGGTGCTCCTCGCCGCCGGCGAGAAGGGCAAGCGCTACGGCCTGCCGCACAGCCGGATCATGATCCACCAGGGCTCCGGCGGGTTCCGCGGCGCCCCCGTCGACGCCATCATCCAGATGAAGGAATGGGAGACGCTCGTTGACTTGAACCACCAGATTCTGGCGCGGCACACGGGCCAGGAGATCGAGAAGGTCAAGCGGGACACGGAGCGGGACCGGTTCATGTCGCCCGACGAGGCGAAGGACTATGGCATCATCGATGCGGTCTACAACCTCCAGGGGTCTTCGCTGATCGCTGCGGCCCACGACGCCGGCCTCGCCGGTGGAGAGGGCTCGAGCGTGACGGAGCCGTCGGAAGCGACGGAGCCGGAGCAGATCCCCGGGCCGGAGACGAAGAAGTCGAAGTCCTGATCTCGGCAGGCAAGGGGAACGGTTGAGCACGACTGGCAGCGGGAGCAAGGGCGCCAAGGTTCCGTATCGCTGCTCGTTCTGCGGCAAGAGCCAGGAGCAGGTTCGCAAGCTCATCGCGGGGCAGGGCGTGTACATCTGCGACGAGTGCATCAACCTCTGCCAGGAGATCATCGAGGAGGAGATGCTCGAGCAGCCGAAGACGAAGCCGGCTGCGTCGAAGCTCCCGAATCCGCGCCAGATCAGCGCCGCCCTCGACCAGTACGTGATCAGCCAGGACAAGGCCAAGAAGGTCCTGTCGGTCGCCGTCTACAACCACTACAAGCGTGTCAACGCCGGCCACGCCGTGGACGAGGTCGAGCTCCAGAAGTCGAACGTGCTGCTGGTCGGCCCGACCGGCTCCGGCAAGACGCTCCTCGCCCAGACCCTGGCGCGGGTCCTCGACGTGCCCTTCTGCATCGCGGACGCGACCTCGCTGACCGAGGCCGGGTACGTGGGCGAGGACGTCGAGAACATCCTGCTCCGCCTGATCCAGGCCGCCGACTTCGACGTCGCGCGGGCCCAGCGCGGGATCATCTACATCGACGAGATCGACAAGATCGCCCGCAAGGCGGACAACCCGTCGATCACCCGTGACGTGTCCGGCGAGGGCGTCCAGCAGGCACTGCTGAAGATCCTCGAGGGGACCGTCGCGAACGTGCCGCCCCAGGGCGGGCGCAAGCACCCGCACCAGGACTTCATCCAGATCGATACGACCAATGTGCTGTTCATCTGCGGCGGCGCGTTCGACGGGCTCGAGAGGATCGTCGAGGAGCGGGTCGGCAAGCGCTCCATCGGGTTCGGCTCCGAAACGGCGGCAAGCACGGCGATCGAGCGCGGCAAGATCCTCGAGAAGCTCATGCCGGAGGACCTGCTCAAGTTCGGGCTGATCCCCGAGTTCGTCGGGCGGCTGCCGGTGATCGTGACGCTTTCGGCCCTCACCGCCGCCGATCTCGTGCGCGTGCTCACCGAGCCGAAGAACGCGATCGCGCGACAGTTCCAGAAGTTCCTCTCGCTCGACAAGGTCGAGCTGGTGTTCACGGCGGGCGCGCTGCGAGCAGCCGCCGACGGCGCCCTCGAGCGCAAGACCGGCGCGCGCGCCCTCCGCTCGATCGTCGAGGAGGCGCTCCTCGAGGTGATGTACGACATCCCGGAGCGCGCCGACGTGCGCAAATGCATCATCACGGAGGAGACGATCCGCTCGGGCCGGCTCCCGCTCCTCCTCACCAAGACCGACCTCGACAAGGGCGTCGACGAGACGAACTACGAGGATTGGCTCGCGGAGCGCGCCGAAAGCGCCTGATCCGTGCCCGGGGCCACGGGCACAGGCTGCTCGGGAGGCTCGGCGGTGCCGACCGGACGCAGGCCGCCGTGCAAGCAGCCGAGCTCGGCATCGTCCATGCCGAGGAGCGCGAGGAGCGGGTCAGGCTCGCCTGACCGGGGACGTCGGCACCGCCCGAAGCGTGCCCGTCCCGAAGAGGGCGAGGAACACGTCGGTGAGCTCCGGGTCGAACTGGACGCCGCGATGGCGGCGGAGCTCCGCAACCGCCTCCTGGTGGCTCATCGCCCGCTTGTAGGGACGCTCGGAGATCATCGCCTCGTAGGCATCGGCGATCGCAACGATCCGGGACCCGAGCGGGATGTCCGCGCCGGCCAGGCCGTGCGGGTAGCCCGCGCCATCGAACCGCTCGTGGTGGTGGAGCACGATCGTGGCTGCGTCCCGGATGGCGCCCGCCTGCTCGAGCACGACCTGGCCGATCCGCGGGTGCTCGACGATCGTCCGCCATTCCAGCGCGGTGAGTGCCGCGGGCTTCGACAGGATCTCGTCGGGGATTGCCAGCTTGCCGACGTCGTGGAGCAGGCTCGCCGTGCGGATCCGATCGACGTCCGCGTCGGGCAGGCCAACCGCACGGCCGAGATCGGCGGCGAGGTCGGCGATGAGCTGCGAGGCGCCGCCCGCCCAGCCGGAGCGGAGTGCGAGGGCCTCGAGGAGGTGGCGGTTCGAGGCCTCGAATGCGGCCTGGCCGAGGCCGGCGGCGTGCAGGCGCGCCGCCGCATCGATGGTTGCACGAGACACGCGCGAGCTCTCGTCCAGGGGCCGGAACGCCTGTGCCTGATCCCGCCCGAGGCCCTTGGCGCCGTACAGCGCGCCATCGGCCTCGCGCAGGACCTGGTCGATGTCGAGGCTGGTGGTTCCGGTCCCGCCGGCCACCCCGACGCTGATCGTGACCTTCACGACCTGGTCGCGGGATGGGGCCGCCACGGCGAGCGCCGCGCGCCCGACCGCGCGGCGGAGGTGCTCGGCCGACGCGAGGCCGCCCTCGACATCCGTCTCCGGCATCACCAGGAGGAACTCCTCGCCGCCATAGCGACCGAGGGTGTCGACCGAGCGGATCGACGCCCGCAGCACGTCGGCGACCTGCCGCAGCACCTCGTCGCCGACGGCGTGGCCGAGCGTGTCGTTGACCTGCTTGAAGTGGTCGATGTCGATGAGCGCCACCGCAAGCGGACGCCCGTATCGATTGGTCCGCTCGATCTCGGTCGCCAGGACGGCGAGGCAGGCCTGTCGGTTGACGAGCCGGGTCAGCTGGTCGGTGGTCGCCAGCGTCTCGACGTCGGCGATCCGGGCGGCCAGTCGCTCGAGGGAGCTGCGCAGGACGGGATCCGGGTACGGCCGCGGGGCGCGGGACGGGTTGCCGTCTGCCGCCTGCGCGAGGCGATCGGTGAGGCGCGCGAGCTGGCGGGCGCGACGGCGGCCGATGACCAGCGAGAAGGCAAGGGCGCCAAAGGCTGCGCCGAACGCGATCAATGCCAGTTCGACGATCACCGCCGGCGGCTCCACGCTGCTGATCCCCCGGATGAGCGGTCCACCGCGAGCTCGGTGCGCGGTTGCACCTGACCCTAGCCGCCGTGGCGGGCTCGGACGCATGGCCCAATGGTCCCGCCGGATGGTCGGGTGCTAGACTCGCGCCCTCACGGCGAGGACCGAGAGGAGTAGCGTCCGAACGGGCCCCCAAGCGAGCGCGGGATGGTGCGAGCCGCGCGGGCCACGGGACGTGAACGTCACTCGCGAGCCGTGCGGCCGGCGCCCGTTAGCGCGCCACGAGGAGATCCGGATCCGCCGACGGGGCGGCGATCGGCGGGATGACCGCCGGGGAACCGGACCTCGAACCAGCAGGTGGTACCACGACCCCGTTCGTCCGCTGGACGAGCGGGGCGTTTCGATTCAACCGGAGGCGACGACACGGCGATGGGCGAGCGGCAGGCGACGACCGATGGCGGCCGGGCGAGCAGCGACGCGCTGCCCAAGGCGTACGTCCCCGCCGACGTCGAGAGCGCCATCTACCAGCGCTGGCTGGCCGCCGACGTGTTCGCGCCGGACGGCGCAGGTTCTCGCGCGAACCCCGCCCTGCCGCCGTTCACGATCATCCAGCCGCCGCCGAACATCACCGGCTCGTTGCACCTCGGCCATGCCCAGCGGACGGCGGTCGAGGACCTCCTGATCCGGCACGCACGGATGCGCGGCCGCGCGGCGCTGTTCCTGCCCGGCGTGGACCACGCCTCCATCGCCGCGCAGTACGTGCTCGACCGGATCATCGCGACGGAGGGCGAGTCGCGGGAGTCGCTGGGGCGGGAGCGCTATCTCGAGCGGATGTGGACCTTCATCAACGCGACGCGCGAGGTGATGCTCGGGCAGCAGCGCCGCCTCGGTGCGTCGACCGACTGGTCGCGCCTCCGGTTCACGATGGACGACGGCTCCGCGAAGGCGGTGCGCGTCGCGTTCGAGCGGCTGTACCGAGACGGGCTCGCGTACCGGACCGAGGCGCTCATCAACTGGTGCCCCGGCTGCCGCACCAGCGTGTCGGACCTGGAGACGATCCCGACGCCCGAGACGGGCACGCTCTGGACGCTGCGCTACCACCTCATCGACCCGGCGACCGGCGAGCCAAGCGCGACCGAGACGGTGAGCGTGGCGACGACGCGACCCGAGACGATCCTGGGCGACACGGCGGTGGCCGTCCATCCGGAGGACGAGCGGTTTGCCGCGATCGTCGGGCGCCAGGTGCGGATCCCGTTCGTGGGGCGCGACGTGCCGATCGTGGCCGACGACGCCGTCGATCGGGCTTTCGGAACTGGCGCAGTGAAGATCACCCCCGCCCACGACCAGGCCGACTACGAGCTCGCGAAGCGGCACGACCTGCCGATGATCACCGTGCTCGACGACGCGGCGGCGATCAACGAGGCGGGCGACGGCTACGTGGGCCTGGATCGCCTCGCGGCCCGGGCGACGATCGTGGCGGACCTCGATGCGCGTGGGGACCTCGTCGGGTCGCGGCCCCACGAGATGCTCATCGGCCGCTGCCAGCGCTCGAATGACGTCATCGAGCCCCGCCTCAAGACGCAGTGGTTCCTCAGCATGCAGCCGCTCGCCGAGCGAGCGCTCGCGGCCACTCGCGAAGGTCGCACCCGGATCGTGCCCGCGCGGTTCGAGGCAGTCTGGGAGCACTGGCTCACGAACATCCGCGACTGGAACCTGTCCCGCCAGCTGTGGTGGGGCCACCGGATCCCGGCCTGGTACTGCCCGGACGGCCACGTCTCGGTGTCGTCCGAGGTCGGCGGACCCGCGGCGTGCGCGGTGTGCCGCCGGCCCGCGGCGGAGCTGGTCCAGGAGTCCGACATCTTCGATACGTGGTTCAGCTCGGGCCTGTGGCCGTTCTCGACGCTCGGCTGGCCGGACGACACGGCGGACCTCAACCGCTACTACCCGACATCGGTCATGGAGACCGGCCACGACATCCTGTTCTTCTGGGTCGCCCGGATGATGATGCTCGGGCTGCATCTCACCAACGTCGAGCCGTTCCACACGATCTACCTGTCCGGGTTGATCCGGGACGAGCGCGGGCAGCGGATGTCCAAGACGAAAGGCAACGTCGTCGATCCGCTCGTGGTCATGGACGAGGCGGGAGCCGATGCCCTCCGGTTCGCCGTGATCCACGGCGCCACGCCCGGACAGGACCAGAAGTTCGGGCCGCAGAAGCTGGACACCGGCCGCAACTTCGCGAACAAGCTCTGGAACGCGACGCGGTTCGTGCTCGGGGCACGACCGGCCTCGATCCCGGCAGACGCGGCGCGCCAGGCACCGGACCCCGCCGCGCTCGGGCCGGTCGAGCGCTGGATCCGCTCACGAACCGCGGCAAGCATCGACGCCGTCGATGCCGCGATCGCCGACTACCAGCTCGCCGAGGTGACGCGCGCGCTATACGACGGCATCTGGTCCGAGTTCTGCGATTGGGGACTCGAGCTCGCGAAGGTGCGGCTCGCGGATGCCGCGCTGCCGCCGGCGGCGCGCGAGGCAACCTGGTGGACGCTCGTCGAGTCGCTCGAGGTCTTCGTGCGCCTCCTCCATCCGGTCATGCCCTTCGTGACCGAGGCGCTCTGGTCGGCGCTGCCGCACCGTCCCGACGATCCGGCCCTGGTGATCGTGGCCGCGTGGCCGTCGACGGCCGGGCGGGACCGCGCAGCCGAGGCGGGCGTCGAGGCCATCCTCGACCTGGTGCGCCGGATCCGGAATGTCCGGGTCGAGGCCGGCGTTCCTGCCGCGGCCTGGCTCGATGCCCGGATCGCGGCGCCGGGTGACGCGAATGCACTCGTGGCAGAGCTGCTGCCGCAGATCGAGCGGCTGGCCCGCGTGCGGGCGACGCTGCTCGATGCCGACAAGGCAAAGGCCGATGCACCGGGCGCGCTCTCGGTCGTCGTGGGCCGGCTGCAGGCTTCGCTCGAGCCGCACGCCGACCCGGCCGTGGAGGCGCGTGAGCGCGAGCGGCTGAGCCGGGAGCTCGAGGTGGTCGAGGGCCGGCTTGCCGCCGCGCGGGCACGGGTCACCGACCCCGCGTTCATCGGGAAGGCGCCGCCCGCCATCGTCGAAGGTGCCCGGCGGAGTGCCGCCGACCTCGAGGCGCAGGCGGCGAGCCTGCGCGAGAAGCTTGGCACCTGAGGTCCAGCAGCCCGACCGGCGCGGTGCCGCCCGGGCTGCCAGCCAACGTACCGTCAGCCGCCCTCCGCGCGGTGGCGCTTCGCGTCGCGGCCGGCGAGGATCGAATCGCGCCAGCGAGTCCCAGCAGGTGGAAGAATCGCGACCAGCGGTGCTGCGCGGAACACGGAGGCGCGCGTGGACCTAACGGATTCATCGCAAACCGACTGGTGGCAGCGCGGAGTCGTCTATCAGATCTATCCGCGCAGCTTCGCCGACTCGGACGGTGACGGGCTGGGGGACGTGGCCGGCATCGAGGCCCACCTCGATCACCTGCGCGACGGCACGGCAGGGTCGCTCGGCGTCGACGCGATCTGGCTCTCGCCGATCTACCCCTCGCCCGACTTCGACATGGGCTACGACGTCGCCGACTACGTCGGCGTCGATCCGCGCTACGGCACGATCGCGGGCTTCGAGCGCCTCGTCGCGGCGTGCCACGCGCGCGGATTGCGGGTGATCCTGGATCTTGTCCTCAACCACTCGAGCAGCCGGCATGCGTGGTTCACCGCGTCCCGAGCAGGCCGCGAGGGGCCGTACGCCGACTGGTACATCTGGCGCGATTCGCCCGGGCGCACGCGGACTGGCGGCCGACGGCTGCCGAACAACTGGCGGTCGTTCTTCGGTGGCCCTGCGTGGACGTGGGAGCCCGCCCGCGAGCAGTTCTACCTGCACACGTTCCTGCCCGAGCAGCCCGATCTCAACTGGCGCAGTCCCGCCGTCCGCGCCGCGCTGCTCGACGTGGTCCGCACCTGGCTCGACCGCGGCGTGGACGGTTTCCGGCTGGACGTCTTCAACACCTATTTCAAGGACGCCCAGCTGCGATCGAACCCGCGAACGCTCGGGGGCCGAGGTGCATGGTCCTGGCAGCGCCACGTGCACGACCGCGACCAGCCGGAGCTCCAGGGCGCGCTGGCGGAGCTGCGCAGCCTCGTCGACGAGCACCCGGGTCGCATGACCGTCGGCGAGCTGTTCGACGGGCGCCTCGGGGAGGCTGCGGGCTACATCGCGCCGCGCCACCTCATCTTCGACTGGTCGCTCGTCGGGCTGCCCTGGAGCGCCTCCGCGTTCGCGGGGGCGATCGCGGCGCGGGACGCCGCCTTCGGGCCGGAGCGCTGGCCCGCCAACGTCCTGTCCAACCACGATCAGCCGCGCCACGCGAGCCGCTACGACGACGGTCGGTCCGGTGACGCGCGGGCGAAGGTCGCCGCCACCCTGCTGGCGACCCTCCGCGGCACGCCGTTCCTGTACTACGGCGAGGAGATCGCGCAGCGAAACCTGGTCGTCCCCAAGGCGGAGGCCATCGATCCGCCGGCCCGGCGTGCAAGCTTCCTGTTCCCGTGGTGGAACCGCGACCAGGGGCGGGGTCCGATGGCGTGGCGGCCCGGGCCCGGCGGTGGCTTCACGACCGGCACGCCATGGCTGCCGCTCGCGCCGGACATCGCGACGCACAACGTGGCAACGGAAGCGGCGGATCCGGGCTCGGTGCTGTCGTGGTACCGGAAGGTCCTCGCCCTTCGTCGCGCGACGCCGGCGCTCCAGATCGCCGCGCAGGAGCTGGTGGACGTGGGCGACCGCGACGTGCTCGCCTATGTGCGCGGCGCGGGCGTGGAGGCAACCTTCGTGGCCCTGAGCTTCGCCGACCGTCCGGCGACGATCCGGCTCCCGACCCGCGCCGCCGCCGCCACGGGCTGGACGGTCGCGCTCTCGACCCACGGCCGGGAGGGCCTCGGCGCGCTTCCCACCGAGCTCGCGCTGGAGCCGAACGAGGCGCTGATCGCCCGCGGAGGTTGACTGCCCGCCGCAGCGCGGCAGTTGGCGCCGTGCCCGCTGGTACGATGGCCGCCTCAACCAAGGAAGATCGGGGAGAGTTCGTCGTGCCGCTCGAATTCCTGCGTCGCAAGGGTGGGGGGGCCCGCGCGTCGAAGGCCGCCGCAACCGCGGCGCCGGAGCCCGAGCCGATCCCCGAGGAAGCTGTTGCCCAGGAGCACCAGCTTCGACTCAACTTCGGAGCGAAGACCAGCGCCGGCGTCCGGCTGCAGGGCGGCCCGAACATCCTTGGTTCCCTGCCTGCGATGCTCGACGGTATCGCCAAGGGCGCCGTCGAAATGGTCGAGCCGCGTGTGACGACGCTTGCCTCCGCGACGCCGAGCATCATCCGGACCCTCGAGGCCACCGAGTGGCTGCGTGCCCACGGCACGAACTCGCCGGTCACCCGCCACGCGCTGTGGGTGCTCGAGACCCTCGACGCCATCGACCCCGCCTACGACACGTTCGCGTGCGCGCTGCTCGACGGCGACGTCGACACCGGCGGCTATCCCGAATATGCCGCGGTCGTCGGCGGCGTCGCCGCCCACTGGGATGAATCGACCGGCGACCTCATCGTCCGGGCGGTGGTCGGCTGGGGCGGGCGCGGGGCACGAGGCGACACGGATCGCATCGCCGGGCGCCTGCTGGGGCGCCTGCTGGGGAGCATCCTCGAGAGCGGCGAATCGCTCGGGCTCACCGGTGTCGACCGACCTGGCGTCGTCCCGGGCGGGGCGAGCGTGACGTGCCAGCACTGCGGCTACCCGGCCGTCCACCCGCGCGCCGTGTACTGCCCCAAGTGCGGCATGCGGATGCGCGGCTGAGCCGAGGCGCCGGTGCCCATCTACGACTACATCTGCTCGAACTGCAAGCACCGCACCGAGGTGATCCACGGGATCAACGACGCCGGTCCCCGGTTCTGCCCGAACTGTGGCGCCGAGGGGACGCTGACGAAGGCGTTCTCGACCCCCGCGGTCCACTTCAAGGGCTCCGGCTGGGCCAAGAAGGACCGGTCCTCCGCGAGCAGCGCTCGCACGAAGGCGGCCAACGCCGCGTCGTCGTCGGACGGCGCCGGCTCGGGCGGGGACGCAACGCGCGCAGACAAGGGCAGTGCGGGCGCGTCGAGTGGCGCGGACGCCGGCGCGTCATCCTCGACGGACACGGCCAAGCCGGCCGCATCGAGCGAGGACTGACGATGCCACCCGCGCCGACCGACTGGATCAGCCTCGAGGAGGCGGCCGAGATCCTCTCCGCGGCGAACATCCGATTCCGGCCGGGCACGATCGGGGGCTGGGCGCGCGCCGGCAAGGTCCAGAGCATCAAGCTCGGTGGGCGGCGGTTCGTGCGCCGCGGCGAGATCCGGGCGCTGATCGCGCCACCACGCCGGGTTCGGGCCTCCGACCTGCAGCCGGGCCTGTTCGAGGACATCCGGGACTGACCGATTCGGCGCCTCCAGGGCGCTTGGGGTGGCTGCGCGAGCGCGCCGCCGCCGTGCTCGGGCAACCGTTCGTCGCAGCGGCGCTGCGCGTCCTAGATCGCTACAACGCGGCTGCCGGCGGCCTCCTGGCGGCGGGTCTCGCCTACACGGCACTGTTCGCGATCGTGCCCGGTGTCGTGCTGCTGGCCGGCGTGGTGGGGTTGCTGTACCCGGACCCGATCGAGCAGGCGAAGGTGGTGGCCCTGGTCGGCGGCGTCCTGCCGCCGATGCGCGACCTGATCCAGGCCATTCTCGACGAGGCCGCGAAGGGCGCGGGACCGGTGTCGATCATCGGCGCGGTCGTCCTCGTGTGGGGCACCAGCCGGTTCGTCGTCTCGTTCCAGGACGCGCTCGCGCGGGTCATGGGCGGCGACCGCCGGCGCGGCTTCCTGGCGAGCAACCTCAGCGCCCTGGCCGCGGTGGTGCTGATGATCGGGGCCATCGTCGCCACGAGCCTCCTCGGTGGCGCGCTCGATTTCATCCAGGCCGGGGTCCAGGCCGGAGCGTTCAGGGTTCTCGGCGACCTGGTGTCGCTGGCGCTGGGCCTGCTGCCGATCTTCGTGACGATCGTGGCGGTCATCGCCGTCTACCGCGTCGTCCCGATCCCGCGGCCACCCTGGCGAGCCACCGTCGCCCCGGGCGCGATCGTCGGGCTCGTGCTGTCCGCGCTGGCGCGGGTGTTCGTCTTCGTGGCGCCGAGGCTCATCGGCGCGGCCGCGTTCCTCGGGACGCTGGCAACCGTCTTCGCGGCGCTCGCGTGGCTGGCCCTGTCGTTCCAGGCGCTCCTGTTCGGCGCGGCCTGGGTGCGTGACCGCGCGACCCGGATCACCCCATCCGGAGCGAAGTCACTCGAGCCCTGACGGGTCCCCCGCCTGAGCAGGGTTCTTCGGCCGACGAGGCGGCTCAGCGCGGGGCGTCGACCTGCTGTGGCGTGCCGCAGCGGCGGCAGAAGCGCGCGCTCGCGGACAGCGACAGCCCGCACGAAGGGCAAGCGCGGGCGGCCCCCGGATGGATCGGCGCGGCTGGGGCGGCGGCCGCAGCGATAGCGCCCTGCCCGGACAGGTCAGGCCACGCGGGCTCGATCGCCGTAGGCGGCGCGGCGTTGTCAGGCCAGCTTGCCGCGCCGGCGATGCTCGATGCCGGGACCGGCTGCCCGACGGCGGTTGGGATCGGCTCGATGGGCGCTGCCGTCGTGGGCGCCTCGGGGACAGCGTGTTCCGGAGCAGCATCGGCGACCGGGGCCTCGGTCGCATGGGCAGCGGGCGCGAGGTCGGTGGCCGGAGCGGTGCTCCGACGTTCGTACTCCGCGATCGCGTCGTCGAGGCTTCGGCCGGGCTCGAAGGCGAGGGAGGCCGCCGCTGCCTTCGACTCCGCGTCGCGCGCCGCGGCCTCGGCGGCCGCCGCGGCGGCTGCGGCTTGCGCGGCCTCGGCATCGGCCGCGGCCTGGGCCTCTGCCTGCGCGCGAGCTTCCGCCTCTGCCTGGGCTCGCGCTGCCGCTCCCGCGGCTTCGGCCTCCGCCTGCGCGCGAGCTTCGGCCTCTGCCTGCGCTCGGGCAGCCGCCTCGGCGGCCTCGGCAGCCGCCGCAGCACGCGCGGCTGCCTCTGCTTCGGCGCGGGCCTCCGCCTCGGCTGCCGCATGCGCGGCTGCCTCGGCCTGCGCCCGAGCCTCGGCCTCGGCGGCCTCGGCTGCGGCGCGTGCTTCCGCCTCGGCCTGCTGGTGGGCGGCGAGCTCGGCGGCCGCCGCCTGGGCGGCTTCGGCCTCGGCGAGCGCCGCCGCTCGTGCCTCGGCCTCGGCGCGCGCCGAGGCCGCATGGGCCTCCGCCTGCGCAGCCATGCGCTCCCGTTCCGCCTGCGCTTCCGCACGTGCCTTCGCGTCGGCCTCGGCAGCGGCGGCGGCCTCCGCGGCGGCATGCGCGCGCGCGATCTCCTCGGCCTCCGCCCGCTCGGCGGCGGCTCGAGCCTCGGCCTCTTCCTGCGCCTTCGCCGCGGCCGCCGCCGCCTCCTCCTCGGCGCGGGCCGCCGCCTCGGCCGCGCGCTGTTCCGCCTCGGCGCGGGCAGCCGCCTCGGCAGCAGCCGCTGCCTCCGCGGCCGCAGCCGCCTCGGCCTCGCGCCGGGCGGCCTCGGCCTCGCGCCGCGCGGTGGCCTCGCTTGCCGCTTGATCCGGCTCGGCGATCGCCGAGGCAGCGGCCATCGAGACAGCCGTCGGCGCGCGATCCATCGGCGGCACCTGGACTGCGATGTCGGTTCGGGTGGTCGGCGCGACCGCCTCGGGCGTCGGGGCGCACGACAGGCACCGGCCCTCGACGGCGTTCCAACAGTCGCTGCAGGTGTACTGCCGGCACGACAGGCAGAAGTTGAACGTCCGGTGAAACGCCTCCAGCGCGCTCGCGGTGGAGCGCTGCTCGTTCTCGGAGCGGGCGACGGCGAAGGCCTCGTCGAGCGACGACCCGGGGTCGGTCACGAAGTGCCGGATCCCGCGCCCGAGGGTGCCGATCGCGGACAGCGGCCTGCGCTTGCTCTCCACCGGCTCGAACGTGTAGCGCGTGCCGCACCGCTCGCAGAATGACTCGGTCAGGATCTCGGTCATGGACTCCCCGTCGATCGGGTCCTGCCGACTCCGGACCGGGCCCATGCGGATCATACCGGCAGCCCTGATTCGCTCATCGATACCGCTCGTACCCCCTCCGGTGGACAGGCGTACCGATTGCACGGCTGGGGGGTGCACCGGAGGCCTCTGGTAGGCTCTCGCCCGTGCGGGCCATGTCACGCGTGGAGCGCTTCTTCGAACGGCTCGTCGAGCGGCCCAGCGCACGACTGTTCGGAACGCGGCTCCAGCCGATCCAGGTCCTCAGGCGCATCGAGCGCGCGATGGAGGCCGAGCGCGGCGCCGGCGGGCGATCCGGCCTGGTGCCCGATCAGTTCACGGTCCGGCTCAACCCGGACGACCTCGCGGGCCTGGCCGAGGCGGAGGAGGTCGCCGGGGAGCTGGCGTCGGGCGCCCTGCGTTTTGCGCGAGCGCATGGCTACGCCCTGCGCGAGCGACCGAGGGTGACGCTTCGCGCCGACGCGATGCTCGGTCCCGGCGAGACCGAGGTCGAGGCAGCCGTCTCGCCGGGCCCCGACGCAGGGGCCTCGGACGACGCCGTCGAGAGCGGCACGCGCGTCTTCGAGGTGCCCGTCGTCCATGCGCCCGACGTCGTCCTCGAGGTTCGCGAGCCGGGTCGCGCGATGCGCCGGATCCCGGTGTCCGGGGCGCCGATCCGGATCGGGCGGGCGCCCGAGTGCGAGCTGGTGCTGAAGGACTCGAAAGTGTCGCGCCGCCACGCCCGGCTCCATGCCCGGAACGGCGTGCTTGTCCTGACCGACCTCGGCTCCACGAATGGCACCCGCGTGAACGGGCACCGAGTGACGGAGCTCGTCCTCGGCGCGGGCGACCGGATCCTGATCGGCGACACGAACGTGGTCATCGAGGCCGCGACGGCCGGGACGGGCGCGCGCACCTAGTCGCGCGGAACCGATGGATGCCGCCGTCCTCGCGATCTGGGTGCTTCGACTCCTCTTCCTGGGCCTCCTCTACGGATTCCTGTGGCTCGTCGTGCGAGCGCTGGTTCGCGACCTGCGCGCGGCGGCGCGGGAACCCACCCGGGAGCTCGGCCGGCTGATCGTGGTCGCCTCGCCCGCAGGAGAGCCGCCCGTGGGCGTGTCGTTCGCGCTGGACGCGATCACCTCGCTCGGGCGCGACGTGAACAACTCGATCGTGCTCGACGACGACTTCGTCTCGACCACCCACGCGGCGCTGACCTACCGCGGTCGCGCCTGGTACGTCGAGGACCTCGGCTCGACGAACGGCACGTTCGTGAACGGCAGCCAGGTCGACGGGCTGTCGCCGATCGCGTTCGGCGACGAGGTCCAGATCGGCCAGGTCCGGCTCCGGCTCGAGCGCTCCCGGTCGTGAGCGTGACGCGATGACGGTGGCCCGATGACCGCGGCCCCGGCCGCGGCTCGCCTGCGCACCGTCGGGCGGGAGGCGCGGCGGTTCCGCATCCAGCCCGCATTCCGCGGTCGCGAGCTCACGCTTCTCTCGCTCGTTGGCATCGCCCTGTTCACGGGCGCGATATCGCTCGGCGCGACCGAGCAGCTCCACGCGGCCCAGCTCAACGGCAGCACCGGCCCGATCGACCTGCTCGCGCCGGCCGACGCCGGCCTCCTGATCGCCTATCTCGGCGCGCTGCTCGCCGTGCACATCGCGTTCGTGATCGCGGGGCGACGCACCGACCAGATCCTGCTGCCGACGGTCGGGCTGCTCGGCGGGATCGGGCTGCTCCTGATGGAACGCCTGCCGCAGGACCTGGCAGGCAGCCTCGGCGGGCTGGCCAAGACCCAGCTTGCATGGCTGGCGATCGGGCTCGGCATCGTGGCCGTGCTCGGCGTCGTTGTCCGAAGCGATGTCTGGCTGCGTCGCTACAAGTACACCTGGGCAGCCGCCGGGGTCGGGCTGCTGCTGCTCACGTTCGTGTTCGGCCATGACGTCAACGGCGCGCGCCTGTCACTCACGATCGGGCCGTTCAGCGGGCAGCCGTCGGAGCTGCTCAAGGTGATCCTGGTGGTCTTCCTCGCCGGCTACCTGTCGGAGAATCGCCCGCTGCTCGTGGACGAGTCCACCAGGATCGGGCCGCTGCGGTTGCCGCCCCTGCCGTACCTCGCCCCGATGGTCGCGATGTGGGCCATCGCGCTGGGCGTGGTCATCGTGCAGAAGGACCTCGGCGCGGCCCTGCTGTTCTTCGCCGTCTTCCTGCTGCTGCTGTACGTGTCGACGGCCCGCGTCGGGTACGTGATCGTGGGCCTGATCGCGTTCGTGATCGGCGCGACGGCGCTGTACTTCCTGTTCGAGCACGTGCGCGTGCGCGTCGACATCTGGCTGAACCCGTTCGCGGACGCCCTGGGCTCCGGCTACCAGGTCGTCCAGGCGTTGCATGCCTTCGCGCGCGGCGGGCTGATCGGGACGGGGCTGGGGGCCGGCCTGCCCCTGATCGCCGGTCGGCCGCCGATCCCCGCCCTGCACACCGACTTCCCATTCGCCGCGCTCGGCGAGGAGCTCGGCCTCGTGGGGATCCTGGCCATCCTCGGTCTGTACCTCGTTCTCGTGGAGCGCGGGCTCCGCATCGCGATGGCGGCGCAGGACGAGTTCCGGGCCATCCTCGCCGCCGGCCTGTCGCTGGTCATCGGGGTCCAGGCGTTCATCATCGCCGGTGGCAACCTGAAGCTGATCCCGCTGACCGGGATCACCCTGCCGTTCATCAGCTACGGCGGCTCGTCGCTGCTGGCGAACTCCGTGATCGTGGGCCTCCTGATCGCGCTGTCGGAGCGGACGCGCGATCCGCTGCCGCCGCCGCGGCGGCCGGGGCGATTCCGCCGGATGCTCGACCGCGGGGCCGCCTGATGGCGGGCCCCGGCGCCACGGCCGGCGGGCGGCCCGCGGCTGGCGGCCGGCCAGCCGCGCATGCCCATCCGGTGTCGGGTTCGTCGCCGGCATGGGCCGGGAGGCGGGTCGGCATCGGCGTCGCGCTCGGGCGCGTGTCGCTCGCGCTTGCCCTCGCATTCGGCGGGCTGGCCGTGGGGGCGGGCTATTGGCAGGTGATCGAATCGGCATCGCTCAGCAACTCGCCGGACGACGCCGCCGTGATCGCCGCCGCGCGCAATGTCGTCCGCGGGGAGATCGTCGACCGTGACGGGAACCCCCTCGCCACGAACAAGCGCGACAAGAACGGCGAGCCATACCGCGTGTACGCGTCGCCCGCGCTGTCGGGCGTGGTCGGGTACTGGTCACGCCAGTACGGGGCGGCGGGCCTCGAGGCAGCCTGGAACTCCCAGCTCAGCGGGGTGAGCTCGGCCGACCCGCTGCGCGACCTGACCCGCAAGTTCCAGGCCGATCCGTCCGACCCGCAACAGCTCCGGACGACGCTCGTGCTGTCGCTCCAGGAGGCCGCCGTCGCCGCGCTCGGCAAGAACAAGGGCGCCGTGGTCATGCTCGACCCGCGCACCGGCGAGATCCTCGCCCTCGCCTCGACGCCCACGTACGACGCGTCGGCGGTCACCAATCCGTCGACCGCCTCCCGCACGTTCCAGAAGCTCCTCGGCGACAAGAACCTGCCGCTCCTCCCGCGCGCCACACGCGGCCTGTACGTGCCGGGCTCGGTGTTCAAGATCGTCACCTCCGTCGCGGCGCTCGGGAGCGGGGCCGTGAGCCCGGAAACGACGTACGCCGACCAGCCGGCGTCCGAGAAGACTGGCTGGCTGATCGACGGCTTCCGGGTCAAGGATGGGCACCATCCACAGACGGACGGCCGGGCGCTGAACTACGAGCAGGCCGTCGAGGCGTCCTGCAACATCTGGTTCGCGGAGACCGGCGTTCGAACGGGCGGCGCGGCCCTGGCCGACTGGGCCGCGCGGATGGGCTTCGGCGCGCCGATCGCCTTCGACCTGCCGACGGCGGTCTCGCAGGTCACCAACGGCGGCGGGTCGATCGGCGGCGGGTTCACCGATCGAGTGGAGCTCGCCAATGCCGCGTACGGCCAGGGCGAGGACCTGGTCACGCCGCTCCAGATGGCGCTCGTCGCGTCGACCATCGCCGATGCCGGGACCTTGATGAAGCCGCACCTCGTGCTCGAAGCGATCGGCAAGGGCGGTACGACGACGATCGGCCCAGAGGTGCTGCAGCACGTCCTGGCGCCCGGCATCGCCGCGGAGATCGCGACGGCGATGCACCTCGCCGTCACCGGCGACATCGGCCGCATCTTCACCGCCGGGGCCGCCGTCAACGGGCTCGCGGTGGCCGGCAAGTCCGGCACCGCCGAGCTCGATCCGGGCGCGACGGCCCACTCCTGGTTCATCGGGTTTGCCCCGTACGACAACCCGCAGGTGGCGATCGCGGTCCTCGTCGAGAATGGCGGCCACGCGGTCCGCGCCTCCCCGATCGCCGGCGAGCTCCTTCGCGACTGGAAGGCCTGGGCGGCGACCCGGTGACCGACGACGCACCTGCGCCGGTCGAGCCCCGACCGCTGATCGAGCGGCTGGGCCTCGGCGCCATCGCCATCGTGGTCACGACCCTGTTCGGCGCCCTGGGCGTCGCCGCGCTCGCGAGCAACGAGGTGTTCCTGGGCGTCATGGGCCTCATCGGCGCTTTGATGACCGTGTGGGCCGCCGTCGCCTCGCTCCGGCGCGGCTGAGCGCCTCCGCGGGCCTGATCGCAGGGAACCAATTCGGCGGGCCGGGCGTACCATCCCGTGCAATTCGACGCTCGTGAGGGGAGCCAGATGTCCAACATCCAGCAGACCGGGGATCGCGTACTCGCGAACGTCGAGCGCGTGATCGTCGGCAAGCACAATGAGGTGCGCTTTGCCCTCGTCGCGCTGCTGTGCCGCGGCCACGTCCTGATCGAGGACGTACCCGGGACCGGCAAGACCGTCCTGGCGAAGGCGATCGCCAAGAGCCTCGGCTGCTCGTTCCGGCGGATCCAGTTCACGCCGGACCTCCTCCCGTCCGACGTGACCGGCCTGTCGATCTACAACCAGAAGACCCAGGAGTTCGAGTTCCGCCCGGGCCCGATCATGAGCCAGGTCGTGCTCGCCGACGAGATCAACCGGGCGACGCCGAAGACCCAGTCCGCCCTCCTCGAGTGCATGGAAGAGCGCCAGGCGACGGTCGACGGGACGACCTACATGATGCCCGACCCGTTCCTCGTGATCGCCACCCAGAACCCGATCGAGTACGAGGGCACGTTCGCGCTGCCCGAGGCCCAGCTCGACCGGTTCATGCTCCGGATCCGCCTCGGCTACCCGCTACCGGTCGACGAGGTCGTGATCCTCGACGAGCAGAAGCGCCATCACCCGATCGAGGACCTCGAAGAGGTCTGTTCCCTGGAGGATCTGCAGCGGATGCAGCGCGAGGTCCGGGAGATCTACGTCGACCCGACCGTGTCGGAGTACATCGTCCGGCTGGTCAACGGCACCCGCGAGCACGGCGACATCTACCTCGGTGCCTCACCGCGCGGCTCGATCGCGCTGTACCGCGCCGGCCAGGCGCTGGCCGGCCTGCTCGGCCGCGACTACGTGATCCCGGACGACGTCAAGGCCCTTGCCGAATCGGCACTGGCGCACCGGATGATCGTGAAGACCAGCTCGTCGATCCACGACATCCAGCCCGCCCAGGTCGTGCGCGAGCTTCTCGAGACGACCCCGGTCGGCTCGAGCAGGGAGGCCGGCATGACCGGGTTCGCGCAGACCAAGCCGGGTCCGAGCGCCCGCGTGGCAAAGAGCTAGACGAACCGAACTCCGAGAGGCCCGTCCAGCCGAGCGATCTGATGTTCCGTCGACTCCAGCTGCTGCTCCTGTGCGCGATCTTGGTCATCACCGCGTTCTCGACCGGGTGGCCCTTCCTGTTCTACCTGGTCTATCTCGGCGTCCTGGTGATCGGCGGCTCGTACGTCCTCACCCGGCTGGGACTGGCGGACCTCGAGGCGGGCTACGCGGTCAACCAGCTGTCGGGCCACGTCGGCGACAACATCCGGGTGACGTACACGCTGCGGAACATGAGCCGCGTCGCGAAGCCCTGGCTCGAGGTCCACAACCCGACGTCCCTC
Organism: Candidatus Dormiibacterota bacterium; assembly: GCA_035631615.1. Lineage (GTDB taxonomy): Bacteria > Chloroflexota > Limnocylindria > Limnocylindrales > CSP1-4 > UBA5189. The sequence continues at coordinate 17,215 of DASQIK010000078.1, read as the reverse complement.
CCGGCCGGCCTCCCTGGCCGCGCAATGGCGCTCGGCCGCCACTCGGAGCGGTCCTGGCTGATCCGGACGCCGCTCACGCGCCGCGGCCACTTCCGGATCGAGCCGCTCCAGATCCGTACCGGTGACCCGTTCGGCTTCTTCGAGTCGTCGGCATCGGTGGGGTCGGGGGTGAACGTCACGGTCTACCCGCGGCTCGAGCCCGTGCCGCTGTGGCGGCTCCCTTCGGCCAACCTCGACGGCAGCCAGGCGATGCGCGAGCGCACGCTCCAGGCGACCCCGCTCGCGACGACCGTGCGGCCATGGGCGCCCGGTGACGCGTTCAACCGCATCCACTGGAAGTCGACCGCGCGCCACAACGAGATCCAGGTCAAGGAGTTCGACCTCGAGCAGACCGCCGATGCGTGGCTGGTGCTCGATCTCGATCGGGCGCCCCAGCGCGGCTCCGGCGACGAATCGACGGTCGAGGTGGCGGTGCGCGCCGCCGCGGCCGTCGCCGACAAGGCGCTCGTCGAGAACCGGGCGGTGGGCATGACGATCAACGCGCATCGCCTCGCGCAGCTCCAGCCCGATCGCGGCGGCCGGCAGCACCTGAAGGTGATGCAGCTCCTGGCCGCGGTCGAGGGCGACGGCTCCACCCCGCTCATCGAGGCGTTGATGGCGAGCCTGCCGCGCATCCGTCGGGGAATGACCGCGGTCGTGATCACCGCCTCGCTGGATCGCAGCTGGGTGAAGCCGCTGGCGACGATGCAGACGCGGGGCATCGCCTGCGTCGTGGTCTCCCTGGACATTCCCGCCTTCGAGCGCCGCGAGCTCGAGGTCGCCGCACGTGGCGGCGAGGCGCGGGAGCATGCGTCGGGCGATGCGCCGCCGAAGCACGTCGCGGGCCCCGCCGCGCCGGTCGCGGCCGAGCCACTGCCGTCGGCGCAACAGGCGCGCGCGCTCCGCCACGCTCTCGCCGAGTTCGACATCCGGGCCTACTCCGTCGGGCCCACCACGCCGCTCGCGGAGGCGCTCGCCTCATGACCGCGATCGCCGCGACCGCGCCGCGCCGGACGGCGTTCGATGCCCTCCGCGAGCTGCCGCGCCGTCCCGCCGAGGGCTGGCTCACGGTCCTCGCGACGATGGCGATGGTCGCCGTCTTCGGCTGGTCCCTGATCGACGCCGACTGGACGCCCGGCAAGCCCGGCGATTCGAACTTCCTGCCGTGGGTCGGCATGGCCGGCCTGGCGTTCGGGGTCCTCGGCGCCAAGGTCGGCTGGGGCCGCTGGCGCACGCACCTCGTGGGCGCGCTGTTCGGGGGGATCTTCATCCCGCTGGTCGTCGGCGGCATCGTCGTGCCCACGGCCGATTGGGACATCGCCTCGCTCGGCGCGCGGTTCGAGGCGTCCGCCAACGTCGTCCGCCTCGTCTACAACGACTGGGTCGTCCTGAACCTGCCGTTCACCTCGCAGACCGCGCACTACCACCTGATCTTCGGCACGCTCGTGTGGGGCGCCGGCATGCTCGCCGGGTTCACGATCTTCGGGCACCACCGGCCGCTCGACGCCGTCGTCGTGCTCGGCCTCGCGGTCATCGCGAACATGGCGCTGACCGAGCACAACCAGCTGTATCTGATGGTGATCTTCACCGCCGCGGCTCTCCTCGTCCTGATCCGGACGCACGTGTTCGAGGAGGAGATCACCTGGGCGCGACGCAAGATCGGCGACCCAGCGACCGTCGGCCAGCTGTACCTGACCGGTGGCGCGCTGTTCGTCGTCGGCGCGATCGTCGGTTCGATCCTGCTCACCCTGACGGCCTCGTCGGCGCCGCTCCAGGGGCTGTGGCAGGACCTGCCGCACTCGCTCCAGGCGCTCTCGCAGGCGCTCCAGAAGTTCGCGCCGGAGGGCGGTGACATCCGCGGCCTCGGGGTCGTCGGATTCGGCGACAACGTGACCACGAGCGGGATCTGGCAGCCCAGCGACAACACCGCGTTCCGCGCCCAGCTCCTGACCGGCGTCACCGCCGGCCAGACCTTCAAGTGGCGGGCCGGCACCTATGCCATCTACACGGACTACGGCTGGAAGTGGGGCGACACCCGGGTCGAGCCGACGGCTGCCGGCGGCGTCCTCCTCGGCGGCGACGCGGCGGGCGATGCGCCCGACACCGCCACGCGGAAGGAGGTCACCTTCCGGATCACGCCGGACGCCTTCCGCGATTCGACCATCCTCGGGCCGAACACGCTGTACACGGTGAACCGGCCGACGAACGCGCTCGTCGTCGGCACCGGCTACTTCGCCACGGTCCAGGCGACCGACGGCGTCGGCGCCTACAACGTCACCGCCCGGATTCCCACGTTTGCGGACCTGCCGGGCGGCCTCACGACCCCGCGCCTGCGTCTTGCCGGGACGGACTACCCGCCCGGCCTCCTGGCGCTGTACACCGCACTGCCCAGCGGTGCGATGGGCCCGAATGCGATCAAGCTCCTCGACACGATCCGCGCCCAGGTCCACGCGCCGTCCTACGCCGACCCGGGCAACGCGTACGACCTCGCCCACACGATGGAGGGCTACCTCCAGAGCTCGACCAACTTCCAGTACGACACGAACGTCGTGTCGGAGCGCAACGCGCAGTGCGGCAGCGTCTCGACGGTCGAATGCTTCGCGATCATCCACCGCGGCTACTGCGAGTACTACGCCAGCACGATGGCGGTCCTGTTGCGGGCCTTCGGCGTGCCGGCCCGAGTCGCCTACGGGTTCCTGCCGGTGAAGCCCGGGCCGGACGGCGTCGAGGTCATCCAGGCCAAGGAGGCCCACTGGTGGGTCGAGGTGTACTTCCCGGGCACCGGCTGGGTCGAGTTCGACCCGACGGGCGGCGGCGTCGGCCAGCCACTGGCGATCCCGTCCGGCGCGATCCCGTCGGCGACGCCCAAGGTGAGCCACGCGCCGACGACCGCCGGTCCGGGCCCGAGCTTCCCATCCGGCGGGGGCGCGGGCGGCGTCACCCCCACGTCGACCGGGGCGGGGCCGTTCATCGCGATCGCGCTGATCCTCCTGCTCGGCATCGGAGCCCTCGCGTTCGCCGCGCTCCGCCGGGCGCCGAACAAGCCGATGCACCCCGACAAGGCGTGGGGCTCGCTGGCGAGCCTGGCGACGCGATTCGGGCTGGGCCCGAAGCCCTCGCAGACCGTCTACGAGTACGCCGGCGCGCTCGGCGACGCGGTCCCCGGCGCGCGGGTGGAGCTGACAACGATCGCGCGCGCGAAGGTCGAGGTCGCCTACGGGCAGCGCGACCTCGGCGTGGATCGATTGAAGCGGATCGCCGAGGCCTACCAGCGACTGCGGTTCGCGATCCTCGGCGTCGTCGTCCGCCGCATCCTCCGCCGTGGCGGCAGGCGCTAGGCGAGGCGTCGCCGGGCGACTCTAGAGGGCTCCGGGAGTCCGCGGCTCGGTCGCGCTCGGCTCAGCGGGATGGTGCACCTCGAGGTCGGCGAGGTGGTCGGTGGCGTTCAGCAGCCGCAGCCGCGGCCGGCCGCCCCGAATCTCGACGACCGAGATGCCGCACAGCGCGAACGGGAGCATCCAGAACCGCGCCAGCGGCAGGTCGAGGAGCGCCAGCAGCGCCACCTTGAACACGCCGTCGTGGCCTACGACGATCGACCACGGCTCGTCCGACGGCAGGTCGGCGTAGCCGAGGACCTGCGAGCGCGGCGCCGCGGCCGCCGGCTCGGCGATCGCGAGGTCGGCGAGCAGGTGGCGGAGGGCCGGCCGAACGCGGGCATCCACGACCGCGAGTGATTCGCCGCCCGGCGCCCAGGCCGTCAGCGGCTCGCGCCGCCACGCCGCCAGGAGGTCGCCCCAGCGATCGACGATCTCGGTGCCCGGCAGCCCCTCCCACTCGCCCTGGCCGATCTCGAGCAGGCCGGGCTCGGGGACCAGCGGCACGGGGGCCGTGACCGCCGCCTCGCCCCGGCCGCCGCTCACTGCGCGCCCGATCAGTCCCGCCGTCTCGGTGGTACGGAGGAGGGGAGAGTGAACGATCGTGCGCGGCGGCCCGGACGGCAGCGGCAGCGCCGGACGCCGCGTCCGCCGCGCGATGCGCCGAGCGGTCAGGAGCGCCTGGCGCCGGCCCAGGTCGGTCAGCGGTGAATCGGCCTGGCCCTGGAACCGGCCCTGCGCGACGAGCTCGGATTCGCCGTGGCGCACGAACGCCACCACTGCCTCGAGCCCGGCCGGAATGAGCGGCAGCTCGTCGGTCGTCATCGCGGCCGGCCGAGCCGGATCGACCACAGGTCGTGGACCCCCTCGTCGGCGCGAATCGCCGCTTCGAGCGCCGGCGGGACGTCGTCGTCGACCGACAGGATCATCAGGGCGTCGGCGCGGGGCGCGGAGCGGGCGAGGTGCATCGCGCTGATGTTCACGTCCGCAGCGCCGAGCAGCTGGCCGATGCGCCCGATCGTGCCCGGGCGGTCCCGGTGGCGGGTGATCAGCATCAGCTCGGCCACGGCCATGTCGAGCCGGTAGTCGTTGAGCCGGACGAGGCGCATCTCGCCACCCGCCAGCGTGCCGCCGGCCGTCACATGGCCGCCGGTGACCGTGCCGGAGACCGTGATCGCGGCGGGAAAGCCGCCCGCGTCGCTCGTCCGGCGCTCCACGACCCGGATGCCCCGCGCCTTCGCGACGATCGCGGCGTTCACGAGATTGATTCGCTCGGTCGTGCCGGTCTCGAGCAGGCCGCGCAGTGCCGCGGCAGTGAGTGGCGCCGGTTCGTTCCGGGCGAGGTCGCCCGCCAGCTCGACCGTGTACGTGCCGACGCCGGCGCGGGCGAACTGCGCGAGGAACCGCCCGAGCATCTCCGCCAGCGGCAGGTACGGCCCGATCGTCTGCTCCGCCTCGGCGCTGAGGAGCGGTGCGTTGACGGCGTACCGGGCCGGCCGGCCGTCGAGCACGTCGATGACCTGCTCGGCGATCTCCTCGGCGACGGCAACCTGGGCCTCCGCCGTCGACGCGCCGAGGTGCGGGGTGAGGACGGTGTTCGGCGCCTCCATGAGCGGCGAGCCGGTCGGCGGCTCCTGCTCGAAGACGTCGATCGCGGCCCCTCCGAGGCGGCCCGCGTGCAGCGCCGCCGCGAGCGCCCCCTCGTCCACGATCCCGCCGCGGGCGACGTTGAGGACGAACGCGCCGGGCTTCATGCGTGCGAGGGCGGCGGCACCGATCAGCCCAGTGGTGCCGCGCGCCAGGGGGACATGCACGGTGATCGCATCGGCTCGTTCGAGGAGCGCCTCGAACGTCACGAGCTCGACGCCGCGAAGTGCTGCCTGCTCGGCGGTCACGAACGGGTCGCTCCCGAGGAGCGCCATCCCGAGCCCGCGCGCTCGCTCCGCGACGGCCATCCCGATCTTGCCGAGGCCGACGATCCCGAGCGTCCGGCCGCGCAGCTGCACCCCCTGGAGCGGGCCGCGCTTCCACTCGCCCCGCCGGAGGGAGGCGTCCGCCTCCGGAACGTGCCGTGCCAGGGCCAGGAGGAGCGCGATCGTGTGCTCGGCCGCGGCGATCGTGTTGCCGGTCGGCGCGTTGACGACCGTGATCCCCGCCCGCGTTGCGGCGTCGAGGTCGACATTGTCGACGCCGACACCCGCGCGGCCGATCACCTGCAGCTTCGCGCCCGCCGAGATCAGCGCCGCGTCGACCGCGACCTGGCTCCGGACCACGAGCGCCTCGTACTCGCCGACGATCGCGCGCAGCTCGTCCGCGGAGACGCCGGTCCGGACATCGACCTCGTGCCGCGCCCGGAGCGCGGCGATGCCTTCGGGCGCGATCGACTCCGCGACCAGGACCCGCATCGCTGCCACGGAGGTGCCGGTCAAGCCGGCTGGAGCGCGGCCTCCGCCGCTGCCCGCTCGGCGGCCGCGACGGCCGCGCCGGGCTTGACGTCGCGGCCCCAGGCGATCGACACGGCCTCGAGGGTCGCGAGGGCGTCGACGATGTCCTCGACGGTCACCGAGCCGAGATGGCCGATACGGAAGACCTTGCCCGCGAGCCGTGCCTGGCCGCCCGCCACCACCAGGCCGCGCGACTTGAGGTCGCCGTTGAAGCCCTTCCAGTCGAGGCCGTCGGGAATGTGCGCCGCGGTCACGGTCTTCGAGCGATGGGTCGCCTCGGCGAACAGCTCGAAGCCGAGCGCCTGGAGGCCCGCCTGGGTCGCCGCGGCGCAGGCGACGTGTCTCCCGAACACGGCCGCCATGCCCTCCTCGTTCATCAGCCGGATGCCCTCGTCGACCTGGAACGCCACGGCGATCGCGGGGGTCCACGGTGTCTCCCCTTCGACCATGGCGTCGCGGTGCTTGCGCAGGTCGAGGTAGAAGCGCGGCATTTTCGCCGTCTCCATCGCCGCCCAGGCGCGCGGCGACGCGGCGACCATCGCGAGCCCGGGCGCCGCCATCCACGCCTTCTGCGAGGCCGTCGCGACGACGTCGATGCCCCAGGCGTCCATCTCGAACGGCACGGCGCCGAGCGACGACACGGTGTCGACGAGGATCAGCGCCTGCGGCGCGGCTGCGTGGATCGCGGACGCGATGTCGCCGATCGGGTTCATCACCCCGGTCGAGGTCTCGTTGTGGGTCAGCAGCACGGCCCTGTAATCGCCGCCACCGAGGCGCTCGCGGACCTCGTCGGGCGCCGCCGCCCAGCCCCACTCGGCCGCCACCCGATCAACGGTCGCGCCGTACGCCTCTGCGATCTTGGCGAACCGATCGCCGAACGCACCGATCGAGACGGCGAGCACCCGATCACCAGGGGACAGCGTGTTGACGACCGCGGCCTCGAGGCCGCCCGTGCCGGCACAGGACAGGATCGCGATGTCGCTCGACGTGCCGAAGTACGGCTTCATCCCGGCCTGCAGGCGCAGGAGCAGCGCTTTGAACTCGGGTCCGCGGTGATTGATCATCTGGCGCGCGCCGGCCTCGCGGACGCTCGGCGGGAGCGTGGTCGGGCCGGGGATGCGCAGGTTCGGCTCGGATCGGCTCAACGGGCTGCCTCCACGGCGGGAAATTGCGACGGGTGGATGGTCGCATGCCTGCCGTCCCGGTGCCACGGACGATCCGCTGCCCGGCGGCAGGACCACGTCATCGGGGCATTCGCCCGCCTCGCCCGGATCCGAGCTGAATCGGGCGGCCCGCCAGACCCGGAGCAGGGGACCGACGGCGGCGCCCTAGTCAGCCGCGTCGCGCTTCTCGGTCTCGGCGAGCTTCTTCCGGCTCTCCTCGCGCTTCTTGATGATCTGGCCGCCCGCGCCGCGGGCCGCCTCCGGACCGGCGATCGCGTTCCTCGGCGTCCTGCCGGCCTTGCGCGCGGCCGTTCGCGCCTCGGCTCGGCGGGCCATCCGATCCGCGATCGTCGACTCGTAGCCCTGGTCCGTCGGCAGGTAATAGCGCCGGCCGTCGAGCTCGTCGGGCAGGTAGCGCTGGTCGACGTCGGCGCCTTCGTAGTCGTGCGGGTAGCGATAGCCCACGCCGATCCCGTGATGCTTGAGGCGCGGATTCGCCGCGGATCGGAGGTGCAGGGGAACGGGCAGTGAGCCGCGGGCCTCGACATCGCCGACCGCCGCCCAGTACGCGGCCCCGGATCGATTCGACTTGGGCGCGGTGGCGATGTACGACGTGGCCTGCGCCAGCGCGTACTGGGCCTCGGGGAGGCCGACGTGATCGAGGGCCTGGGCGGCTGCGACGGCGACCTGGAGGGCGCGCGGGTCGGCGTTGCCGACGTCCTCGGAGGCGCTGATGATCAGCCGGCGCACGATGAACCGCGGGTCCTCGCCGGCGGCGATCATCGACGCGAGCCAGTACAGGGCCGCATCGGCGTCATTGCCGCGGAGGCTCTTGATGAACGCGGAGACCGTGTCGTAGTGGCCGTCGCCGGCGCGGTCGTAGGCGAGGATTCGCTGCTGGGCGGCCGCCTCGATGTCGTCGAGCCGCGGTGCGACGCGACCCGCATCGTCACGGATCTTCTCGTCCTCGGCCAGCGCGACCGCACCCTCGAGGACGTTGAGCGCCACGCGGGCATCGCCGCCGGAGATCGAGACCAGGTGTGCGAACGGCTCGTCGGCAAGCGCCACGCCGCCTGTCGGTCCGAGGTCGCCGGCAAGCCCACGCTCGGCGTCGTCGATCGCCCGGCGGACCACGATCCCGACGTCCTCATCCGTGTGGGGCTCGAGGCGCCAGACACGGAGCCGCGACAGCAGCGCGGAGTTGACCTCGAAGTACGGGTTCTCCGTGGTTGCGCCGATCAGCGTGACCGTGCCGTCCTCGACGTGCGGCAGCAGCGCATCCTGCTGGGCCTTGTTGAAGCGGTGGATCTCGTCGATGAACAGGACGGTGCGCTTGCCGTTCAGCGCGAGCAGGTCCTGGGCGGCTGCCAGCGCGGCACGCACCTCGACGACGCCGGACATCACCGCGGACAACGTCGTGAACTCCGCGCCGACGGCCGCAGCCAGCAGCCGCGCGAGCGAGGTCTTGCCGGTGCCCGGCGGCCCCCACAGGAGCAGCGAGGCGAGGTGGCCCCGCGCCACGGATCGGCGGAGCGGGCCCTGATCGCCCACGAGGTGCGCCTGTCCGACGAACTCCTCGAGCGTCCGCGGGCGCATGCGGGCGGCGAGCGGTTGGCGCTCCGGCGGTGGCTTGAACAGGGCTTCCGGACGTGCTCCGGGGACGCGTCGCGACGGCACGCCGTGATCGTAGCCGGAAGCGTGGCGAGGGCCGCCGGGCGCTAGGCTCGCCGGCATGACCGAGTCCCATGGCGTCGTCTCCTCGATCTATCGCAGCGGGAAGGTGTACGACCTGCTGTATCCGGGGACGGCAGCGGGCCACGCCTTCTGGCTGGAGCTGGCGCAGGCCCACGGCGATCCGGTCCTGGAGCTCATGTCCGGCACAGGATTCATCACGATCCCGCTCGCGCAGGCCGGGCACGACGTGACGGGCGTGGAGCTGGCCGAGCCGATGCTGGCCGAGGCGCAGCGCAAGAGCGAGGCCGCCGGCGCGCAGGTCACGTGGGTGCGGGGCGATGTGCGCGCGTTCGATCTTGGGCGCCGGTTCAGGCTCGTCCTGCTGCCTTCCAACTCGATCTGCCACCTGCTGACGAGGCAGGACCTGGAAGCGTGCCTCGCCACCGTTGGGCACCATCTCCAGCCCGACGGTCGCTTCGCGCTGAACGTGTTCGTGCCGAGCCTGCTGCTCCTGCAGCAGACGGCGGACGAGGAGCTCGACTTCGGCAGCTTCACGGACCCCGAATCAGGTCAGCCCATCGTGATGACGAGCCGCTCGTGGTACGACGCGGACACGCAGATCAAGCACAACCGCCTGTTTCGGCGGGTGGGTCAGGGGCCCGTCGAGCCGGATGGCGAGCTGGCGATGCGGATCTACTTCCCGCAGGAGCTCGACGCGCTGCTCTGGTACAACGGCTTCGCGATCGAGCACAAGTACGGCGAGGACCGCCGGTCCTTCGATGCTCGATCGGGGATGCAGTACTACGTCCTCAGGCTGCGCGACCGAGCCTAGGCGGCGAGCATCCTGTCGAGCTTGCTGAACGCCTCGCCCCAGCCGTTCTCGGTGGGGGCCACGTACTCCTCGCCGAGCCACTGGCTGATCTCGAGCCGTGTGCGCCCGTCGGGCTCGTCGTGGAACTCCACCCGCATCCTGGTCTCGAACGGCTTGTAGCCAAAGGGCAGCTGGCCGGCGATCCGCATCACGCCGTCGAGCACCTTGCCGTCGACGACCTCGGTGAGGTCGACGCGGCCGCGAGTCCAGATGGCCGGATCTTCTGGGAAGAACTCCTTCCATTGGAGGTAGCCACCGGGCCGCACGTCGAACTCGACATCCTCGCGAGGCAGGGCGTTGCCGATCGGGCCCCACCACGCCGCGAACTCGTCAGGATCGGTGAACGCCCGATAGACCCGGGCTCGAGGCGCGTTGACGATGCGCTTCAGGATCAGCTGTGGGGTTGTCGTCGTGGTCATGGCCGTCCTTTCTCGTCGATGTGCCGGGCGAGGTGGTCCTCGAGCCGGTCGAATCGCTCGGTCCAGCGCCGTTCCTGGTCGGCGAGCCACGCCGCCGCGGGCGTCAGTGCGCCCGGGGAGAGGCGAGCGCCCCGCCATCTGCCGTGCCGGCTCCGGGTGATGAGTGACGCGCGCTCGAGCACCTTGAGGTGCCGCGAGATCGCCGGCAGGCTGATCGGGAATGGCGCCGCGAGCTCGGTCACCGTCGCCTCACTCGCGGCGAGGCGCTGGACGATCGCGCGACGAGTGGCGTCGGCAAGCGCACCGAACAGCAGGTCGAGATCGGCTCCGGCCGGTTCCCGCTCAATACTTAACATGATGGTTAACTATAACGTGCGCGTCGACCCGCGCGCAAGTCCCGAATCGCCGAGGGTCTATGGGGCGGTGCGGATGAGCTTCTTGTTCACGAACTCATCGGCTGCCAGGAGACCGAGCTCGCGCGCCGTGCCGCTGCGCTTCACGCCGCCGAAGGGGAGCTCGGGGCTGTCCGCCGCAACGATGTTGACGTAGACCATGCCGGCCTCGATCCGATCGGCGACCCGGGCCGCCTGCTCGGGATCGCTGGTGTACACATACGAGCCCAGCCCGAAGCTGGTGTCATTCGCGAGGGTGACCGCGGCGTCCTCATCGGCAACGCGGTAGACGACCCCGACGGGCCCGAAGAACTCCTCGCGGTAGGCCTCCATCGCGGGTGTCACCCCCGTCAGCACGGTCGGCGGGTAGTACGCGCCATCGCGGGCGCCGCCGCCGGTGGCGACGGTCGCTCCCTGCGCGACCGCTCGATCGACCTGGCCCTGGAGCCGGGTCGCTGCCTCGACCGACGACAGCGGCCCGAGGACCGTTCCCCTCGCCATCGGGTCACCCAGCGGCGATGCAGCCATGGCGGCAGTGAACTTGGCCAGGAACTCGTCATACAGCCCGTCGACGACGATGAAGCGCTTGGCCGCATTGCACGACTGGCCGGTGTTGTCGAGCCGTGCCATGGTCGCTGCTTCGACCACCGCGTCGAGGTCATTGGTGGCGAGCACGATGAAGGGATCCGAGCCGCCGAGCTCCAGGGCGACCTTCTTGAGGTGGCGCCCGGCGACCTCGGCGACCGCGGCCCCGGCTCGCTCCGAGCCGGTGACGGAGACACCCTGCACCCGGGGGTCGGCGACGATCGTCGCCGCCTGCTCGGCGCTGACGTAGACGTTGACGTAGGCGCCAGCGGGCAGCCCCGCGTCGCGATAGATCGCCTCGATGGCCGCGGCGGACTCCGGGCATTGCGACGCGTGCTTGAGCACGATCACGTTGCCGAGGACCAGGTTCGGCGCGGCGAACCGAGCCACCTGGTAGTAGGGGAAGTTCCAGGGCATGATCCCGAAGAGCACGCCCAGCGGACTGCGCCGGATCACCGCGGTGCCCTCGCCGAGGATCGTGAGCGGCTGATCGGCGGTGATTACCTCCGCCTGGTCCGAGTAGTACTCGGTGATGTCGGCGGAGAAGTCGACCTCGCCGATGGCGGCGGAGAACGGCTTGCCCATCTCCCGCACGATGATCGCGGCCAGCTCCTTGCGGCGCTGCCGATGGAGCTCGGCCGCGCGGCGGACGATCGCCGCCCGCTCGGTGACCGGGACGGTTCGCCACCTGGTGAACGCCGCCTGCGCCCTGGCGAGCGCCGCCTCGACCTCGGCATCGGTGAAGGTGTCGTAGCGGACCACGGTCTCGCCGGTGGCCGGATTCACGACGGCGTACTCGCTCATGGTGTTCATCTCCCTCGTCGATCTATGGAACTGCCGCCGCTGAGGGCTAGAGCGTGATGACGCCCATCACGTTCACGAGGATGTCGAGCACGGCCAGGATCGCGACCATCAGCCCCGCGGTCAGGAGGATCCGCTTCACGTCGCGCGCGACGTAGGCGTACTCGTGGGACATGCGCACGGACAGCGGCGCGTTGACGTCGCCGACCGTGTGCGTCGCGATCGCACCACCGCCGGCACGGCGCCGGAGGGACTCGGCGATCGCGGCCCGCTCCCGCGCCGTCGCCTCGGCCTCGAGCTGCGCGGCGCGGGCGACCTCGGCCTCCGTCAGGCTCGACGAGCTGACCATCGGCATGTCGTCGCCGCCCTCGAACGGCTGGGCGTCGACCTGGCGTGCAGCCGGAGCCCGTGAGATCGATGGAGCCGGCGCAGCCGCGGGCGACGCGGCGGCGGCCCTCGTGGGGCGCTTGGCGGCAGGCTTCGGCTTGTTGCCGTATCGGGTTCGCTTGGCCATGGCGGGCGGAAGGATAGCACCGGGTCCCCGCCGCTCGGGATCAGGTGAGCGGCCGCGAATGACCGGACGCTAGACTCGACCGAAGTCGCCCAGGAGGACGTTCGATCGACCTCGACAGCCTCGTCTCGGCCAACATCGGCCCGATCGTCGGCGGGCTGCTCATCGTCGTTCTCGCGCTCGTCTTCTCGGTCGTCGGCCTGATCCGGCGCACACGGCGGCTTGCCCGCCGGCTCGAGAGCATCACCCGGGGCAGCGACGAGCAGTCCCTCGAGGCGGTCCTCGGCAGCCACCTCGAGCGGGTCCGGCAGGTCGTGAAGGACATCGACGCGGTGTCGTCGCGGACCGCCGCGGTCGAGCGCGGGCTGGAGGGTGCGTTCGGCCGGGTCGGACTGGTCCGGTTCAACCCGTTCGAGGACACCGGCGGCAACCAGAGCTTCGCGCTCGCGCTGCTGGACGGCCGCGGCGACGGCTTCATCGTGAGCAGCCTCCACGCACGAACCGGGACGCGGATCTACGCCAAGGCGATTGCCAAGGGTGCCTCCGATGCGGCGCTGTCCGACGAGGAGACCGCCGCGCTGAAGCAGGCCCTCGCGAAGCCGGCCCCGGGGGCGAGCGGCTGACGATGGACCGGGGTCGGGCGGGCGTGTCAGCAGAGCTGTCACGACGGTCCGCCAACGTTGGCGCATGCCCCCAATCCCACCGGCCCCGGACCCGATGATCCGGACCTCGCGTCGACGGCGCCTGCGCCCACTCGAGCAGATTCCGGTCTGGCACGGCTTCGAAACGAGCGCGCCCGCCGCCGATCCTGCAACGGACGTTTCGACAACCGCCGAGCCGGGCGGCATCGATGCCCTGCTGGACGGCCTCAACGCCGAGCAGCGGCGGGCCGTCACCCACGGCGACGGTCCGTTGCTCGTGGTTGCCGGCGCGGGCACAGGCAAGACCCAGGTCATCACGCGCCGGATCGCCTGGCTCATCGCGACGCGGCGGGCCAGGCCATCCGAGATCCTCGCCCTGACGTTCACCGACAAGGCCGCCGAGGAGATGCAGCTCCGCGTCGATCAGCTGGTCCCGTACGGCTACGCGGACACGGCGATCTCGACGTTCCACGCCTTCGGGGACCGGCTCATTCGCGAGTTCGCGTTCGAGCTCGGCCTAGCGCCGGACGTCCGCGTCCTGTCCCGTCCGGAGGTCGTGGTGTTCCTGCGCGAGCGGCTCTTCGACCTCCAGCTCGAGGAGTACCGGCCGCTCGGCGACCCGACGCGCTTCCTCGGCGCCCTCGCGTCCCTGTTCGCGCGCTGCCGCGACGAGGACGTCTCCCCGCAGGCGTACGCGGCGCACGCGGCGCGACTGGTCGAACGCGCGGCCGCGCTGGACGCGTCCGCGGGCGGCGTCGACGTGGGCGCGGCGGATCGCGACGCTGCGACCGCTGCAACCGAGGCAGCCCGAAGACACTCGGAGCTTGCCCACGCATACGCGCGCTATACGACCCTGCTACGCGAGCACGGCGCGATCGACTTCGGCGACCAGGTCTCCATGGCTCTCGAGCTCGTTCGCGAGTCGGCCGCGGCGCGCGAGGCCGTGCAGGCGCGCTACCGGTACATCCTCGTCGACGAGTTCCAGGACACGAACCGGGCCCAGTCGGAGCTCGTTGCGCTCCTCGCCGAGCGGCACCGCAACGTGACGGTCGTCGGCGACGACGACCAGTCGATCTACCGGTTCCGGGGTGCCGCGATCAGCAACATCCTCGAGTTCCGCGAGCGCTACCGCGGCGCGCGGACGGTGGTGCTCCGCCGGAACTACCGCTCCCTGGCACCCATCCTCGACGGCGCGCATCGACTCGTCCGGTTCAACGATCCGGACCGGCTGGAGGTCAAGGTCGGCATCTCGAAGCGCCTCATCCCCGAGCGGATCGACCGCGCGGCGCCGCCCCTGCGGCATCACGCGTTCTCGACTGCGGGGGAGGAGGCGGACTGGATCGCCGCCGAGATCCGGTGCCGCGTCGACGCCGGCGCGATGCCGAAGGACCATGCGGTGCTCGTCCGCGCGAACGCCGATGCGGACGGCATCCTGCGGGCGCTCAACACCGCGGCGCTGCCGTGGCGGTTCTCGGGGACGTCGGGCCTGTATGCGCGGCCGGAGGTCCGTCTGCTCCTGGCGCTGCTGCGCGCCGTGGCGGACCCGGGCTCGAGCGTCGACGTGTTCGCCATTGCCGCATCGGAGCGCTACGCGATCCCGGCGGCCGACCTCGCGGAGGTATCGGGCTCGGCGCGACGCCGCCATCGCGGCCTGTTCGAGGTCCTCGAGGAGCTCGAGGCCCAGCCGGGCCTGCTGCGAATCTCGCCCGAGGGCCGTCATGTCCTCTCGAAGCTCACGGCAGACCTGCGCCGGTACCGCGAGCTCGCTCAGCGCCGGCCCGCGGGCGAAGTGCTCTATGCGTTCCTCCGGGACACGGGCTGGCTCGCCGAGCTCGCTGGCGCCTCGAGCATCGCGACCGAGGAGCAGCTCGCCAACGTCGGCCGGTTCTTCGACATCATCCGGACGCAGTCGGCGCTGCTCGCCGACGACCGCGCGGTGTTCCTGGCTCGGCATCTCACGACGCTCATCGAGGCGGGGGACGATCCGCCAACCGCCGATCCGGATCCGGACGTGGACGCGGTCCACGTGATGACCGTCCACAAGGCAAAGGGCCTCGAGTTCCCGGTGGTCTTCCTGCCCGGGCTCGTGGCCGATCGGTTCCCGGCCCGCTCCCGGCGCGAGCCGCTGGCGCTGCCGCTCGAGCTCGTGGACGAGGTCCTGCCGGAGGGCGACGGGCATCTCCAGGAGGAGCGCCGCCTGTTCTACGTGGCGATGACCCGCGCCCGCGATGAGCTGATCCTCAGCCACTCGTCCGAGTCGGCGGGCGGCCGAGCGAGGCGCGTCTCGCCGTTCGTGACCGAGGCGCTGGACCTGCCGACCGCAGGATTCAGCGGCGAGTCGTTCCCGACAGCCGTCCATGCGAGCCGCCCGTTGGAGCGGATCGCCGCCGCCGAGCCGCGAGCGGACGCGCCGGAGGCCGATCGCCTGCCGATCCAGGGCCCGCTGATGCTGAGCCACTCGGCCATCGATGACTACCTCACCTGCCCCCTTCGGTACAAGTACGCCCAGGTCATGCGCGTCCCGACCGCACCGCATCACTCGATGGTCTACGGCGCCGCCCTCCACCAGGCCGTCCAGGAGTTCCATCGCTCCCAGGCACGCGGCAAGCCCCTCACCGAAGCGGAGCTGCTCGCGGCGTTCGACGCGGCGTGGTCGAACGAGGGCTTCGTGTCCCGGGAGCACGAGACCGCGCGGCTCGAGGCGGGCCGCGCTGCGCTGCGCCGGTTCCGGGAGTCGCAGCTCGTACCTGGCACGGTGGTGCCGGCATGGGTGGAGCGGGAGTTCACGTTCGCGCTCGGCGGGGATCGTGTCCGCGGCCGGTTCGACCGCGTCGACATCGTGCCGGTCGCGGCCAGGTCCGAGACAGTCACCGGGCTGCTGGGGAATGGGGAGGGGACGCCGTCGGTGTTCCGCGCGGACGTCGTCGAGCCGATGCTCGAGCTGCTCGGGCCAGAAGAGGTGACGATCACGGACTACAAGTCGAGCGACGTCCGCGACCCCGCCGTCGCAAGACAGCGCGCACGCGACTCGCTCCAGCTCCAGATCTACGCCATGGCCTACGAGGCGATGACGGGCCGCCTCCCGGATGCGGTGCAGCTTCACTTCCTGGATTCGGGGCTCGTCGGCCGCGCCGAGGTGGAGCCGGCTCGGCTCGAGAAGGCGCGCGCGAAGATCGCGACCGCTGCGGCGGGAATGCGAGCCCGCGACTACACGCCGAAGCCCGGCGTCCTCGCGTGCACGTACTGCCCGTTCCGCGACATCTGCCCGTCGAGCGCGGCGAGGTGACCGGCGCTCGCCTCGCGGTCTCGGCGATCACGCTCGACTTCGGCAACACGCTCGTGCGGGTGGATCGGCCCGGGCTGCGCGACGTCGTCAACGAGACCGCCGATGGCCTGACCGCTCGCGGCATCATCGGGGACCGCGCGTCATTCGTGGCCGCCTGGGCGGAGGAGCGCGACCGGCAGTTCCGGGAGGAGGTCCCGCACCTCCGTGAGACGGACATCGAGCAGCGCGCCGTCCGCGTCCTCGCTCGCCTTCGGGGCATGGCGCCGCCACCACCGGACGTGCTGTGGGACGACCGGGCGGCGGCCACGCTCGTCCGCCCCGAGGAGGTGGCGGCCGCAATCGACATGTACAGCGCGGCGTTCCTGGCGTGCATGGTTCCCGTCGCGGACGCGCGCATGGCCCTCGAGCGGTTGGCGGGACGCGGCTTTGCGCTCGCGATCCTGTCGAACTGGCCGCTCGCGGTCACCATCGACCGGTACGCGGAGGCGCACGGCTGGCTGCCCTATCTGCGGGCCATCGTCGTGTCGCAGCGGGTCGGCGTCATCAAGCCGCACCCGGCGATCTTCCGGGCGGCCGAGCGGGAGCTGGGACTGGGTGCGGGCGCGGACATCCTCCACGTCGGCGACGACTGGGCGGCGGACGTGGTCGGCGGCAGCCGCGCCGGCTGGCGCACCGCCTACCTGCGGGATCGGCAGGAGGACACGCCGCTCCCGACCTCGTCCCGCGGCGATGGCGCGGATGGCGCCGGCAGCGCGGCGGTCATCCCGGACCTCGAGATCGACGATCTGGCCGACCTGGACGCCCTCGTCGAGGTCCAGGGCGGGTAGGCGCCGGCACCGCCACGCTCGGCGGACCTAGACTCCCGCCCGATGAGGATGCGGGCGCGGTGACGAGGCGCGATCGACGGCTGTCACTGCTGCTGTTCGCCGCGGCGGTCCTCGCCTGGGTGGCGGTCGGCTTCGTCGGCACCACGGTCGCTCCGTTCGCGACGCCGGGCGGCGGCTACATCGGCGCC
>DASQIK010000077.1:0-4688 GCA_035631615.1 Candidatus Dormiibacterota bacterium | reverse complement strand
CCCGGCCGCCGCCGCGTGGCTCGATCAACCGTGATCTGGCAGACTTCGACGCCGATCTCCCTCCCCTTCGTACGAGGCACACCTTGACCACGTCATCGCGTCGGCCGAGCCCGGCCAGCCGGGCCACGCGACGCTCTCGCCGGCCGGCACCTCGCCAGGCCGGCCTCATCGAGCGCTACCGCAACCGCGTCCTCGTGATCATCGGCGTCCTCGCCTTCGCGCTGATCGTCGGGGCTGCGTTCCTGAACTCCACCCAGCCCGCCTACGCCTGCACGAACCTGTTCGACCCGACACCCGCCCCGTCGTTCGTGCCCCCGAGCGTCGACCCCAGCTCGAGCGCGCCGGTCGCGACCGCACCCCTTCCCGGCTACGTCCAGCCGGACATGGGCCACCTGCACGTCGACCCGGGGACCAAGGTGACCTACGCGAACTGTCCGCCCGCGAGCGGCAAGCACATCAACGTGAGCGGCCTCGGGCCGATCGCCGGCGGCCTGTACGGCCCGGGCGACGCCACCATCCCCGAGGGCTGGGTCCACAACCTGGAGCACGGCGCGATCGTGCTGCTGTACAGCTGCCCGGGCGGGACCGGCCCCGGCTGCACTGATGCGGGGCAGGCGGCCCTCGGCACGATGCTGTCGCACTGGCCCAACAGCCCCATCTGCAACATCCCGCCGGGCAAGCTGACGCCGGTGATCGCCCGCTTCGACGACATGAAGTGGCCTTACGCCGCGGTGGTCTGGGACGTCGTGCTGCCGCTGCAGACCCTCGACCAGGCCGCGATCTTCGACTTCTACGCCAAGCGCGGCGAGCAGTACAACCAGGAGAAGCAATGCGCCGCACCGACCGCGTCGCCGCCGCCCGCACCGACGGCGGGTCCCACGTCGACGGCGGGTCCCACGTCGACTGCGGCACCCGCGTCCCCGGCGGCTTCCCCTGCGGCTTCCCCGGCCGCCAGCACCGCGCCTGCGGCCAGCTGACCGCGGGCCGTCGAGCCGGGTCGCGACAGGCCACGTGATGCTCGCCCTCGTCAAGACCGACGCGGGCCCCGGGCTGCGGCTTGCCGAGGTGCCGCGCCCGGAGATCGGCATCAACGACGTCCTGATCCGGGTCCACAAGACCGGCATCTGCGGGACGGACCTGCACATCGAATCGTGGGACGCGTGGGCGGCGCGGACGATCCACCCGCCGCTCGTGGTGGGGCACGAGTTCGTCGGCGAGGTCGCCGAGGTCGGCAGCAACGTGACCGACTTCCATCCGGGCGAGCTGGTCAGCGGCGAAGGCCACGTGACCTGCGGCCGGTGCCGGCACTGCCTTGCGGGGCAGCGCCACCTGTGCGTGAACACAGTCGGGCTCGGCGTCAACCGCGACGGCGCGTTCGCCGAATACGTCGCGCTGCCGATGACGAACGTCTGGCATCACGTGCCCGGCATCGACGAGGAGGTCGCCGCGATCTTCGACCCGTTCGGCAACGCTGTCCACACGGCGCTCGCGTTCGAGGTCCTCGGCGAGGACGTGCTCATCACCGGCGCCGGCCCGATCGGGCTGATGGCGTCGGCGGTTGCGCGGCACGCCGGCGCGCGCCACATCGTGGTCAGCGAGCCGAACGCGTTCCGGCGCGAGCTCTCGATGCGCATGGGCGCGACCGCGGCGATCGATCCACGCGAACGCGAGCTCGACGACGTCCAGCGCGAGCTGGGCATGGTCGAGGGCTTCGACGTCGCCTTCGAGATGTCCGGCAACGCCACGGCCCTGCGCTCGGCGATCGCGAACATGGCCCATGGCGGCCGGATCGCGATCCTCGGCATCCCCACCGCGGAGATCGCGCTGGACGTGAACGCGATCGTCTTCAACCAGCTCACGCTCCGCGGCATCTACGGGCGGGAGATGTACGAGACCTGGTACAAGATGCGGGTCCTGATCCAGTCCGGACTGGACATCCGCCCGGCGATCACCCACCGCTTCGGCTTCCGCGACTTCGAGGCCGCCTTCGCCGCCGCACGATCGGGCGACTCGGGCAAGGTGATCATGGACTGGGGTGCAACATGACTCGATCGCGCAACCCGCTTGCCTTCATCGACGCCGAGCTCGACGACCTGAGGGCGAAGCACCTGTACCGGCCGCTGCGGGTCATGAGCGCCGCCCAGGGGCCGGTCACCGTCGTCGACGGGCGCGAGGTGATCTCGCTGTCGTCGAACGACTACCTCGGCCTCACCCATCATCCGCGGCTCCGGGACGCGGCGCTCAAGGCCGTCGGCGAGTTCGGCGTCGGGTCCGGCGCGGTGCGCACCATCGCCGGCACGATGGCCGAGCACGAGCAGCTCGAGGCCGACCTCGCCGCGTTCAAGGGCGTCGAGGCGGTGCTGACCTTCCAGTCCGGCTTCACGGCCAACACCGGCGTGATCCCGACGATCACCGGCGAGCAGGACCTGATCGTGAGCGACGCGCTCAACCACGCCTCGATCATCGACGGGATGCGCCTCTCGAAGGCGCCGCGCAAGGTCTTCCCCCACAAGGACGTGGCGGCGCTGCGCGAGATCCTCCGTGAAGCCGCTGAGCAGGGCCGCCCGGATGGCGCCGGCCCCTATCGGCTGATCCTCGTCGTGACCGACGGGGTGTTCTCGATGGACGGCGACATCGCGCCACTGCCCGGGATCGTCGAGGCGGCCGAGGAGGTCGGCGCCGCCCTCTACGTCGACGACGCCCACGCCTCGGGCGTGCTCGGCCGGAACGGCCGCGGCTCGGTCGATCACTTCGGGCTGCACGGGCGGGTCGACGTCCAGGTCGGCACGATGTCCAAGGCGATGGGCGTGCTCGGCGGCTACGTTGCCGGTTCGCAGGCGCTCCGAGAGCTGCTGATCCAGCGCGCGCGACCGTTCCTGTTCTCCACGTCGCACCCGCCAGCCGATGCGGCCGCCTGCCGCGAGGCGATCCGGGTCATGGACGAGGAGCCCTGGCGCATCGAGCGGCTGTGGGCGAGCACGAAGCGGTTCAAGGCCGAGCTGACCCGGCTCGGGTTCGACACGGGCCGCTCAGAGACGCCGATCACCCCGATCATAGTCGGCGAGTCGGAGGCGGCCATCCGCCTCTCGAGCCGGCTGTTCGAGGAGGGGGTCTTCGCGACCTCGGTCGTCTTTCCGACGGTCGCCCTCGACCAGGCGCGCCTGCGCACGATCGTAACGGCAGCCCTCACCGACGAGCACCTCGATCGGGCGCTCGACGCGTTTGCCCGCGTCGGCAGGGAGCTCGGGATCATCGCCGCGTGACGGCCGAGGCACCGCCGGGCACCCAATCGGCTCGCAACCTGCCGCTCGATGCGCATCTGCACACGGACCAGTCGCCGGACAGCGCCGTCCCGATCGATGTCTACGCGGCCCTCGCCGTCGAGCGTGGCATTCCCGAGATCTGCATCACCGACCACGTCGACTTCGATCCGCGCGACCCGGCCTACCACTACTCCCGCTTCGACGACCGCGAACGCGTCGTCCGCGGAGCCGCGGAGCGCTGGGCGAAGCAGGGCGTCACGATCCGCTTCGGCGCGGAGCTCACCTACAACCGGCGCTGGGAGGCCGACGTCCGCGATCACCTCGGGCAGCACCGCTACGACTACGTGATCGGGTCCGTCCACGACTGGCCCGAATCGCCGTACTGGCCCTCGCGCGTCCAGTCGTGGGTGGTCGGCCGATCGCTCGACGAGGTCGTCGCCCCGTACTACGCCGAGATCATCGCGGCCGCTCGGTCCGGCCTGTTCGACACCATCGGCCACCTGGACGTCGTCAAGCGCTATCTCCATCCGCGCATCACGGCCGCGGACCTCGCGACCCGGCCGGACCTGCAGGAGCCGGCGCTCCGGGCCATGATCGAATCGGGCACCGCGCTGGAGGTCAACAGCAGCGGGCTTCGCTATCCGGGCGCGGAGACGTATCCTTCGGCGGCCGTCGTGGCGCGGTATCGCGAGCTGGGGGGCGATCGGGTGGTGGTTGGCTCGGATGCGCACTCCCGTGGATCGTTCGCCGCGCGCCTGGACGAGTCGTATCGCCATCTCACCCGGGCCGGCTTCGAGGAGCTGACCTTCCGCCGCGGCGCCGAGCGCGTCCGCATCCATGTGCCATTCAATACCCCTAACGGTACCGTTCGTGCGTTGCGCACCTAACGCCGCCTCCTGATCCTCGTTACCCAATGGACGACGAAACGGTCGATCGGCTCGTCGAGGACGCCAAGCGAGGCAACTCGCAGGCGTTCGGCTATCTCTTTGACGAGTACGTCGGGCCGATCCATCGCTTCATCGCGAGCCGCGTCAACCGCCCGAGTGACGTGGAGGACCTGACGCAGCTGGTCTTCGTCAAGGCCCTGGAAGCGCTCCCGCGCTATGAGGCGCGGGGCATCCCGTTCGGGGGCTGGCTCTTTCGGCTGGCCAGGAACGCGATCATCGACCAGATCCGAACACGACGGGACCACCTCCCGCTCGTGACCGCGCTCACTCGGGAGACCGATGATGCCGGTCCCGAGGCTGCGGCCGCCCTTCGGGACGACCTCGACCGGGTGGGCCAGGCGCTCATGGAGCTGACCGACGATCAACGAGAGGTCATCGAGCTGCGTTTCTTCGCTGGGCTATCGGTGCTTGAGACCGCCGTCGCCATGGGTCGCCAGGAGGGGACCGTCCGGGGGCTCCAGTTCCGAGGGATAGCCCC
>DASQIK010000076.1:0-8581 GCA_035631615.1 Candidatus Dormiibacterota bacterium | reverse complement strand
GTTGATCTGGGCCTGCGTCGCCGTGTCCTGGAGGTCGGCGACCACGCCGACCTTGGCCTCGACGTACGAGAGGCTGGCGAGGAATCCGGCCTGGACGATCCAGAACGACGCGAGCAACAGGAGCATGAGCGTCATCGTCGCGGTCGCCGCCAGGCTCATCGCCGCGTTGCGCCAGAAGCCCTGCCAGGCGCGCTTGATGCTGAACAGCAGGAACGAGATCATCGTCAGCCGGCCCGGTGGTACCCGCCGCCGACCTCGTCGCGGATGACCCGGCCCTCCTCGAGGGCCACGACCCGCTTCCGCAGGGCCGTCACGATGTCGGCGTCGTGCGTCGCCATGAGCACGGTCACGCCGAGCTCGTTGATCCGGAGCAGGAGCTGGAGGATCTCCCAGCTGATCAGCGGGTCGAGGTTGCCGGTCGGCTCGTCGGCGATGACGATCCGGGGGTCGTGGACGAGGGCCCGCGCGATCGCGGTGCGCTGCTGCTCGCCGCCCGACAGCTGCTTGGGGTACTGCCGGGCCTGCTGGGTGAGGCCGACGAGCGCGAGGACCCGGTCGACCGCCGGCTTGATCCGGCGCCGGGGCGTGCCCGTGACCTCGAGCGCGAACGCGACGTTCTCGAACACGTTCTTGGTCGGCAGCAGCTTGAAGTCCTGGAAGACGATGCCGACCTTGCGCCGAACGTGGGGGACCTTCCGGCGGGGAAGGCGGGACAGGTCGTCGCCGTCGAGGGTGACGGTGCCCTGCGTCGCCAGCTCGTCGCGGATCAGGAGTCGCATGAGCGTGGACTTGCCGGCGCCCGATGCGCCGACGAGGAATACGAAGTCGCCCTCCGGGACGACCAGGTCGACATCCTTGAGCGCGTCGCGCCCGTTCGGGTAGGTCTTGGTGACGTCGTTGAGGACCAGCACCGGCCGGCGCCGGTCCTCTGGCGCGCGCCGTCCGCCGGGCGCGGCGGGGCGTGCGTCAAGCGTGCTGGCGAGGCTCAAATCGGCTCCATGATCGGCCGCGTTGCGCCGGCTGGCCGGCGGATCTCATTGCCGGGAGGCTACACCCGTTTCCCGGACGCAACACTAGGCCGATCAGACCAGGCCGGGGGACGTTGGTACGTACCGGCTGAAATCGGCGAACGGGCGGCTCCAGCCGGCAAGGACGGGGAAGCCCTCGATGCGCAGCCCTGCCTTGATCGCGCCGACGATTGCCTCGCCGGCCGCGCCGGGCAGCCAGACCGCGGAGGCGCCGCGTGGCACGACCGTCGTCAGGAGATGGCCGAGCACCGGCGCCAGGAGGCGCGCGTCGCGGACCGCGATCGGGCCGACACGGCCGATGTCGCCTGCGTAGCCGTAGCCGGCGAGGGCACCGCTCCCGTCGCGGAAGGCGAACAGGTGCCGTGGCTCGGCCTGGACGAAGCGGTGGTCCTGGGGGTGGTCGAAGCCGAGCAGCGCCCGGTCGAGGGCGCCGAGCTCGGCGCCGTCGGACATGGCGCCGGGCTCCGCCACGAGCTCGGCCCGGATCCCGGCCGGCAGCGGCGGCCACGGAAAGTCCGCGGCAGGCCGGCCGACGAGGTTGAACATGGGTAGCCGCGGGACGATCCCGAACGTGGCATAGAGCCCGTTCGAGATCGGCTGGGCGCTGTCCGTGCAGGTGGCGAGCGCCCGCGTCGCGGGGTCGGCGGGCAGCAGCTGCTCGAGCAGCGCCCGACCGAGGCCGCGGGCCTGCTCGCGCGGCTCGACGAACAGCATCGACAGGAACCACATCGGACCGCGCTCCATCGCCGACCCGAACGCCACGACGCGCGAGCCACCAAGGGGGGTGCGCCGCTCCGCGACCATGAACCGCGAGGGATCGGTGGCGTGGGCGTGCCGATGCAACCGCCGCAGGCCAGGGTTGTCGTCGGGCATCGGCGGTATTCCCATCGGGGCCTGGTAGGCGTCGAGCGCATCGCGCCAGACGCGGTGGCAGTCGAGGAGGTCCGCCTCCGCAGCGGGTCGGAAGGTGATGCCGGCGAGGCTAGCCATCGGCGCTGTCATCGCCGCCGGTCGCGAGGCGCTCGAGCTCGGCCTGCATGAACGCGTCGAGGTCGCCGTCGAGCACCGCCGTCGTGTTCGACGTCTCGTGCTGCGTCCGGAGGTCCTTGACCATCTGGTACGGGTGCAGGACGTAGCTCCGAATCTGGTTGCCCCAGCCGGCCTCGATGTGCTCGCCCCGCAGCTTGCGCAGGTCGGCCTCCTTCTCCTCGAGCTGGCGCTCGAGCAGCCGGGCCTTCAGCACCTTGATCGCCGTCTCCTTGTTCTGGGTCTGGCTGCGCTCGTTCTGGCTCTGGGCGACGATGCCGGTCGGAAGGTGCGTCAGGCGCACCGCGGAGTCGGTCTTGTTGACGTGCTGGCCGCCCGCCCCCTGCGACCGGTACGTGTCGACCCGGATCTCGTCCCAGTTGAGCTCGATCGGGACGTCCTCGTCGGGCTCGGGCATGACCTCGACCAGCCCGAACGTGGTCTGGCGCCGGTTCTGCGCGTCGAACGGGCTGATCCGCACCAGGCGGTGGACGCCGCGCTCGGCACGCAGCCAGCCGTACGCACCGCGGCCGTTGACGGCGACCGACACGCTCTTGAGCCCCGCCTGCTCGCCCTCCTGCTCGTCGATGACCTCGGTCTTCCAGCGGTGCCGCTCGGCCCACCGGAGGTACATCCGGAGGAGCATGGCAGCCCAGTCGGTGGCCTCGGTGCCGCCGGCGCCGGCGCTGATCGAGAGGATCGCCGGCCGCGCGTCGTATTCGCCCGAGAACAGCAGCTCGGTCCGCTCGCGCGCGAAGTCGCGATCGAGCTCGTCGACCGTTCGATCGACCTCGGCCTCGAGCTCGCCGTCGCCCGATTCCTGGGCCAGCTCGAGGGTGGTGTCAAGGTCGGCGGCACGCGCAAGGAGCCCGGACCAGAGTTCGATGTCGGCGCGCAGGCCATCGGCCTCGCGCAGGACCTCCTGCGCGGTTCGACCGTCCTCCCAGAACCCCGGCTCCGAGGCGCGTGCCTCGAGCTCGGTCAGCCGCGACTGCTTGCCAGGGAGGTCAAAGACGCCCCGAGGTCGTTCGGATCCGCTCGACGAGGTCGCGGACGCGCGCGGCGTCCACTAGTTCTTCGGGACCCGCAGGTCCTGGAGCAGGATCGGACGGAGCTCGATCAGGCGCAGGGCCGACTTGCTCCGGACGACGACGGGGTTCACGCAGGGACAGTAGCCGTTGTGGGGGCAGACGCCGCAGTTGCCGTCACAGTCGAGGGCGGCGGCGTAGCTGCAGGTGCGGCAATCACGTTCGCAGGCGATCAGGTCGACGAAGGTCGTTTCCTCAGCCTGCTTCACGAATCCCTCACTTCGGCGGCGGCACGGATTCGATTCGCGACACACGGCGCGGCCTCAGGCGCGATTCGCCGAGGGGCGCTGGGCATCGCGTTGGGGTTTTTCGGAGTATAGGTGCCGGTTTTCGCCACGCCAAGGGGGAAAAAACGGGCGGGCGTCCGGGTCGGGCCTCAGGGCGCCCCGCTGACGCTCGAGTCGTCGATGAGGTGCCCGCCGCCGACGAAGTACGCGACCAGGCCGGCGAGCTCGTGGAGCATGGCCTTCTGGCGCCGCGCCGGGTCCCGGTCGCTCGGGCTGGTCCGCGTGGGCGAGCCGTAGGCCACGATGCCGAGGTCGGTCGACATGCGCACGACCCGGAGCATGTGCGTCTCGTCGCTCACGAACACCGCGCTGTGGATGTCGTGGCCCCGGAAGATGGCCGCGATCGCCTCGAGCGACTCGAGGGTGTTCCGGCCCTCGAACTCGCCGAGGATCCGGTCGGCGGGCACGCCATGCGCGATCGCCCAGGCGCGCGCCGTGGCGCCCTCCGTCGTGCGGTCGCCGGGGAGCTTGCCGCCGGTGACCACGAACCAGTCGGCGATCCCGGTCTTCCAGAGGTCGACGGCGTGGCGGAGCCTGGCCTCGAACACGTCGCTGGGCGTGCCGTTGAATTGGGCGGCCCCGAGCACGACGATCGCGTCGGCCGGTCGCCGCTCATCCCGCTCGCCCTGTGCGTTGATCCGCGTCGCCGTGTAGCCGAGCACTGCGGCGCAGCCGACGACGCTCCAGCCGAGGAGCAGGACGATGCTGCGCACGTTCGGACCGCGAGTCACGGCGCGTCGCGCCGCGTCACTCGCCTAGCTGCCGTGGCACTTCTTGTACTTGCGACCCGATCCGCACCAGCATGCGTCGTTGCGCCCGATCTTCGCGCCCGATGGCGTGTAGCCCGGACGCGCCTGTTGGGCGCCCGCGATACCCGCGACGCCCGCGGCGGCGCCCATCGATGCCGTTCCCGCGGTCCCGGTGACGCCCGGCCCGGCCATCGCCCCGACCCCGCTGCGGGCAGGTGTTCGCGATCCGCGACCAGAGGTTCCATTGCGCGGCGCGCCCGGAGCCTGCTGGCCCGGACCCGGCATCGCGAACACCCCCGACGGCGGTTGCGGCTGGGGCTGGACCGAGACGCGGAAGATCGTGCTGGCCACGCCGTGCCGGATGAAGCCCGAGAGCTCCTCGTACAGGCCGAACGCCTCCTTCTTGAACTCGTTGAGCGGGTCCTGCTGGGAGTAGCCACGGAGGCCGATGCCGCGGCGCATGTCGTCGAGCTCGGTCAGGTGCTCGACCCACAGCGAATCGATCGTGCGCAGGAGCACGTAGCGCTCGATGGCGGCCCACGCCTCGGGGCCGACCTCGGCCTCCTTGGTCTCGAGCAGGGCATCGGCGACCTCGCGGACCCGCTCGCTGATCGCCTGCGCGTCGTGGAGCGCCATGAGCTCGTGCGGGTCGATCCGGTCGCTGCCGAGGCCCATCCGGTTCAGCTCGATCACGAGGTCGGCGACGGTCTCCTCGGTCGGCGCCTCGTGCGAATCGCCGAGGTGGCGGACCACGATGTCGTCGAGGTCCTCGTCGAGGAAGGCCCGGATCGTCTCGGTCAGGTCCTCGTTGCGGAGGACCTTGTCGCGCTCGGCGTAGATCGTCTCGCGCTGCTTGTTGATGACGTCGTCGAACTCGACGACGCGCTTGCGGATGTCGAAGTTGAAGCCCTCGACGCGGGTCTGGGCACTCTCGATCGTCTTGCCGACGATGCCCGACTCGATGTAGTTGTCCTCGTCGAGGCCCATCCGCTCCATCAGGCCGGTGACCCGCTCGGAGGCGAACCGCTTCATCAGGTCGTCGTCGAGCGACAGGTAGAACCGCGACGAGCCCGGGTCGCCCTGGCGACCGGCGCGGCCGCGCAGCTGGTTGTCGATGCGCCGGCTCTCGTGGCGCTCCGTGCCGACGATGTGCAAACCGCCGGCCCGCACCACCCGCTCGTGGTCCTCGTCGGTGATGTGCTTCGCCTCCTCGAGCGCCGCCGCGTAGGTGTCCTTGTCCACCTCGGCCGGGTTGAGGCCCTTCCGGTGGAGCAGGTCCGAGGCGAGGCCCGCCGGGTTGCCGCCGAGCAGGATGTCCGTGCCGCGGCCGGCCATATTCGTGGCGATCGTGACCGCGCCGGACTTGCCCGCCTGGGCGATGATCCCCGACTCCTTCTCGTGGAACTTGGCGTTCAGGACCTCGTGCTTGATCCCGCGCTGCTCGAGCAGCCGGCCGAGCTTCTCCGACTTCTCGACCGAGACCGTGCCGACCAGGATCGGGCGGCCCGCCGCCTGCATCTCCTCGATCTCGTCGGCGACCGCGTTGAACTTCGCCTTCTCGTTGAGGTACACGAGGTCGGTGTCGTCCACGCGGATCATCGGCCGGTGGGTCGGGATGCCGACGACCTCCAGCTGGTAGATCTTGTGGAACTCCTCCGCCTCCGTCATCGCGGTACCGGTCATGCCGGCCAGCTTGTCGTACAGGCGGAAGTAGTTCTGGAACGTGATCGTGGCCATCGTCACGGTCTCGCGCTGGACCCGCAGGCCCTCCTTGGCTTCGATCGCCTGGTGGAGGCCCTCGCTCCAGCGCCGGCCCGGCATCTGCCGGCCGGTGAACTCGTCGACGATGATGATCTCGCCGTCCTTGACGATGTAGTCGCGATCGCGCTTGTACAGCGCGTGCGCCCGCAGCGCCTGCTCGAAGTGGCGCGCATAGCGCGGATCAGAGTCGTACAGGTTCTCGATCCCGAGCAGCTTCTCGATCTTGTCGACTCCCTCCTCCGAGGGCGAGACGGCCTTGTCCTTGAGGTCGATGAAGTAGTCGCCGTCCTCCGGGTCGCCCTCGACCCAGTCGGCGCGCCGCTCTCGCAGGCGCGGCACGAGGCGGGCGAACGTGAAGTACAGGTCGGCCGACTCCTCGGCCTGGCCGCTGATGATCAGCGGCGTCCGTGCCTCGTCGATGAGGATGTTGTCGACCTCGTCCACGATGCCGAAGTAGCGCTCGCGCTGCACGCGCTGGTCGAGCTCGGTGACCATGTTGTCGCGGAGGTAGTCGAACCCGAACTCGTTGTTCGTGCCGTAGGTCACGTCCGCCGCGTAGGCCTCGCGCCGGCTGACAGGCCTGAGGTTGACGAGGCGCTCGTCGTTCGTCGGGTAGCCCGGGTCGAACACGTACGACGCCGCGCCCCCGTCCGACTGGTGGCCGAGGATCATGCCCACGCTGAGCCCGAGGAAGTGGAAGATCGGGCCCATCCACTGCGGATCGCGGCGGGCCAGGTAGTCGTTGACGGTCACGACGTGGACGCCCTTCCCGGCGATCGCGTTCAGGATCGCGGCCAGCGGCGCGACGAGGGTCTTGCCCTCCCCGGTGCGCATCTCGGCGATCTTGCCCTGATGGAGCACGACGGCACCGATCAGCTGCTCGTCGAAGTGGCGCATCCCGAGCGTCCGCTGCATCGCCTCGCGGGCCATCGCGAACACGTCCGGGAGGACGTCGTCGAGGGCGTCCTGGATGGCCTGGTGCTCGCGCCTGTGGCGCGCCCTGGCCAGCTCGCGCCGGCGCTCGAGGTCGGGGTGGTGGAGCTCGTCGTCGGACGGCTCCTCGGGCAGGACGGTCTCGCGGAACTCGTCGCGGATCGCCGTGAACCGTTCGCGGATCTGCTCGTCCGTGAGGGCCTTGATCTCTTCCTCGAGATCGTTGGTCTCGTCGACGAACGGTTGGATCCGCTTCAGCTCACGGTCGTTCGAATCGACGAACCGGGAAAGAAATCCAAGCATGGACGCTGAAGTATACGGGCGACCCGTTCCGACCCCGGTTCAGGCCGCGAAGTGCCAGAACCCCGACCAGTACCCGAGCACGAGCAGGACGAATGTCGCCGCGGCGAGCCCGAGCCAGAACATGACCGCCACGACGCACGACGTCGGGCGCATCTCCGGGTTCTTCAGGGCCGGCAGCTTGCCGCTGCGGAGGGCGAGCCCCCACCGCGGCGAGCGGAGCTGCTCGCGATAGTCGGGGGCGGCGCCCGGCTCCGGCTTGAGCACGCCATGCTCATCGGGTCGGTGCAGCTGCAGGCTCATCGATCGTGCTCCGTGTTCATGCGGCTGGCACGGCCGCGGCTGCGCCCGGATCGTCCTCGTCATCGTCATGGGGCTGGCGGACATCGAGCTTCTTCGCGATGCCGTCCTCCCACAGGAGCATCTCCTGGGTGAACTCGACCTCGCTCGAGAACAGGGCCCCGACCGACTCGCCGCGGTGGATGCGCTTGATCGCCTCGCCGATGAGCGGCGCGATCGAGAGCGTCGTGATCTTGGCGATGCGCTTGCCCGGCGGCAGCGGGACCGTGTCGGTCAGGACCAGCTCGCGAAGCAGCGATTCATTGATCCGGTCGACCGCCTGGCCGGACAGGACCCCGTGGGTGGCACAGGCGTAGATCTCGGTCACGCCCTCGCGCCCGAGCGCGTTGACGGTCTCGATCAGCGTGCCCGCGGTGTCGACCTCGTCGTCGACGATGATCGCCCGCTTGCCACGGACCTCGCCGATGACGTTCAGCAGCTCTGCACGATCGAGATTCCCGACCCGGCGCTTCTCGATGATCGCCAGGGGAGCGTCGAGCAGCTCGGCGAAGGTGCGCGCACGCTTGGCGAACCCGAGGTCCGTCACCACGACGAGGTCCTCGAGGTGCTTGTGCTTGAAGTAGTTCGAGAGGATGTGGACCGCGGTCAGCTCGTCGACCGGGATGTTGAAGAAGCCCTGGATCTGGCCCTGGTGGAGGTCCATCGTGAGCATCCGGTCCGCGCCGGCGACCGAGATCATGTCTGCCACCAGCCGCGCCGTGATCGGCACGCGCGGCTGGTCCTTCTTGTCCGAGCGCCCGTACGCGTAGTACGGGACGACCGCGGTGATCCGCCCGGCGCTCGCGCGCTTGAAGGCGTCGATCATGATCAGCAGCTCCATGATCGACTTGTTCACGGGGCTGCTCGTGGGCTGGACGATGAAGACGTCCTTCTCCCGGACGTTCTCCATGATCTTCACGAAGATGTTCTCGTTCGCGAACTCGAACACCTGGGCGTCCCCGAGCTCCGAGCCGAGGTAGCGGCAGATCTTCTCGGCCAGGTCCCGGTTCGCGTTCCCGGTGTAGATCTGGAACTGGTCCGCGTACACGGGCGAGTCCTCCAGCCGACCG
>DASQIK010000075.1:0-6985 GCA_035631615.1 Candidatus Dormiibacterota bacterium | reverse complement strand
GCGCATCTACGTGATCGCGTCGAGCGGCGCGGAGTCGTCCGGCCCGAGGGCGTAGGCCGTGCGGCGCCACTCCGCGTAAGAGGCGACAAGCCCCTCGTCGTCGACGGTGAGATCGGCTTCGAATGAGCCGCTCGCGTAGTGGTAGGTGTGCTCGTCGAGGCGTCGATAGGTTTGGGCGGCCTTCTCGACGCTCAGCTGCGGAAACCGCACCCAGGCGGCCGAGATGGTCCTCGACGAACCGGCGCCCAGGCGCAGCCGTCGGATCGGCAGCGTGTTCGTCGACGGGCTGCACCCGAGGTCGACGTCGGAGCAGGTGCGTAGCGCCGCCACCCGTTTGCCGTCGACCGACCAGCTGCCCTTCTCGTCCCGAAGGAGCGCGATCGAGCGCTGCTCGAAGCCCACGAGCTGCCGGACGTGGACGGCGGTCGTGAAGCCCTTCGCGTCGGCGAGGACGCGGTACTCGATCCGGATCGGCTGGCCGGCCTCGGCACCAAGGATCGTGCCGACCAGCGACAGCCCGCCGCCGCGGACGCTCATCGTGCAGAACTCGTCGGCCTCGATCTCGTCGGAGCGGCGCCAGGCCACGCGGGTTGTCGTCACGCCCCGAGGGTACGCCCATAGTGCGGCCCGCCGGCACCATCGAACGCAACCTCCGGATCGCGCGCGGACGTGCCTTCCGCGAGTCCCTCGGTCGGGCCGTCGCGGGGATGGGCAGCTTCGAGCATAGCGATCGCGCCGGGTCCACCGACCCGCACCATCAGGCGCATTGGAGGGAGCCATGCGAACACGAGACGAGCAGATCGCCGCGATCCGTGCGGACCAGCAGTTCTGGCGCGACCTCGCCGCCGAGGTCGGACCGGATCGGTATGCGGAGCCCGGGCCGATGGGGGAGTGGAGCTTCGGGGACATGGCCGGCCACCTGGTCGACTGGCGCAACCGAACACTGAATCGCCTCGAGGCATTCGCCAGGGGCGGACCCCTGCCCCCGAACCCATGGCCCGCCGACCTCGACGAGGACGACGACGATGACATCGACGCAATCAACGCGTGGTTCCGGGAGCACGATTCGGATCGGTCGCCGGCGCAGCTGGTCGCGGACTACGACGCCTCGTACGACCGCCTGATCAGCGCCCTCGAGAGCATCCCCGAGGCCAGGCTCACGGATCCGAACGCGATCCCGTGGGTTCCGGGCGCGCTCGTCGACGTGGAATTCACCGGGCACCTCCACGAAGAGCACGCCCCGAGCACCCGCGCCTGGCTGGAGACCCACCCGAGATAGCGCCGGGCCCAGCAGGATCCCGGCGGTCGCCACCCGTGCTGATCATCGCCCCGCCATCCGAGTCGAAGCGCCCGCCCGTTGCCGCCGGTCGGCCGGTCGTGATCGAGGAGCTCTCGTTTCCTTCGCTGCTGCAGGCGCGGCGTCGAATCGCAGGAGCGCTGGTCGAGACGAGCGCGGGTCTCGACGCCTTCGAGCGCCTGCACGTCCGGCCGACGCTTGCCCGGGAGGTCGCCCGGAACACGCGCCTGTTCGAGCTGCCGGCGATCCCGGTGCTCGACGTCTACACCGGGCCGCTCCACGAGGGCCTCGATGCGTCCCGGCTGTCTGCCGCCGGCGCGGCGCGGGCAGAGCGGAGCCTCGTGGTGGTGTCGGCGCTGTGGGGCGCGCTACGGCCGGCGGACCGCATCCCGCCGTACCGGCTGCTGGTCTGGGCGAGCCTCATCGGGCTGGGCAGGCTCGAGCCGACGTGGCGCGAGCTTCTGCCGGGCGTGCTCGCCGATGCCGCCGGCGGCGAGGGAGTGATCGTCGACCTACGGTCGCCGACCTACCAGGCGATCGGCATGCCGGCCGCGCTCGGCAATCGGACGGTGACGCTCAAGGTGAACCTGGGTGCCCGCGGCCATCGCATCGGCGACGTCGTTGCCAAGCGGGTGCGCGGCGAGGCGGCGCACTACCTCCTCGAATCCGGCGCCGACCCGGCATCCCCGGACGATCTCGCTGACATCCTCGCGCCACGCTGGCCGGTCAGACTCCAATCGCCGGATCGACCCGGCGGGGCATGGACGATGACCCTCTCGCTCGACTGATCGCGGGGACGGGTCGCGCTCGGCGAGCGACGCGCAACGCGAACGAACCCAATCCGGGGCATGGTATCGGCGACCGGACCCGCCAACGAGGAACCACGATGAAGCTCACCGCAACCGAGTTCGTCACGCTCGACGGCGTGTACCAGGGGCCGGGCGGACCCGACGAGGACCGCCGCAACGGGTTCGACCGAGGCGGGTGGCAGGCGCCGTTCGGCGACGAAGAAACGGGCACCTTCATCACCGACGTGTACTCGCGCATGGACGCGATGCTGCTCGGGCGGGTCACCTTCGACATCTGGGCGGGCTACTGGCCCGACCACGACGGGGGCGACCCCGTCTCGCACGGGATCAACATCCTGCCCAAGCACGTGCCATCGACGACCCTGAAGCACCCGACCTGGCAGAACACCCACGTGATCGACGGCGACGTCGAGGCGGCCGTTCGCAAGCTCAAGGCGCAGCCCGGCCGCGACCTCCTGCTGCAGGGCAGCGGTCAGCTCCTGCGCTGGCTCCTCGAGCGTGATCTCCTCGATGAGATGCACCTGCTGATCTACCCGGTCGTGCTTGGCGCCGGGCTGCGACTCTTCCCGGAGCGGGGCCAGTCGCATCGCCTCGACCTGGTGGAGTCGAAGGTCACTCCGACCGGCGTGATGATCCAGACCTATCGACCGGCCGGTCGGGCCGCCTTCGGCACGGTCGGCGAGTAGGGGGCTCATCCCGTGATCGGCGGTCAATCAGGGGATTGGAAAGAACCTCTGGCACTGCATGCAGTAGATGTGGCCGGCGAAGCGCTGGCGGTGCTGGAGACAGTACTTCTCGATGCGCCAGTGGACAACGACGCCGCAGCTGGCGCACCGGCGGCCGCCCGACACGCCGATCTTGCGCCCGCGCTCATCCTCGACGACGTCCGACTGCCTGCGGTCATCCATCGAGTCCCTAGATTGCCGTCGCCGTGGTCCCACGTCTTGCACGCTGCCGCGGCGATTGAACGATTGCGCGTCGTGGCACAATCCCGGCCATGGGAGCGCTGGTCGCCGTAACGGCGGGTGCCGCTCGCGTCGAATGGCAGGCCGTCTCGTTCGGCCGCGTCACCTCCATGCGCTTTCCCGCCGGCCTCCAGCTGCCGGCGCACTCGCATCCGGACACGAACATTGCCGTCGTGCTCGCGGGCGGCTGGGTCGCCGGCCGGGAGCACCACGAGCGGGAGTGCTTCGCGCCGACCGTCCTCGTCGAGCCCGCTGGCGCGCTCCATGCCAACCGATTCGGCCCGGTCGAGACCGCGGTCCTGAGCCTGAGCCTGGAGGCGGAGCGCCTGGGTTCCGTCGTCGGCGAGGTCACGCGGCGGTTCCTGCACGTGCGCGACCCGTACATCGAGCTGCTTGCCAGGCGGGCAGCGAACGAGCTCGACGCGCCGGACGACGTGACCCCGCTGGCGGTCGAGGCGGCGGCCCTGGAGCTCGTGGCACGCGTCGCACGCTCGGTCGGGCTCGAGCGACGCCCGACGTGGCTGGGCAAGGCCCGCGCCGTGCTCCACGACCGCTACGCCGACCCGCTGTCGCTGGCCGAGATCGCGGACGCGATCGGGATCGAGCCGGAGCGACTGGCCCGCGGCTTCCGTCGCGCCTATGGCGAGTCGCTCGGGGACTACCTGCGCCGGATCCGGGTGAATGCCGCCGCCAGGCTCCTCGCCACGACCGACGAGCCGATCAGCCGGGTCGCGGACGAGGTCGGCTTCTCCGACCAGAGCCACCTGACCCGATGGTTCGGTCGCTACCTGGAGACGACCCCCGGGCAGTATCGCGCGTCCGCTCGCCGCGACCTGATCAAGTCACCGCGCTCCGGGATCTCCGACCTGCTGCCGCCGATCTGACGTCCGCGAGGGGGCGATCAGACGCCGACTCGGCCTCCGATCAGCCGGCTGACGACGTACACGATCACCGGCAGGAGCAGGGCCGACAGGAATCCGCGGAAGAGGTTCGGCTGCCAGGGCCACGTCGGCAGGCGCGAGATACGATCGCGCAGCGCTTGTACGCCGCTCAGGGCGTCGCTAACGACCTTGGTGCCATCGAATTGGCCGCCGTCGATCCGCCGGTACATCTCGTCGCCGAGCCGTCCGAGGCGGCGCTCGACCTCCTGCAGCAGCTGCGCCTTCTCATGGACCAGGCGCTCGTGGATGCCCCAGAGCGGCAGGACGAAGCACGCAATACCAGCGCCGAAGGTCGCCGCGAGCACGACGATGCCGACGACATTCCCGGCCTGGAAGGTGCCGTTGACGGTCAAGGCGTAGTAACCGCTCACGAGATACGTCAGCGCCGTCCGCACCGTCAGTCCCGAGAACGCATAGAGGGGCACGCGGTCGAACGGGTCGATCCTCGTCGCTTCCCGGTGGATGCGCGCGACCAGCCGAAGCTGGCGCACGCTCTGGGAGATGGCGACCACGACGAGCGAATAGCCGAGCGTCGCGGCCGGAAGATAGCCGACGAGGAGGATCAGCCGGTCGGAGCCGGTGCCGATGAGCGTGTCCGATGCCGAGAAGAAGGCACCGATCGCGGCAGCCAGCCCGAACCCGAAGGCGATCGCTCCGTACCCACCTGGCGCGGTGACGAACGCGTACCGCCATGTCGCCTGCTGGTCATCCGGCCACCCTGTCGCCGGCCAGAACTGCGCCAGGGCGCGCACTGCGACACGGTTGAGGTAGGCCAGCGCAGCCAGGATGTATGGGCCGTAGACAAAGCCGGTCGCAAGGAGCGGGTGGAACGTTCCGACGGGCACGAGCCCAGTCGCCCAGGCGACCGCCTGGCCCCAGGCGAATAGCAGCGCGGCCATCGCGAGATAGAGCAACGCGCCGTGCCACGGGAGGTCATCGGCCCAGCTGAGGAATCTGCTGACCGCACTCAGGCGATATCCCGCCGCCGGCGGCTCGATGGCGGCAGCTGCTGCGATCACGGCCGCATCCTAGGTCCTCAGCGTCTCCGCGACAGCACGCCGGTGCACACCCGACGCGCGCGCCGACGGCAAGGCCCGCGCCCTGCCCAGGCAATTGACCTCGGAGTCTGGCTAGGCTGCCGGCTCGTACACGCCGAGGACGTTGCCCCACGGGTCGGCGAAGGTGAATCGTCGCCCGCCGGGGTATTCGTAGAGGTCCAGGACGATGCGGCCGCCGGCCGCGCGGACGGCCGCGAGCACGCGCTCCGCATCGTCCGCTCGTGCCAACGCCATGACGCCGCCGGCGCCTCGCGAGGACGTCTTGTCCGCGTTGAGACCGCCGAACTCCTGCCCCGGATTCCTCGGATCCTGGAGGCCTGCATAGTCGGGGCCGTAGTCGTTGAACGTCCAGCCAAGCGCCTTCGCGTAGAAGGCCTTGGCCTGCTCGACGTCGTCCACCGCCAGCTCGATGTAGTCCAGCACGAGCGCCATGGACGGAAGGTAGCGCAACGTCGCGCATCTGGCCCACCTCCCAAGCCAGTTCGGTCAGGTACGATCCTCGGGAACGGACCGCCCGGGCCGTCGA
The DNA here is from genome assembly GCA_035631615.1 of Candidatus Dormiibacterota bacterium. Lineage (GTDB taxonomy): Bacteria > Chloroflexota > Limnocylindria > Limnocylindrales > CSP1-4 > UBA5189. The sequence continues at coordinate 1,389 of DASQIK010000075.1, read as the reverse complement.
CCGGGGCATCCGCCAGCGATCCTCCTGACCTTGGAGACCCTCACCTGAGCAACCCCTGGCACCTCCGGGTCTGGCGGCGGGTCAAGGTCGCGCCCGGCCTGACGATCAACCTGTCGAAGTCAGGGCCATCACTGAGTGTCGGGCCGCGCGGATCGAAGGTCACGTTCGGTCGGCGCGGTGTACGCCAGACGATCGGCCTGCCGGGCACGGGCCTGTACGCGACCAGGCAGCTGTCGTCGCCGTCGTTCATGGATCATCCAGCCCAGCCCCAGTTGAACGTCGCCCAACAGGAAGGAGCCCCGCAGGCGGCGCCGTCAGCCGAAGCACTGCCGACACAAGCCGAAGTCCACTACGGCCTGCCCCTCGTGGTCGCGATTGCGATCGGCGTCGTCGTCGCGGCGTCCAACCAGCCGACCTCAACGGTCGTCGCCTCGGCAGTCCTCGCGTTCGTCGCGGGGCTGCTGTACGAGGCACTTGCGGCCCACCATCCAATAGCCGCGAAGGTCATCGCGCAGGTCGTCGTCGGCGCCGCAGCGGTCGTGGCGACCCTGCTCGGGATCGTGCTGGTGCTTGTCGCCGCTGGCGCCGGTGCGTCGGCAAGCTCGCGACGGCGTCGTTGATCCATTGGCCGACGAGACACGGATCGACCGCTGGTTGTGCGCGGTGCGGCTCGTCAAGACGCGGCCCATGGCCACCCAGCTGTGCGAGGGCGGGCACGTCCGCGTGAACGGCAACACGGCAAAGCCGTCGACGAAGGTTCGCGCCGGCGACATGGTCCATGCGCTGATCGCCGAACGCGAGCGGATCCTCGAGGTCGTGCGACCGATCGAAACGCGCGTCGGCGCGCCGGCCGCCGCCACCTGCTACATCGACAACAGCCCGGCGCCGGTCATCCGCGAGATCGCACCCGGCATCAAGGCGGTCCGCGGCGAGGGCCGGCCGAGCAAGCGCCTCCGCCGCGAGCTCGAACGGATGTTGCGGAACGGCCGGGGTTGATGGTCGTCGGGAGATCAGCTGCGGGGTAGGGAAGTCCCACTGTGCATCCCGGTTCGAGCGCCGAGCACGATCCGCGCGATCGGCCACGTTGCCCGTTGGCCGTCATCGGGCTCTTGAGGTGACGTCGTTGCTGGCATCACCGCAATTTGCGCGTCCGATCGCAGCGCGGGCCTGGCACCCAAGCGCGGTCAGCGAGACATTCGTGTGCGCGCTGCTGATCTTCAAAGGAAGGCACTGGCCGCTGCGCGGGCTGGAACCCACACGCCTTGAGCCGCGCCCCAGACATAACTTCAGTTATCGGAAGTGATGTGCTACGGTCGAGGCGCGCAACAGCCGTTGCGGGGCTCTCAGCGCTGAGGCCGTTGCCCGCGAAAGCAGTGGCCTCGCCCGACG
>DASQIK010000074.1:0-27948 GCA_035631615.1 Candidatus Dormiibacterota bacterium | reverse complement strand
GTTCGCGGCACGGCCGAGCGCGGCAGGGCCGTGCGCGGCACGGCCAAGCGGGGCGCCGCGGTGGGCCCGCGTGCGCCGGGACGCCCATAATCAGCCGCGTGATCGACCAGACCGCCCCGCCGACCGAGCTCCAGATCCCCGAGGGCGACGTTCTCGATCCGCTCGTCCAGGCACAGTGCTCGCTCGCGGTGCAGCTCCGGCGCGCCACCGGGTCGATCATCGGGCGCAACGCGGAGCTCTCCGCGTTCGCGCAGGAGATCCGAGAGGCGAAGTCGCGCCTCGCCGCGGTGACGCTCGAGGGCGAGCCCGGGATCGGCAAGACCCGGTTGCTCCTCGCGGCGGCGGAGCTCGCCATGGCAGCGGGATTCACCACGATCGCGGTCACCGCCGACGAGGAGATCCGCGGCCCGTTCCTCGTGGCGCGGAGCCTGTTCGCCGCGCCCGCCATCACCGAGACCGCAGCCGGGACGCCCGCCGCGACCGCGGTTCGTCGCGTCGTCGATGCCATGTCCGGCCGCGACGAGCCTGGCTTCGCGACGCTCTCGCCGGACGCGAAGCTGCTGCGCGCCTTCGACCTGGCCGGGGTCGCCGTGAGCGCGCTCGCCGACATCCGCCCGATCGCCCTGATGATCGACGACGTCCAGTGGGCCGACGACGACACCCTGCGGATGCTCCGGTACGTCGTCCGCAGCGACGCCGACCGCCCGATCTTCCTGTTCCTGACGGTCCGGCCGGATGAGTTCGCGGGCGTGACCGAGGCGGTGAACTTCGTCGCCGATATGGAGCGGATGGGACTCGTGCGGCGCCTCCGCCCGAACCGGTTCAGCACGACCGAGACCGCCGAGCTGCTGCGGAACGTGCTCGGCGGGCCGGTCGAGGCGGCGTCCGCCTCGGCGATGCAGGTGCAGTCCGAGGGCGTGCCGTTCATCGTCGAGGAGCTCGCGCGCACGCACCGCGAGGCGGGAACGCTCCAGCTCCTCGATGGCGAGTGGAAGCTCGGGCGGAACGCGGCGCGCCTGGTGCCATCCGCCGTGCGAACGCTGATCCAGCGCCGCGCCGCGCGGCTCCCCGAGCCGACGCGGGAGGTGCTCTCGGACGCGGCGATCCTGGGTCGCAGCTTCAGCCTTCGCGACCTCCGAGCGGTCCGCGGCCGCTTCGGCGCCGACGGCGAGGATCTCGCGGACGCCCTCCGCCCCGCCGTCGAGGCGGGCCTGCTGCTCCAGCATCCCGAGGGCGACGCGGCGGACTACACGTTCAGCCACGTCCAGGTCCGCGACTTCGCCGACTCGCAGCTCTCGCAATCGCGGCGGCGCCAGGTCCACGGCGCGCTCGTCGAGCTCCTGCTCGAGGGCGGCGACCCGTCCGCGGCCGGCCTGCCGATGCTCGCCCAGCACGCCCTCGCGGCGGGGGATACGGAGCGCGCGGCCCAGTTCTCCATCGACGCGGCGGCCGCGGCGCTCAGGTCCAACGCCCCCGAGGAGGCGCTGCGGCTCGTCGAGCAGGCGCTCCCCGTGGTGTCATCCTCGGCGGATCGCCGCACCCTGCTCACCTGCCGCGACGACGCGTACGCTGTCCTCCGAAAGACCTCCGAGCGGCTGCAGGGCCTCGCCGAGCTCGGCGCCCTCGCGGAAGCGCTTCGCGATCCCGAGCTGGAGTTCGACGTCCAGCTCCGGCGCGCGGCGGCGCTCCGGATGTCGAAGGACGAGGACGCGGCCGCGGAGCTCGCGCGTCGCGTCGCCACCCGTGCCGCGGCGCGCGGGGACGACCAGACGGAGCTGCGCGCCAACCTCGAGCTCGGGCAGGCGCTCCTGCGTGTCCAGCTCGGCGAGGCGTACAACGCCGTCTCCGGCGAGGTCGACATCGACGGCGCCGAGGCCGCGTTCGGGCGTGCTGCGGAGCTCGCCGAACGCCTCGGCAACGAGCGGAGCCTTGCCGCCGCGCTGCGCGAGCTCGGGATGCTGAAGGTGTCGCGCGTGCGCGACTGGTTCGTCGAGATGAACCGATCCGGCCTTGCGTTCGAGCTCGCGGCGCGCATTGCGGGCGGCGAATCCATCGACGCGGTCCTCGGCAGCCAGCCGATCGCGCCGACGGTCCTCGAGTCGCGCGCGCTCTTCGAGCGCGCGCTCGCGATCTTCGAGCGCCTCGACGATCGAACCGGCGTGATGGCGACTGTCATCGCGATGGCCTACGGCAGCTACGCGCCGGTGATCCACCTCGCGTCGTCGGCCCGGCACATCGAGGAGATCCGGCGCGTGACCTCGCGCCTCACCGAGTTCGTCACCGAGAGCGAGCGGGCACGCCAGGAGCTCCAGCTGCTGTTCGGGGTTCACGTCTACGCGCGCGCCAAGATCGTGCCGGACCTGATGCTCTCCCGCGGCGAGGAGGCCTACCGCGCCGCGCGGCTGCTCGGCGACCAGGCGATCGAGTTCTCCGCCGCGGGCGGCGTCGCCCTGAGCCACCTGGAGCTCGGCGACATCGACGCGGCCGAGCGCTGGCTCGGGCTCGCTGCGAACGTCGCGTCCGCAGCTCCGTCGACCACCCGCGCGCGGCAGCTCGAGCTGTGGCGGGGCACGGTCCGGGCCCGCGCGGGCGATGCGGCCGGCATGCGCCGGCACCTCGAGCAGTCGGTCACCCTGGCGGGGAGCCGCGCGTCGGCGCGCTGCGAGGCGCTCGCGCGGCTTGCCATCGAAGCGGCCCGGCTCGGCGCCACGAATCGCGACGAAGCGCTGATGGCCGTCGCCGAGAACGCGGCCCGTGACGCGAAGGAGATCGTGGCGCAGCTGCCGGGTCACCCGGTTTGGGGTCCGCAGGCCGATGCCGCCCTCGCGACCATCGCGCTCGCCCGGGACGACCTCACGGGGGCGGTCGCCGCCGCGGGTGCCGCCATCGCCGCACTCCAGGCCTCCTTCCACGAGGACGGCAGCCTCGAGATCGTCGTCCCCGTCGCGCGGGCGATCCTCGCCGGCGGGCCGGACGACACGAAGGGGTTCGTCCAGAGCTACCTTCGGCTGGTGGTCGCGCGGATCGCGCAGGGCACCCTCGACGAGCGGATCCGCGTCCGCTGGCTCCGCGGCCCGATCGGGCGCGAGCTCGTCGACTTGCTCGGGACGTTCGACGAGCCTGGTGCAGCGACCGCGGGCCCGGTGGGTCCGTTCGACCTGCCCGACGTCGACGACGTCGACCGGCGGCTCCTGCGCCTGCTCACCGAGGGCGACACGAACGCCGAGATGGCGGCGAAGGTCGGGCTCGACCACGAGGCCGTCGGCGTGCGACTCGCCAAGCTGCTTGCCCGCCTCGGCGTCTCGAACCGCGCCGAGGCGACGACGCTCGCGTTCAAGGGCTTCGCGCGATGACGCTCCGCGTCCGCGTCGACCGGCACAAGTGCATCGGCGCCGGCAACTGCATCACGATCGCCCCGACGGCCTTCGACTGGCTCCGCGGGGACCTCGGCAAGGCGGAGGTCCTCGACCCCGACAGCGTCGACGACGAGCAGCTGCGCGAGGCGACGTTCGCCTGCCCGACCGGCGCGATCGTCATCGACGAGGTGTCGGAGCTGCTGCCGTGGCAGCTGCGCGGCAAAGCCGCCCCGAACCGGCGGGTGCTCAAGACGTTCATGTTCACCGACGTCGTCGGCTCGACCAACCTCGTCGAGGCGCTCGGCGACGAGGCCTGGGACACGCTCCTGCGCTGGCACGACACGACGCTGCGCGAGGTCTTCACCGCCCACGAGGGCCGCGAGATCTCGACGACCGGCGACGGCTTCTTCGTCAGCTTCGACTCACCCGAGCAGGCGGTCGCGGCGGCGATCGCGATCCAGCGGCGGCTCCAGGAGCACCGCCAGAAGGCGGGCTTCGCGCCGCAGGTGCGGATCGGGCTGCATGCCTCGGACGCCCAGCAGGTGGGCACGAACTACCGGGGCAAGGGCGTCCACGAGGCGTCGCGCATCGCGGGGCTCGCGACCGGCGGCCAGATCATCGCCAGCCTGTCGACGGTGGGCGAGTCCTACCGGTCCTCCGGCGTCCGGAGCGAGCTGCTCAAGGGCCTGTCCGAGCCCATGGAGGTCGTCACGATCGACTGGCGCTGACGGGCCTTCCTGGCCCCGGCGTTGTCCGCCCCGGCCTCGAGCGCATCGAGCATGGCCAGCACGTTGCGGGCCTCGAGCTCGTCCAGGATCCCGCGAGCCTCGTCGATCACGGAGCGCACGGCGGGATCGTCCGGGCCGAGCAGCGTTGCCATGTCGATGACCGTGAGAGCCAGGCTGAACCGCAGCCCGAACGAGCGATAGCCGGCGAGACCCGATCGATACAGCGCCACCGAGTCGTCCCGCCGACCCTCGATGGCAGCGAGGCCGGCTCGAAGCACCTCGAGATGGTGATCGACCACGCCGCCCGGACCCGCGCCGGCAACCTCGAGCACCTGACGCGCGACGTCAGGCTTCCCGGCCAGCAGTGCGAGCCGGCCGACCCACTCGAAGTCCCACGCACTGGCAAGGGCGGCATCACGGAGGAAGGGCTGCACGAGCTCGAGACCCCGGGCAGCATCGCCGGCCGCGAATGCGCACCGAGCCAGAACCGAGGAGAGGTTTCGGACGCCCTGGAGGTCATTGTCCTTCCGGACGGTAGCCAGGAGGTGCTCGATCCGGGCGATGTCCGGCGTGCCGGTCCAGATGTCGAAGTAATCGCGACAATGCTCGAGCCACTCGGTCTCATCACGCTCGCGATCGCCTTCGAGCATCGTGCTCACAGCGTCGCGCACCCAGGCCCATTCGCCGAGCGCCTCGCCGGCGCCCACCGCATTGCCGGAGTGGTACGAATCGAAGGCTCTGAGCCCGAGCCGGCGGACGGTCGCGACGCCGAGCCTCGTCCGCTCGAGCGAGGCCCGTGGATCGATCCCGGCCGCGAACGAGGCAAGGTTGTTGAGTGCCCGAAGCGCCGCCATGTTCTGGCGATGCGCCGTGGCGTCGACTGCGGCTCCCTCGAGCAGCGCGCTGCCCTGGCGCAGCTGGCTGTTGAGTCCCATCGATGTGCCCTTCGTGACGAGGGCCATGCTGATCGTCTCGTCGAGGCGCAGGGGCTCGGCGAGGGCAAGGGCGCGGTCGGCCCAGCGGACCGAGTCCGCGTAGTGCTGGCGCCGGAAGTCGAGACGGGCCATGGTCTCGGCCAGCAGTGCGGCCACCTTGAGGTCTTCACGATCCGCGTCCGCCCGCTGCTCGAGGGCGTTGGCGACGAGTGCCTCCAGCTCGGGGTCGATCTCGGCGGTCAGCTTCTCGGCATCGGTGATCCTCCCGACTGCCATGAGCTCCCCGATGTGGATGCCCGTCGCCCGCAGCACGCCGATCCGGTCACCCAGCTTCGTGTACGCGTCGACGGCGGCGGCCAGGTTGGCGAAGCCTGCCTCCCAATCCGAGTGGAACGTCTGGAGCCGGCCGATCCGCTCGAGGACGTGGGCACGCTGGGCCGGGTCCGGGGTGACCTCGAGCGCCGATCGGAGCGTGTCGATCGCCTGGACGATCGCTCCGAGGTCGTTGGCGCGGTCGGCGGTCGCGAGCAGCGAGATCCGCGCCTGCGTGGCGACGGCCTCGCCCTCGGGCCCCTCGGGCGCGGCGCGGTAGGCCTCGACGAAGTGCGTCGCGATGACCCCGGCCACCTCCTCGTCGCCGATCGACTCGAAATAGCGGGCCGCCGTGAGATGCCGGGCCCGCCGCTCGCGCCGCGAGAGCGTGGAGAAGGCCACTTCGCGGAGGAGGGCCTGGACGAAGGCGTGCTGGCCGCGCGTCGGGGCGCGTGGGTCGGTCTCGAGCGTCAGGATCTCCCGTCGAACCAGCGCCGTGAGGCGTGGGAGCAGCGCCTCTGGCGACTCGCCGCTCATCGCGGTCAGCGCCTCGACGGTGAAGCTCTGGCCGAGGACGGCGGCGTCCTGCAGGAGCGATCGATCGGCGGGTGGCAGGGCATCGAGCCTGGCGGCGACGAGCGCCTGGAGCGTCGGCGGAACTTCGAGATCGGCAAGGTTCAGCGCGCCGGCAGCACCGAGGGGCGCGAGGAGATGCCCGTCGCGCTCGACGAGCTGGCCCTTCGCGACGAGCATGCGCACCGTCTCGACGGCGTAGAGCGGGATGCCGTCGGCGCGCTCGAGGATTCGGGCGATCACGCGCTCGGGCAGGCCCGGCGCGATCCCGTCCAGGAGCTCGCGCATCGCGGTGTCGGGCAAGGGGTCGAGGCGCATCGCGGTGGCGCCGCGCCGGTCCGTGCCCCAGCCGGGGCGCCGGTCGAGGAGCTCCGGTCGGGCCAGCGTGAGCACGAAGATCGGGCTCGTGCGGCCCCAGTCGAGGAGGTGCTCCAGGAAATCGAGCAGGCCGTCGTCGGACCACTGCAGGTCCTCGATGACGATGGCCACGGTGCCGGTTGTTGCGAGCCGTTCGAAGAAGGTCCGCCACGCGGCGAACAGCTCGGCCGAGCCACCCTGGGTCGTGTCGCCGACGCCCAGCAGCACGAGGACGCGCGGCTCGATCCAGGCGCGCTCCGCCTCGTCCGGGACGTGCTCCCTGAGCATCGCCGCGACGGCGCGACGCGTGGTGTCGGCGTCGTCGCCCTCGGCGAGGCCCGCTCGCCGGCGGAACATCTCGGAGAGGGCCCAGAACGTGACGCCCTCGCCGTAGCTCGGCGAGCGGCCGCGATGCCACCAGACGTTCTCGACGACGCCGTCGAGGTACTTCTCCAGCTCCCAGGCGAGCCGGCTCTTGCCGATGCCGGCCTGCCCGACGAGCGACACGAGCCGGGCCTTGCCCTCACGGCCGGTCGCGTGGAACTGCTCCTTGAGGAAGCGCAGCTCTTCCGCGCGCCCCACGAACGGGGGCTCGATCGCATCCGGGCGCCGGGCGCCGCCGCGTTCCGCAACGACGCGCATTGCGCGCCACGCCGCGACCGGTGCCTCCTTGCCCTTGAGCATCTGCTCGCCGGCGGCCTCGAACGCGATTGCCTCGCCGGCGGCCAGCCGCGTCGCCTCGCCGACGAGCACGGTTCCGGGCTGGGCGACCGACTGCAGCCGTGCGGCCGTGTTGACCATGTCGCCGGTGACCATGCCCTCCGACTCGGAGCCGACCTGCACGGCCGCCTCGCCGGTGAGCACGCCGGCCCGCAGCTGGAGGTCGATGTGCATCTCGCGCCCGATGACCGGGACCATCTCGACCAGGTCCAGCGCCGCGCGAACCGCGCGCTCCGCATCGTCCTCGTGGGCGGTCGGGGCACCCCACAGCGCCATCACGGCGTCGCCGATGAACTTCTCGACGACGCCGCCATAGCGGCCGACGATCTCGCGCGTCCGTTCGAAGTAGCGGCTCTGGAGCTCGCGGATGGTCTCCGGGTCGCGGCTCGCCGAGATCGTCGTGAATCCGACGAGGTCGGCGAACAGGACGTTGACGACGCGGCGCTCGGTCGGATGGGGGCCTGCTCCGCTGCCAGCGCCGGCGGCCGCGGTGCTCGTGGTGGTGGTCGCCGAGCCGGCGCCCGCGGCGCTGGCGGGCCCGCCCGCGGCCGTTGGCGTTGCGCCGCTCGCGTTCGCGCCCCCGATGGTGCTACCGCTATCGACCTCGGCGGCGATCAGCCGCGTGCCGCAGTTGCCGCAGAACCTGGCACCCGCCACGATTGGAGCGCCGCACGTCGGGCAGCCCAGGCGCGAGCCGCAGTTCAGGCAGAACTTCGTGTCGGACGGGTTCTCGGTCGAGCACGTCGCACAGATCACGGTGCCGCGACTGTACCCGAGCGGCCGCTGCGATGCGGCGCCGACCTCGATCGCGGCCGCGGCCGCGTCAGCCGCCGACGAGCAGCGGCGAGCTCTTCACCCGCGCCAGGACCTCGCTGAACGACGCGACGGCGAGCGCGATGCTCGTGTCCGCGGCGCCGTAGTACAGGAACAGGCGATCGGTCGCCTCGTCGCGGACCCAGCCGCACGGGAACACAACTCGCCCGACGTCCCCGGTGATCTCGTACGGCGCCTCCGGCCCGAAGACCCATTCGTCGAGCCGATGCAGCACCGTCCCCGGATCCTGGAGGTCCAGCAGCGCGAGCCCGGTGCGATAGATCGGACCGTCCGAAGTGAGGTGGACGCCGTGATACATCATCAGCCAGCCATCGGGCGTCTCGAGCGGCGGCGGCCCGAGCCCGATCTTGCCCGCGTCCCACCAGGCCCCGTCACGGGCCTCGAGGACGAGCTTGTGGTCGCCCCAGTGGCGGAGGTCGGGTGAATACGAAAGCCAGACGTGCGCGCCGCCGCGCAACGGCGACGGGCGGTGGATCATCGCCCAGCGCCCGTTGATTCGGTGTGGCAGCAGGGCGGCGTCCTTGTCCTCCGGTGGCATCACGGGACCGAGCCGCTTGACGGTCCGGAAGTCGCGGGTGGTCGCGAGCGAGACGAGTGGCCCGCGCCGGCTGTAGGCGGTGTAGGCGATCGCCCATTCCTCCCGCTCCGGGAGCCACGTCAGGCGGGGATCCTCGCAGCCCCACGTCTCCTCGGGATCGCGATCGACGTCGGGGACGAGCAGCGGCTCGGGATCGAACGTCCAGTTCGTCTCCCCGTCGGTGCTCCGGGCGACGTGCAGCAGGGAGATCCCGCGCAGGTCCTCGATGCGGACGAGGAGGATCGTCTCGTCGCCGACGCGGGCGGCGCCCGGGTTGAACACGCTGTTGGCGGGGTAGGGGACGTCGGCGGCGGTGAGGATGGGGTTGCGGTCGGAGCGTCGGAAGAGCGGCGCCAGCCGCGTCATCGGATCGCCGCGGCGACGGGTTGCCGCGCTGGATCCTCGGGCAGCGGTCGCGGCAGTGGGCCGTCGAAGGGCGCTGCCGCGACCAGCAGGGCCTCGGCTGCGGTCTCCACCAGGAGCGCCACGTGACGCATCGCCCGCATGTGCTCCGCGGCCGTGAGCCACATCAGGGTCGACTCGGCGCCCTCGTTGGTGTTCAGGCCTCGCGGCGTGAGGCCATCGGAGCCCGATCCGCGGATCGGGTCGGCGACCCACAAGCCCAGGTCGTTGGCCCCCAGGAACCACCCGTACGCAAGCTCCATCGCGGCGCTGTACTCCGGAGCACCCGTCGCGGCGAAGGCTGCCTCGGCGGCGAGGAGGAGGGCCGTCGCCTCGATCGGCTGCTGGTCGAACCCGGATCGGACGCCGCCGCGCGGCCACCATTCGTTGCCGATGGGCGAGAGGTAGCCGGCCGAGGCCGTCTGCACGCGCAGGAGCCACTGGAGCGCGAGCAGGCCCCGCTCGACCATCGCGCGGTTGCCGGAATGTCGTCCCGCGACGATGAGCGCGCGGGGCAGGAGCCCGTTCTCATAGGTCAGGACGGGCTCCGGCCACGGCCAGTCCGATGTCGCGTTGTCATCGAAGACGCGCTGCAGCTCGCCCGCGAGCTCGTCCAGGACTGCGGCCGTCGCGGCGTCATCGCCGGCCTCGAGCCGCGCGACGCAGCCGAGGGTGATCGAGGCGCGTGCCCGCAGCGCGGTCACGGTGCGGGCACCCGGGAGCGCCTGGTCCCAGAGGGTCAAGGCGGCCCGCCCGATCGAGCGGTGCATGACGACCATCGGCCGATCCGGATCCGCGGCGATCGTCTGGCCGATCGCGAGCATCGCGCGCCCCTGGCTGTCTTCCGAGGCGGCGGCATAGATCCAGTGGCCGCTCATGGTCCGGAAGTTGCGGAAGCTGCCCGTTCGGACATCGAAGGCGGCCTCGAGGAAGCGCAGGTTGCGCCAGGCACTGCTCGCGACCGCCGGCCAGCCCAGCGTTCGCGCGTGGAGCAGGTCGACGCGGAGGGCCCGCGCGACGTCGTCTGTGCAGTAGCCATGCTTCGGATCGGGCACGGACCCGATCGCGTGCTGCATGATCCCGAGCTCGGTGCTCAGGACGTCCAGATGGGACCGGCTGATGGGGTGCAGGGGGGCGAGCTCAGGCACGAGCGGCGACCCGCTCGGGCTCGCGTGCGGCAGGGGGCACGTTCGCGATCGAGGACAGCTCGCGAACCGTCGCGGCATCGGCGGCAACGCTCGCGAAGAGGTCGCGGTACATCGCGCCGACCGCCGGCCAGACCATGTTGCGGCTGTAGGCATAGGCGCGACGCCCGATCGCCGCCCGGAGATCGGGGTTCCCGAGGAGCTCGTTCAGGGCGGCGGCGAACTGCTCCGCCGAGCCGGCCGGCACGAGGACGCCACGGCCATCGGCCAGGAGCTCGCTCGCGTAGGCGTACGGGGTGGACGCGATCGCCCGCCCGGCGCCCATCGCGTACGACAGCGTCCCGGACACGATCTGGGCCATGTTCGGATAGGACGTGACGAAGATATCGGCGGCCCCCAGCCACTGGGTGAGCTCGGCCTTGCCGACGAACCGATCGACGAACTGGACGTGGTCCTCCATGCCGAGGGCCCGCACGCGATCGAAGAGCGAGCGCCGATAGGCCTCGCCCTCGGCCAGGATGAGGTTCGGGTGGGTGGCGCCGACGATGACGTACAGCGCGGCGGGGTTGGCGGCGACGACGGCCGGCAGGGCGTCGATCATGAGCTCGCAGCCCTTGCCGGGGCCGAGCAGCCCGAAGGTCAGCATGACGTCGCGGTTGCCGACGCCCAGCGCGGGCTTGACGGTTGCGGAGTCCACGAGCGGCACGCTCGGAACGCCGTGCGGGATCACGCGCACGCGGTCGGGATGGACGCCATATGCGGTGTGCAGGAGGTCGGCCGCGGCGCTCGACATGACGACGGTCGCCTCGGCGATGTCGACGAGGTCCTTCAGCACGGTTCGCTGGTGCTGCGACGGCTCGCGGAGGACCGTATGGAGCGTCGCGACCGCGGGGACGCGCAGGTTCCTGGCGAAGTCGAGGACGTATTCGCCGTCCTCGCCGCCCCAGATCCCGTACTCGTGCTGGATCGAAACCACATCGACGCAGTCGCTCAACGAGCGGGCGGTGCGGACGTGATCGGAGGCGAGGTCCTTCCGAATCCGATGCTCGACCTCAACCGGGTAGAAGGGCGCCTGCTCGGCTGGATGCAGGACCGCGATCTCGCCACCGCCCGTCGCTGCCGCAAGGTCGTGCGTGAAGGTCGCGATGCCGCAGCGTCGCGGCGGGTAGGTGGAAACAAAGGCTGTTCGAACGATGAGTTTGGCTCCTCTCGAGCCGCCCGCCTGGCTCGGGGTTGCCGGCGCGCCCGAGGTGGGCGTGCCGGCTGTTGAACAAGGTCAGGCCGCGTGGACCTGGTTGGCGCGCGGGCCCTTGGGGCTCTGCTCGATCTCGAAGGTGACCTTCTCGCCGCCGACGAGGCGGTCGAAGTCGAGGCTTGCGTCGAGGCCGCCGCGATGGAAGAAGTATTCCTTCGCGTCGTCAGCAGCGATGAAGCCGAAGCCGCGGTCGGCGACGATCTTCTTGATGGTTCCGGTGGTCATGAGGACCTCCAACTTCCCGAACAAGGGAACACAGAACGCACGGTCTGTTCGAGAAGGAGGGACCACACGGAACGTCGCCACGTATTGCGGCGGCGAGCGGCAACCATAGCACACATGTTCGAAATCGCGAAGCGCTACTTCAGCGCAGCGATCCTCGGGATCGGCGAGAGGGCCAGGCGCTCCTCGAAGCGGACGATGTTCTCGTCCAGCCTGGCGAGGTACTCCTCGAGCCGGTGGCGAGCCTCCTCGGCGGCGGCATCGAGATCGGGCAGCTCGAAGATCTTCCAGTGCCGGAGGATCGGCATGAGGACCTCGTCGCGGTGCACCTTGAGGTCATAGATGCCGGCCATGGCGATCTGGGCGGCCTTGCGCAGGAAGCCCGGGATGCCGGCGCCGGGCATCTTGAACGCGAGGACCTCGTCGACGATCGCGCGGACCGCCGCACTCGGCTCCAGCTTCAGGGCGGCCGTCAGGACGTCGCGGTAGAAGACCATGTGCAGGTTCTCGTCGGTCGCGATGCGGACCATGATCCGGTCCGCGACGGGGTCGTCGGAGTAGCGGCCCGTGTTCCGATGGGCGATCCGCGTCGCGAGCTCCTGGAACGTGACGTAGGCCAGGCCGTGGAGCGTGTCCGTCGAGCGCATCTCGTAGCCGTGCTGCAGCTGCGTCATGCGGCCACGCTCGAGCGCGATCGGGTCGATGTTGCGGGTCACGGTCAGGTAGTCCCGGAGCACGATCGCGTGGCGGCCCTCCTCCGCGGTCCAGCGCCCGACCCAGTTGAGCCACGCGCCGTCGCCGCGCCCGAACATCCCGTGGATCAGCCGGTGGTAGCTCGGCAGGTTGTCCTCGGTGAGCAACCCGATCTCGAAGCTCGTCTGCGCGACGCCGGTGAGCCGCGGCTGGTCGGCCGTCCAGGGCTCCTTGTCGAAGTCGCGGCCGAGCCGGTAGGGGATGAAGTCGTGCGGGAACCACTCCTGCGCGATGCTCGCGTGGCGGTCGTACAGCCGGCCGACCTCCGGCTCCAGCTCCTCGAGCAAGGCGCGCTCGTCGATGGGCCTCGGCTCCGCCATCCTGGCAGGCGCGATGGCGGGCGGTTCGGCGACGATGGGCGCGTCGAGCAGGTCGGTCATCTGGCGAGCCTAGGCCCCATCGCTCATCCCCGCGCTCGGACTCCCTGCAGACCTGCACCGACCGTGCCGCGCGTCGCCGCGTGCCGCGCGTCGCCCCGGCGAACGTGGTCGCCTGCCCGGCGTGCCCCACGCGACGGTTCGTATCGCCGCGCGAGAAGTCGTGGGCGCGGTTTCCGCCCGACGGCACAAGTCTCTGAGGCTTCCGGCCGGCGCGCAGCCGTTTCCCGTCCCGCGGAAGCTTCCGCCCGATCGCGGCAGTGCGGCGCTGGCCGGCGGCCAACTCGAGCCGGAGTCGTTCGCCTCCGTCCGTCCTCGTCGCCGCACGAGAAGAATCGCCTGGGCCCGTTCCCCGGATGCCTGTACCGGCGATCGATGTTCCGCCCGACGATAACGAGCCAAGGCCGGTGTTCCGGGACGGCCGCCGGGTACGTCAGCGGCGCGCCGCCCTGGATGCCAGGAACACGATTGCGTTGCCGCCGGGATCGACGCCGGCGCGCATGCGCTCGAGCGCCCTGGCGCTCGACTGTGGGAATGTCGGACCCAGCTCGTCGGCCGCCGCCCGCACGAATGCTCGATTCGCCCTGTTATCCCGAAGCACGAGCAGAACGCCGTCGACCTCGCCATCGCGCGCCTTCAGCTGGAGCCGGCGATTCAGTCCCTGGGCGTCCCGCGGGCCCGTTTCCGCTTCGACACCGTACCGCCAGGTATCCCTCGCGACGAGGGCGTCCCAGGCTCGAAGGTCACCCGCGATCGGGAGCGGAACCTCGGTTGCCCACCGAATGGACCGGTGGATGCCGGCTCGGAAGTCGGCGAGGAGCGCCACGTGGCCGGCGTCTCGGAGGGCGCGTGGCCCTGGAAACAGCCGCGAGCTCAGGTCGAGGCCAACGACCGACGCGCACCTCGCGAGCGTCAGGTACGGCACCATCGGCGATTGGCTCCGCTCGATGCGGCTCAGCTCCGCCACGGAGATGCCCGCGACCTGTGCGCACGCGGCCAGCGACAGGCCGCGATCGCGCCGGGCGTCGCGCAGCTCGTGTCCGATCCGGTTCAGGCCCGCCCGTCCGAGCTCGGTCCCACGGTCGAAGAGACGCTGCCACGTTGCCACGCCGGCACTCTGGGCGTTGGCGCTTATCCGGCGATCTTGTTGGGCTCGCGACCGGCGGGGCGGGAGCGCGAGGTGTCCTAGCGTCGGCCTTCGATGGCGCGGAGCAGCACGCGAACGATGATCGAGCCGATCGTTGCGAAGACCAGGGCGCCGATGAAGCCCGTGACCGGCTCGTTGTTGATCTGGCGCGCGAGCCAGCCGCCGATCACGCCGCCGATGATGCCGACGACGATCGTGGGCAGGCAGCCCTGCACGCTGCGCGTCCCGCGCACGAACCAGCCCGAGATCGAGCCGGCCAGCAGGCCGATGATGATCCAGCCAACGAGATCCAGACCCGGCATGGCCCGGATTGTGCCTCAGGCGGGCGGAATGTTCTGGTTGAGCCGGAACAGGTTCGTGGGATCGTAGCGGCGCTTGATCTCGGCGAGACGCTCATACGCGCCATGCGGGTACGCGGCGCGTACACGCGCCGGACCCTCATCGGCGATGAAGTTGACGTAGGCGGCCTCGTCGCCGGATCGCCGGATCGCGCCGGTGAGCTCCTCGACCCAGGCCAGGCGCCGCGCCCGATCCTCCTCGCCTTCGTAGAACGAGGCGATGTTGACCATGATCGCCCGGTCGCGATGCGCGTACGCCGTCGCGTCAATCGGGACGCGAGCCGCCGCGCCGCCAAGGACGCGCAGCTGCGCCACGCGGACGGACGCGTCCGAGCGCTCGAGCCGATCCATGATCGCCTCCGCGATGGCTCGATCGAACCGGTCGAGGAACAGGTTCAGCGCGACCGCGGTCGGGTGGTAGTCCGGATCCTCGGGCGCGTACATCTCGGGGTAGGCGATCGGGTGGACCTGATCGACGATCGGGGCATCGAGGCCGCCGAGCTGGGCCACGTCGCGGAACGGCGCAAGCGCCGCGGCGCCCGCCGCCACGTCGCCCGCGAAGCACATGAACGCGAAGATCACGATCTTGCCGTGCCAATGCTCGTCGGCGAACGGGAAGGGCGGGCACGGCATCACGTTCGCGATCGAGGACAGCTCCTCTGGCGCCGCCTCGGACAGGGCCATGTAGCGCTCGACCGTCTCGGCCGTCGCGGGCAGCACCAGCATCCCGCCCACCACGCTCGGCACCACGGCGAGACGGTACTGGAACCGCGTCGCCACGCCGAAGTTGCCGCCGCCGCCTCGGATTGCCCAGAACAGGTCCGGCTCGTGGTCCGGATCGATGCGATGGAGCTGCCCGTCGGCGGTCACGACGTCGGCGGCGAGGAGCGAATCGATCGTGAGCCCGAGCTTGCGGACGAGGTAGCCGACGCCGCCGCCGAGCGTGATCCCGCCGATCCCCACCGAGCCGGTATCGCCGAACCCGAGCACGAACCCATGCTCCGCGACCGCCGTGCAGAGCTCCTCCGCGGTGAGGCCCGTCTCGGCCCAGACGGTCTTCGCGGTCGGGTCGAGGTCGATGCGCTTCCGGTCGTGCAGGTCGAGCCCGATCCCGCCCTCGGTCGAGCAGTCGCCCTTGACGCTGTGGCCACCGCCTCGGACCGCGAGCTCGATGTTCGCCTCGCGAGCGAGATTCACGACTGCCTGGACATCGGCATCGCTGGCGACCCGAACGATCGCGCGTGGGTGCCTGTCGATGCCGCCGTACATGACCGTTCGCGCGGCCTCGTAGTCCGCGTCCCCGGGTTCGATGATCCGGCCAGCCAGCCGGCCGCGAAGGTCCTCGAGCAGCTCGTCGATCGATCGGGTCGCAATGGTCATGGCGCACCTGCTACGTACGTCGATGGTGCCCGAACCGGTGCGACGCCTGTCTTGCATTCGCGTTGCGACCGCGCACCTGCGCTGGACGCTGGTGCGCCATCGACCGACAGGAGGCCGGAGCTAGGGCGTACCGCTGAGCTTCAGGGCCGAGCTGATCGGCGCGTCGACGAACGGCGCGAGGGTGCGCGCGTACGTCGCGGTCATGTGCGAACCGTCGAAGTAGGCGATCACCGAGCCGATGACCGCGGGGCAGACCGTCGCCGTGCACAGGTACGAGTGCGACTCCATCGTCGAGATCCCTGGAAGCGCGAGGCTCACCGCCGCGTCGTAGAGCGGGTTCATCCAGCCCCAGGTCGAGGGCGTGCCGTCGCAGGCAGACTCGTTCGTCGGGTGGAGCGCGAGGCAATCCGGGATCGACCTCCTGGGATAGGGGGTGTCCTGGACGACGAGGACGTTGGTGCCGGCTGCGCTCAGGCGGCGGAGGACGGAGGTGTACCCATCGGCCGCCGGTTGCAGCGTGGTCGACCACGAGTCGCCCCTGGTCGTGACCGACTGTCGCTCGGACCAGAACACCAGGTTGAACGCCCGGCCCTGGACCTGCGACAGGACCCACGCGCCGAAGGTCATGCAGCCGGTCGACTTGGCGTACGAGTAGAACTCGAGCGGCGCGTCCGTCACGTTGCACTGCGACGCGAGAAAGGTCGTGATGCTCCAACCATGCTGCCTGGCGAGGACCTCGAGCGCCGGAAGCCACTGCCCGGCGTGCGAGTTCCCGATGAGCGCAATCTGCATCGCACCACTCGCCGAGCTTCCGTAGTGGCACGTGATCCGGCTCGCGAACGGGGCGTAGTTCCAGCAGCCGTCCCGGTAGGCGTGGGACTTGTCCGCGCTGGCGGCCACCGGCGAGGGCACCATCCTCGCTGCCGGGTTCTGCGGACAGGCAGCAAAGCCGCGGACGATCGCCGCGGCGCCGACGCACGAGGTGATGCCCTGGGTGGGGTTCGACGACGGCCCGGTCTGGCCCGTCGCCGCGGGCGACCCGGGCTCGCCGGTCGGTCCGGCGCCGGGATCGATGGTCGCGCCCGGGCCGAGCAGGTCGGGGACGACGGCGCCGTTGTCGACGCCCGCGATCGCGGCATTGAGCCGGAGCTGCGAATCGAGGAGCTGGGCGCTGCCCGCGATCGCGAGGACGAGCATGCCCACGACCGCGAACCGGAACGTCGGCCACAGCGGCTGGAGTGACGGCATGAACCGGAACCGGTCCTCGACGTGGACCTTGGTGATCGAGGCGAGCCCGATCGTGGCCGCGATGATCAGCGCTGAGCCGATCGGGGTGATCGGACCGAAGGCGTACGGCCAGAGCGCGATCAGGGGCCAGTGCCACAGGTAGATCGAGTACGACGTGTCGCCGAGGTGCTGGATCGGGCGCGGGCGCAGGAAGCGGGTGGGGGACCACGTGCCGTTCGCCGCCGCGAAGATGACGAGGGCAGTGCCGGCGACCGGCAGGATCGCGGCCGATCCCGGGAACGGGGTGTCGGCGGTGATCAGGGCGCCCGCCGCGAGCAGCATTGCCAGCCCGATCCATGCCGCCGCATCCGCGATGCGACCCGGGAGCCGCCACGCGCCCAGTGACGGCAGCGTCGCGATCAGGCCGCCGGCCGCCAGCTCCCAGACGCGGGTCGGGGTGATGAAGTACGCATTCGCGGGATCCGCGGCGGTCGCCGTGATCGAGACGTACAGGGAGCCGAGGATCACCGCCACCATCGCGATGCGCGTGACCAGCAGTGGCCAGATCCGCGCCCGGCCGGCGATCCAGAACAGGACGAGGATGAGGATCGGCCAGACGACGTAGAACTGCTCCTCGACCGACAGGGACCAGTAGTGCTGGACCGGGGTCGGCGCCTCGGCGGCGGCGAGGTAGTCGACCGAGTTCACGGCCAGCACCCAGTTCTGCACGTAGAACGCCGAGGCGATGGTCTGCGTCGCGATCGACGACCACTGCGTGTCCGGCGCGATGAGCCGGCTCGCGACCGCGGTGACGGCCAGCACGACGAACGCCGCGGGCAGGAGCCGCCGGATGCGCCGGCCCCAGAACTCGAGCAGGTCGCGGCCGCGCCGGGGCGGATGCTGGAGGAGGTGGGCCGTGATCAGGAAGCCCGAGATCACGAAGAACACGTCAACACCAACGAACCCGCCGGTCACCGTGTCGGGCCACAGGTGATAGGTCAGGACGAGGAGGACGGCGACGGCCCGGAGGCCCTGGATGTCGGCGCGGAAGCCTCGATCGCTCGACGCGTTGCCGCCGTCCACGCCATGGCCGCCGTCCACGTCCCGGCGGGGTCGTGGATCGCTGCGGATACCCGTCGGCCGTTGCACCGCGGCCGATGCTACGCGGTCAACGCCCTTGGCGGATTCGAAGGGCGAGGACGGGGCAGACGTCGACCGCGCGGCGGGCCATGGGGAGGAGCTGCCTGGGGACGAGCGAGTGGACGATCGGGTAGCCCCAGTCATCGAGCTCGACGATCTCGGGCAGCAGCTCTGCACACATCCCGAAGCCATCGCAGGCGATCCGGTCGACCTCGAGGCGGATCTCGCCCGGTGCCAGGGGCCGGCCGTGCGCCGGCGGGACCTGGACGGTCGCCATCACGCGACCTGCAGGAGCGGAGCGGAGACGATCGAGCGGCCATCGGCGAACGAGCAGCGGCGGCCGCGCTCGTGCGCGACGACCTCGGCGCCGAATGTCTCGAGGGCACTGGTGAGGAGGCCGACGGCGCCGTCCGGATGGCGGCAGGCGCCGCGGTTCCGAACCTGGGCGGCCCACCGCTCGAGGTTCGCGAGGTCGTCGTGCCGGGCCTCCACCCGGGCGATCCGGATCATGGCCTCGGCGATCGAGCGGAGGCCGAACACGCACGGCCCGCACTGGGCCGCGCTCTGCCGCGCCATGTACTCCGCGATCCGGGCCGTCGCGACGACCGGACAGGTTTGCGCCGACAGGAACGACACGACGCCCGCGCCGATCGATTGCCCGCTCGCCCGCATCGACGCCGGATCGAGGGCCGTGTCCCACGTCGCGCCCGCGTCGAGCCAGCGCCCGAAGTAGCCGCCGAGGAGCACCGCCTGGGTCTCGTCCTGGGTGATCCGCAGCTCGCCCAGGCCGGCGACCTCGCCGATCGTCGTCCCGAGCTCGATCTCGTGCACGAGCGGCCGTCCATCCGGCCCGGTGACGGTCACCAGCGTCGTGCCCCTCGTCTCGCCGCGGCCCGGCTCTCGATACCAGCTCGCGCCATGTCGCGCGATGAGCGCCACATAGGCGAGGCTCTCGACGTTCTGGACGAGGGTCGGGAGGCCACCGACGCCCCGCTCGTAGGGCCGCGGAGGGGTGAGGGTCGGGCGGGCATCCGCCTCGTTGGCGAAGTGGACGGCCGCGGATTCCTCGCCGGAGACATAGCCATGCGGCGCGAGGAGCAGGCGGATTCCCGCGCGCGCTCCCGCGTGGCGCCGGCCGCGCTCCGCACGGGCCCGCTCCGCAACGGCGACCTCGATCGCCCTGGCCGCAGCCGCGTGGCGCTCGCCGACGTACAGGATGATCTCGTCCGCCCCGACGGCCTCGGCCGCCAGCTCCGCCCCGTCGAGCACGAGGTGCGGTCGCAGGAGCAGGAGCGCCCGGTCCTTGTGGCTGAGCGGCTCGCCCTCGGCGCCGTTCACGAGCACGACGGCCCCCGGCCCGAAGGCCCGCTCCGCGACCGAGCGCCACTTGCGCCCGACCGGGAAGCCGGCCCCGCCGCGGCCCAGCAACCCGCTGGCCTCGAGCTCGCGGATCAACGCCGCGCCACTGCCGATGGACGGCAACCGGCCGAGCCGCTCCACGTGCGCGGCGTACGGTTCGGCGCCGCCGCGGAGCGAGGGACCTGCGAACAGGCGAGGGAGGGTCGGCGATGCCATCTTCAGCCGCCACGCCCCGGCGTCGCCACCGAGGCGAGCGCGGTCCGGTTGGAACCACGCGCGTAGATGAGGCGCCACGCGACCGCGAGCGCCACCGGCACGATGCACGCGGCGTCGACGACGAGCATCCAGGTCGCGGTCGCGTCGCTGCCCGCGCCGATGGTGTGGAGCAGCGCCAGCGGCCACGACGCGTATGCGAGCCAGTGGATCGCGCGCCACAGCCGCAATCCGACGCGCTCGCGGAGGAGGCTCGTCACGACGACGGCGACGCCGAGGTAGACCGAGACCACGCCGAGCCCGACCCACAGCGGCCGGTACGAGGAAGCGAAGGGGACCAGCGCCGCGGCCAGCCCGAGGTTCGTGAACGGATCGAGGATCGCGGTGAGGATGTGGACGACGAGGAACACGACCGAGAGCAGCGAGACCGTCCGGTGCAGCTCGGCGGTCAGGAAGCGCGGCCAGCGCTCGGTCTGCCAGCGCATCGTCGTGATGACGCCGAGCACGACGACCGCGGTGAACAGGAGCATCGAGACGATGCCGGCGCCGCGCGTCGCGAACCACAGGATCTGCGTGGTCACGGGGCGGCATCCGGCCAGCCGGCGGCGCGGACGATCCGCCCGGACGCCCGCACGAAGCGCGAGGCGAGCCCGATTCGACTCAGCCACGCCGGGCCGTCCTCGCCGCGGATCAGCGCGGCCGTCGCGGCGGCGTTGGCGTCGACGCAGGTCGCGGCCGCGACCGACACGGTGCGCCATGGGCTTCGTGCCGGCAGCCCGGTGCGTGGGTCGATGAGGTGATGGACGGTGACGCGACCACGGCGCCACTGCCGGACCATCGTGCTCGAGGTCGCGATCGCGCCCTCGCGGACGGTCACGATCTCCGTCGGCTGGCCGGGCACGACCGCCTCCGGCGGGAGCGAGCTGTCGTCGGCGATCCGGACCTGCCAGCCCTCGGCGGGCACCGCGCCGGCGATCGCGAGGTCGCCGCCGAGGCTGACGAGCGCACCCGAGCGGTTCCCACTCGGGCGGTCCATCGCCACGACCGCCGCCTCCGCGGCGAGATCCGCCGCGAGGGCCTTGCCGGTCGAGCCGAGGTCGACCGTGACGCCCTCGGGGGCGCGAAACGTGCGCGGCGCCGCTTCGAACTGGAGCGTTCGCCAGCCGGGCGCGCGCTCGACCCGCAGCTCGATCGGCGCACCCGAGGCTGCCACGACCGAGAAGTCGTCGTCGTACCCGATGCGCAGGAGGGCCTGCCCGATCGTCGGGTCGCACAGGCCGTCGGTCAGCTGCGCGGCGCGAATCGCCGCTCCGATCGCGCGTGCCAGGAGGGGGCTCAGAGTCACCGTCTCGCCGGCGCGGCGATTGACCTCCATGAGCTCGCTGTCGGGCCGGAAACGGCTGTACGCGGCATCCACCTCCGCGAGCACCCGCTCCACCGCGCCACGGGCGAGGTCGAGCTCGCCGCCGGTGACGAGGACGTCCACGTGGGTGCCGAGGGCGCGCCAGGTGGTGCCCTGGATCTCGGGCTGCGCGAGCGCGGTCATCAGTGGCCCGAGCCGCCGCTTGTCACGCGGGCCTTCCGGGTCGTCGCCGTCGGGACCGGCGCCGCCTGGAGCGCGGGAGTCACGCTGTCCGTGGCGGACCTCGTCGTATCCGTGCTCGTCGTCGAATCGGTGCCCGCGCCGTCGATCGCCTGGGTGGTCGTGGCAGCGGCGGCCGTGGCGTTCGAGGTTCCGCTGTATGTGAGCGCTGCGAGGCCACCGAAGCCCACAGTGGCAATGCCGGCCACGACGGCCGTGCGCGTGGTGATGGATTGGATCCGCGCCACGGCGCGGTCGCGATTACGGCTCGTCTGGGGTCGGGCGGATGGGTGCATGCCGGGCAGGTTGGCAGCGCATTCTGTGAAACCCCTGAGACGCCGGCTACCGCGTTCACCGGCGTACTTCGGCATGGGCGCTGCGAGCGTCAGGTGCTGCGAACGAAGTACACGTCCGAGTTCAGGCAGTCCGTGGTGGCATCGCCCGGCACCAGGTCCGTTCGCCGTGGCTTCGTTCCGTCCGAGCGCGTCGGCGATACTGGGGTGGGGTATTGACAAACGGTCTTGTCAAGCGGGGTTGACAGGTGCTAGTATTCCTGCAACGGCTTGTCAAGTCTTGACAGGCCGACAGTCATGTCCGGGACCTCGCGGAACCACAGCGTGTTCCAGGACGTAGGCATGGACGGGCGAATCTGGAGGCGAACGAGACGGCTGGCGGCGTAGCGGCGGAAGTCAAGAGTCGGCTGAACATCGTCGACGTGGTCGGCGAGACGGTGCAGCTGAAGAAGGCGGGCACGACCTACAAGGGCCTGTGCCCGTTCCACGGCGAGAAGACCCCGTCGTTCACGGTCACCCCGAGCCGGGATTCCTGGAAGTGCTTCGGGTGCGGACTGGGCGGCGACGTCTTCAGCTTCGTCATGCAGCGCGACGGCGTCTCGTTTCCTGACGCGCTGCGCGTGCTCGCCACGAAGGCGGGCGTCGAGATCGACGAGCGGACCAAGCGCGAGGACGCCCATCGGGCGCGCCTGCGCGACGTGATGGAGACCGCGATCGCGTTCTACCACCAGGTCCTGACATCGACCAGCCTCGGAAAGCCCGCGCTCGAGTATCTCAAGGGCCGCGGCTTCACCGACGAGACCATCTCCACGTTCCAGCTCGGCTGGGCGCCCGAGGGCTGGGACGCCATGAGCCGGACGCTCGTCGAGAAGCGCGGCGTCAAGCCCGACGAGCTCGTCGAGGCGGGCCTGGCGTCGCCGGCGCGATCCGCGTCGCGCGGCGTCGGCGTGATCGACAAGTTCCGCGGGCGCGTCCTGTTCCCCATCCGGGACCAGAACGGCACCGCGACGGGCATGGGCGGCCGGATCCTCGGCACGGAGGGGGAGGGTGGGCGCGACACCGGCCCGAAGTACCTCAACACGCCGGGCACGCCGCTGTTCGACAAGAGCCGCTCGCTGTACCTCATCGACAAGGCCAAGGGCGCGATGCGCAAGTCGGGCCAGGCCGTGATCGTCGAGGGCTACACCGACGCGCTGATGGCGCACCAGGCGGGCTTCGACAACGTCGTCGCGTCGCTCGGGACCGCGCTCACGCCAGGCCAGGTCGCGCTGCTGACGCGGTATGCGAAGCGAATCGCGCTCGCGTACGACGTCGATGCCGCAGGCCAGAAGGCGGGCACCTTCGGCGCGCAGGCGCTGCAGTCGCTGATCGGCCAGCTCGCCGCGACGGAGAGCGGCATCGAGCTCGACGAGGTTCGTGTCGTCCGCCTGCCCGAGGGCAAGGATCCGGACGAGCTGCTTCGCGCCTCGCCTGATCGCTGGCGCGAGGAGGTCCGTACGGCCCAGCCGATCGTCGAGTACCTGGTCGACACCTACGCGAAGACCTACGACCTCAAGACCCCGGGCGGCAAGATGCGCTTCGTCGACGCGGTCATGCCGACCATCCGCCACGTCCCCAATCCCGTCATGCGCGACGCCTACCTGCAGCTCGTCCACCGCGTGTCGGGTGTCGAGGAGCGGACTCTGCTGGAGGTCCTGCGCGGCAACCGCGCAGGCGGCGCCTCCGGCCTCGCCGACAACGCTGCGGCCGACGGCGGCTCGCGCATCTCCGCGGCGTCCATCGTGTCCTCGATCGACTCGCTGCCCGTGAGCGAGATTCTCCGTGGCGTGCTGCCCCAGGAGGCCGAGTTCCTGCGCCTGCTGCTGCTCGTGCCGGAGCTCCAGCTGCGGATGGTCGAAGAGGTCGGCCCAGACCGGCTTCCGAGCACGGTGGCCCGCGAGCTGTTCCGCGCCGTCGTGTTCGCGCGCGAGCCGAACGACGAGGGCGTCCACCCGCCGTTCAGCCTGACCGCACTCATCCAGGGCCTCGATCCTGAGACCGCGGCCCTCGCCCAGGCGGTGATCGCCCGGCGCGACCCGAACCCGCGCGAGCTCTCGCAGGCCGACCTGGCCTACGAGGTCGAGCGCCTGACCATCGACCTCGAGGAGCGCGCGCTCGACGAGCGTGCCGACTACATCGCCTCGGCGCTCGCCGAGGCCGAGCAGGCGGCCGATCGAGCCTCGATCGACCAGCTCCTGCGCGAAAGCCAGCTCATGAACGAAACCCGCCGGTCGCTCCATCGCCGGCGCGACCAGACCCACCTGCTCACGACCACTCGGAGGTAAGCCGCCATGCCGATCGATCCCCTTGACCAGCAGCTCGTCGAAGCCGTCCTGACCCGACCCCGTCGGGGCAAGGCCGACCTCGAGGAGGCCAAGCTCGCCGGCCTGCGCCCCTCCCGTGCCGCGCTCGACGACGTCGACGAGGACGAGGACGAGGACGACGACGAGCCCGATCTCGCCGTCGTCGCGGACGCCGACGACGACGACGTCGCCATCGAGGTCGTCGGCGAGGACGCGGAGGCGCGCGCCTCGAAGCTGCCCGTCGATGCGCCCGCCAAGCTCGACGCGGAGGAGCTCGAGGAGCCCACCGCGGCCGAGCTCGAGGCGCTCTCCGCCGACATGATCGGCATCGACGACCCGGTCCGGATGTACCTGAAGGAGATCGGCAAGGTCGCCCTGCTGACCGCCGAGGAAGAGGTCGTCCTGGCGAAGGCCATCGAGCTCGGCGAGCAGCTCGTCGACGAGCCGTGGAAGGGCATCGTCTCGCTCCACGAGTGGACGACCCACAACACGGAATCGAAGACCCGAACGCTCAAGCAGCAGCATCGGCTGCCGCTCGGCGACGAGGCGCACCGGCTCGTCCGCGAGGCGATCTCCTCGGTCGAGGCTGCTGACCTGCTCGTCACCCCGCCCGACTTCCACCTGACCCGGGCCGCCAAGGACGCGCAGTCCGACGGCACCAAGGACCTGCTCAAGGAGGCGCGCAAGCTCCTCCATGCCTACGCCGAGGCGGTCGACGCCGACGCGGCGAACGGCAGCTCCTCGGAGCATGCCGCGCCGGTGGCGTTCCTGACGCTCCTCGACTGGGCGTACTTCGCCGTCCACAACGGCGATCTCGACTCCCGCGACAACGTCGGCCTGCGCGCGATCTACGACTGGACGCGCGACGGCGTCGCGTTCCCGGCCCTCGAGCGGCTCGTGATGGCCGGCAAGGAGGCCGAGCTCCTCAAGCTCATGGGCCACGACCCCGAGGTCCCCAGGAACACCAAGCTCGCGCACCGCAAGGGCGAGCTGGTCCGCATCGGGCGCGACGCGCGCGAGCAGCTGACCTCGGCCAACCTCCGGCTGGTCGTGTCGATCGCGAAGAAGTACATCGGCCGCGGCATGTCGTTCCTGGACCTGATCCAGGAGGGCAACATCGGCCTCATCCGCGCGGTCGAGAAGTTCGACTTCGAGAAGGGCTTCAAGTTCTCGACGTACGCGACGTGGTGGATCCGGCAGGCCATCACCCGCGCCATCGCGGACCAGGCCCGGACCATCCGGATCCCGGTCCACATGGTCGAGACGATCAACCGGCTGATCCGCGTCTCGCGCCAGCTCCTCCAGGAGCTGGGTCGCGAGCCGACGGTCGAGGAGATTGCCGAGGCGATGTCGAAGGGCCAGGAGGTCCAGGTCACGCCCGAGAAGGTCCGCGAGATCATCAAGGTCTCGCAGGAGCCGGTGTCGCTCGAGACCCCGATCGGCGAGGAGGAGGACTCCCACCTCGGCGACTTCATCGAGGATCGGGGCGCCCTGGCCCCGGCCGAGGCGGCCTCCCACCAGCTCCTCAAGGAGCAGGTCGAGAGCGTCCTCGACTCGCTCACCGGCCGCGAGCGGCGGGTGCTGCAGCTCCGGTTCGGCCTCGAGGACGGGCGCGCCCGCACCCTCGAAGAGGTCGGCAAGGAGTTCAACGTGACCCGCGAGCGGATCCGCCAGATCGAGGCGAAGGCGCTCCGCAAGCTCCGCCACCCGTCCCGCAGCCGCAAGCTCAAGGACTACCTCGAATAGGCCCCGTGAAGACACGAGCGCGGCCGGCGCAACAGCCGGTCGCGCTGCTCCATGGTCCCGGCCACCGGATCGTCCACGCCAACGCGGCCTTCGTCGCGGAGTTCGGGGCGGTCCCGATCGGCGTGCCGGCATCCGAGGCGCTCGTCGAGTTCCCGTCGCGCGTCCTCGAGGTCGTCGAGCGTTCCATGGCATCTGGGCGCCCGCTGGCAACCCGCGTCGACATCCGCGGCAGGCCCCGCCGCCTCACCGTCGCCCCCCGCGCCGACCCCGAATCCGGCGAGATCTACGGCGTCGCGATCCGCCTGGCGTCGGAGGCGTAGTCGCGTTCATACGCTCAACGTATGGCCCGGGCCTCGACCGTGCGGGCGTGGATCGTGCATCAGATGATCGGTAGCGCGCCCGACGGGCCTTCCGGACGGCCATAACCCCCGAAACGTTGCACTCAGCGAGCGATTTGGAAGGCCAGACCAGGCCGAATCGAGAAACGGCACGCTGGCGATCACCTTTGGCCGCCGGATCGTGCATCCAGTGCACCACGCACGGCCGCGCGTCGGAGCGGACTGTCAGACAAGGACGATCGAGTTCGTGCCCGGAGCGATCCCGCCATGGAGCATCCGCAGCGCAGCTCGTGATCCAGTCGGGAACGCTGTGAGAAGGGACGAGCCGAGTCCGCCCAGGAGCTCGCGATGATGGCGCGTGTCGCTCAGGACGAGCACCACCGCGGTGACCTCGCCGTCCCGGAGCTTTAGCGCCACGCGCCGCTCCAGGGCCTGCAGATCCTGGACATGCGTCTCGGCTTCGATCCCGATCGTCCAGCTTGCTCCCGTCACGGTGGCATCCCAGGCCCGATGGTCGCCGCGACCGGCGGGCGACGCGACCACCGGAACTTCCGTGCGCCATCGCAGCCGAGGGTCGAGACGAGCCCGGAATCGTCGAAGGAGTGCGACGTGACCGGCATCCCGGATGGGCTGCCCACCCGGAAAGCCGCGCGCGCTGAGGTCCAGACCGACCGCGGCGAACAACTGCGCCAGCCGCAGCAATGTGACCTGGGGCGACCTCCCGCGACTGATTCGCGCGACCTGCGTTCCGCTCATGCCCACAGCGCGACCGAGCGCCGCGCAGCTGAGGCCGCGATCGACCCGAGTCTCGTCCAGCTCGCGGCAGAGCGTCTGAACGAGCTGTCGACCCCTCGCGGTTCCTCGATCGATCGGTCGCGAATGCAGTGGCATTGGCGAACTCTGGGCGTGCCGCCTTATCCGGCGGTCATCGCCCGATTTGGCGTACCGCGTGCGGTGTATAACGGCGCCAATCGCAGGGCCGCGCACGAGCGAGCGCGGAGGGAAGGCGGCCAGGTCCGCCGACAGCGTGAGGCATCGCGATGCAAGGGCTCGATACCGGGAATACCGGGTTCATGCTGCTGTGCACGAGCCTGGTGATGCTCATGACGCCGGGGCTGGCGTTCTTCTATGGCGGGCTCGTCGGCCGGAAGAACGTGCTCGCGATCATGATGCAGAGCTTCGTGTCGATGGGCTGGACGACGGTGATCTGGTTCGTCGTCGGCTATTCGTTGTGCTTCTCGGGCGGGAGCGGGGGGATCATCGGCAACCTCGACAAGGCGTTCCTCAACGGGGTCACGCTCGATTCGCCATCCGCGCTCAACCCGTCGATCCCGGAGATCGTGTTCATCGCCTACCAGATGATGTTCGCGATCATCACCCCGGCCCTGATCACGGGCGCCTTCGCGAACCGCGTGACGTTCAAGGCGTACATGGTCTTCCTGACCCTGTGGCTGCTGTTCGTGTACTTCCCGTTCGTCCACATGATCTGGGGCGGCGGGCTGCTCGCGAAGTGGGGCGTGCTCGACTTCGCCGGCGGGATCGTGGTCCACAACATCGCGGGATTGGCGGCGCTCGCCTCCGTGCTCTACGTCGGGCGCCGGAAGGTCGTCGAGGGCGGGCCGCACAGCATCCCACTGGTCGCGTTGGGGACCGGCCTGCTGTGGTTCGGCTGGTACGGGTTCAACGCGGGCAGCGAGTTCCGCGTCGACTCCACGACCGCGGTCGCCTTCCTCAACACCGATATCGCCGCGTCCTTCGCGGCCATCGCCTGGCTCGCCGCCGGGTGGTTCTTCGAGAAGCGCCCGAGCTTCCTCGGCCTGCTGACCGGCGCCGTCGCCGGGCTCGCGACGATCACCCCGGCAGCCGGCTACGTCTCGCCGGTCGCCGCCGTGGTCATCGGCGTCGTGTCCGGGATCGTCTGCTACGGGGCGGTCGCGCTCAAGAACCGGCTCAAGTGGGACGACGCGCTCGACGTGTGGGGCGTCCACGGCGTCGGCGGCTTCATCGGGATCCTGCTGCTCGGCCTGTTTGCGACGACGGCATTCAACCCCGCGGGCACGGATGGGCTGCTCGCCGGGCATCCCGACTTCTTCCTCAAGCAGGCTGTCGCGGTGATCCTTTCCTCGATCTGGGCGTTCGGGTTCACGTACGGGATGCTCTGGCTGATCGATCGGGTCACGCCCGTGCGCGTCGGCGAGGAGGTGGAGCAGGCCGGCCTCGACTCCGGGATCCACGGCGAGGAGGCCTACGTCGGGGCCCTCTGACGGGCATGAAACGGCCCGCGCCTCGCGGCGCGG
>DASQIK010000073.1:0-4761 GCA_035631615.1 Candidatus Dormiibacterota bacterium | reverse complement strand
CGCCCCGCCCGGCAGGGTGTACTCGATCCTCTCGCGCGTCGGCGGCGAGTCCGACGCGTCGGTGATGTCGTCCGGGTCGCGGACCGGGCGCGGGCGCTCCCCGAGCGCGGTGGCGCCCGCCGCGGCGCTTCCGCCGGGCGCGGCCGATGAGCCCGGTGTTCGAGCGGGCGCGAACGTGGCCGAGGTCGGGACCGGCGACGGCATGGGAGCCGGCCCGTCGTCCCCGAAGAGGCCGGTCTGGCCGGGAATGTCCGCGGGAGCGCCCGGGACCTTCGGGCCGCGCAGGCGGCCGCCACCGCGCACGCCGGTGGGCTCAGCTCCCGCGCCGTTGCCACCGCGCGTGCCTGCTGGGCTTGGCGGCGGCATCCGCCGCATGCTGTCGGCCGCGGAATTGCCAAGCCAGTGGGCGATCGAGGTCATCGGGTGCAGCAGCTGGCTGAGGCGGAGGTTGAACGCGATCAGGACGCCGGCGATCCCGAGCGCCACGAGCAGCACGAAGGCGCCGATCGGTGTCACCCAGCCCGACGGCCCGCCGGACATGAACTGGCCGACCAGCCCACCGCCGCTGCCCTTGCCGACGCGCGCCGGCTGGAAGATCGAGGCGGCACCCAGCAGGCCGACGTACGCGATCACGACGCCGGTCAGCGTCAGCCCCCAGCCGGAGCCGGGTGACTTGCCGGGGCCCCACTCGATGTACCAGCCGGTGGCGAGCAGGAGCAGCGGCAGCAGCCAGCGCAGGCTCCCGAACCATGGCCCCACCGTGTCGCGGAACCAGGTGGTGACCGAGCCCTCGCCCGGCAGGAACGCGATCATGGTCACGGCAGCGAGCACGAGGAGCGTGATCCCGACGAGCGACCGCGCGACCTCCTGGCCGATGTCGGGCAGCCGGAACGAGGGCAGGCCGAGCCCGCTCCGCTTCCGTCGCGCCTGGCGTCGCCGTCGCGTCGCCATCTAGACCTCGACCACCACCGGGAAGACCATCGGCCGGCGCTTCGTCTGCTCGAACAGGTAGCGCGACACGCCGTCTTTGATCTGGCTCTTGAGCAGCGCGATCTCGCTGATGTGGTCGCCCGGATTCTCGACCGACTCCATGACCCGCCGGATGGCCTCATCCATGATCGGATCCTGCTCGTTCCCATGGACGAACCCGCGCGTGATGATCTCGGGCTTGCCGAGGACCGCGCCGGTCTGCTTGTCGACGGTGACCACGATCATGAACATGCCGTCGTTCGCGAGCGCCTTGCGATCTCGCAGGACGACCTCGCCGACGTCGCCGACGGACAGCCCGTCGACGTACACGTAGCCGGCCGGGACCGGCTGGCCACGGTGAGCGGTCCCGTCGGCCCAGAACTCGATCGGCATGCCGTTCTCGATGATGAACACGTTCTCCGGCGCGACGCCCGTGTCGACGGCGAGCCGGCCGTGATGGACCTGCATCCGGAACTCGCCGTGCATCGGGATGAAGTACTTCGGTCGGACCAGGTTGAGCATCAGCTTCAGCTCTTCCTGGCTCGCGTGGCCCGAGACGTGGGCGTGGCGGATCGCGTGGTAGATGACGTTCGCGCCGGCCTTGAACAGGTTGTCGATCGTGCGCGAGACGTACTCCTCGTTGCCCGGGATCGGGCTCGCGCTGAGGATGACGGTGTCGCCCGTTTCGATCTCGACGAAGCGGTGGTCGCGGTTCGCCATCCGTGCGAGGCCGGACATGGGCTCGCCCTGCGAGCCGGTCGTGGCGATGACGATCCTGCCATCCTGGATGTCGCCGATGCGATCCTTCGGCACGATCTGGTCGGGGCCGTACTTGAGGTAGCCGAGGTCCGCGGCGATCCGGAAGTTCTGCTCCATCGACCGACCGATGACCGCGACCTTCCGGTCGAACGTGGCCGCGGCGTCGAGGACCTGCTGGATGCGCGCGATGTTGCTGGCGAACGTGGCCACGATGACCCGGCCGTCGAGCGGCTCCATGATCTCGCGGAACGCCTCGCCGACCGTCCGCTCGGACGGCGTGTAGCCGGGGCTCTCGGCGCGGGTGGAGTCGGACAGGAGGCAGATCACGCCCTCGGCGCCGAGCTTGGCGATGATCGCGAAGTCGGACAGCTTGCCGTCAACCGGGGTGTGGTCGAACTTGAAGTCGCCGGTATGGACGACCGTGCCCACCGGCGTTCGAAGGGCGATGCCCATCGCGTCCGGGATGGAGTGGCCGACCCGGAACGGGATCACCGTGAACGGCCCGATCTGGACCTCGTCGCCGGGATCCAGCGGGAGCAGCGGGTTCGAGGTGAGCTTGTGCTCCTTGACCTTGATCCCGAGCAGCCCGCGGGCGAGCGTCGACGCATACACGGGCACGCCCGGGAAGTTCGGCAGGATGTACGGCAGGCCGCCCACGTGGTCCTCGTGGGCGTGGGTGATGAGGAACGCCCTGACGTTCTTCTTCCGCTCGCGCAGGTAGGTCACGTCGGGGATCACGAGGTCGATGCCGAACATCTCCTCGTCGGGGAACATGAGCCCGCAATCGATGACGACGATGTCGTCGCCATACTCGATCACGTACATGTTCTTGCCGATCTCCCCCACCCCGCCGAGCGGGATGATCCGGAGCGGCGTGTCGCCCGCGTCGGGCACGGGCGATCGTCGTGGCATCTGGCCTCCGCTCAGAACAGGGTCGCGGCCGGCGCGACATCCGTCGCGGGCCCGGGCTGGGGTGCAGGCGCAGGCGTGGGTGCCTGGGCGCCGCGCCGGGCGCGCGCGTCAAGCACGACCTTCGGCAGCCCGGCGATGTCGACATAGCTCTGGCGTTCGACCTCGCTGCTCCGGAGCGCGGCCGCGGGGTGGTAGAGCGCATACGCGAGCGCGTCGCGAGCCCCGGTCTCCGCGGGCGCGACGACCGCCGTGCCGTGGATCTGGGTGATCCGCTCGCCCGGCCGGAAGTGGCCCATCGAGAACCGGCCAAGGGTCACGACGACGGCAGGATCGAGGACCTCCAGCTGCCGCTTGAGGTACGGCGCGCAGGCGGCGATCTCGTCAGGCTCCGGGTCGCGATTGCCGGGCGGCCGGCACTTGACGATGTTCGTGATGAACACCTCCTGGCGGCGCCAGCCGAGCGTGCCGAGCAGGCGTACGAGGAGCTCGCCGGCGCGGCCCACGAACGGCCTGCCCTGCTGGTCCTCTGTCTGGCCCGGCCCCTCCCCGACGAACACGACCTCCGTGTCCGGGTGTCCCTCCCCGGGCACCGCCTTGGTCCGCGTCTGCGCCAGCCGGCAACGGGTGCAGGCCCGCACCTCCGTGGCGATCGCCTCGAGCGCGGCGCGACGCTCCGCCGTGGATCCCGCGACGGCCCCCGCCGCGGTCACGCGGGCGACTCGACCAGCGGCCGGCGGCGGGCTCGCGGCCGCACCCAGCCGCGCTCGACGAGCAGCTCGGCCAGCTCGACCGCATTCGTGGCCGCGCCCTTGCGCAGGTTGTCCGAGACGACCCAGAATGCCAGCCCGCGACCGCCCTCGATGGACGGGTCCTGGCGGACGCGGCCCACGAAGACCTCGTCCCGGCCGGCCGACGTCGTGGCCAGCGGGTACTCGTGCGTCGCCGGGTCGTCCTGGATCACGACCCCGGGTACTGCGCCGAACAGGCGGCGGGCCTGCTCCGGTGTCACCGGGTCGCGCGTCTCGACGTGGACCGCCAGGGAGTGGCCGACGAAGACCGGCACGCGAACCGCCGTGCACGAGATCCGGAGGTCCGGCAGGTGCAGGATCTTGCGGCTCTCCGTGACGATCTTCCACTCCTCCTTCGTGTATCCGTTGTCCAGGAACACGTCGATCTCGGGGAGCGCGTTGAAGGCGATCTCGTGCGGGTAGACGGTGTGCGTCTTCGGCTCGCCCGCAGCGTGGGCGCGGATCTGGCCCTCGAGCTCCGCGATGGCATCGGCGCCGGTCCCGGACACCGACTGGTAGGTGTCGACGACGACCCGCTCGATGCCGGCGCTGTCACGCAGCGGCATGAGCACCGGGACGAGCTGCATGGTCGAGCAGTTCGGGTTGGCGATGATGCCCTCGTGCGTCGCGAGGTCGTCGGGGTTCACCTGGCTGACAACGAGCGGGACGGTCGGATCCATGCGCCACGCCGCCGAGTTGTCGATCACGGCGGCACCACGAGCCACCGCCTGCGGCGCGAGGTCGCGCGAGATGTCGGCGCCGGCGCTGAACAGCGCGATGTCGACGCCGTCAAACGCCGCGCCGACGGCTTCCTGGACCTCGATCGGCCGCCCATCGACGTGGACCGTCCGCCCGGCGGACCGACCCGAGGCAAGGAGCCGCAGCTCGGCCATCGGGAAGCGGCGCTCGCCGAGGACCTGCACCATCGTCCGGCCGACGACGCCGGTGGCGCCGACGACGGCTACGACGAGGGGGGTCGGCTGGGTCATCCGGGCATGGCTCCGCAGGGGATTTCAGATCAGTCGGGCACGGCCGCGAGTATAGCCGAGGCCCCCCGACTCCCGATCGAAGCGTCGTCAGCCGGGCCGACTTGGCCACTTCGACAGCCAGGGACGGTTACGGAACCTCGAGCCCCGATTGGCGTCGCCGAGCCTCGCGATGACTGCGGCCAGATCGCATCCCCGCGCAAGAATCCGCGCGCTGTCGGAAGGCGCAGGGCGCTCGGGCGGCGGCAGATGGCGCCCGGTGCCTCGCCAACCGTCCACCCGTGTCGATGTGGCCAGGATCGGCCCTGGGCGCACGACCCGTGTTGAATCGGAGAGGCCCCGGCGTT
>DASQIK010000072.1:0-25132 GCA_035631615.1 Candidatus Dormiibacterota bacterium | reverse complement strand
TGGGGGGGGGGGGGCGGCGGCGCTGACCGCAGCAGCCCTGTTCTGGCTGGGTTGGTTCGCGATGCAGCGCCGGATCGCCTACCGCGGCGACTGGCAACGCGCGCTCCGGCGCGGCGGCTGGGTGGGCGTGCTCGTCGGGGTGTTCGTCCTGATGCGCCTGAACGGGATCTTCCAGCCCCAGATCGGCCTGTTCCTCGTGGCGCTCGCCCTCGTGGCGGAGGTCACCCTCAGCTCGGCGGGTACCGGACGCCGCTGAAGGTCCGGGTCGGGCACGAATCCGCGGGTGCTAGGATGCGGCCCTGGCGCCCCGCTGGACGGCGGATCCGAACCGGCGGCGTCGAACGCGATCGGCCACCGCACCCTCTCGCGGCCCGATCCGAAGGATCGACGTGAGCAAGCGCCCGCCGCCGCATTCCGGCAACGGCCATGCCCCGCAGTTCGGCACGCAGTGGGGCTGGGATCGTGCGTACGAGGTCTACGACGACTTCGACCTGCCGTCGTATGTCGGGCCATCGACATTCTCGAACCTGCCGTGGGTCACGGATCCCGCAGAGCTCGAGGCGCAACGCGTCGACGTTGCGATCGTCGGCGCGCCGTTCGACGACATGGTCACCCACCGGCCGGGGACGCGGTTCGGGCCTCGGGCGATCCGCGAGGCGCAGTACTCCACCGGGAGCCTGAACTCGCTCCAGCTCGACGTCCGCCCGTTCGACGAGCTGATCGTCGTGGACGCCGGGGACGCGAACATCGTCCCGGCCTACTGGGAGCGCGGCCACGCGATGGTCTACCGCAAGGTCCGCGAGGTCGCGGCCACCGGCGCGATCCCGATCATCCTCGGTGGCGACCACTCCATCACCTGGCCCAGCGCGAGCGCCGTCGCCGAGGTGCGCCGGCCCGGCAGCATCGGCATCGTCCACTTCGACGCCCACGCAGATACCGCGGAGGATTCGTTCGGGCAGCTGGCGAGCCACGGGACGCCCATGCGGCGGCTCATCGAATCAGGGGCGGTCCTCGGCAGGAACTTCGTCCAGGTCGGGCTGCGCGGCTACTGGCCGCCGACCGAGGTCCTCGACTGGATGCGCGAGCACGGGCTGCGCTGGCACCTGATGACCGAGATCGAGGAGCGCGGCGCCGAGGCCGTCATCGCCGGCGCGATCGCCGAGGCCCTCGACGGGCCGGACGCGATCTACCTGTCGGTCGACATCGACGTGGTCGATCCCGGCTCGGCGCCCGGCACCGGCACGCCGGAGCCCGGCGGGATGCTGCCGCGCGAGCTGCTCCGGGCGATCCGGCAGATCGTCGGTGCCGTCGAGCTCGCCGGCATGGACATCGTCGAGGTTTCGCCGCCGTACGACTGGGCCGAGTCCACCGCGATGATCGCGAACCGGTGCGCGCTTGAGGCAATCTCGGCGCTCGCCGTGAAGCGCCGCGCAGGCCGGGACGTGCGCTTCGCGCCGAGCGTCGCGGTCGGCACCGGGTCCCGCGCTTGACCGGCCGGTCGCCAGCTTGACCGAGGCGGCCGCCGACGCGATCGCGCGCCTGTACGACCTCGACCTGAGCGTCGAGCCCGGCGACGTCGACCTGTACAGGGCGCTCGCCCGGCGAACCGGCGGCCCGATCCTCGAGCTCGCCGTCGGCAGCGGGCGGATCGCTCTCCCGCTCGCGGAGGACGGCCATCGGGTCGTCGGCGTCGACATCGATCGGGCGATGCTCGACCGTGCGCGCCGCCGGATCGCCGCCGCACCGGCCGCGGTTGGGGCGCGAATCGAGCTCGTCGAGGGCGACATGACCGACGCCGCGGCGAACACGGAGGTCCGCGCCGCCGGGCCGTACCAGCTCGCGATCCTGGCCCTCAACTCGATCATCATCCTGCCGACCGCGGAGCGACAGCGCGCGGCGCTTCTCGCAATGGCCCAGTCGCTCGCCCCCGACGGCATCGCGGTCGTCGACGTCTGGCTGCCGGTCCCCGCGGACCTGACGGCCTTCGACGGGCGGCTGTCGCTCGACTGGGTGCGCACCGATCCCGACTCCGGCCTGGAGGTGAGCAAGACGAGCGCCGCCTGGTTCGACCCCACGAGCCGCAGGGTGACGCTGACGACGATCTTCGAGGAAGGCCGGCCCGGCGAGACGACGGTCCGCTGGATCCGCAACGATGCGCTGCGCCTGGTGACCGCCGACGAGCTGATCGGGTACGCCGCGGACGCCGGCCTGGAGGTCGAGCAGCTGGCCGGTGATCACGAGCTCGGACCGCTCGCCGCGGGCGCCGACAGAGTGGTACTTGTGGCGCACAGGCACAACCCGGTCTGAGGGTCCGGATCGGCCGTTCACCCGTGGTACCGTTCCGGCGATGGCCTCTGCCGATCAGATTCGCCTGCTCCTCGTCGAAGACGTACCGCAGGTCGCGCAGTACGTCCGAGGGCTGCTGAACGCCCAGAGTCAGGTGCGCCTCGTCGACATCGTTGCCGACGGGACCATCGTCAGCGAGCGGATCGGCGAGCACCGCCCGGACGTGATCGTCGTGGATGCCCTGCTCCAGGGCCGGCTGCGTGGCATGCAGCTCGTCAAGCAGCTGCACGAACAGAACGTCGGCGTGCCGGTCATCGTCCTGACCGTGCCGCAGAACCCGATCAGCATCGACGCGGACAAGGGCATCGACGAGGTCCTGTCGATGCCGTTCAACGGCTACGACCTGATGACCCGGATCACCGGCGTCCACAAGGCCGCGGCCGCATCGACCGAGCGAGGGCCCAGCCGGCTGGTGGTCGTCTTCGCCCCGAAGGGCGGCGTCGGCAAGAGTACGATCGCCTTCAACCTCGGCGTCGCCGCGTCGGGCCTCGGGCTGAAGACGGCGCTCGTCGACGGCAGCATCCAGTTCGGTGACCTGCGCGGCCTGCTCCGGGCACCGCGCGAGGCGCCGTCGATGCTCGACCTGCCGACCGACCGGATCGCCGAGTCGGACCTGGCCGAGGTGATGTGGCGCGGCCCGGCCGATGTCGACATCCTCCTCGCCCCGCCGCGCATCGAGATGGCCGAGATGGTCCTCATCCGCGACGTCGAGAAGACCCTCTCCCTCATGCGCCGGCTCTATGACCTCGTGATCGTCGACACGGGCGTCGGGCTTGACGAGCTGACCCTGGCGCTGCTCGACCAGGCCGACACGATCCTCGAGATCGTGACGTACGACGCGACCACGATCCGGAACACGATCGCGATGGCCGAGACGTTCCAGAAGATCGGCTATCCGGCGAGCAAGGTCCAGTACCTCGTCAACCGCGCGGACGCATCGGCAGGCATCGATCCACGCGAGCTGCGGAATGCGCTCGGGCGCGATCCGGAATACCAGATCCGCTCCGAGGGCCAGGTCGTCGGCCCGGCGAGCAACCAGGGCGCTCCGTTCGTGACCGCGGAGCCGAACGCCGGCGTGAGTCGCGACCTCGTCGAGGTGGCCCGACGGCTGCTCGAAGCGTCCCTCGCGGGTGCGCGCGGCAAGCCCGCACTCGCCGGCGCCCGGTAGGCGACGTCATCGGCGGCAACGTCCCCGAAGGAGCACCGGCTCGCGTGACCGATCCACGACCCATCGGGGTCTTCGATTCCGGCGTCGGCGGCCTGACCGTCCTGCGCGAGATCCTGCGCCGGACGCCCGACGAGTCGACCATCTACTTCGGCGACAACGCCCGCGCGCCGTACGGCACCCGGCCGGACGAGGAGGTCCGGGCGTTCTCCATCGAGTCCATCGACATGCTCGTCGAGCGCGACGTGAAGGCGGTCGTCGTCGCCTGCAACACCTCAACCGCGGTCGCGCTGGGCGACCTGCGCCGGCGCTACGACCTGCCGATCCTCGGCGTGATCCGGCCGGGCGCCACGTCCGCGGCGCTGGCGACGCGCAATCGTCGCGTGGGCGTGATCGGCACGCCGGCCACGATCCGGTCGCACGCCTACTTCGCCGCGATCAAGGACGAGAACCCGGCGGTCGAGGTCTACGAGCACGCGACGCCGACGTTCGTACCGATGGTCGAGGCCGGGCTCCTGAGCGGGCCGGACGTCGAAGCGAGCGTCCGCGAGGCCCTCTCGCCGCTCCTCGGCGAGCGGAACGCGAGCGGTGAGTTCATCTTCCCGATGCCGGCCTCTGCGCGGATCGACGCGCTCCTCCTGGGCTGCACGCACTACCCGCTCCTGCGCCAGGCGATTGCCGCGGTCGCGGGGGACGGGATTGCGATCGTCGATTCGGCCGCAGCGACCGCGTCGGCGCTCGCGGAATTGCTGTCGATCAACGCCCTCGAGGCACCGGCCGGCGCCGCGACGCACCTCCAGCTGACCACCGGGGACGTCGCCGCGTTCCGCTCCATCGCCGAGCGCATGTTCGGAGAGGCGTTCCCGGACGTCGCCGGCGTCGAGATTGCCGCCGTCGCGCGATGATTGGCGGCACATGACCGATCCCGCAGGCGAGAATCACCGCTCCCCCCGCCGAATCGGCCGCCCAAGGGGCGGCCAGCCAGGCGGCTGGCGCACCGACCGGCGCTGGCAGGCGGGCTTCCTCCTGGGCTCCGCGATCGGCGCCGCGGCCACGGTGCTCGGCCGGCGCGCCGAGCGTGCCGCCCGCCAGGGTCTCGTGGATTGGGGCGCCGTCGAGCGCATCGCGATCGGCCGCGCCGAGCGCGCCCCCGGCCGCCTGTCGCCGCTGGAGCTTCGCGCCGCCGACGGCGCCTACCGCGAGGCGATGGCCCGCGTCGTGCCCCGCCTCGGCGAGGCGCTCGGCGTCGCGCTCCCCGGCGTCGTCGATCGTGCATCGGTCGTCGATCGGGCGGGCTGGATCCGCGCCAACGTCGGGACGTTCCGGTCGCTGATCTCGCGCATGGAGGACGAGCTCCTCGACCAGGTCGTCCCGGTCGGTGGCGGCCTCACGCGGGCGACGATGGCCCTGGCGAATCGGTGGGTCACCAGCCAGCAGCTGGGCTTCCTGCTCGGGTTCATGGGCACCAGGGTGCTCG
The DNA here is from genome assembly GCA_035631615.1 of Candidatus Dormiibacterota bacterium. Taxonomy (GTDB): domain Bacteria; phylum Chloroflexota; class Limnocylindria; order Limnocylindrales; family CSP1-4; genus UBA5189. The sequence goes on along the minus strand of DASQIK010000072.1, from coordinate 20,144 downwards.
GCCAGTACGACCTCGCCATGCTCTCGGCTGAGGCCGAGGACGGCCGGCTGCTGTTCGTCGAGGAGAACATCCGCGGGACCGCGCACGCGCTCGGCGTTCCGGTGGCGCCGTTCCGGACCTGGATCGCGCTGCACGAGACGACGCACGCCTTCGAGTTCGAGGCGCACCCCTGGCTCCGGCCATACCTCGCCGAACGCCTCGAGCGCCAGCTCAGCCTGTTCAGCGGCAGTGCGTCGAGCCTCGGGCGTGACACGCTCCGCGCGATCGGCCGCGCGCTGCGGGGCGATTCAGGTGGGGAGCACTGGATGGAGTCGCTCATGGGCGACGAGCAGCGCCGCCTGTTCCGCGAGACGCAGGCCGTCATGAGCCTGCTCGAGGGCTTCAGCGACTACGTGATGGACGAGGTCGGGCGCGGGCTGGTCGAGGGCGTCGAGGACATCTCGGCGCGCTTCCACGATCGCCGCCAGCGCCGCACGGGATTCGAGCGCGCCGTCCTTCGCCTGACGGGCATGGACCTCAAGATGGAGCAGTACGCGAAGGGCGAGCGGTTCGTGCGCGCCATCGCTGAGGCGCGCGGCCGGCCAGCGCTCGAACGCATCTGGGACGGCCCCGACTCGCTCCCGTCCTCGGAGGAGATCGCGGAGCCCGAGCGCTGGCTCGCGAGGGTCCTCGCATGAGGCGGGCGAACGCGTGAGGCGCATGGCTGGCCCAGGCCGCGGCCCCAATGGCGTCCCTCTCGCGATCGCGGTCAGCCCGATCCTGTCGGCGCGGATCCGGCAGCGTGACCTCGAGCGCATCCGCGAGGTCTCGCCCGGCTCGCGCATCGTCAACCTGTCGGTCGAGGGCCTGGCCGATGGCCCGGTCGACGACGTCGAGGTGCTGCTGCGCGGCTGGCTGGTCGCCGAGGCGTTCGATCGGCTGCTCGCCCGCGCGCCGCATCTCACCTGGGTCCACTCGGCGACGTCGGGGGTCGAGCGCGCGCTGACGCCGGCCGCGCTCGCGCGGGAGATCCTCGTGACGAACGCCCGTGGCGTGTTCTCGCGCCCCATCGCCGAGCACGTCCTGATGATGATCCTCGCGGTCAGCCGGCACCTGCCGCAGCTGCTCGAGCTCCAGCACGAGCGCACCTGGCAGCCGCTCGAGGGCCGCGAGCTGCGCGAGCTGACGATCGGGATCGTCGGCTACGGATCGCTCGGCCAGTCCGTCGCTTCGCTCGCGTCGGCGTTCGGCGCACACGTGATCGCGATGCGGCGCCGCCCGGACACGCGCACCGAGCCGGCAGCGACCCGCACCGACGGCGACGGGTTCCCATTCGACCCGGTCGTCGATCGGCTGGTCGGGCCCGACGGGCTCCTGGACCTCCTCGCGGAATCGGACGTCGTCGTGCTCGCCGCCCCGCTCACGCAGGAGACGGATGGCCTCATCGACGAGGCCGCCGTGGCCGCGATGAAACGCGACGCATGGCTGATCAACGTGGCCCGCGGGCGCCTCATCGACGATACCGCGCTGATCCGGGCACTCCGCGAGAACCGAATCGGCGGTGCTGCGCTCGATACCTTCCGCGACGAGCCGCTGCCCCAGGCATCGCCGTACTGGTCGCTGCCCAACGTGATCGTCACGCCGCACACCGCGTGGTCATCCGCCCGCGTCCTCGACCGGAGCATCGACCTGTTCTGCGACAACCTGGTCCGCTTCAGCCGCGGCGAATCGCTGCGCAACGTCGTCGACCCGGCGGCCGGCTACTAGCCCGCGGTGCAGATCGCGATCGTCGGGCTTGCGGGGAGCGGCAAGACCACCGTCTTCAACACCCTGACGCGCGGCCATGCCCAGACCGGCGGGTTCGGCGCGCTCACGCTGAACGTCGGCGTCGTCAAGGTGCCCGACGCGCGCCTCGATCGGCTGGCCGAGATCTTCAAGCCGAAGAAGGTCGTCCACGCCGACGTCACGTACGTCGACCTGCCGGCGCCCCCGGCCTCATCCGAGGGCCACGTCGGGACGGAGGAGCTGCCCGCCGAGCATTTGGCGCGTCTTCGGGAGTCCGACGCGCTGCTGCACGTCGTGCGCGCGTTCGAGGATCCGTCGAACCCCCACCCGGACGGTTCGGTCGATCCGGCCCGCGACCTGGAGCACCTCGACCTGGAATTCATCCTCGCCGACCTTGCCATGGTCGATCGGCGGCTCGAGCGGCTCGGCTCGAGCGGCCGGCACGGCACGCCCGCCGAGCGCGAGGCGAACGAGCGCGAGGAAGTCGTCCTGCGCCGGCTCAAGGCCTCGCTCGAGGCCGGCCGCCCGATCCGCGATGCCGGGATGACGGACGACGAGGCGAAGGCCGTCCGCGGCTTCCGGTTCCTCACCGAGAAGCCGGTTCTGGTGCTGCTCAACGTCGGCGAGGCGGATCTCCTGACCGCGGACGCACGGACCGAGGCGCTCGCCGCGGGTTACGTCCATGAGCACGCGCTGGTCGACCACCTGTCCGCGCGGATCGAGATGGAGCTCGGCGAGCTCGAGCCGGACGACGCCGCAACGTTCATGGAGGAGCTGGGGATCGGCGAATCCGGCCTCGAGCGCGTGATTCGCCTCTCCTATCGGTTGCTCGGCCTGATCTCGTTCCTGACCGCAGGGCCGGACGAGGTCCGGGCCTGGCCGATCCCAGCGGGCTCGACCGCGGTCGATGCTGCGGGCGCGATCCACACCGATCTCGCCAAGGGCTTCATCCGCGCCGAGACTGTCGGCTACGACGACCTCGTGACGCTCGGCTCGACGGCGGAGGCGCGCAAGGCCGGTCGGCTGCGCTCCGAGGGCAAGTCGTATCGCGTCGCCGACGGCGACGTCCTGGAGATCCTCTTCAGCCGGTAGCGGCTGGGACGCGGCGGCTGCCCTCGCGGCGCGGCGGCTCGCCGTGGTGGCTCGCGGCGGCTAGTTCATCTCGTCGGGGTCGAAGTCCGCCAGCATCGATCGGTACTCGGGCGTCTCGATGAACTGGTCATCGAGGGCGATGAGCCGGTTCTCGTCGTCGATCGGCGAGACGTGCACCGAGGCGCTCAGCTTGTTGTCGTCGACGAAGGTGAAGCCGTGCTCGCGCTCGAGCTCGGCCGCGATCGCCTCGATCATGGTGTCCGTCTCGAAGTTGCCCTGGACGTGCTCGCGGATCGCCTGGACGAGCTCGAAGAAGTCCTCCGGCTCGAACAGCTCCTCGTGGACCAACAACAGGTCGCTGAAGATCTCCTCGTCGCCTTCGTGCAGCTCGTAGAAATACAACCGTCGAACTCCGGGATTGCAGGGGATTGGGCCCGCCAGAATACGCCATGACCATGGATCCCCCAGCCGATCGCCCGATCGCCCTGGTTGTCGGCGCCGCGTCGCGCGATGTCACGCCCGACGACCCCCGCGGCTGGCGGCTCGGCGGCGCGGCCGCGTACGTGTCAATGACGCTGAGCCGGCTCGGCATCGAGGTCCGGGCCCTGATCGGCGTGGACGAAGCGGCCTCGAAGGCGGACGAGCTGCGGATGGTCGAGGCCGCGGGTGCGGTCGTGACCCGGGTCCCGCTGGCCTCGGGCCCGGTCTTCGAGAACCTCGAGCTGCCGACCGGGCGTCGCCAGCGCTGCCTCGCCGTCTCGGATCCGATCGAGCTGACGGACCTCCCGCGCGCGTGGACGTCAGGCTTCGATGCGCTCGTCCTCGCGCCCGTCGCCGGCGAGCTTGACGACACGTGGGCCGCGCTCGCCGTGCCGGAGCCGGCGCCGACGCCGGATGGATCGACGGCTGGTCCGATGGTGGCGCTCGGTTGGCAAGGTCTGCTCCGCCATCTCGCGCCGGGCATGACCGTCCGCCGCGTCGGTCCGACGCCGTCGGCGATCGTACGGCTGGCGCGCCTGATCGTGGTCAGCGGCGACGACCTCATTCCGGGACTCGGGGTCCGCGACCTGGTCTCGCTTCTCGGCCCGTCCACCACGCTGGTCGTGACCGCCGCGGCGGCCGGCGGCCAGGTCGTCGAGGCGCGACCGACCCGCGATGGTTCGCGCGCTATGCGCGGCGCGACCTACCCGGCGATCCCCGCCGACGCGGTCGTCGACCCAACCGGCGCCGGCGACGTCTTCCTCGGCGCGATGGTGGCGGCGATGCTTCGCCCCGGAATCGGCGACCCGGTGCTGGTTGCGGCAGCCGCGTCCTCGCTCAGCGTCGAGGCGCCGGGCCTCCGAGGGGTCGCGGAACTCGAGGCGATCCGCCTGCGCATGACCCGTCCGCCGAGCCGCGCCAGCCGCCGGCCGAGCGCCACCTCCAACCGGACGAGCGGCCGGCCGAGCCAGGCCTGACGCTCGGCGAGCCGAAGGGCGGCCGTGGCCGCCTCCAGTGCCCCAGGCAGGTCGCCCAGCCGATGCTCCCTGAGCTTCGCCACCTCCACCCACGCCAGTGCGCCGACGGTTCCGCGGCTCGCCGCCAGCGCGATCCAGGCGGCCTCAGCGTCGCGAAAGCGGCCGAGTCGCCGAAGCAGCTGAGCGCGCTCGGCGAGCATCCGGGTCTCGGTCCACGGCGCATCCCGGCGGCTCGATTCGGCGGCGTCCCATGCGGCCACGGTCGCGTACCGGCCCGGTCGGCCGCCGAAGTCCGGTGGTCGCTTCGGCGACCACCACGGATCGTCGTCCGGGCGCGATTCGCGGGCGGCGAGTCGGGCGCGTTCCGGCGCGAGCTCGGCATAGCCAGGTGACCGCGACTCCGGCGTGGATCGCGCGGGGGCAACGGCGAGGGCCGCGTCGAGGCAACGGAGGGCATCGGCGTGACGGCCCGCGCCCGAGAACGCCCGCGACAACCCCGCCAGGTCGCCGGCCGGCGCCTCGGGCCACCGGCCGTCGTCGGCATAGCCTCGATCGACATGGACGAGCAGGCGTGCGAGCGAGCGGACGTCCTCCTCGTTATGGCGGACCACCTCGACCAATGGCCCAGGCTCGCCGAACCGCAGGAAGTCGAGGTAGCGCCCAGGGATCTCCCAGCCGGGAACGTCGCCGTGCCGCCGAATCCCGAGCAGCTCCGACTCGACCGAGGCCAGGCGCGCGTCCGGCAGCCGATGCTTGAACACCCGGCGGACGAGCGGCAGCAGGTCGAGGTGCCCGTCGTGGAGCGGTGGATTCGCGGCCGCCATCCTGTACCGCGCGACGAGGAGCGGCCAGTCGAAGCCGCGCCCGTTGTACGTCACGAGCCAGGCATCGCGAGGGATCCTCGACGCGAGCTCGGCGAGGAGCGCCGGTTCGTCGGCGTGGTCCGGCAGCAGGAGCTGGATCTGCCGGAAGAGGCTGCCCTCCCACCAGCCCAGCCCGACGAGAAACGCCAGCGTGCCGGCTGCGGTCGCGAGGCCGGTCGTCTCGGTATCGAGGCAGAGCAGGGGAGCGCCCGCCGGCGGCTGCCGCGGCAGGCGGGCAAGCCGCTCCCGGTCGACCGGCAGGATCGCGCCCGGCGACTCGACCACGACGAACGAGCCGAGTGCTGTGCGCTCGAGCCGGCCGCCCACGGCCACCGCGAGCCGCTCCGCACCCACCGACGTTCGCCGGTCAAGCGGGCGAACCGCCGGCGTGCCGGCTCGATCACCGAGCCCCGCTCGGAAGTTGGCAAACCTTCGATCGAGGCTCGCCGCAGTCACGACGCGACTGGCTCCGAGTCGCGCGCACGGACTGCGCGCTGCGGTGGCATGAGCGCAGCGAGCAGCCGAAGGGCGAGCGCCTTGCCGTTCACGGTGGGATCGAGCCGCGGACCCGTGCAGGCCGGGCAGCCGGCATCGCAGCTGCACGCCTCGATGAGCGCGCGCGCGCCCACGATCAGCTCGTCATGCCGCATGAAGAGCCGCTCGGACAGCCCGATCCCGCCCGGCACCGCCTCGTACAGATAGATCGTCGGTGCCTCGGAGTGCGGCGAGCGGACCTGGGTCACGAGGCCAAGATCGCGCGGGTCGCACATCAGCAGGACCGCTGCGACTGCCTGGATCGCCCGACCCGCGCCGAGGAGCGCGACGTCCAGGTCGTCCTTGCGCCAATGCGCCGGGGCTCGTCCGGGACCGTCAGGCCGATCGAGCGCAAGGCGTGCGGGAGGAGGCTCGGCGAGCGTACGTCCGAGGACGTGAGCCGAGTCCCCGGACCGGTAAACGCCGCGATCGGCCGGCATCACGGTCCCATGTGACTCGTCATACGTGAGCCAGTACGCAGTTGTCTGGAGTTCCAGCTCGGGGAGATCGATGGGGCCCCATCCGACGTTCTCGTCCGTCCCGAACTTGAGCTTCTTGAACAGCGTCACGAGGCTCGCGACCATGACCTCGCCGTGGACCCGCCGGCCGCCGGGTGCGTCCTCGCTCGCGAACACGTCGAGCGGCTTGAGCGTCACCGCCCGGTTCGCATACGTGTAGTAGTCGACGTCGACGCGCCGGACGTACGCCTTGCGCTCGCCCCAGTCGAGCTTGTCGACGTGGTACTGGACGCTGTCGTGCAGGTAGATCGCCTGGGTGTGGACCAGGACCTGGGCCGAGAACAGGTCGACCTCGCCGATGACCCGCGGCCTGTCCGGCGTCGTGTCGATGATCACGACGTTCTCCGGCGCCGCGGTTCGCAGGCTGACCTCGGACGCGGGAAAGTTCTCGGAGCTCCAGTACCAGCGCCCGTCGCCCGCCTGCCGGACGTGGCCCTCCTCGCCGATGAACGCGAGCAGGTCGTCTACCGGTCCCGGCCCGAACACGTCGCCCGGCTCGAACGGGCGCTCGAACGTGGCGCACCGGAGGTGGGCGAGCAGGATGTGCAGGTTGTCCGGATCGATCCGGGCCTCCTCCGGCGAGCCCTCGAGGAGGAACTCCGGGTGGTGGATCACGTACTGGTCAACCGGCGATGCGGACGCGACGAGAATCCCGACGCTGACCTCCTGGCGCCGTCCCGCCCGACCGAGCTGCTGCCACGTCCCCGCGACCGACCCCGGATAGCCCGCCAGGACCGAGACATCGAGGGCGCCGATGTCGACGCCGAGCTCCAGGGCGTTCGTCGAGACGACGCCGAGGATCTCGCCGTCGCGGAGGCCGCGCTCGATGGCGCGGCGTTCGGTGGGCAGGTAGCCGCCGCGGTAGCCGCGGATCCGGGAGCGCGGCCCGAGATGCTCGCGCAGCGACTCGCGCAGGCCGGTGAGGATGATCTCGACGGCGACACGGGCGCGACCGAAGACGATGGTCTGGCGGCCCGCCCGCAGGAACGGCAGGGCCCAGCGCTGGGCATGCGTGAGCGCGGAGCCGCGAGCGCCGGTCGCCTGGTCGAGGAGCGGCGGATCCACGAGCAGGACGTGCCGGGCGCCCGCCGGTGCGCCGTTTCGGTCGATCAGTCGGGGCGTCCGGCCCGTCAGCTGGGCCGCCAGCTCGGCGGGGTTCCCGATCGTCGCCGACGAGCACACGATGATCGGGTTCGAGCCATAGTGGCGGCAGAGCCGTAGGAGCCGTCGGAGGACGTTCGCGACGTGGCTCCCGAACACGCCGCGGTAGACGTGCAGCTCGTCGATCACGATGACCCGGACCTGCTCGAAGAGCTGGAACCACTTCGTGTGGTGGGGGAGGATCGCCGAGTGGAGCATGTCCGGGTTGGTGACCACGACCTGGCCCGCCGTTCGGATGGCGGAGCGGATCGGCGCGGGCGTGTCGCCGTCGTAGGTCGCGGCGGAGACGTCCAGCGAGCTCGCCCGCGCAAGGCCCGCGAACTCCGCCACCTGGTCCTGCCCGAGTGCCTTGGTCGGGAACAGGAACAGGGCGCGCGCCGACGGATCCTCGGCGAGCGCCTGGAGCACCGGCAGCGCGTAGCACAGCGTCTTGCCCGAGGCCGTGGGCGTGACGACCACCACGTCCTCGCCGGCATGGACCGCCTCGACCGCCGCCGCCTGGTGGCTGTACAGCGAGGTGAAGCCGCGATCCTCGAGGCCGCGCACGATCCGGGGGTCCAGCCAGGCCGGAAACGGCGCGGTGACGGCATCGCGAGCAGGCAGACGAGCGTGGTGCGTGACCGCGGCGGCGAGCGACGGCTCCTGGAGCAGGCGATCCAGGACTGCCTCGGTGCCGGCGGGGGCGTAGGTGCGCACGGTGGCCTCCGATAGAACGCCTGTTCGATTGGCCGGACTCTAGCACCAGCGTCGAGGGTCGGCGTGCCACCTCCACTGTCACAACCCACGCACGCGCGCCGGCCGAATCGAGTTGACACGGCCCTGACTGCGTAGCTACCCTCGATCGGCGATGCCCGCCCCCGAGCCGCCTCGCCGACCCAAGGCGGACCTGTCCGCGATCCCGACGTTCCTGCGCGGCTCCACGCCCGCGGAGCGGCCGGCGAAGCCGGCGGGCAACGAGCCCGCGACGCGCCGGTCGATGGCCATCCCGAGGCCGGTGACCCCGCCGCCGACCGATCCCGAGGCGCCCAGGGCGCCGCGCCTCGACCCGTCGACGCTCCCGATGCCGAGCCTGTCCCGCCGGCGGGTCGTGACCCTCGCGGGCTGCCTCATCGCCGGGCTCCTCGCGCTGAGCTTCGCCCGCCAGGTCGGCGATGCGACGGCAGCGGCGAATCGCGCCAGCGACCTGCGCGCCGGCAACGCGGCGCTGCGCGAGGAGGTCGCCCGCCTGCGGGCCGACCTGGGCCAGGTCCAGGACCCGAGGTTCATCAACCTCGAGGGCCGCTCGTTCGGGCTCGGCGGCCCGCAGGAGATCCCGTTCGCGCTCGCCGCGGGAGCGCCGGCCCTCGCGCCCGATGCACCGGGATCCGCGTCCGTGCGCCTCGGTGCGCCGCCCCAGCGCAGCCCGATCGACGCGTGGCTGGAGGTCCTGTTCGGCGGAGGCGCCTGACATGGCAAGCACCGAGTTCGAACGGATCCTCGGCGAGAACGCCCGCTATGCCCGCACCTTCGATCGGTCGGCGCTGACCGCGGCGCCCGTCACCGGGGTCGCGATCGTGACCTGCATGGACGCCCGGATCGACGTCGAGGACGCGCTCGGGCTGCGAGTCGGCGACGCGCACATCATCCGGAACGCGGGCGCCGTCGCCTCCACGGACGTGATCCGCTCGCTCGTCGTGAGCCAGCAGCTCCTCGGGACGCGCGAGGTCATCGTGATCGGCCACACCCGATGTGGCCTGCACGGCGCAGACGAGGCGGCCCTTCGCGGCAAGGTTGCCGCCTCGACCGGGGCGGCCACGGAGCTCGCCTTCGGGGCCTTCGACGATCTCGATGCGACGATCCGCGACCAGGTCGAGACCCTCCGGCGCGAGCCGGCGCTCCTCGACGCGCCGGTCAGCGGTCTCGTGTACGAGGTGGAGTCGGGGCGGCTTCGCCCGGTCGCCTGACCACGCGGTCCGTCCGTCCGAACGGCCGCGCTACAATCGCCGGCCCGTGGCTGGGTAGCTCAGTGGTAGAGCAAGCGGCTCATAATCGCTAGGTCACAGGTTCGAATCCTGTCCCAGCTACCAATCCGTTTCCCCTCCGTGTGCGTATCCATGTCGACGCGGGAACGGATGCGATCGGCAGGCCGTCTGCCGCGCCACAGGTCCGATCGGGCCATAGAGGGCCTCCGATCTGCCGGGGCTATACTCGTTTTCGGGTTCGTCGCACGGTCGACGGCCCGTTCGCTCGGAGGCTTTCGTCCTTGAATCCCAGGTTCATGCGCAATGGCCTGCTGATGCTCGTCCTCGTGATGGGCGTCTCGGCCCTGCTGTACACGTGGCTCGGCTCGTCCACCACCGTCCCGCCCCATCCCTATTCAGGCCCCGGCTCGTTCCTCGCCGACGTCCAGGCCGGCACCGTCGCCAAGGTCGTCCAGCAGGGTGAGGCGCTCAGCGTCTACACCAAGGCGCAGGGCGACAACCCGACCGATCCTTCCTACACGGTCAACGTCCCGAACGTCCTCACCCAGGTGTCGCAGGACATCGCGGCAGCGGCGGCGAAGGGCGGCACGCCCCAGCCGACCTTCGATCCCAAGGTGGCGCCCGACAACTCGTGGATCGGGCTCGTCCTGACCGGCCTGTTGCCGCTGATCATCATCGGCGGCTTCATCTACTTCATGATGCGGCAGGCCCAGGGCACCAACAACCAGGCGCTCAGCTTCGGCAAGAGCCGCGCGCGCATGTTCCTCGGCAACAAGCAGGTCGTGACCTTCGCCGACGTCGCCGGCGTGGACGAGGCCAAGACCGAGCTCCAGGAAGTCGTCGAGTTCCTGAAGTTCCCGGAGAAGTTCAACACCCTGGGCGCGCGCATCCCGCGCGGCGTCCTCCTCGTCGGCCCTCCCGGCACCGGCAAGACGCTGCTCGCGCGTACCGTCGCCGGTGAGGCCGGCGTGCCCTTCTTCAGCATCTCCGGCTCCGAGTTCGTCGAGATGTTCGTCGGCGTCGGCGCGAGCCGCGTCCGGGACCTGTTCGACCAGGCCAAGCGCAACTCGCCGTGCATCGTCTTCGTGGACGAGATCGATGCGGTCGGCCGCCAGCGCGGCGCCGGCCTCGGCGGCAGCCATGACGAGCGCGAACAGACCCTGAACCAGATCCTCGTCGAGATGGACGGCTTCGACACGAACACGGGTGTGATCGTCGTCGCGGCGACCAACCGGCCGGACGTCCTCGACCCCGCGCTGCTGCGCCCGGGCCGGTTCGACCGCCAGGTCATCCTCGACCGCCCGGACATGAAGGGCCGCGTTGCGATCCTGAAGGTCCACTCCAAGGGCAAGCCGCTCGACAAGCAGGTCTCGATCGAGGACATCGCGCGCCAGTCGCCGGGCTTCTCCGGCGCCGACCTCGCGAACCTCGTCAACGAGGGCGCGATCCTCGCCGCCCGGCGCAACCGCAAGGTCATCGTCATGAGTGACTTCGAGGAGGCCCTCGAGCGCATCGTCGCCGGCCCCGAGCGCAAGAGCCGGGTCATCTCGGACGCCGAGAAGCTCGTCATCGCATACCACGAAGGCGGCCACGCGGTCGTCCAGCGGGTGCTGCCGAAGTGCGACCCGGTCCAGAAGGTCACGATCATCAGCCGCGGCATGGCCCTCGGCTACACGATGGCCCTGCCCACCGAGGACCGCTACCTGCAGTCCAAGACGGAGTTCGAGGACAAGATCGCGGGCCTGCTCGGCGGCAACGTCTCCGAGCGGATGGTCTTCGGTGACACGACGACCGGCTCGAGCAACGACATCGAGAAGGCGACCGACCTCGCCCGGCGCATGGTCACCGAGTTCGGCATGAGCGACCGGCTCGGTCCGCTGTCCTTCGGAAAGCGCGACGAGCTCGTCTTCCTCGGCCGTGAGATCGGCGAGCAGCGCAACTACTCCGACGAGATCGCCAAGACGATCGACGAGGAGGTCCGGGCGATCGTCGACCGGGCGTTCGAGCGGGCCAGCCAGGTCCTCGAGGACCATCGCGACCGACTCGATGCGCTGGCCGCGAAGCTCATCGCCGAGGAGACGGTGGACAGCGTCGGCTTCGAGGCCCTCTTCGCCGACCTGCCGCCGAAGGAGAACCTGCACGGCCTGCCGCCGCGCAAGCCGCGCGCCGATGGTGGCGGCGAGCCCGTCGTGGCGCCGGCCCCGGTCCTCAAGCCCGGCAAGCCGGCGTCCTCGCCGGCCCCGAACCCCGCGTAACCCTCGCCGGCCACGTGCCGGCCGCGACAACCGCTGACGCGCCCGGCCCCGCCGGGCGCGTTCGATTCCAGGCGCCGGGTTGATCCTGGTCTCCGGCCGCTACCATCGGGGCGATGATCACCGTCGACGCCAGCCTCGACGCGTACTTCGAGGCTCACCACGACGAGCGGCTCGAGTCGTACCTCGAGCTCCTCCGGATCCCGTCGATCTCGACGTTGTCGGAGCACAGGCCGGACCTGGTCCGGGCGGCGCGCTGGATCGCCGCCGAGCTGGACCGGATCGGGCTCGAGCATGCCGAGGTCTGCGAGACCGCGGGCCATCCGGTCGTGTACGCAGACTGGCTGCACGCGCCGGACGCCCCGACGATCCTGGTCTACTGCCACTACGACGTGCAGCCGGTCGACCCGATCGAGCTGTGGGAGACGGCCCCGTTCGACCCGTTCGTGCGCGACGGCCGGATGGTCGGGCGCGGCGCGGCCGACGATAAGGGCCAGCTGCACATGCACCTGAAGGCCGCCGAGGCCCTGCTGGCGACGCGCGGCAAGCTGCCCCTCAACCTCCGGTTCGTGTTCGAGGGCGAGGAGGAATCGACGTCCGCAAACCTGCCCGCCTGGCTCGATGCCAACCGGCACCGGCTGGGCGCGGATGCCGTGATCATCAGCGACACGGGCTTCTTCGAGGGCAATGTGCCGGCGATCACGACCTCGCTGCGCGGCATGCTCTACACCCAGATCGACGTCGTGGGCGCGCCGATCGACCTGCACTCCGGCAGCTTCGGCGGGACGGTCCAGAATCCCGCCAACGCGCTGGCCCGGATCATCACCGAGCTCAAGGCGCCGGACGGGACCGTGCGCGTCCCGGGCTTCTACGACGACGTCGTCGCGCCGACGGCCCAGGAACGATTCGAGATCAGCTGCCTGCCCTTCGACGAGACGGCCTACCAGGAGATCGTCGGCGTCCCCGCGCTGGTCGCCGGCGAGCCGGGGTACACGCTGCTCGAGTGCGGTGGCATTCGCCCGACCCTCGACGTCAACGGCATCTGGGGCGGCTTCACGGGCGAGGGCTCGAAGACGATCATCCCTGCGCACGCCCATGCGAAGGTCAGCTGCCGGCTGGTGCCCGACCAGGACGGCGAGCAGCTCTTCGTCGCCTTCCGCGACTACGTGAAGGCGGTCGCGCCGGATGGCGTGACGGTCGACGTCCAGAACCTGGGCACGGCGAAGGCGCTCCGCACCGACCCCGAGAACCCGGTCGCCAGGGCAGCAGCACGTGCCCTGAAGGCGACGTTCGGCACGGACCCGATCTTCATCCGGTCCGGCGGCAGCATTCCCGTGGCGCCGTTGTTCGAATCGATGCTCGGCCTGCCGGTGATCCTGCTCGGCTTCACCAACCCGGATGACAACGCCCACGCGCCGAACGAGACGATGGTCCTCTTGAACTACGAGACGGGACTGCGCACGATCTGCAGGCTGTGGGACGATCTCGGAAGGATGTCGTCGCTCGAAGCTCGGATGGGAGGCACGACCGCGTGACTGGGGGCACGAAGAGCGGCACGGCCGCGACGGCCAAGGCGGAGGACGTCTGGTCGCTGGACACCGGGGCAGGCACGATGGCGCCGCGCACGGCGCTGGACGTGCTCGCCGAGGTACGGACCAAGGTTGCCACCGGTGAGCTCGCCGACTTCGAGCCGATCCCGCTGGGCATGGCCCCGCTGGACCGCATGCTCGGCGGCGGGATCCGGCCCGGTGAGCTGATGCTCATCGGCGGCGCCCAGGGCACCGGCAAGACGACCCTCGCGCTCCAGATGGCCCGCAACATCGCCGCCTCGGGGCAGGCGTACGTGCTGTACGTCAACTTCGAGCACGACGACGCCGACATGCTCAACCGGCTCATCGCGCTCGAGTCGGTCCTGCCGCACCTGCCCAACACGAAGCCGTCGACCGGCGCGGTCAAGATCACGGACGTCCGCTCCGAGGTCATCCGCAGCTGGGCGCGCGCCGGGGACGAGGAGATCGATCTCTCCAAGAACCCGCGGCTCAGGCCGGCCCTCGACCGGATCGCCCGGTACGGCGGCAACCTGTACCTGCTCCGCGGCTCGGCGACCGCGAGCACGGTCGAGAACATCCGCGAGCTGATCCGGCTGCATCGCGAGCAGTCGGGCGAGCAGCGGATCCTGCTGATCATCGACTACATGCAGAAGGTGCCCCAGATCCCGGAGCCGCCGAGCGAGTCCGAGAAGGTCACCTATGTCGTCAACGGGCTGAAGGACATCGCGCTCACTGAGAAGATCCCGACGATCGCGATCGTCGCCGCCGACAAGGAGGGCCTCAAGGCGGCCCGGCTGCGCAACCATCACCTGCGCGGCTCGTCGGCGATCAACTACGAGGCCGACATCATCCTGATCCTCAACGAGAAGTACCAGATCGTCGCGAAGGTCAACATCGAGTTCAACCCGTACCAGGCGCAGCGCTTCCGCGACTGGATCGTGTGCTCCATCGAGAAGAACCGCTCCGGCGCCGACAACGTCGACGTCGAGTTTCACAAGCACTTCGACTTCTCGTGCTTCGACCCCACGGGCCGGCCCGTGCAGGAGAAGCTGATCGAGGAACGCCTCTACAACGACTAGCCTGTCGCCTGATGCGGGGCCATGCCTGCGCTGGGCCGTGCGATCCTCGTTCACGCGGAGGACGGCAAGTCAATGAAGGTCCTGGTGACCGGCGACTCGATCGACCGGCGGCTCGCCGGCAGGCTCGCGCCGAAGCCGGTCTGACGATGGCGCCGTCCTTCCCGAATCGGGTCGAGATCGTCGTCGAGATCCCGCGCGGGAGCCGCAACAAGTACGAGTTCGACGAGCACGCGGGCGTCTTCCGCCTTGATCGGGTTCTGTCCTCGGCGGTCTTCTACAACTTCGACTATGGGTTCATCGAGGGCACGCGCGCCGACGACGGCGACCACACGGACGCCCTGCTGATCATCGACGAGCCGACGTTCACCGGCTGCCACGTCTGGGCGCGACCCGTCGGAGTGCTCGAGATGCGGGACGAGAAGGGCGCCGACTACAAGGTCCTGTGCGTCGCGGACGGCGACCCGAACCAGGCCCACATCGAGCGGCTCGAGCAGATGCGGCCGCACCGGCTGGTCGAGATCGAGCACTTCTTCCAGACGTACAAGCTGCTCGAGGACAAGACGGTCGACGTCATCGGCTGGCGCGACGGCGCCCGCGCGCTGGAGATCCTGCGGCACGATCGCGGCGCGTGGGAGGCCGAGCAGTCCCGGGCGCGATGAGCGACGGGGCGTTCCGTGGCCGCTCCGGTGGACGCGGGCGGGCGGGCGATCGATGGGCGGCGCCGGTGGACGAGCCCGGCACGGTGCGGCTCTTCTTCGCGGTCCCCGTACCGGCGGAGGCGCGGGAGCACGTCGGCGAGCTGATGCGGCGGGTCCAGGCGAGCGTCGGCGACGGGACGGCGAGGATCCGCTGGGTACGCGTCGATGGGCTGCACCTCACCTTGCGGTTCCTCGGGCCGACGCCGGAGGACCGGCGTGCTCCGCTCGAGGCCGGCGCCGATGCGTTGGCGAGCGCCGACGCTCCCTTCGAGGTCGTCCTCGACGGGGGCGGCGCGTTCCCGAGCCTGGCGCAGCCCCGCAGCCTGTGGGTCGGGATCGGGGCGGGCGCGGACCGGCTCGGCAGGCTCGCGGATGGACTGACGGCGGCCGCCGGCGAATGCGGCCTCGTGCTCGACACGCGTCCGTTCGCGCCGCACCTGACGATCGCCCGGATCGACGGCGTCCGGCTGGGTCCGAGCGCCGCGCAGGCGCTCGCCGAGGCGGCGACCGGCCTCGACGTGCGGTTCACGGTCGATCGCGTCGTGCTGTTCCGGAGCATCCTCGGCGGCGGGCCGGCGCGTTACGAGCCGCTCCACGAGGCGATCCTCGGCGCTACGATCGGGGCCTCGTAGCCGGAGAAGGACCGCCCAATGCCGACGCTCGCGTGCCGCATCTGCGGTCGCGTCGTGTACACGACTGCCTCGCTCGACAGCCTGTTCTCCGAGGAGAGCCGCTGCCCGCGGTGCGGCAACGGGCTGGACGTCGAGCGTCGGGTCGACACCCGGCGCAAGACCGAGCGTCGGGTGAACCCGCCCGATGCGCCCGGACCGCCGGGCGGCCACGAGCGACGCACCGGTGAGCGCCGCGGGCAGACCCGGCGTCGCGATGACAACCGCGCGTTCTGAGGCTCGCGCGGCAGCGATCGCGCGCGTTCCGGAGCGAGTGGCATTCCTCGGCTTCGGGCTGATCGGCGGCTCGATTGCGCTCGCGCTGCGCGCGGCCGGCTTCACGGGCCGCGTCGCGGCATGGACGCCCGCGGGATCCGGTCCTCGCGCCGGTCTGGAGGGACGTGTCCTTGACGCCGCGCCGGCGTCGGCACGGGAGGCCCTGGAGGGCGCCGGGCTGGTGATCCTCGCCGGGCCGCCGATGGCGGTCCTGGCCGGCCTCGACGAGCTCGCCGGTCCGCTGCGCGACGCGCTCGCAGCCGGTGCCACGATCACGGACGTCGCGAGCACGAAGGGCCTCGTCGTCGGGCGGGCGGAGGATCTCGGGCTGCCATTCGTGGGCGGACACCCGATGGCCGGCCGCGAGTCGACCGGGTTCGAGGCGGCGACCGCAGACCTGGTCATGGAGCGGCCGTGGGTGGTCGTGGC
Source organism: Candidatus Dormiibacterota bacterium (assembly GCA_035631615.1). Lineage (GTDB taxonomy): Bacteria > Chloroflexota > Limnocylindria > Limnocylindrales > CSP1-4 > UBA5189. Next base: position 3,842 of record DASQIK010000072.1, on the reverse strand, counting down.
GCCGGACGGGACGGCGGCCGAGCACGTCGATCGCGTGGAGGCGCTCGCCCGGGCGGCCGGCGCGCGCCCGGTGCTGATGTCTGCGATCGACCATGACCTCGCGGTCGCCTCGATCAGCCACCTGCCGTTGATTGCGGCCGCGGCGCTGGTCGAGAGCGTCGCCGCGCATGGCGAGCGGTGGCCCGCTGCGCGCGGGCTCGCGGCGGGTGGGTGGCGCGACATGACTCGGCTCGCGCGCGGCGACGCCAAGATGGGCGGCGGGATCATCGCGACCAATGCTCGTCCGATCGCCGGCGCCATTCGGGCCTACCGCGACGCGCTCGACGCGTGGCTCGAGGAGCTCGACCGCCTGAGCGACGAATCGGCGCCTGCGTTGCCGGCACCCGCCGACGTCGAGCGGATCCGCGCCAGGCTCGACGCCGCCCGCGCAATCCTCGAATCGGGGCCGCGCGCATGACCCCCGCCGAACAGGTCCTCGTGATCCCGCGGGCATCGATCATGGGCGACCCCGGCTGGCTCGGCATCACGACTGACGGGCTCCCGACGTTCGAGGCCCTGGTCCGGGAGCGCGGCGAGTTCAGGCCGCGCGCCCAGATGGAGCTCGACCGGACCTGGAAGCAGGTGATCCCATACCTCGTGCTGCGCGACGGCCAGCGCTACTTCCTGATGCATCGAACACGCGCTGGGACGGATGCGCGGCTGCACGACCGCTGGTCGATCGGCGTCGGGGGCCACCTCAACCCGGGTGACGGCGACCTCGCCGGCGGGCTGCGGCGGGAGTGGTGCGAGGAGGTTGCGGCGGACTTCGAGCCGGAGTTCAGGCTCATCGGCCTCCTCAACGACGACTCGACCGAGGTCGGCAGCGTCCACGTTGGTGCGGTGTACGTCGCCGATGCGGCCGGCCGTGACGTCGCGATCCGCGAGACGGACAAGCTCGCCGGCGGGTTCGCCGAGCCCTCGGAGGTCGCCGCGGTCGTCGACCGCATGGAGACATGGAGCGCGCTTGCGTTCGCGCATCTCGAGGGCGTGCCCGCCTGAAGGGTGCCCCGCCGCGGCGGTGCGATACTCAGCGCTGAGGTGGTGACCACCATGTCCACAGGGGCGCGGTCTCGCGTGCCGCGAATCTCGATCGCGATGCTGGCGCTGGGCTGGCTGCTGCTCGCGTCCGGGGCGCGTGCCGCCGGCCCCGAGGTGGTCGTCCTGCCGACCACGGGCATCGTCGACGACGGGATGGCCAAGTACCTCGCCGACGGGATCGGCCAGGCCGCCGCCGACGGCGCCGCGGCGGTGGTCATCAAGCTCAACACGCCCGGCGGCAGCCTGTTCTCGACCAACGACATCGATTCGACGATCCTCGAGGCGAAGATCCCGGTGATCGTGTGGGTCGCACCGGCGGGCGGCTTCGCGGCCAGCGCCGGAACGTTCATCACGCTGTCGTCGAACATCGCGCTCATGGCGCCCGGCACCAGGATCGGCGCTGCGTCACCGGTCGGCGGTCAGGGCCAGGACATCACCGGCACCGAGGGCCAGAAGGTCCTCAACGACGCCATCGCGAACATCACCTCGATCGCGAGGCTGCGCCATCGCAACGTCGACTGGGCGGTCTCCGCCGTGCGCGATGCGAAGTCGTCGCCGTCCGACGAAGCGGTCCAGCTGGGCGTCGTCGACGGCATCGCCTCGACGATCGACGAGGTGATCGCGTTCGCGAACGGAAAGCAGGTCACCGTCGCCGGGCAGACGCGAACGCTTGACCTGACCGGGGCGACGATGACCGAGCGGGACATGAGCCCGCTCCTGTCGTTCCTGCGCCTGCTGTCAGACCCGACGATCGCCGCGCTGCTGTTCACCGCAGGCTCGGCCGGCGTCATCGCCGAGCTCTGGAGCCCGAACTTCGTCACCGGTATCCTCGGCGGCATCTCGATCATCCTGGCGCTGATCGGGCTCGGTGCGCTGCCGCTCAATGTCGGGGGTCTCGTCCTGATCGCGTTCGGGATGCTGCTGTTCGGGCTGGAGGTGACGGTCACCAGCCACGGCCTGCTCGGCGTCGGCGGGCTCGTGTGCGTCGCGCTGGGCCTGTCGGCACTGTTCACCGGCCCGGTCGACCCGTTCGGGCCGTCGGTGGCCGTGGCGACGCCCGCGATCGTCGTGATCATCGCCACGGGGGCCCTGTTCCTGGCACTCATCGTCTTCGGCGCCATTCGGTCGCGACGGATCAGCCTGTTCCTGCCGCAGGGCGCGCACGCCGCGCTCGGGACGATCGGCGAGGTCCGGTCGCCCCTCCGGCCGATCGGCTCGGTGCTCGCCGGCGGCGAGGAATGGAGCGCGAAGACCGGTGACGGGCGGGCGCTCGAACGTGGCACGCCGGTTCGCGTCGTCAAGGTTGACGGTTTGACGCTCACGGTCGAGCCGGAGGCGTCATCATCGAAGGGCACGTGATCGGGGCCCCCGCGGCTCCCGGCGCGGATCGGAGGTAACGGTGGAGCTCGCAGTTCTCTTGGCAGTCGGCGGCTTCGCGGTCGTCGTCGTGCTGGTGATCGTCTACCTGTCCATCCGCGTGGTCCAACAGTACGAGCGGATGGTGGTCTTCCGCCTCGGCAAGACCGATGAATCCATGGTCCGCTTCCCGGGCATCAACATCCTGATCCCGATCGTGGATCGACCGGTCAAGGTCGACACCCGCGAGCAGTTCATCGAAGTCCCGAGCCAGACCACGATCACGAAGGACAACGCGCCGATCAATGTCGACTTCCTCATCTACTGGCGGATCGCGGATCCGCTCAAGAGCGTCGTGAACGTTGCCAACTTCCCGGGCGCCCTCCAGGGCGTCGCGACCACGACCCTGCGCGCGGTCATCGGCGACATCCTCCTCGACGAGGTGCTGTCGAAGCGCGAGCAGATCAACGAGGTCCTGCGGGTCAAGCTCGACGAGGTCACCGAGCGCTGGGGCGGCAAGGTCACCACGGTCGAGATCCGCGAGATCACCCCGCCCCGCGATGTCCAGGACGCGATGAACCGGCAGCTGTCGGCCGAGCGGACCCGGCGCGCGGTCATCACCGAGTCGGAGGGCAACCGGCAGGCCGCGATCAACAACGCCGAGGGCCAGAAGCAGTCGGAGATCCTGAAGGCCGAGGGCGAGCGGCAGGCCGCCATCCTCCGCGCCCAGGGCTTCTCCGAGGCGCTGGCGCAGATCTTCTCTGCGGCCAAGGGCATCGACGAGAAGACGATGGCCCTCCAGTACCTCGATGCCCTCAAGGCGCTCGGCGCGAGCCCGGCGACGAAGTTCGTCATCCCGACGGAGTTCACCAACCTCGTCGGCCCGATCACCGGTTACATCCAGCGCGGCTTCGGCGCGAAGGAATGACCGGCACAATGTCCACGCAGAACAGGGGGTAGGGATGACCAAGATCCTGGTCGTCGACGACGAGGCGAACGTCCAGCGCCTCCTCCAGTACACGCTCAAGCAGGCCGGCTACACGGTCTGGGTGGCGGGTGACGGGCAGGAGGCGCTGAAGCTCTGGCAGTCCGAGCAGCCGGGCCTGATCCTGCTCGACGTCAGCCTCCCGAAGCTCGACGGCTACGCGGTCGCGGAGCGCATCCGCGCCGACGAGGGCGACAAGAGCCACGTGCCGATCATCATGCTCACTTCCGAGAAGGAGGTCGAGCAGAAGGTCCGCGGGCTCCGCGCCGGCGCCGACGACTACCTCGTCAAGCCGTTCCACCAGGCCGAGCTGCTCGCGCGCATGCGCGGGCTGCTGTCCCGATTTGGGCCGCAGGAAGGGGGCCCGAAGGCCCGCCCGCCGCTCGGCAAGATGATCGCGTTCTACGGCGCCAAGGGCGGCGTC
>DASQIK010000071.1:0-9503 GCA_035631615.1 Candidatus Dormiibacterota bacterium | reverse complement strand
CCGGCGCTCTCTGCCCGCCGGATGGCCGGAAGAGGTTCATCCCTGAAGATTCGTTTCGCAGCGCCCACCAAGGATGGAAGCGGGGCGTAGGTACCGCGAGCCCAATGCTCCATATTCTGTCTGCCATCGAAACCGTCGAGGTCCCTGAGTATCTCTGGTAGGCGGTCCGGCCCGATAACACGCACGCCGTCTTCCTCGACGCGGACCCCAGGACGGTCTGTGTAGACGAGGACCGGGTCTACCGGGAGATTGTGGCTCTCGGAGTGGTAGTCCCTGAGATCCGATGCATATGCCTTGACCTGATCGACGTGTCCCGGTCTCATGCGGCCGCGTTTGAACTCGAGCACGATGAGTCGGTTCGACGTGAGCACCACGACGTCTGGTCGACGACCGCCCTCGCCCGGTAGCTCGTACTCCAACACGACGCCCCAGCCACACGTTTCGGGCACCACTTTGAAGCTGGCCGAGAGCCAGGCCAGCTCGTCCTGCCACGCCCCAACCTGGGAGTCGCCAGGCGACTCTGAGTAGTACCTCGCGTACGACTCGCGCAGAGCCCGCTCAACGACTCCCGGGCTGATGTCGGCGATCTCACACCCGGTACCGAGCCATCCGTAGGGCATTGCGGGAGCCTACCGCGATGGGTGCGCTCCACGAGCCGCGTGATCTCAGCAGGAGTGCGAACTACCTGCCTCCCGCCGCAAGCTCGGCCAATCGCCGCCGATATGCAATCGACGCCCGATCGGGCCCGGCGATGTGCAGCTCCTGCGAGAGGTCGACCGGCAGCTCCTCGGGTCGCTGCGACTCGGCGATCGGGCGGTCCTGGTCGAGGATGAGGGCCTGGAAGTCGGCGAGGCCGGCGTCGGCGGCGGGGTCCAGGTTGTAGGTCCGCGCGTTCCAGGTGAACGATCGGCAGCGCCTCGCGGACAGCGGCGCGACGGCGAGGAAGAGCACGAAGTGGTTGCCCTCGGGCCGATCGGCTGACGGCGGCAGGCGCTGGTCGAGCGTCACCGACAGCGGCAGGTGGAGGGTGTAGGTCGTCGGGTCGCGCTGGACCTTGACGCCCGGCGCGACGTCGCCCTTGACCGACGCCTGCGGCTCCTCGAGCGCGATGTCGAAGCTGATCGTGACGCCGTCGTCGATGACCTCGTGCTCCGGGCTCAGCGGCTTCGCTCGATCGCCGAGGACGCCCGGGTGGACCCACGGGAAGTGGCTGAAGTCGACGAAGTTCTCGACCCGGCGGGCGGCTGAGCAGGCCCAGTCGTACGTCTCGATCGGGATCGTCCGGAAGCCCGGCTGCTCCCACCACGAATCCGCCCGGGGCAGGGGGTAGGCGGCGCTCGGGTCCTCCCACCCGCCCGGACCGGGCTCCAGCAGCACCCACACCAGCCCGACCGCGACCGCCGTCGCGTGGCGCGCCACACGAGCGCGATTCGGGATCGACCGTCCGTGCACCGCGGGGATCCGTCGAACGACGCCATTCCGGTCGTAGCTCCAGCCGTGGTACGCGCAGACGAGGCACGGCTCGCCGACGGTTCCCGAGCCATCGGGCGCCGGCTGGCTCCCGTCATCCACCCAGCCCAGCGACAGCGCCGTCCCGCGATGCACGCACAGGTCCGGGAAGCACGCGATCTCGTCGCCCAGCCGCACCACCACGAGCTGCTCGTCGAGCAGCGTCACCGGCACCGGCTTGTCCTGGAGCTCCGCCACCCGGCACACGGGCTGCCAGCACCGCCGCAGCGCCCGGTGCAGCCGCGCCTCGCCGGCGCGGTCGAGGTGGATGTCGGTCGCGGCGCCGCCCTCAGCCACGTTCGGCGATCTTCCGGAAGGTTTCGAGCTCGCCCTTGAAGCTGCCCTTCCACGATCCCTTCGAGAAGATCCAGCCGGCAATCGCCGGGATGACGCCCTGCGTGCGGAACGTCTGGACGATGCGCGTCCCACCGGCCTCCGGCTCGAACCTCGCCTCGGTTTCGCCCTTGAGCAGCGCGCTGCCGAACCGGGTCCGGATGACGCGAGGCCGCTCCGCCTCCAGGACCTCCGACGGGCTCTTCATGCTCCCGAACCAGCTGATGTAGCGCGTGCCCTTCTGGTCGACCTGGCCGGTCCGGTCGGTGACCTTCGTCAGCCCGCCGATCCACTCGGGCCACCGATCGACGTCGATCCAGAGCTCGAACACGCGCTCGGGTGGCGCGTTCACGTCGGTCGAGAGCCGGTAGGTCGGCATGTCGTCCTCCGCCGGTGGGATGGCTCAAGGGTCAGGCTCGCCCCGATGCGAATCGTATCGCTGCTTCGGTCGCTCCCGGTCGTGACCGCGGCGCGCATCGACTCTGTGCTCGCCCGGGCCCGACCTCCGCCCACGGCTTCAGTTTGCGGGGACGGACGCTTTCCGATTGGCGCGAGCGCCCGCCGTCGCGCCGGCCGGCGTGTGCGCCCCGTGGGCGAGGGCCGCGTCCAGCTGGTCGAGGTACGCGCGGGCGTGGTTCGCGGCGAAGGTCGTCCGGGCACGGGCGACGGCGTCCGCGGTCAGTGAGTCGGTCGGGCCGAGGGCGTAGACCATGTCGATCGCCATGATCGCCTCGTCGATGTCGAGCCGGAGTTCGCGGTAGCGGCGGAGCGCCTCGCGGAAGTCACGGGCGGCGGCGTTGCGGTCGCCGCGCAGGCCGCGGATCGCGGCGAGGAGGGCGATGTGGTCGGCCTCGCTGGCGCCGCCGTGGGCGACGCTCTCCCAGTGGACCTGCGCCCAGTGCTCGGCGGTGTCGGGGTCGTTCGCCGTGATGGCGACCCGGGTGAGGATCGGCCCGAGGTTGTTGCCGGCCGTCGGGTCCAGCTCGAATGCCCTGGCCCACGCCTCGGCCGCCTGGTCGAACCGACCGGCGCCGAAATGGCCCCAGCCGGCGGTGTCGAGCGCGAGCATCCTCGACACGTAGGTCTGGTCCAGCTCGTTGGTTGCCTCGAGCTCGCGGAGCTGCTCGTCCACCGGCAGGCCCTGCATCGCGCGGAGCGACGCCAGGTTGTCGACCGGGTTGCTGCGGGAGCGAGGGTCCGTGACCGTCGCGAGCTGTCGCTCCAGGTCGGCGATCAGATCGTCCCAGTCGCCGGTCCGCACGCCGATGAACGTGAGCTGGCCGAGCAGGCTCTGCGTCCAGCGCTCGTCGCCGAGCCGGCGGGCCACGGCAAGGCCCTCGGTGACCATGGCCAGGGCCGCGCGCGGGTCGAGCATCATCCGATGGTTGAGGACGTTGTTGATCCCCCGGAACCACTGGGCGGTCAGGCCGTTCGCGTTCGACATCTCGATCGCCGCATCGAGGATGGCGATGCCCTCGCGCCAGCGCAGGACGTTCGAGAGGGCGGTTCCGCGCGTGATCAGCGTGTCGACGACGAGGCGGACGTGGTCGCCGTGCTCCGCGGGGCCGAGCACGTCGTCGGTGATCGGGATGGCCGCGTCGAAGCGCAGGGTCAGCATCAGCAGGCGGGCTTGCTGGCTCTTGATCTGAAGCAGCTCGCGCGCGTCGCCGAGGTCCGCGAACTCGCGGGCGCCATCGGCGAGGAGCCGCTCCGCCTGGTCGTAGCGGCGGCCGGTCAGGAGCAGGCCCGCGAGGTCGCTGAGCACGCGGGCTGCCGCGAGCCGGTCGGCCCGACCTCGGTGGATCTCCAATGCGCGCGTCAGGAGGGCCTCGCCGTCGTCGATCTCGCCGACCCGCAGCGCGATGTCCCCGGCGAGCTCCAGGATCTCGGCCTCGTCGGCCTCCTCCACGGTGACGCCGAGGGCCTGCTGGTAGAAGTCGATCGCCTGGCGGTTGCTGCCGAGTGACGCCGCTCGATCGCCGGCCGCCTTGAGCGCGAGGCGGGCCTGGGCGGCGAGCGCATCCGCCTCCGGGCCCTTCGGCGCGAGGGATCGTGCCGCGAGGAAGTGGCCGGCGAGGGCACCGACGAGCTCCGGCTCGCCGAGCGTCTCGAACCAGCGCGCCGCGGCGAGGTGGCGGGTCTGCCGGTCCTTGCGCGCGAGCGTGTTGTAGGCGGTCTCGCGCACGAGGCCCTGCATGAACGCGTACTGGCCGCGCTCGGGGGAGCGGGCGTCGGCGACGCGCCTGAGGAGCTCGCGGCGGGTCAGCGCCTCGAGGCGCGGCTCGATCTCGGCCTGGCTCCGGCCGCTGACCGCCTCGAGGCCCGCCAGCGTGAAGCTCTGGCCGAGGACGGCCGCGTCGAGGAGCAACGCGCGATCCGCCGGCTCCAGCGTGTCCAGCCGGGCCCCGATCAGCGCCGTCAGGGTCTCCGGCACCGAGATCTTGCTCACGTCGCCGTGGACCGTGAACGTGCCGTCGGGCTCTGCCTGGAGGTTGCCCTCGGTCACGAGCATGCGCACGATCTCGACGGCGTACAGCGGCACGCCCTCGGCCTGGCTCACGATCGACTGGACGGTCGGCTCCGGGAGGCCCGGGATGAGGCCCTTGAGCAGCTCGCGCATGGTCGACTCGGCCAGCGGCTCGAGGTAGACGCTCGTGAAGCTGCGCCGGGCGGTGCCCCAGTCGGGGCGCTCCTCGAGCAGCTCTGGGCGCGCGAGGGACAGAATGAAGATCGGGAACTCGCGCGACCACTCGACGAGATGGTCGATGAAGTCGAGGGTTCCGGAGTCCGCCCAGTGGACGTCCTGGAAGACGAGCACGACGGTGCCGCGCGCGCTCAGCGCCTCGAAGAACGCCCGCCACGCCCCGAACAGCTCGCCCGACGACACGCCGCCGGCGATGCCCAGCAGCTGGAGCATCGCCTTCTCCACCCAGGCGCGATTCGGGTAGCCCGGCATCACGTCGTCGAGCATCGCCGCGATCTTCTCGCGGCCCTTCGACGGGTCGTCCGTCTCGAGCAGCCCGGCGCGGCCGCGGACCATCTCGCCGAGCGACCAGAACGTGACCCCCTGGCCGTAGGCGGGGGAGCGGCCGTGGTGCCACAGGACGGTCTCGTCGATGCCGTCGAGGTACTTCTCGAACTCCCAGCCGAGCCGGCTCTTGCCGATGCCCGCGGTCCCGACGACGCTGACGTGGCGAACGCGCCGCTCCGCGCCGGTCGCGTGGTACAGGTCCTTGAGCAATCGGATCTCCACGTCGCGACCGACGAACGGGGCCTCGAGGGACTCCGCGCGGTTTCTTCCGCCTCGTTCCGCGACGACCCTGAGCGCTCGCCAGGCGGGGACGGGGGAGGCCTTGCCCTTGAGCGATTGCTCGCCCGCCGACTCGAAGGCGATCGCGACGCTTGCCGCGCGGTACGTGGACTCGCCGACGAGGACGGTGCCGGGCTGGGCGGCCGATTGGAGGCGGGCTGCCGTGTTCACGAGGTCGCCCGCGACCATGCCCTGGTTCGAGGCGCCCAGGGTGACCGCGGTCTCGCCGGTCAGGACGCCGGCTCTCGCCTGGATCCCGGAGCCGAGCTGGCCCACCGCGTCGACGAGCTCGAGGGCTGCCCGCACCGCCCGCTCGGCGTCGTCCTCGCGGGTGGTCGGGGTGCCCCAGACGGCCATCACGGCGTCGCCGATGAACTTCTCCACGGTGCCGCCGTAGCGCGTGATCACCTCGGTCGCGAGGTCGAAGTAGCGGGTCAGCGTCTCGCGGACGTCCTCGCTGTCGCGGCCCTCCGAGAACGGCGTGAACCCGACGAGGTCCGCGAACAGCACCGAGACGAGCTTCCGCTCGGCGGTGGGGGAGGCGGCGCCGTTGGTGGGAGCGGCGGCTGGGCGGGCGAGCGGTCCGGGCCGCGCCGCCGCGGGCGAGACGGGCGCGACCGGGGCTGGCGCGGCGGCGCCGACACCAGCCGCCGCTGCCGGCCCTGCCTGGAGGTTCGTGCCGCACGTCCCGCAGAACCGCTGTCCGGGCGGATTCGTGGCGCCGCAGTTGGGGCACCCGGACGCGAGCGGAGTTCCGCAGTTGCCGCAGAACTTCTGGTCGGCGCTCGCCGGCGTCCCGCAAGCCGTGCAGATGACTTCGCTCACGGCGCGATCGTAGCGGGAGCGGCGCGCACGCGGGAAGCGCGATCGGTGCACACCGACATCACGCCCGGCGCGCAGCCCCGGCGTTCGGCAACGCGGTCCCCGTGGTGCGGCGGCGAACCGCTGGAGCTCGCGCCCGCCGATCAGCGGAGCGGCAACCGCCACACCGTTGTCACGTCGTGGGCCGTGATCCAGACGGCTGCCTGGTCGGCGGCGACGCTGCCCGAGCCCGACGCGGGGCCGTAGACGGCGACCACCTCGTTCACCGACGGTTCGATCTGGAAGATGAGCGTCCTCGAGCCTCGCAGCCAGAGCGAGCCGCCGCCCACGGCGATGTCGCCACCCTCGACCGGCTCTCCGAGGGCGATCGTGGCCGTGACCGTGTTCGTCGCGGGATCGATCCGGCTGATCGTCCCGTCGACCTGGTTCATCGTCCAGACAGCGCCCTCGCCGACGGCGAAGAACTGCGGGTGCTTCCCGACCGGGATGTCGGCGACGACCCTGCCCGCCGCCGGGTCGAAGCGGTGGATGACCGAGAGCGATGGATCCGTGATCCAGACGCCGCCGAGGCCGACGCGCACGCCCGTCGGGCCGCCGCCGATGTCGAAGCTGCCGACGACCTTGCCGGAAGTCGGATCGACCTTGACGAGCTTCCGCGGCAAGCCCGCGATGATCATCCAGACGCCGCCCTCGCCGGCCCCGATCGAGGCCTCCGAGTCCGGCATGAGCCCGCCGACGTCGATCGTGGTCAGCTTGCCGGTCATGGCGTCGATGCGGGCGAGGCCGGGCGCGCCGCAGGTCGCCGTCCAGACCGCTCCGAACCCGGCGTCCAGCGCGCCACATGTGTCTGTCGGGACGGCCCAGGTCGCGAGTACCTTGCCGTTCGAATCGATCCTGGCAATGCCCTTTCCGGCCCCGGCGACATACAGGAAGCCGTCGACGAGGAGCGCGAAGTCCGGGCTCGGCCCGATGTGGAAGGCTTGCGCGTTCGTGTCGCCGAGATTGATCGTCGGCGGCAGGGGGATCGTCGCCGCCGGGGCCGGTGGGGGGACGAGGGTCGAAGCCGGCGTCACCATGGCGGTGAAGCCGGGTGCCGCGCTCGGTGGCTGCGTTGCGACGCTGGGAACGGCCGACGGTTCCTGTGTACCGCACCCGGCGAGCAGCGCGCCAATGACGATCAGCCGACCGGCTCGATGCACCGCCGGATGCTAGCGCGCGCTGCTCCGCCGCCGCAGGAGGAGAACCGCGCCGCCGCCGCCTCCGAGGATGAGGAAAGCGACGAGCGGGCTGTCTCGTACGGCCGGGATGCTGCGGCAGGTCCGGGTGGCACCACTCCCGGCGACGGGTGCGGCAGGACATCGATCGGCGACTGCGCGGTGGTCTCGAGGATCGCGGTCGTCGTGCTGGGCGGACCGAACACCCCGAGCCCGGAGGCCCCGAATCCGACGACCGCCAGCACGGTCGCCAGCAACAGCAATTGCGCGGGATTCCGCATCCGACCCGGCATCGTCACGAGCCTACTTGTCGATCGTGACGGTTCCGCGACTGCCGCGCGCGACGCCATCGACGCCGGTCAGGCAGCAATTGGCATCGTTCTTCGCAGCGGCCGATCGACCACATCGCCGTGGTCGTCTACATGCCCGAGCTTGACCAGGTTGGGCCACGCACGTCCGCCTCGAGCGCCTCACCTCGTCGATCATGCTCGTCGCTACGGACATTTCGACCAGGATTGGCCGTTCCAGGGGCAGCTGCGCCAGCCTGGTGAGCAAACCTCGTCAAGTTCGTACACCTGTGAGTACATCGCGCCGAGCGAGCAATGGCGACGCTGTCGGGGCCCGGTCTGGCAGTGGAGCTACGGGCTCGGCACGACCTTTGCGACGGTGATGCCGCTCGTGCACAGAGCACTCGACCCGGCGGTGAGGCTCTGCCACGCGATCGTGTATTTCGGGGGGACCGATGGGGAGAAGGTCACCGGGCCGGTGAACATTGCGGCCGACCACTTTCCCGGCACGATGTTCGATTGCGAGCCGACGAGGTCCGGGACCGTGCACATTCCCTGCGGCGAGGGCGTGGGCGTTGGGCTCGCCGTCAATGCAGGAGTCGGCGTCGGCGTCGGTGTCGGGGTCGGGGTGGGACTCGGAGCTGGCGTCGGCGTCGGCGTGGGGGTGATCCTCGGGGTTGCCCGAGGGCCGCGCGTACGACCGGCGACCTCCGTCGGCGCAGGGCCGGTGGCGGCCCCTGGGCCGGCGGTTGCGGAGGGCCCCGCGCTGGCGAGTGAGGTCGCTGACGCACCCGTGGTTCCCGGCGCCGTCTCCGGCGCAGGCTGCAAGGTTGCGCCCACCGTCGGCACGTTCGTCGCGTCAACCGCGGCCGCGGGCGGCGGGCCCTTCGAGCCGGTCATCAGGCTCCACACGCCCGCAAGGGCGACGACGCCGACGAGCGCCACCACCGCCATTGCGGGCGCCGGCGCGGCGGTGAACATGTTGCGAACGCCGGCGAGGCTCACGGTCGCCGCCCCGGCCGCGACGCGTGCGGCGGCCCCGCGGATCGGCGCGGCGGCGACCGCACGATCGTCGCGCCATCGCCACGGGCGGAGCAGCTGGTCGAAGTCGGCCGGCGTGATCAGGTCGCGGATCACGATCGCGCCGGCGATGTCCGCGAGGACCTGCGTGATCTCGCCCGCCAGCGGCGAATCGGCGAGCTTGCCGCGCCCGATCACCGACGCCGCGTCGCGCGCGAGCAGCCACTCCGACCGTCGCTCGACCTGGCCGATCAGGAACGCCGAGTGTTGCGCCTCCTGGTACGCCTCCGCGTCGACGCTGGCCTTGCCGTCCCGGATCTGCCACGCCCGCAGCTCGTCCAGGGCGCGCAGCTCGGCGAGGAACTGGCGCACGTCGCCCGTGTTCGGGCCGAATGCCTTCGCCGCGACGCGAGCCGACGCCGCGAGCGCGCTCTCCGCGTCGTCCGCGTCGAGGCGGGCGCGGGAGGCGCCGCGGACGACGTGCGTGGGCGGTGGCTTCGTCTCGTGGTCGTAGCGCCGCCGGCGATCCGGGTCGATGAGCCACTCGTGCGCCAGGTTGATGCGCTTGATCCGTTCGCCGTCGGCCGGGTCCGAGACGTCCGGATGGTAGCGCTTCACCAGCACGCGATAGGCGCCGTCGATGACCTCCACGCTCGCGTGGCGGGAGATCTCGAGCTCGGCGTACAGGTCGAAATCGGGCAGGGATTCGCGCGTCACCGGGGCCAAGTGTGCCATGGCAGGGCCCCGGACAGCCCCGCCGAGCCCAGGCGCCCGGCTCGCCCGAATGTTCCGCTGGGATACGAACTCGACCACCTTCGCCGGCTCCAGCCGCCGATTCGGCGGGACCTGGTCGATGTTGTTCCGCACGGCGACCAGAATCGACGAGTATTCGCCCGAATTCGGCCGAATCTGACAGCTCGGGCGCCGCCAGGGCCGCCACCTCGTCGCGTTGGTAGCCGTACGGAACATTCGGCGGGCGATGCAGGGCCGGCGGCCGAGCGCCAAGTT
>DASQIK010000070.1:0-32235 GCA_035631615.1 Candidatus Dormiibacterota bacterium | reverse complement strand
GGTCTCGGGGCCGCAGGTCGTCAACGACTCGAAGACGCCATCGGGGACCGTCCACGTCGGGAGCCTGCGGGGCCCGGTCATCCTTGACGTCATCACCCGCGCCCTGCGCGCCGCCGGCCACGAGACCACGCTCCTGTACGGCGTCGACGACCTCGACGCGATGGATGCCCAGGCGCTCCTGACCCCCGACGCGATCGAGCGCTCGATGGGCGTCCCGCTCGCCCACATTCCAGACCAGGTCGGCGACGGGCACGCCTCGTACGCGAGACATCACGCGCAGGTCTTCATCGACCTGTTCGCCGACCTCGGCGTCAAACCGGATCGCTACTACTGGATGAGCGACATCTACCCGACCGGCGCGATGGACCCGTTCATCCGCACCGCGCTCGACCGGGCGCAGGTCGTGCGCGACCTGTACCGCCGCGTCTCGAACGTGCAGCACCAGGACACGTGGCACCCGGTGCTGGTGATCTGCTCGAACTGCGGCCGGGTGGGGACGACGATCGTGACGAAGTGGGACGGCGAGCGCGTGTTCTACGAATGCCGCGAGAACCTGGTGACGTGGGCGCACGGCTGCGGCGTGTCCGGCTGGGTGTCGCCGTTCGGTGGGGCCGCGAAGCTGCCGTGGAACCTGGAGTGGGCAGCGCAGTGGTCGCTCTTCGGCGTGACGATCGAGCCGTGCGGCAAGGATCTCGCGACGGCGGGCGGCTCGCGCGACCGCAGCGACGCGATCGCGCGCGAGGTGTTCGAGCGCGAGCCGCCGATCAACGTGCCCTACGAGTTCCTCAACATCGGCGGCAGGAAGATGTCGACGTCGAAGGGGCGTGGGACCGCCGCCCACCGGATCGTCGAGGTGCTCCCGCCGGAGCCGCTGCGGACGCTGATGATCCGCTCCCGCCCGAACACCGCGATCGACTTCGACCCGGAGGGCACCGACGCGGTCCCGCGCCTGTTCGACGAGTTCGACCGGCTCGGCGCGGCCGTCGTCGGGCGCGAGATCAAGGGCGAGCTGCCCGCCGGGTTCGCGTCGATCTTCAGGTACGCCCTGCGTGACCCGGCGGCGGACCTCGAGGCCGAGGCGGCCGCGTTCCGGCCGAGCTTCTCGCACCTCGCGTTCCTCCTCCAGGTCCCAGGCGCCGACATCGCCGGCCTGATGGCCGCGGAGAAGGGCAGCGGCCTCACCGCGCACGAGGCGGCGATCCTGGACGAGCGCCTTGCCGCGGCTCGCGTCTGGCTGGACGACTACGCCCCCGAGCGGGCACGAATGCGCGTCCAGGAGGCGCTGCCGGAAGCCGCCGCAGCGCTGGACGCGGAGCAGCGCGCCTTCCTCGCCACCCTTGCCGAGGACGAAACGGCGCATACCGGCGACGAGTGGCAGGCCGCGATCTTCGCGACCGCCACCAGCGGCGGGCTCCCGGCCGGTCGCGCCTTCGCGGCGCTGTACGCAGCGTTCCTCGGACGGACGAGTGGCCCGCGCGCCGGCTGGCTGCTCGCCAGCCTGGACCGAGCCTTCGTCATCGGGCGCCTGCGGGAGGCCGCGGCGGGCGGCACACTTCCGGCGTGAGCGTCGGACTGCAGCGGCTGCGCGAGGAATCGGAGGCGATCCGAAAGGGCGCGATCGACAAGGGCGAGGACCCCGCGCTGGTCGACGCCGCGCTCGCGGCGGACACGCGCCGGCGCGAGCTCCAGGGGGAAGCCGACGGCCTCCGATCGGAGCGCAACACGGCATCGAAGTCGATCGGCGAGGCGATCAAGGCCGGCGCCAAACCGGATGGTCCGGAGGTCGCCGCGCTCCGCGCACGCTCGACCGCGATCGGTGACCGGCTCACGGCCATCGACGCCGACCTCGCGTCCTTCGAGGCGCAGGTCGAGGACCTGCTGCTCCGCATCCCGAACCCCGCCGAGGGCGACGTGCCGGTCGGTGGCGAGGATGCCAACGTCACGATCCGGGTCTGGGGCGACCAGCTGCCGCGGAAGGGCTACGTCGAAGGCCCAGACGAATTCCCCGACGGCGACCCGAACCAGGAGACGTGGGATCGACGCCCGCACTGGGAGATCGCCGAGGCGCTCGACATCCTCGACCTGCCCCGCGGCGCCAAGATCACCGGGTCGGGGTTCCCGGTCTACAAGGGCGCCGGCGCGGCGCTCCAGCGCGCCCTGATCACGTGGTTCCTTGACGTCCACACCCGCGAGAACGGCTTCACGGAGATCTGGCCGCCCGTGCTCATCAACGCGGCGTCGGCACGCGGCACGGGCCAGATTCCGGACAAGGAAGACCAGATGTACGTGGTCACGCGCGATGCACTGTACCTGGTCCCGACGGCCGAGGTGCCGGTCACGAACCTGCACCGCGACGAGATCCTCGAGCCGGCCACGCTGCCGATTCACTATGTCGCCTACACGCCGTGCTTCCGGCGCGAGGCTGGAGCGGCCGGCAAGGACACCCGCGGGATCCTGCGTGTGCACCAGTTCGACAAGGTCGAGATGGTCCTGTTCGAGCGGCCGGACGTGTCCCAGGCGGCACTCGAGTGGATGACCGGTCGCGCGGAGGACCTCCTCCAGCGGCTCGGGCTCGCGTACCGCGTGCTGCTCATGGCAACGAAGGAGATGGGTTTCGTCCAGCGTCGGAAGTACGACCTCGAGGTCTGGTCGCCCGGCGTCGAGCGTTGGCTCGAGGTCAGCTCGTGCTCGAACTTCGGCGACTACCAGGCGCGCCGCATGGCGATCCGGTACCGCGCCGAGAAGGGCGGCAAGGCGGAGCTCGTCCACACGCTGAACGGCTCCGGGCTCGCGCTGGCCCGCACGGTCGCTGCGATCATCGAGACGTACCAGCAGCGCGACGGCTCAATCGTCGTGCCGGAGGTCCTCCGGCCGTATCTCGGCCGAGACCGCATCGAAGCCACCGGCTAGGCCCCGAGGAGCGGACGAACGCTGCGCGGATCCGCCATCGACATCATCGGCCGGACCTGCCCGTTGCGCACTCGATCAACGCCGGGGACTTCGGACTCGACGCGATCGGATAGGGCGACGCCGATCGGCCCGTTGGTATCCTCACGCGTGGAGAGGTGCCGGAGCGGTTGAACGGTCCTGTCTTGAAAACAGGCGAGGCGCAAGTCTCCGTGGGTTCGAATCCCACCCTCTCCGCCGCGTATTCTCCGGCTGGAGGAGAGCCGGTGCACGAATCCCCAGGCCGTCGCACGCCCGATGCCGACGACGACGATCCGAGCCAGCCTTCCCGGACGCCGCGGCCGCTGCCCGGCTCGATCGCCCTGGCGGCTGCCGCCGGGCTGATCGCGCTCGTCGCGTTCGCGAGCCGATCGGCAGTGGCGCCCACGGGCGACCTCCCGTTCGACCTCAAGCCGGGGTTCACCCTGGTCAGGGCCATCGCCTATCTGGGCATGGCCCTCGGGACGCTCGCCCTGCCGTTCGTCATCGTGATGCGAGCTCGCGCCCGCCAGGCGCGCGCGGCCCGCAACGCTCGCAGCGAGCGGCAGCTGGAGCCCGTGCCGTGGTGGGCCCGGGCCATCGGGATTGGCGTGCTGGCCGGCATGTTCGTGTTCCAGATCGCGGTCGTTCTCGCGTTCATCGACGACCTTCGCCGGCATGCCGGAGCCGCTGGCGGCGGTGCGGGAGGGGCCGGTGGCGTCCTCGATCCGAGCGGCCTCGTGCAGGGAAGCGACGACCTGACCGCTCTTTCGATCGCCCTCGTCCTGGTGCTGGCGCTCGGCGTGCTGATCGTGGTCATGGCCGTCCGCTGGCGCGTCCTCGACGGGCCTGCGACCGTCGCCGTCGGTGACCACGCGGCAATTGCCCGGGCGGTCGACCTCAGCCTGGATGCGCTCCGCCGTGAGCCCGATCCCCGGCGGGCCGTCATCGCGGCGTATGCGGCGATGGAGCGCTCCCTGTCGGCGGCCGGCTTCGCGCGGCTTCGGCACGAGGCGCCCCTGGAGTACCTCCGACGCGTGATCTCGGGTCCCACGGTGGTCGGCGAGGACGTTCGGACGATCACGCTGCTCTTCCAGTACGCGAAGTTCAGTCACCACCCGGTGGAGGAGGGCATGCGGGGCCAGGCGATCGACGCCCTGGGGAACATTCGATCGGCGATCGGTGGCGCGGCGTGAAGCTCGAACCGGTCCGGCCGTCACGCGGACCCGGCGCGGGGCCCAGGCTCGGCGCCTGGCGGGCTCCGGTCGAGGGGCACGCCCCGGGGACGGCCTGGCTCGTCCTCGGTGGGCTCGCGATCCTCGCCGCCCTCGGGATCGCAGCATTGCCCGCCGACGCGCAGGCGCCGGCGAGCCGGCTCGCGATCCTGGCCTTCTCGATCCTGGCGGCCTGGCGGGTCCTGGGGCGTGCGGCGAAGGTCACGGCCTCCTCCGCGGAACGGTTCGAGGACGCACTGCGAACCCCGCCCGCCACCGTGTTCGAGATTCCCGGGCTCCGCGCGATCGAGACCGACGTCCGGATGTCGACGGCGAGTGCGTTCGGGGTGGAGATGCGACTCAAGCCGGCCCTGCGCGACCTCGCGCGATGGCGACTCGAGCGCGACCACGGCGTCGACCTGGATCGCCAGCCCGACGCGGCACGGCGCGTGCTGGGCGACGCACTGTGGCGTCTCGTCGCCCCTGCGGACGCGTTCCCGGAGTTCCGCGCGCCGGGCGTTGCGCTGGGCGAGGTCGAGGCCGGCGTCGAGCGGCTGGAGGGGATCTGAGGGTGGCGGACCAGATGACGATCGCTGAGATCGCGGCGCGCGGCGGCGCGATCCTCGACGAGGTCGAGCGCGCCGTCGTCGGGAAGCGCGACATGCTCGCGCTGTTCCTCCTGTCGATCCTGTGTGACGGCCACGTGCTCATCGACGACCTGCCGGGCCTGGCGAAGACGCTGACGGCACGCTCGTTCGCGCGCGCCACGGGCCTCGATTTCCGGCGGATCCAGTTCACGCCGGACCTGATGCCGTCCGACGTGACCGGCGCCTCGATCTACAACCAGAAGACCGCCGAGTTCGTGTTCCGCGAGGGCCCGGTCTTCGCGAACCTGCTCCTCGCCGACGAGATCAACCGGGCGCCGGCCAAGACCCAATCGGCGCTGCTGGAGGCGATGCAGGAACGCCAGGTCACGACGGAAGGCACGACCCGCCGGCTGCCGCGGCCGTTCCTCGTCATCGCCACCCAGAACCCGATCGAGTACGAGGGGACCTATCCGCTGCCGGAGGCGCAGCTCGACCGCTTCCTCGTCCGGCTGCACGTCGGCTATCCGTCCGGCATCGAGGAAGCCGCCATCCTCAAGGCGCGAATCGAGCGCGCCGCCGACGAGGTGCAGCTCCGCGCGGTCGTCGACGCGGCGGAGCTGTCGGCGATGCAGGCGGGCGTCGAGCAGGTCTTCGTGGCCGACAGCGTGACCAGGTACATGGTCGCCCTGGTCGAGGCGACGCGCACGAGCGCGCGCCTCCAGGTCGGTGCCAGCCCGCGCGGGACCCTTGCGCTCCTCAAACTCAGCCGCGCGCACGCGGTGATGGACGGCCGCGACTACGTCGTCCCCGATGACGTGAAGGCCGTCGCCGTGCCGGCGCTCGCCCATCGGCTGATCCTGCGGCCCGAGCTGTGGGTCCAGCGCGTCCGCGCGGAGCAGGTCGTCGAAGAGTGCCTGGCTTCCGTTCCGGCACCGTCGGCCGAGGACTCGGCGCCCGACGCTAGGTGATCCGCCGGGCATCGCCGCGGCTGCGGGCGTACCTGGTCCTCGGCGCGGCCGGGCTGATCGCGGGCGCCTTCCTCGGGCGCCCAGAGCCGGTGCTGCTCGTCGCGCCGCTGCTGATCGCCGCGACGCTCGCGCTCGTCGTGGTTCGCGACCCGGACGTGACGATCGACGTGACGCTGCCCACGGACCGCGTGCTCGAGGGGCAGGACGTGGAGCTGGGCGTCTGCCTTGACGCGCCGCGGAGCGTGCCCTGGCTGGAGCTGGCCGTCGCGCTGCCGCCGGGTCTCGCCGCGCGCGGCGGCCAACGCGTCGTCGGGCTGCAGCTCGAAGCCGGCGTCGAGCGGCAGCTCACATTCGGCCTTTCGGCGCGGCGCTGGGGCGTCTATCCGATTGACGAGGTGGCGATCCGCGTCCGGGATCGGTTCGGGTTCTTCGCCTACGAGCGAACCGTGGATCCCCACCTGAGCCTGCGCGTGTTCCCCACGCCCGCCGCCCTGCGGCGCGCGATCCGGCCCGTCGAGACGCAGGTGTTCGCCGGCGACGAGGTCGCGCGCCGCCGCGGTGACGGCATCGAGTTTGCCGACATCCGGCAGTACGCGCCGGGCGACCAGATCCGGAGCGTGAACTGGCGCCTGAGCAGCCGCCGCCCGGAGCTGCACGTGAACCTGCTGCATCCGGAGCGCAGCACCGACGTCGTGCTCCTTCTCGACACATTCACGGATGTTCCCGGAACCGACGAGCAGAGCAGCCTCGCGACAGCCGTCCGGGGCGCGAACGGGATTGCCAACCACTACCTGCGCCGGCGGGATCGCGTCGGCTTGATCGCGTTCGGTGGGTCGGTCCGATGGCTGGTGCCGGCGATGGGGCTCGGGCAGGGCTATCGGATCGTCGAGGCGCTGCTCGATGCGCGCGTGGCGATGAGCATGGTCTGGATGGGGGTCGACGTGATCCCGCCGCGATCGCTGCCGCCGAAGGCGCTCGTGATCGCGATCACGCCGTTGCTGGACACCCGGAGCATCGAGGCGCTGCTCGACCTGCGCGGGCGCGGCTTCGATCTCGCGATCGTGGAGCTCGCGCCGGAGGCCTACATCGCGGCGCCCGCGGATCCATTCGCGGCCACCACGCGCCGGCTCTGGCGACTCCAGCGAGAGCTATTGCGAGATCGGTTCCGCCGGCTCGGCGTGCCGGTCGCCACGTGGGACCCGAGCGAGCCCCTGGACGTGGTCCTCGAGGAGGTACGAGCATTTCGACGCAACGCCCGCCGCGCATCCGCCTGATCGCGGGAGCGCTCGCGCTCGCCGCCGCCGCGTTGGTCGGGCTGCTCTCGCTCGACCTGCGGAGCCCCTCGCTGGCCGTCGTCTCCGGCGGGCCAGGGGTGGTGCTGGAGCTGATGCTCGGCGCCGCGCTGGTCCTGGCGCGGCCCGGCTGGATCGGCACGATCCTCGCGTTCCTCGCGCTGCTGTTCCTGGGGCACCTCGCGGTGGCGGGCGCGTCGGACCCGGCAACCGCGGCGGTCGTCGGGGCTGCGCTGCTCCTGATCGGCGAGCTCAGCCAGTGGTCGATGGACGGGCGGCTGGTCGGCAGCTACGACGCTCGGCTCCAGGTGTCGCGCTGCATCGGCGTCGCATGGCTCACCCTGCTCGCGATCGGGGCACTGGTGCTCAGCCTGGTCGCGGCCGGCCTGCCGATCGCGGGTGGCATCGTGACCGTGGTCGTCGGGATGGGCGCCGCCGTCGCGCTCCTCGGCCTGTTCTCGGCCGTGGCCGCCCGCGCGCCGATCGGGACGGGCCGCCGCGACGCCGCGTGAGCGCATACGATGCGCGGGTGAGCGAGCCCGAATGAGCCTGCCCTGCCCCCATTTCTCCACCGCGATGGCGGATCTGCCGCCGTACCTCGACGTCTGCCCGACGTGCGTCGAGATGGGCAGCGAGTGGGTCCACCTCCGCCAGTGCCTCGTCTGCGGCAAGACCGGCTGCTGCGACAACAGCCCGAATCGCCACGCAACCGCGCACGCCAACGAGACCGGCCACGCCCTGATCCGCACGGCGCAGCCCGGCGAGGTGTGGGCCTGGTGCTACCCCGAAAGCGCCTTCTTCGTCCCCGGCGACGACGGCGGCTGGGAGCTGTTCGAGGAATAGCCAGCTCGGCGGGGCCATTCGCACGAAAATTGCCGCCGCTCGGCGAGCGCGCCGCCTGAAAATCCCCGGCGATGGTCATGCCGTGACCATTCCAGGGCCTTGCCCACGATTTCGGCCCCTTCTGTCTTCGTCCGATGCCCCAATCGACGTTCAATCACGTTCAACGAAGCGCGAATGGCGTCAGGCGGGTGGGTGCAGGCCGGCCATGCGTCAGGAAATGACCCTCGAACCGCCAGAAATGGTCATCCGGTGACCATCGCGCTGGATTCGCCTCCCGACCGCCGACCGAACCACCGTCTGTCCGCCGCATCGCCTAGCCCATTGCCCGGCGCCAGGACTGGCTGGTAGCCAGCACGTTGCCCAGGATGTCGCCGGCGCCGTCACGCGAGGCGAACGAGCTCTGCGTGCCGTGCCTGGTGACGCTGTCCGACGCGCAGGCGACGCCGAGCCGAACCGCGGTGAGCTCATCGAGCCCCGCCGCGAGCCCATAGGCGAACGCGCCGACGAAGGCATCGCCCGCCCCCGCGGTATCGACGGCGGTGACGCGGTCGGCCGGAACTCGCCTGATCACGCCGTCCGCCTCGATTGCGGCCCCCCGCGCGCCGAGCGTGACCACGAGCCGCGTGCCCAGCGTCCGCCCGATCCGGATCAGCAGCGCATCGTCGTCGAGGTCAGGTGCGTCGATGCCGGCGACGATCCCGAGCTCGTGCTCGTTCGGGATGAGGAAGTCGGACGCCTCGAGGAGATCCCGGCTCAGCGGCGCCGCCGGAGCGGGATTCAGGATGGTCCGGATTCCGCGCCTGCGCGCCGCCCTGAAGGCAGCGGCCGTCGCCGGCTGCGGGATCTCGAGCTGCCCGATGACCACGTGCAACTCGCCGAGGGAGCCGATCGCGCTCGCCGCAGACGCCGGATCGACGGCATCGTTCGCGCCACCGACGACGATGATCCGGTTCGTCCCGTCGGGCTCGACCCAGATCGGCGCGACGCCGCTCGACCCGGCGACTCGGGCGACATGGGCCGCGTCGACTCCCTGCGCGATGAGGTTGTCGACGGTCATGCCCGCGTAGACGTCGTCGCCCAGGGCGCCGACCATCGACACGCGCGCCCCGAGGCGGGCGGCCATCACGGCCTGGTTCGCGCCCTTGCCGCCGAAGCCCATCACGAATCGGTCGCCGAGGACCGTCTCCCCGGCGCCGGGCATGCGCGGCGCATACGTCACGAGATCGATGTTCAGGCTGCCGACCACGGCCATCACCGGGTCGGCGCGTTCGATCGGCATGCGCACCTCCGTGGCGATTCTCACACCCGGCTAGAGTTGCCGCGTGACGCTCCTCCTCGTCGGCGCTGGCGGGTTCTTCGGGGCGATCTCGCGCTACCTCGTCGACGGCTGGGTGTCGACGGCGACGGGCGGCAGCTTCCCGTGGGGCACGCTCGTGGTGAACGTCAGCGGCTCGTTCGTGCTCGGTCTGCTCTTCGCGGCGAGCGTCGAACGTGGCGTCCTGCCCGCGGAGATTCGCGCTCCCGTGCTGATCGGCTTCATCGGCGCGTACACGACCTTCTCGACCCTCACGCTCGAGACGTGGCGCCTCGTCGAGGACGGCAGCTACTTCGTGGCCGTCGCCAACATGGGCGGCTCGCTCGTGCTCGGCCTGGTGGCCGTCGTCGCCGGGCTGCTCATCGGGAGGCTCGCATGAAGATCGAGGGCGCAGGCTTGCTCGTCCGCATCTACATCGGCGAGTCGGATCACGCACACGGCAAGCCGCTGTACCAGGCGATTGTCGAGCTCCTGCGGGAGCGCGGCCTGGCGGGCGCCACGGTCCTTCGCGGGATCGAGGGCTTCGGTGCCAAGGCCCATCTGCACACCACGCGTCTCCTCAGGCTCTCGGAGGACCTGCCGGTGCTGATCGAGGTCGTGGACCAGGAAGACCGAATCCGGGCGATTCTGCCCGAGCTCGACGCGATGGTCGGCGACGGCTTGATCACGCTCGAGAAGGTCGAGGTCATCGCCTACCGCGCGAACGCAACCTGAGGCGGCAGGCGGCCGGGCTCGCCACCATGAGCTGCCAGGCACCGGGGATCTCGTACACCGTCGGTTGACGCTTCGGGGGAGGCGTGCCTAGACTCCCGGCCTACATCGCGAATACGGGCAGGGATCGGGACGAGTACCCGTCGAATGTCGGCACAGAGACCCGGCGGCTGGTGGAAGCCGGGACGGCAGCGACGAGGAATGGACCCGGGAGCCTCCGGACCGAACGGCAAAACGTGGCGACGCGGGACCCAAGTAGGCTCCGGCGCAGAGCGCCAGCGATAGCGGGCAGCGCCGATCGGCGGTCGACTCGACCACCTGTCGGTGACGAAAGTGCGGCATCGCCGAATGAGGGTGGCACCGCGGAAGGCTCGGCCTTTCGTCCCGGGGGACGGAAGGCTGTTCTGATTCTCGGACCACTGTCCGACCACTGGAGGCGTCGCACGTGAGCAACTCGGACCCGCTGAGCCTGACCCAGGCGAAGCGGCTCGCCGGCAGCGCGGACACGCTGCTCCTGCGCGCCACGCGACCGGCCGACCTCGAGACCCCGATCGGGGCGTTCCTCCGGCTCGACGACGGCACGACGCCCGCATATCTCCTCGAGTCCGTTGAGGGCGGGGAGCGGCTCGGCCGGTACTCGTTCCTCGGGGTCGGGCCGCGGCGCCTGCTCGAGGTCCGCGACGGCCAGGCTCGCTTGCAGGAGCGACCGCTCAGCATGAGCCGGTACCACCCCGAGCTGCCGATGACCACCGCTGCAGCGCCCGACCCGCTCCTCGCACTCCGGTCGTTCGTGCGCCGCCGGCGGGTCCAGCCGACGGAGGGCATGCCGCGCTTCACGGGCGGCGCCGTGGGAGCGCTGTCGTACGACGCCGTGTCGATCTTCGAGCCGACGGTCCCGATACCGGACGCCGACCCCGTCGGGACGCCGACGGCGGCCTTCATCGAGACCGACCTCGTCCTCGTCTTCGACCACCTGACCCACACGCTGTCGGCGATCGCCTCGCTCCACACCGAGGCGCCCGACCTCGAGGGCCGCTACCGCATCGCCGAGGAGGCGATCTTCGAGGCGCTCGAGCGCACGTCACGCCCGACCGCCGCCGAGCTGGGCGGCGGAAACGGCACGAAGCCGTCGACGGCGCGGGATGGCGCGGCCGCCCTCGCCAGCCAGACGAGCCTCGGCCACGACGAGTACGTGCGGGCGGTCGAGACCGCGAAGGACGCGATCGCGGCTGGCGAGGCGATCCAGGTCGTGCTCGCGCGCCGGCAGTCGTTCGACCTGCCCGTCGATCCGGCGACCGGGCGCCAGCTCGACGGCATCGGGCTGTATCGCAGCCTGCGCCGCGTCAACCCCAGCCCGTACCTGTTCTTCGTTCGCGTGCCCGCGTTCGAGGTCGTCGGCGCGAGCCCCGAGCTGCTCGTCCAGGTCGATGGCGACAAGCTCACCACGCACCCGATTGCCGGCACCCGTCCGCGCGGCGCCACGCCGGCCGAGGACCAGCTCCTCAGCGAGCAGCTCCAGCGCGACCCGAAGGAGCGCGCCGAGCACGTGATGCTGGTCGACCTCGGCCGGAACGACCTCGGGCGGGTGGCCCGACCCGGCACGGTGAGCGTGACCAAATACATGGAGGTCGAGAAGTACTCGCACGTGCTTCATCTGGTCTCGCACGTCGAGGCGCGGCTCCGCCCTGACGCCGATGCGCTCGACGCGCTGCGAGCCGTGTTCCCGGCGGGCACGTTGAGCGGCGCGCCCAAGGTCCGCGCGATGCAGCTGATCGCGGCCGCCGAGGGCGAGCGGCGCGGGTTGTACGGCGGGGCGGTCGGCTACCTTGGCTACGACGGCAACATGGACACGGCAATCACGATTCGGAGCGCAGTCCTGCGCGAGGGTCGCGCGCACGTGCACACGGGCGCGGGAATCGTTGCTGGCTCCGTGCCCGAGCAGGAGTTCGAGGAGACCGAGCACAAGGCTGCCGCCCTCCGGCGCGCCATCGAGGAGGCCGTCGCACCCGCCCCGACCCGGACCCCGTCGACATGATCCTCGTCATCGACAACTACGACAGCTTCACCTTCAACCTCGTGCAGGCGCTCCAGGCTGCCGGCGCGGAGGTGCGGGTCGTGCGCAACGACGCCATCGATCGGGCGGGGATCGAGGGCCTCGCCGGAGATCCGGCCGCGCAACTGAACGGCATCGTCATCTCGCCCGGCCCCGGCGATCCCGATGACGCCGGCGTGTCGATGGACGCCGTCCGGGTCGCCGCCGAGCGCCAGATCCCGCTGCTGGGCGTATGTCTTGGCATGCAGTCGATTGCAGCGGCGTACGGTGCCTCGATCGTCCGCGCGCCGACGCTCGTCCACGGCGAGGCGGCCGAAGTCACCCATGACGGCGCTGGACTGCTCGAGGGCATGCCGCCCGCGTTCATGGCAGCCCGGTACCACTCCCTGTGCGTGGACGCGGCGACGCTCCCGCCGGCGCTGCGCGTCACCGCGATGAGCGAGGAGGACCAGGTCGTGATGGGCCTGCGCCATGCGTCGCTGCCCATGGAGGGCGTGCAGTTCCATCCCGAGAGCGTGCTCACCCCGCAGGGTCCCCATCTGCTGGCGAACTTCCTGCGCCTGGCGGGCGAAGGCGAGGCCGGCCTGCTCGATGCCGCGAGCGGCTCGTTCGCGACGTCGGGGATGGCCGAGGCAACGAAGCCATGAGCGACAGCGTCCGCGCCGCGCTGGCCTCGATCGTCGAGGGTCGCATGCTCACGGTCGAGGACGCGCGTCTCGCGATGGGCGCGGTGATGGACGGTGAGGCGACGCCGGCCCAGCTGGCGGCGATGCTCATGGGCCTCCGGATGCGCGGCGAGACGGTCGAGGAGCTGGCGGGGTTCGCGTCGGCCATGCGCGAGCGGGTGCTCCGGGTCGAGGCGCCCGACGGCACGATCGATGTCGTCGGGACCGGCGGCGACGGCTCCGGCACGTTCAACATCTCGACCGCGGCCGCGCTCGTCGTGGCGTCGACGGGCGTGCCTGTCGCCAAGCACGGCAACCGCGCGATCACATCGCGCAGCGGCTCCGCGGACGTGCTCGAGGCCCTGGGCATCAGGATCGATCACGACGCGGCATCGGCGGCGCGCGCCCTCCGCGACATCGGGTTCGCGTTCATGTTCGCCCCGACGTTCCACCCAGCGATGCGTCATGCCGGCCCGACCCGGCGCGAGATCGGCTTCCGGACCTCGTTCAACCTGGTCGGCCCGCTGACGAACCCGGCCGGCGCACGGCGGGCGCTGGTCGGGGTGGGGGATGCCTCGATCGCCGATCGGATCGCGCAGGTCGCGGCCCTGCTCGGGACCGATCGGACGCTCGTGGTCCACGGTGACCGGGTCGACGAGCTGCCCCTCGATGGCACCGGCGAGATCCGCGACGTCGCGGGCAACGGGATCGTGAGCTTCACGGTGAGCCTCGAGGGGCTCGGTCTCGAGCGTGCGCCGACCTCGGCGCTCGCCGGTGGGACCGCGGCCGAGAATGCGGCGATCCTCGAGTCGATCTTTGGCGGCGAGATGGGTCCGCGGCGCGATGTGGTCGTGCTCAACGCCGGGGCGGCGTTCGTCGCGTCCGGCACGGTGGACGGCCTCGGCGAGGGCGTCGAGGCGGCCCGCGCCGCGCTCGATGGCGGCAAGCCACGGGCGCTCCTGGCCCGACTGCGCGCCGAAACGGCCGACGCGGCCGCGGCCACGGAGCTCGCACCGGTGGCCAACCCGGTCGGCCAGCCATGACCATCACGGGCCGCCCCCCCGCAGGCCCGACGGCAGGCGGCAACGCCGCGCGGCGCGATCGACGCGGGGTCGTGGGGCAGATCGCCGACCGGCGCCTGGCCGACCTGCGCCCGATCCTCGACGCGCTTGATCGACGCCAGCTCGCCCGGCGCTTGGCATCGGCGCCCGAGCCGCGCCCATTTGCCCTCCGGCTCGCCGCGCCCGGCCTGCACCTGATCGCCGAGATCAAGCGCAGCTCGCCGTCGGCCGGCCGGATCGCGGCATCCGACGACGATGTCGTCGCTCGCGCGCGTGCCTACCAGGCCGGCGGCGCGGCCGCGATCTCGGTGCTGTGCGAGCCCCACTGGTTCGGCGGATCGGCGGACGACCTCGCGGCGATCCGCGCAGGGGTCAGCCTGCCGGTCCTGGCCAAGGAGTTCGTCGTCGACGCGCGCCAGCTGGACCTGCTGCGTGCCGCGGGTGCCGACGCGGTCCTGCTGCTGGCCGTGCTCCAGCCGCGGCGGTCGCTGGCTCGCCTCGTCAATCGAGCGCTGGATCTCGGCCTCGAGCCGTTCGTCGAGGCCCACGACGAGCGGGAGCTCGAGGCGTCGCTCGCGACCCGAGCGCGCGTGATCGGCATCAACAACCGCGACCTCCGCTCGCTCAACGTCGACCCCGAGCGGGCGCCCCGGCTGCGGGACCAGGTCCCGGACGATCGCATCGTGATTGCCGAGTCGGGCGTCCGGGACGCCTCGACCATCCGCGGCTGGCGTGCGCTCGGCTTCGACGGTGCGCTGGTCGGCGAGGCGCTCGTCCGCGCCGGCGATCCCGAGGCCACGACGCGCGCCTTCGTTGCGGCCGGGCGGTCGCCCGCCGATCCCGTCGAAGCTGCGCGCGCGCCGTTCGTCAAGATCTGCGGCATCACCGATGCGCCCGGCGTCACCGCGGCGATCCGCGCCGGCGCCGATGCGATCGGGCTCAACCTCGTCCCCGGCACGCCGCGCGCGCTGTCGCTGGACGAGGCCGTCTCGCTCGCCCGCGTCGCGCGAACCTCGGCGCCGATCGGCAACCGCCCTGCGATCGTCGTCATCACCGCGGATCGAACGGCCGATGACCTCAACGCGATCGCCGCCGCCGTCGATGCCGACGCCATCCAGCTGAGCGGCGACGAGCCGGCGTCCCTGATCGTGGAGCTCGACCGACCGGCCTGGAAGGTGCTCCA
Source organism: Candidatus Dormiibacterota bacterium (assembly GCA_035631615.1). Classification (GTDB taxonomy): domain Bacteria; phylum Chloroflexota; class Limnocylindria; order Limnocylindrales; family CSP1-4; genus UBA5189. The sequence goes on along the minus strand of DASQIK010000070.1, from coordinate 17,418 downwards.
CCTGCCATCCGCCGATGTCTCGCGCACGGGCTTCGCGGCGATGGGTATCGATTCCCCGGTGGGGAGGCCCGCAACGCCTGCCTCGTTCGCCGGCACGGCTCGCACCTACCTCGCCGCGGGTGCGGCCCGGATCATGCTCGACACAGCAGGGGGCCTGCATCCGGGCGGCACGGGGACACGCGTCGACGCACTGCTGGTCGCAGGCGTCGCTCGAGAGGTGCCGATCACATTGGCCGGCGGCCTGGATCCGGCGAACGTCTCGGGCGCCCTGCGCGTTGCGGCCATCGTCGGGGTCGACGTCGCTTCGGGCACGGAGGCGCCCAGGATCCCGGGCATGCGCCCGCGCAAGGACCCGCTCCGGGTCGCGCTCTTCGCGAAGCGTGCCCGCGCCGCCAGAACGGATCGGCCCAACCTCGCGGCCCGGCCCACGCCGGTGGACCCGGGCATCCTCGAGGCCGACAGCCACGGGCGATGGGGGATCCATCGCGAGTTCGGCGGCCGCTATGTCCCCGAGACGCTCATGGCCGCGCTCGCCCAGCTCGAGACCGCCTACGACGCACTTCGGCACGACCCACGGTTCTGGTCCGAGCTCCGCGAGCTGCTCGCGACCTTCGCCGGCCGCCCGACGCCGCTGTACCGCGCCGATCGGCTCGCCGCCCACGTCCTCGAGCAGGCGCGAACGGCCTCGACCGGCGGTTCCGTGCCGGAGCAGCTCCGCCTCTATCTCAAGCGCGAGGACCTCGCCCACACCGGCGCCCACAAGATCAACAACGCGCTGGGGCAGTCGCTGCTCACGCGGCGCCTCGGCAAGTCGCGGGTCATCGCCGAAACCGGCGCAGGCCAGCACGGTGTCGCGACCGCAACCGCCTGCGCGCTGCTCGGGCTGCCGTGTGTCGTATACATGGGCGCGGAGGACATCGAGCGCCAGCAGCCGAACGTGCTCCGGATGCACGCCCTCGGCGCCGAGGTGCGGGCCGTGCATTCCGGCAGCGCGACGCTCAAGGATGCGATCAACGAGGCGATGCGCGACTGGGTGACGAATGTCCGAACCACCCACTATGTGCTCGGCTCGGCGATGGGGCCACACCCATACCCGACGATCGTGCGCGACCTCCAGCGCCGGATCGGCGACGAGGCTGCGGTCCAGCTCGACGCCGTGGAGGGCCGGCTTCCTGACCTCGCGCTGGCCTGTGTCGGCGGCGGCTCGAACGCGATCGGGCTCCTGAGCCGGTTCATCGGCGAGCCCTCGGTACGCTTGGCGGTGGCCGAGGCGGCGGGCGACGGGATCGCGACCGGACGGCACGCGGCGGCGCTTGCCGGCGGGACGCCTGGCATCCTGCACGGCGCGCGCTCGATGATGCTGCAGGACAGCGACGGCCAGGTCGTCGAGGCGATCTCCGCGTCCGCCGGGCTCGACTACCCCGGCGTCGGTCCTCAGCTGTCCGCGCTCCACCAGGCCGGCCGGATCGAGCTCGCGGCTTCGACCGACGACGACGCCTTCGCCGCGATGGCGCTCACGGCCGAGGCAGAGGGAATCCTGCCGGCGCTCGAGACGGCGCACGCGATCGCGGCGCTGCCGCGGCTCCTTGCCGGTACCGAGGGGAGTGGCGCGCCGTATCCCGCGGACGCGCTGGTCCTCCTCGGGTTCTCCGGCCGCGGCGACAAGGATCTCGGGCCGTTCGGCCGGTGGCGCGAGGCGCGCGCATGACGAACGACACGGCGGGCGGGCAGCGAATCGCGGCAGCGTTCGCGGCGGCACGCTCTGAGGATCGGGCCGCGCTCGTGCTGTATGTCGTCGCCGGCTACCCGGACCTCGAGACCAGCTACACGGCGGCGCTCGCCTGCATCGACGGCGGCGCCGACGTCCTCGAGATCGGGCTCCCGTACTCGGACCCGCTCGCGGACGGAGCGACGATGCAGCACGCATCCTCGGCCGCGCTGCGGGCCGGCGCGACGTTCGATCGATCGATCGAGCTCGTCGTGCGGATCGCCGAATCTCGCCCCCGAGTCCCGCTCGTCCCAATGTGCTACGCGAACCAGGTGATCGGCGGCGGCGACGGCCGGGCAGCCGCCAGGCGCCTCGCCGAGGCCGGCGCCTCGGGAATCATCGTCGCCGACCTCACACCCGACGAGGGCGCCCCGTTCGAGGCGGTCGCCCGCGAGGTCGGGCTCGCTGTCGTGTACCTCGTCGCTCCGACGACGCCACGCGAGCGGCGCGCCGCGATCGCCAACCGATCCGGCGGGTTCCTCTATTGCGTCTCGCTGGTCGGCGTGACCGGCGCGCGCCGCGTCCTGCCGTCCGACGTGGCTCGCCTCGTGCGCGAGGTGCGCGCCGCGTCGCCGGTTCCGGTCGGCGTCGGTTTCGGGGTGAGCCGGCCCGCGCACGTTCGTGCCCTCGTGAAGGCCGGCGCGGATGGGGTGATCGTCGCCTCTGCCCTCGTCGACGCGCTCGGGAAGGACGGCCACGACCTGGCCGCACTCGGCGCCCTGGTCCACGAACTGCTAGCTGCGACCGCCGTACCCTCCTGAGGTGAGCTCGACGCGGGTGCGGGTCGGGATCGAGTCGACGCCCCGGAAGTCGTTCGCGTCCGCCCTCGATTGGCCCGGCTGGAGCCGGCCCGGCAAGACGCCGGAGGCGGCCATCGAGGCGCTCCTGTCCTACGCGCCGCGCTACGCCTCGGTGGCCGCGCGCGCGGGCATCGATTTCACGCCCGACGCTCTCGATGCGGAGATCGTCGAGACGATCGATGGTGATGCGACGACCGCATTCGGTGCGCCCAGCATCACGTTCGAGGCCGACCGTGCCCCAACCGACGCCATGGAGGCCGAACGTATCCGGGCGCTGGTGCAGGCCGCGTGGACGACGTTCACGGCGGCGGTGGCAGCGGCTCCCGCGGAGCTCCGGAAGGGGCCGCGCGGCGGTGGCCGCGACACGCCGAAGATGATCGAGCACGTCGTCGGCGCCGAGCAGGCGTACGCGACGCGCCTCGGCGTCCGCATGCGCATGCCGGATCCGAAGGATCCCGCCGCGGTCGCGGCCCTCCGCGCCGCCATCCTGGCACCCCTCGGCGAGCCGTCGGATGGGTCCCCGATCGACCGCTGGGCCCAGCGCTACGCCGCCCGGCGCATCGCCTGGCACGCCATCGACCACGCCTGGGAGATCGAAGACCGCTCCACGTGACGCCGGCGCGCGGGCGCGTGATCCTGCGATGGGGTTGGATCGCCCTCGCCGTCGTCCTCGCCGGCTGCAACGCGGTCCCGCCGAGCGCGAGCCCGAGCGCAGCCGCGTTGCATGGCACCGCCGCCGATTTGGCAGCCAACGCGGCTGCGGCCGGGTTCCACTGCGGGCCGTTCGGGAATCCCCACGGCTTCGAGGTCGTCGAGTTCCGCCGCGGCCAGCCGGGACCCGCGGAGGGCGACGTCATCGACGTGTACTCCTGAACCGACGGAACGATCGCCGGGCTCGACATCACGGCCCAGACGCCGTCGGGCCAGCCTGCCGTCGGCGACGTGGCGCAGATCGCGTTCACGCCTGTCCTCGGGCCCGCGGACCTGGTCTCGCTCGTGGCCGCGGTCCGAGCCGCGGCGGGCAGGGCCCAGGTGCCAACGTCGGTGGCCGGCGGCCTGCAGCTCCGGACGTACACCGCCGGCACGGGGATCGACCGCGTCAGCCTCCTGGCGCCGGATCTCGCCGCCGTCTCGGCCTCGCCTCCGCCATTCGAGTGACCCCTCCCCACGGAACGATGCGGTAGTCAACGAGCAGCGAGCCCGTCGGCGATTGCTCGCTGCGGATCGCCTCGAGCGTGATCGCTGGCAGGCCGTCGAGGAGCTTTCGGCCGACGCCCGCGATCTTCGGCGCGATCACCAGCCTGAGCTCGTCGACCACGCCCGCCGTCAGGAGCGCCTGCGCCACCAGGATGCTGGCGTGGACGCCGATGTCGCCGCCCGGCTGGTCCTTCAGGTTCCGGACGAAGTCGACCAGCCCGCCGACGTCGATCGCGCTCGTATTGGCCCACGCAGGGTCGAGCGGTTCGGACGTCGCGACGTACTTCGGAACGGCGTTGATGAACGATGCGAACGGCTCGATCTGGCTTTCCGGCCAGAACCGGACCCACTCGTCGAAGCTGCGGCGACCGAGGATGACGGCGTCCTGCGGAGCGATCACCTCGGCAAGGTTGGCGTCCATCGCGTCGTCCCACTGCGCGATGAAGCTGTCCGGGGCCTCGGCGACGCCGTCGAGGGACACCAGCTCGTACACGACGACCTTTCGCACGCCAGCACACCTCCAGTCGGTCTCGATGCTACCGGTTCACGCCACAGGCACCGACAACCGATCAGGAATCGAGAAGCGAAGGTGGGCGCGCCGCTCGTAACCTCCCTGTATCGACACAGGCTCGATCGTGAACCACGAAAAGGCAGAGACCCGAGGAGCACTCGATGACCAGCACAGCGACCCAGGGAGTGAAGACCATCCTGCACCCCGTGACCGACCTCGCGAAGGCGAAGGCCGTGTACACGGCGCTGCTGGGCATGGAGCCGACGTCGGACGCGCCGTACTACGTCGGGTACGACGCGGAGGGCCAGCAGATCGGGCTCGTGCCCAACGCCGGCGCCCAGGGCATGATGTCGCCCACGGCCTACTGGCATGTTCCGGACATCGAGGCCAAACTGGCCGAGGTCACCGCTGCCGGCGCCAGGGTGAAGGATCCGTCGCGCGACGTCGGCGCCGGGCGGCACGTGGCCACGTTCACCGACCCCGATGGCAACGTCCTGGGCCTGATCCAGGACCGCTGATCGCCGACCGCGACAGCCAAGAACCGGAGCGACCCACCATGGCGGCAACGAAGACCAAGGCCAACATCTGGACCGATGAAGAGCGCGCGGCGATGCTCGCGAGCGCCACCGAACGCAAGAAGAGCGCGAAGCTGAGCCCCGCCGAGGAACGTGCCGCGGGCGAAGCCGAGGTCCGCGAGAAGCTGAACGGCATGCCCACGGCAGACCGGATCATGGGCGAGCGGATCTACGAGCTCGTCATGAAGGCCGAGCCGTCGCTCGTCCCGAAGACCTACTACGGGATGCCGGCCTGGGCCAAGGACGGCAAGACCATCTGCTTCTACAAGCCGAAGTCGAAGTTCAAGGTTCGCTACTCGACGTTCGAGTTCCAGCCGGACGCCCGCCTCGACGACGGCGAGTTCTGGGCGGTCTCGTTCGCCGTGGACAGGCTGACCCCGAGCGCCGAGCAGCAGATCGTCGCGCTCGTCAAGAAGGCCGCGGGCTGAGGGCCACCGCCATCGAAACCGCCGACAGCCACGACCTGATCCGCGTCCACGGGGCGCGTGTCAACAATCTCAAGGACATCAGCGTCGAGATCCCGAAGCGCCGGCTGACCGTGTTCACCGGCGTTTCCGGGTCCGGCAAGAGCTCGCTCGTCTTCGACACGATCGCGGCGGAATCGCAGCGGCTGATCAATGAGACATACAGCGCCTTCGTCCAGGGCTTCATGCCGATGCTGGCACGGCCGGAGGTCGACGTCCTCGACGGGCTGACGACCGCGATCATCGTCGACCAGGAGCGGATGGGCGCCAACGTCCGGTCGACGGTCGGCACCGCGACCGACGCCAACGCCCTGCTCCGGATCCTGTTCAGCCGCCTCGGCAAGCCCCATATCGGGTCGCCGCAGGCGTTCTCGTTCAACATCCCGTCGGTCCGGGGGAGTGGCGCGATCGTGATCGAGGGCGGCGCGGGCGGCAGCAGGACGGAGAGCCGGACATTCTCGGTCACGGGCGGGATGTGCCCGCGCTGCGAGGGCATGGGTTCCGTCTCCGACGTCGACCTCACCGAGCTGTACGACGACACGAAGTCGATCGCCGAGGGCGCCATCAAGGTTCCCGGCTACAAGGTCGACAGCTGGTGGACGACCGGGATCTACATTGCCTCCGGCCTGGTCGACCCGCACAAGCCGATCCGCGAGTTCACGAAGCAGGAGCTCCACGACTTCCTGTACCACGAGCCGACCAAGGTCAAGGTCAACGGCGTCAACCTCACCTACGAGGGGCTGATCCCGAAGCTCCAGAAGTCGATGCTGTCGAAGGACATCGAGTCGCTGCAGCCGCACATCCGGGTGTTCGTCGAGCGAGCGGCGACGTTCACCGCCTGCCCCGAATGCGGCGGCACGCGCCTGAGCGAGGCGGCGCGGTCCTCGAAGATCAAGGGGATCAGCATCGCCGACGCCTGCGCCATGGAGATCCGCGATCTCGCCGAGTGGGTGCGCGGCCTCGACGAGCCGACCGTCGCGCCGCTGCTGGTGACGCTCGGAAACACGCTCGACTCGTTCGTCGAGATCGGGCTCGGCTACCTGAGCCTGGATCGCGCGTCCGGAACGTTGTCCGGCGGCGAGGCGCAGCGGACGAAGATGATCCGGCACCTCGGATCGGCGCTGACCGACGTCACCTACGTCTTCGACGAGCCGACGGTCGGGCTGCACCCGCACGACATCCAGCGCATGAACGACCTGCTGCTGCAGCTGCGCGACAAGGGCAACACCGTCCTCGTCGTCGAGCACAAGCCGCAGGCGATCGCGATCGCCGACCACGTGGTGGACCTGGGGCCGGGCGCGGGCACGGCGGGCGGCGAGGTCGTCTTCGAGGGCACCGTCGACGGATTGCGCAGGAGCGGCACCCTCACCGGACGTCACCTCAGCGACCGGGCGGCGCTGAAGCCTTCGGTGCGGAAGCCGAAGGGCGCGCTCGAGGTGCGCGGCGCTCGGACCCACAACCTCCAGGATGTCGACGTCGACGTCCCGCTCGGCGTGCTCGTGGTCGTGACCGGTGTCGCCGGGTCCGGCAAGAGCTCGTTGATCCATGGCTCGATCCGATCGGACGCCGGGGTGGTTTCCGTCGACCAGGGCTCGATCAAGGGCTCGCGGCGGAGCAACCCGGCGACGTACACCGGTCTGCTCGACCCGATCCGAACGGCGTTCGCGAAGGCCAATGGCGTCAAGGCGGCGCTGTTCAGCGCCAACTCGGAGGGTGCCTGCCCGAACTGCAACGGGGCCGGCGTGGTCTTCACCGAGCTGAGCGTGCTGGCCACCGTGGCCACGGTGTGCGAGGTCTGCGAGGGCAAGCGGTTCCAGGCCGCGGTGCTCGAGTACAAGCTCGGCGGCAAGGACATCAGCGAGGTCCTGGCGATGCCCGTCACCGAGGCACTGGCGTTCTTCGGGAAAGGGGACGCGAAGGTGCCGGCCGCGCAGGCGATCCTCCAGCGGCTCTCGGACGTGGGGCTCGGGTACGTGAGCCTCGGACAGCCGCTCACGACCCTGTCGGGTGGGGAGCGGCAGCGGCTCAAGCTCGCCTCCCACATGGCCGAGAAGGGCGGCACGTACGTCCTCGACGAGCCGACGAGCGGCCTCCACCTCGCCGACGTGCAGCAGCTGCTCGGCCTGCTCGATCGCCTGGTGGAGTCCGGGAAGTCCGTGATCGTGATCGAGCATCACCCGGCGGTCATGGCGCACGCCGACTGGATCATCGACCTCGGCCCGGGGGCCGGGAAGGACGGCGGCCGGATCGTGTTCGAGGGGACGCCCGCAGACCTCGTTGCGGCCCGCTCGACCCTCACCGGCGAGCACCTCGCGACGTATGTCGGCCGATGAGATGTGCTTCGACACGTCGGGACTGCATCCGCGCGCGTATGGCACGATGACCGGCGTGACGACCACGACGACAACCGGCCAGCACCTCAACGACCTGGTCTGGCTGCGCCACGTGCGTGACCGGATCGATCGCGAGTACGCGGAACCGCTGGACGTGGAGGCGCTCGCGCGCGGTGTCCACATGTCGGCCGGCCACCTGAGCCGCGAGTTCAAGCGGGCCTTCGGCGAGTCGCCATACGGCTACCTGATGACGCGCCGGATCGAGCGGGCGATGGCGCTGCTGCGCCGCGGCGACACGAGCGTGACCGACGCCTGCTTTGCGGTCGGCTGCCAGTCGCTGGGGACGTTCAGCACGCGCTTCACGGAGCTCGTCGGCGTCTCGCCGAGCGAGTATCGGCGCGTCGAGCGCGGCGTGACGGAGGGCCTGCCGTCGTGTGTCGAGAAGCAGGTGACCCGGCCGATTCGGCGCCGCGAACGGCAGGCGGTCTGAGCGCCGTGGACCTGACGATCTTCTCCAGCTTCCTGCCGCAGGACGACCCGGACAAGGCGATCGCCTTCTACCGTGACACCCTCGGCTTCGAGATCCGCCGCGATGTCGGATACGGTGGCTTGCGCTGGATCACGGTCGGGCCGCCGGGCCAGCCGGACACGTCGATCGTCCTGTCCCCGCCGTTCGCCTCGCCCGGCATCACCGAGGACGAGCGCCGCACGATCGCCGAGATGATGGCGAAGGGCACGTACGGGATCCTCGTGCTCGCGACCGGCGACGTCGACGCGACGTTCGCCGAGCTCGAGGCAAAGGGCGCCGAGATCGTCCAGGAGCCGATCGACCAGCCGTATGGCATCCGCGACTTCGCGATCCGCGACCCCGCCGGCAACCTCATCAGGATCAACCAGCGCCGCTAGACGAGGGCGAAGGTGCCTAGACTCGCCTCGGTCGGGCAGGCCCGTCGGATCTGTGCGCACGTTGGGCTCGCTGCGGTAGTGATTGCTTGTAGCCCGACGTCACCGTCGCCTTCTGTAGCCATCCCATCGCCGATGGCGGCTGTCCACGTGGTGAACGTGGACGGTCCCAGCGTGGAGCTCGTCCTGGCGGGGCAGGTGATCGCAACCATTGCCTGCGGCGGCCAGACGGTCCTGGCACCCGGGAGCGCCCTTCCAGCGTTGCCGTGGGCACTCACCGTTCGAGCCACGGACGGAGGCGTGCTCTCCGGCCAGGGCGATCAGCCGATCCTGTTCGCGGCCCCACTCGCCGAGCAGGGTGTCCTGATCCGCGACCGGACCGTCATCGTCGGCCCGTGGCCGATGTCATACGGGCCAGCTCCGGCAACCTGCGCCACCGGCGTGCCTGCGCCTGGGACGCCTGTGCCGACCTCGACACAGGGCCCCTCACAGGCCTCATCGGTGGAGCTGCCCAACCCTGGCGGAACCTGCGCGGCCGGCCAGTTCGTCGCCGGGACCGCAACGAGCACCTATGACTTCAGCACGGTCATGAGCCGCGTCGCCGACGCGTTCCAGCCCCTCACGAATGCCGGCGCGGCCTGCGCCCTGGCGGTCCCGAAGACGATCGCGATGGCCGGCGCATCGGGTCCCTATGTCGCGATCGGGGTGGGGGACACGGGGCGCCAGGTCTGTGTCAATTCCTCATGCAGGACGGTCTACCCGCCGACCTACACGGTGCCCGCCGGCGGGATGGTCTGGATCCTCCTGCGTGCCTCGTGGCTGCTGGACGAGGAGGGAGCGACCGGGGCGCCGCCGCGCTGCGCAAACGCGATCGCCGACGTCACGCGCGCCGAATTCCCATTCGCCGAGGGCAGCATCGAGATCGCCTGGGGAATCCCCTTCCATGTCGTCTGCCCGAACGCCGCGAGCATCGGCATCGTGGTCGGCAAGACCCCCGCCGGCTAGGGAACCAGCGCCAGCGCCTCATCGAAGGTGATCGGGCGATCGACCGGCGACAGTCCAACGGCCCTCGTAGCCTCGCCGATCAGCTCCTCCGGCGATCGACCGGCATCGAGCCGCTCACCCAGGGCCGTCGCGCTGCCCGCCTTGCTGAGCTTCGTGCCGTCCGAGCGACGCACCAGCCGGTGGTGGGCGAACGTCGGCTGCGAATCCCGGCCGAGGAGGCGTCCGAGCCGGATCTGCGCGGGCGTGGCATCGAGCAGGTCCTCGCCGCGGACCACGAGGTCGACGCCATGCCGCAGGTCGTCAACGACCACGCAGAGCCCGTAGGTCCAGTTGTTGTTTCGGTCGCGGATCGCCAGATCTCCGGCCGGGGTGGCCGGACCGCTCGATGGTCCGCGCAGTACGTCGACCCAGGACTCATCCCCGTCGCCGAGTGCCACACGCAGGGTCATGCCGGGCGCCTCGACGAGACGCCGATCGCGGCAGCCGGCCGGACAACCGGCGCCGGACCATGCGCGGCCGTTCGCCGATTGCCACGCATCGAAGGTCGATCGGCTGCAGTCGCAGGCGTAGGCAAGGGCCCGCGCCCTGAGGCCGTCGACCGCCGCCGCGTATGCGTCGCCGTTGTCGCTTTGGCGGTGCGGCGTTGGACCTCGCCGGAAGTCGTCGGTCGATGGCTCGTCTGGCGCGATGCCGAGCCGGTCCAGGTCATCGAGGAGTGCCGCCTCGTATTCGGGTCGGCAGCGCTGCTGGTCGTGATCCTCGATACGCAGCAGGACGCGCCCTCCGGCGCGACGCGCAAGGCCCCACACGAAGATCGCGTTCGCGAGGTGCCCCAGGTGCAGGCGTCCGGTCGGCGCCGGGGCGAACCGCGTTGTCGCGCCTGCCGGCAGCGCCGCTTCCAGCCCGCCGGCCTCCGTCACGCGCTCGGTGGTTCGGCCGGTCCGTCGTCCTCGCCGCGGCGAAGGCGATCGCGCTCGGCGGCCTCGAGGGCGCGCGCCGACGCGATGAGCCGGCGATACATCGCCAGGAGGTCGGCCTGCGGGAGGGGACCCGCGTTGGCCATCGAGACGCGGAGCAGCACCTCGCGCTCCCGGTCGCGGTCCCGGATCTGGCGTCGCCCGATCGCCGCCTTCTCATGTCCAACCGCGACGGTCAGCTCGGCGCGCGCGTTGAGGAGCGCCACGATCCGCCTGTCGAGCTCGTCGATCTCGGCCCGCAGGCGCGCCAGCTCGGCGCTTTGCCGCGGTCCGCCCCGGCCGCCGGCAGACCCGTCACCGCTCACCAGCGAGACACCACGCGTGTTGCGAGGTACTCCAGGGCGTCGAAGTAGCCCTGCGGGCCGCGCCCGACGATCGACTCCAGCGCGATGTCGCGCAGGAAGTTGACCTTCCGGAAGTCCTCGCGCTTCGACGGATCCGTCAGGTGGACCTCGACGAACGGCCTGGCGACGGCGAGGAGCGCGTCGCGCAGCGAGACCGAGGTGTGAGTGAGCCCGCCCGCGTTCACGATGGCGGCGTCGAAGTCGCGCTCGTGGACGCGGTCGATGAGCGCGCCCTCGTGGTTCGACTGGAAGAACACGACCTCCATCCCGAGATCGAGCGCCTTCCGCCCGATGTGGGCGTGCAGCTGGTCCATGGTCTCGGAGCCGTAGAGCTCCGGCTCGCGCGTGCCGAGCAGGTTCAGGTTCGGGCCCTGGAGGACGAGCACGCGAATCATCGAGCGGACCCCGCGGCGGTCGAGACGGGAACGGCACGCCCCGCGAGGACGCCCGCGGCGGCGTCGCGGGCGAGATCAGCCGGGACCTCGGCATCGACCGCGTGGCCGTCCGCGGTCGGGAGCACCCAGCGGAGGGCGCCGAGCGCGTGCTTCTTGTCGATCGCCACCAGGTCCAGCACCTCGTCGAGATCCAGGGAGAGCGGCGCGGCGCCGAGCTCGAGCATGTCAAGGAGCCGCTCGATTCGCTCCGCCCGTTCCGGAGGTGTCACGCCACGAGCGACGCCGATGCGAACAGCCGCACGCAGCCCGTAGGCCACGGCCTCCCCGTGCAGGAGCGCATGGAACCCGGCCGCCGCCTCGACTGCGTGCCCCAGCGTATGCCCGAGGTTCAGTGCGATCCGGCCGCCCGCCTCGCGCTCGTCTGCAACGACGACCTCGATTTTCGCCCACGCCGCCCGTTCGACGACCTCGGCCAGCGCGCCCGACTCGACCGCTGCCCCGTCGCCCGCCGCGATGGCGGCGCCGGACGCCTCGAGCGTCTCGAACAGGGGCTCGTCGCCGAGGGCCGCCATCTTGACCGCCTCTCCGAGCGCTGCTCGGCGCTGGCGCACGTCCAGCGACTCGAGGACCGCGATGTCGATCACGATCGCCGCGGGCTGGTGGAAGGCGCCGACGAGGTTCTTGCCGTAGTCGAGGTCGACGCCGGTCTTGCCGCCGATCGACGAATCGAGCTGGGCGACGAGCGTCGTCGGGACCTGGATGAACGGGACGCCGCGCAGGTAAGTCGCCGCCAGGAATCCAGCCGCATCGCCGAGCGCTCCGCCACCGACCGCCACGATCGGCTCGCGACGCTCCACCCGGAGTCGCGCCAGCTGGCTCGCGGCCGCTTCGATGACGGACAGCCGCTTCGCGTCCTCACCCTGCGGGAGGAGCACGTGGTCGACCGTCCAGCCAGTCGCGCCGAGGTCGCGGGCGAGCCCCTCGCCGACCGCCGCCCACGCGCCAGGCTCGGAGACGAGGATCGCGCGTCGGGCATCCAGCGCGCCGAGTGCGGCCACGACCTCCCGCGCGAGGATGCCATCGCCGATCACGATCCGGCCGATCCGGGTGTCGGCGCGCAACAGGACGGTACCGGGCGCCGCAGGGACGTCGAGTGACGCCTCGACGGTGTCCACGACGGAGGCCATCTCTGCGACGCCGTGCACGCGGGTCGCGGTTGCGTAGAAGCGAAGCCGGCTCGCCGCGAGGTCGCGGATCGTGCCCATCGGGTCGCGGCTGGCGATCAGCGGGCGGACATTGGGGCTCCGACGGAGGCGCTGGGCAACGACCTCGGGTCGCACGTCGAGCCAGACCGCGCGTCGGCCGCGGAAAAGCCGCCAGCGGTTGCGCGGATCGACGATCGCCCCGCCACCCGGTGCGATGACCCGTTTCAATTCGGGACCGGCGTCGGGAGCGCCGAGCGCCTCGATGGCCGCTCGCTCGCGGCGGCGGAAGCCGGCCTCGCCCTCGCTCGCGAAGACGTCGGGGACGCGCGCGCCCGCCGCTCGCTCGATCACCTCGTCCAGGTCGACGAAGACCGCGCCATGTCGCGCTGCCACTCGCTTCCCGACCGCGGTCTTGCCGCTTCCGGGCAGCCCGACGATGACGAGCTCCACGTCAGTCGTCGCCGCCGCTGCCGGCGTCGCCGCGCGAGTCGGTGGCGGGCTCGAGAGCGCCATCGCCGATCGGCGGTCCCGCGAGCCGCGCCCGCCAGCGCGCCAATGACTCCCTGACCTCGGCCATCGAGTCGCCGCCGGTCTTCTCGAGCACGAACTGCGCGAGCGTGAGGAGCACCATCGCCTCGCCGACGACGCCCGCCGCCGGCACGACGCTGATGTCGCTGCGCTCGTAGTGCGCCTTCTCGACCGGCGCGCCCGTCAGGAGATCCGCGGAGGGCAGGGGGCGGGCGAGGGTCGAGATGGGCTTGACCGCGCCGCGCACCACGATCGGCTCGCCGTTCGAGACGCCCGCCGTCAGGCCGCCGGCGTTGTTCGAACGGTGAATCCAGCGTCCCGCCTCGCCACGGCCCTCGATCACGTCGTGGACCTGGGAGCCGAACCGGCGCGTCTGCTCGAACCCGAGCCCGAGCTCGACGCCCTTGACGATGTTGATGCTCATGACGGCGGCGGCGAGCGCGGCGTCCAGCCGCCGGTCCCAGTGGACGTACGAGCCGAGCCCGATCGGGACGCCCGTCGCGACCACCTCGAACACCCCGCCGACAGTGTCGCCCGCTTCCCGCGCCGCGTCGATGCGGGCGATCATCGCCGCCTCCGCCTCGGGATCGGGACAGCGCAGCGGTGAGGCGTCCGCCTCCTCGCGGGAGCGGCTCGCCTTCGCCGGATCCATGGCGACACCGCCGACCTCGGCAGTGAACGACCAGACGTCGATGCCGAGCTCGCCCAGAAACGAACGCGCGACGCCACCAGCGGCGACTCGCGCCGCCGTCTCGCGCGCGGACGCACGCTCCAGCACGTTCCGCACGTCGTCGTGGCCGTACTTGAGCGCACCCGCGAGATCGGCGTGCCCGGGCCGCACCCGCGTGACCGGCGCCGCCTTCCTGTCACCCGCCTCGGCGGCGGCCGCGAGCACCGCCGCATCCTCTGCGGACAGTGGCTCGACCGCCATCACCTTCGTCCAGTTCTCCCAGTCCCGGTTCGCGACCAGCAGCAGGATCGGCGAGCCGAGCGTTCGCCCGTGCCGGACGCCGGCGACGATCTCGGCGTGGTCGTGCTCGATCTGCTGCCGGGCGCCGCGCCCGTAGCCGCGCTGTCGGCGCGCGAGATCGACGGCGAGATCCGCCTCCGTCAGGGCGAGGCCCGCCGGCACGCCCTCGACGATGACGCCGAGGGTCCGTCCGTGCGATTCGCCCGCGGTCAGGAAGCGGAACGGAGCGGTCATCGGCCTGGTCGGCGCGGCGTCAGCCTGGCGTCACTGCGAGCGGCCGCGGCCGGGTGGCCGCCGCCTGCCGCCGTCAGCCGGCCGGCGACGCGGCCTCCGGAACCGCCGCCTCGGCGTCGCCGGCCGGCTCGCCCTCCGCGGATCGCAGCCCGCCGGCGCGCGCGTCGGCGAGGGCCTGGCTCATGACCTCCAGCGGGGCCGGCTGGCCGGTCCACAGCGTGAACGCGGCGGCTCCCTGGTGGAGCAGCATCGTCTCGCCGTCCATCGCGTGCGCGCCGTTGGACTCGGCGTCGCGCAGGAGCCGCGTGCGCTTGTAGATCAGGTCCAGGACGAGCAGGTCGCCCGTGATCACCTCGCCGGGGATCGGCGAGACGTCGGCGTTGAGCCCGATCGACGTCGCGTTGACGAGGACCTTCGTCTTCGCCAGCTCCGACTCGATGATCGACTCGTGCCAGGGCATCGCCCGCAGGTCCATGTGCGCCGCGCTCTTGCCGAAATGGCGAACGAGCCCCTCGGCGCGGTGCAGGTGCCGGTTGAACACGACGATCCGGAGGAAGCCGGCGCGGATCAGCCCATAGACGACCGCGCGAGCGCCGCCGCCTGCGCCGAGCACGACCGCCTGGCGCGGCATCTTCTGCCGCCCGACCAGCCTGTCGAGCGCCGCGGCGAAGCCCGGCACGTCCGTGTTGTGGCCGACGAGGCGCTTGCCCTCGCGCGTGAGCGTGTTGACCGCGCCGGTCGCCTGGGCCTCCTCGGTCAGCCGGTCGATCATCGGGACGACTCGCTCCTTGTGCGGGATCGTGATGTTGACCCCGAGGAAGTCGTCGCCCCGGACCTCGACCACCGCGTCGGCAAGCGCGATCGGTGCCCTGTCCCAGAGCTCGTACTTCGCGTCGATGCCGAGCGCGTCGAACGCGGCCTGCTGCATCGCCCCGGACAGGGAGTGGGCGACGGGATGGCCGATGAGGACGACCCGCTTGGTCATGATCGAATCCTTTCGAGGTCCGCGAAGAAGGTTGGGTACGAGACCGCCACGCTCTCTGGGCGGCCGATCGTGGTGCGACCGGCGGCAACGAGGCCGGCGATCGCGAACGTGAGGGCGAGTCGATGGTCGCCGAGGCTGGCGACCGGGCCGCCGCGCAGCGGCGTGGGGCCGTCGATGATGATCTCGTCGCGGTCGGCGTCGATCCGGGCGCCGAGGACCCGCAGCCCGTCCATGATCCCGGCGATCCGGTCGGACTCCTTGTGCCGAAGCTCGCCCGCGCCGCGGACCACCGTTCGGCCGCGCGCCTGCGTGGCCGCGAGGCACAGGATCGGGATCTCGTCGATGGCGCTCGCGGTGTCGGTGGGAGTGATCTCGATCGCGCGCAGCGTCGACGATCGGACGGTGAGGTCGGCCAGCGGCTCGCCGCCGTCGACGCCACCGTCGACCGGCTGCTCGTCGATCGAGGCACCCATGCGCCGCAGGAGGTCGATGACGGCGCGCCGCGTAGGGTTGACGCCGACGTCGTGGAGGCGCAGCTCGGCGGCGGGGTGGATCGCACCCGCGACCAGCCAGAAGGCAGCCGCCGACGGATCGCCCGGCACCGTGCAATCGCGTGCCTGCACCGCCCCTCCCTCGATCTCGATCACGGTCTCGCCCGCCTGTCCGACCCGCGTCCGAACCGCCACTCCTCGCTCGCGAAGCATGCGCTCCGTGTGGTCGCGGGTCGCGACCGCCTCGCGAACCTTCGTCCTGCCCTGGGCGCGCAACCCCGCCAGCAGGATCGCCGACTTGACCTGCGCCGACGGCACCGGCGTCGGCCAGTCGATCGCCTGGAGCGGCTGGCGGCCCGTGATCGTCAGCGGCGGATTCGCGCGCCCGTCGCTGCCCTCGACCGTGGCGCCCATCGAGCGCAGCGGATCGATGATACGAGCCATCGGTCGCCGCCTCAGCGACACGTCGCCATCGAGGATCGTGGAGAAGGGCTGCCCGGCGAGGATGCCGGCGAACAGCCGCATCGACGTGCCGGAGTTGCCGCAATCCAGCGCGGCGGACGGGGCGCGCAGTGCCCCCGCGCCAGCCGAGCGGACCACGTAGTCGATGTTCCCGGCGGCAGCGGCCGTGCGCGCCACCTCGGCACCGAGCGCCGCCACGATGCCCGCGGTCGAGCGGACATCCTCGCCGTCGCCGGCGCCAGTGATTCGCGATTCGCCATCGGCGAGCAGGGCGAGCATCAGCGCGCGATGGCTGATCGACTTGTCGCCGGGCAGGCGCAGGTCGCCGTCCAGCCGCGCGGCTGGGCGGATCTCGAGGCCGGTTCGGGGGCTCGCCACGGTGCTCAATGCCGCGCCAGCTCGTCGCCGTTCCCGGTCACGCCCGCCGCGTACCCGTCGCGCATGTGTCGCGCGAGGTCATGGATCGGGACGAGGTCGCGCATCAGCGCGGCGAAGGACGGGAGGTCGAGCTGCTGCTCCGAGTCGGACAGCGCGGAGTCCGGGTCGGGATGGACCTCGACCATCACGCCATCCGCACCGACCGCCACGCCGCCCAGCGCCAGCGGCCGGACGAGCCAGCGCTTGCCGGTCGCGTGGCTCGGGTCGACGATGACCGGCAGGTGCGTCAGCTGGTGCAGGACCGGCACCGCCGCGAGGTCCATCGTGTTCCGGGTGTACGTCTCGAACGTGCGGATGCCGCGCTCGCACAGGATCACCTGATCGTTTCCACCCGCGAGGAGATATTCGGCGGCGAGCAGCCACTCTTCGAACGTGGCCGAGAGGCCGCGCTTGAGCAGCACCGGCCGCTTCTGCCGCGCCAGCGCCTTGAGCAGCGCCGAGTTGTGCATGTTGCGCGCGCCCACCTGCAGGATCGCGACGCCCTCCATCGCGTCGGCCGGCTCCATGATCTCGCTCACGGCCGCCAGACCGTTGCGGTCCGCCGCGTCCACCAGCATGCGCACGCCCGCCGCGCCGAGCCCCTGGAAGGCATAGGGGCTGGTGCGCGGCTTGTACGCTCCTCCACGGAGCACCGGGCAGCCTGCCTGGGCGACGGCGGCGGCCGCCTGTGCCATCTGCGCGGCGTCCTCGACCGCGCAAGGACCGGCCATCACCACGAACGCGCGTCCGCCGACGGCGAGCCCGGGGCGCACCTCGACCTCCGTGCCGTCCGGCTTGCGGTCGCGGAGCACCAGGCTCGGTCCGGTCATCGACACCTCACGTTCGAATCTGTT
>DASQIK010000069.1:0-21052 GCA_035631615.1 Candidatus Dormiibacterota bacterium | reverse complement strand
TGGCCGCGCGCCGCGTCTTGCCGCCGCTCTTGATAACGCCGGCAAACGAGGTGGACGAAGGGCCGCACGAGGTGTCTGAACGGGGGCTGAGCGTGGATGGGCAGAAATGGCAATTCCACAAGATGTAGCGATCGGAGCCGTGAGTCGACCACAACATCTTGTGGTTCTGGGCTTGACTCGGCCCTTCTTTCGGCGGTATCGTTTCACCCTCGCGCAGCACGCTTCAGGAGCCCGGATCGACCCTCATCGGCAGCCCCGGACACAGCCCGATCAGGACACCTCGATCAGCGAGCAACGGACTCGATCAGTGGCGCGAACGACAGGCCCGCGCAGCTACCCCGCCGGGCAAGGCAGACGGACAGATGTGGTGAGGAGACGACAGCGATGGCCCGAGCGACGGCAGCCCCGGTCCCGGTGATGGCGAAGAACGACAAGGGGACCTCGGCCGCGAAGGCGTCACCTGCAGCGCGCAAGCTCGGTGGGCCCTGGGGCGCCAGCTTCACCGGCGAGAATGCCGATGGCAGCAAGGTCAAGGGGCTGACCTGGGAGCGCCGGTTCACGACGCCGGGCATCCACCCGTACGACGAGCTCGAGTGGGAGTACCGGACCGCCGCGATCGCGAGCGAGACGGGCAAGACCGTCTTCGAGCAGAAGGACGTCGAGGTTCCCAAGGCGTGGAGCCAGCTCGCGACCAACGTGGTGGTGAGCAAGTACTTCCGCGGGCACGTCGGGACGCCGGAGCGGGAGCACAGCGTCCGCCAGCTGATCGATCGGGTGGTCAACAGCATCGCCGCGTGGGCCGAGACCCAGCACTACTTCGCGACGGACGCGGACCTCAAGAGCTTCCAGGCAGAGCTCACCCACCTGCTCGTCAACCAGAAGATGGCGTTCAACTCGCCGGTCTGGTTCAACGTCGGGATCGAGCCGAAGCCGCAGTGCTCGGCCTGCTTCATCAACTCGGTCCAGGACAACATGGGCTCGATCATGGACCTCGCGAAGACGGAGGCCATGCTCTTCAAGTTCGGCTCGGGCGCCGGCTCCAACCTGTCCCCCATCCGCTCGAGCAAGGAGCGCATGAGCGGCGGCGGCATCGCGAGCGGCCCGGTCAGCTTCATGCGCGGCTACGACGCGTTCGCCGGCGTGATCAAGAGCGGCGGCAAGACGCGGCGCGCGGCCAAGATGGTCATCCTCGACGCCGGCCATCCGGACGTCCTCGACTTCATCGACTCGAAGATGCTCGAGGAGAAGAAGGCCTGGGCGCTCATCGAGCAGGGCTACGACCCGAGCTTCACCGGTGAGGCGTACGGCAGCGTCTTCTTCCAGAACGCAAACCACTCGGTCCGCGTGACCGACGAGTTCATGCGCGCGGTCGAGGCGGACGGCACGTGGGACACCCACGCGGTCGTCGGCGGCGAGAAGGTGGACACGCTCAGCGCGCGCGACATCTTCCGGCGCATGGCCGACGCGGCCTGGATCTGCGGCGACCCGGGGATCCAGTACGACACGACGATCAACGACTGGCACACGTCCGCGAACACGGACCGGATCTACGCGTCCAATCCGTGCTCCGAGTACATGTTCCTGAACGACACGGCCTGCAACCTGGCGAGCCTCAACCTGATGAAGTTCGTCGACGACGAAGGCGAGTTCCAGGTCGAGGACTATCGCTACGCGGCGCGCGTCACGTTGACCGCGCAGGAGATCCTGGTCGACAACGCGTCCTACCCGACGCCGAAGATCGAGGAGAACTCGCACAAGTTCCGGCCGCTCGGGCTGGGCTACGCGAACCTCGGTGCCCTGCTCATGTCGCGCGGCCTCGCGTACGACTCGCAGGACGGGCGCGCCTTCGCGGCTGCCCTCACCGCGATCATGCACGGCGAGGCCTACCGGCAGTCGTCGGTGATCGCTCGAGATCACGGCGGCCCGTTCCTCGAGTACGACGTCAACCGCGAGCCGTTCCTGCGGGTGATCGGCAAGCACCGCGACGCCGCCTACCAGCTCGACGAGTCGGCCGTCCCCCAGGACGTCCTCGCGGCGGCCCGGACAGTCTTCGACGAGGCGCTCGAGCTCGGCCGCGACCACGGCTACCGCAACGCCCAGGTGACCGTGCTCGCCCCGACCGGGACGATCGCGTTCATGATGGATTGCGATACGACCGGCATCGAGCCGGACATCGCCCTCATCAAGTACAAGAAGCTCGTCGGCGAGGGCTTCCTCAAGATCGTCAACCAGACCGTGCCGCAGGCGCTTCGCAAGCTCGGCTACGGCCCGGAAGAGGTCGAAGCGATTCTCGCCTACGTGAACGAGCAGGAGACGATCGAAGGCGCGCCGGGCCTCAAGCCGGAGCACCTGTCGGTATTCGACTGCGCGTTCAAGCCGGTCAACGGCGAGCGCTCGATCCACTACATGGGCCACGTCCGGATGATGTCGGCGGTCCAGCCGTTCATCTCCGGCGCGATCAGCAAGACCGTGAACATGCCCGAGGCGGCGACGGCCGAGGAGATCGAGTCGGTCTACCTCGAGGGCTGGAAGCTCGGCCTGAAGGCGATCGCGATCTATCGCGACGGCAGCAAGCGGTCGCAGCCGCTCAGCACCGGCAAGAAGAAGGACGAGGGCTCGGGGGAGCAGCAGGCGCTCATCGCCTCGCTCCAGCGCGAGCTCGCGGAGTCGCAGGTCGAGGCGGGCAAGCCGCATCGCCGACGCCTCCCGGCAGAGCGAACCGCGGTCACCCACAAGTTCGACATCGCCGGCCACGAGGGCTACATCACCGTCGGGCTGTACCCGGACGGCCAGCCCGGCGAGATCTTCCTGAAGATGGCCAAGGAAGGCAGCACGGTCAGCGGCTTGATGGACACCTTCGCGACCACGGTTTCTGTAGCACTCCAATACGGCGTGCCACTTCGCGACCTGGTCAACAAGTTCGCCCATGTCCGGTTCGAGCCAAGTGGCTTCACCGGCAACTCGGAGATCCCGATCGCCAAGTCGATCGTCGACTACATCTTCCGATGGCTGGGCTCGCGGTTCCTGCCCGAGGACGACAAGGCGAGCCTTGGTCTCATCGACAGAAGCGCGGCATCAGACGCGCCGTACGGCTCGTCCCCGTCGGGGTCGATGTCGTTCTCCGCACCGGCACCGTCGATCTCGGCGAAGGCCGAGCCGATGGACCCGTCGGCGAAGGCGTCGACCGACGAGCCGAAGGCCTCCGCCATCGGCCTCGATCAGTCTTCTCCGAAGGCAGAACGCGTCGAGCTCGGCTACCTGGCCACGGTCGGCGCCGCCTCGAACGGGCACGCCAATGGCCACTCCAACGGCCATGCGAATGGCCACTCGAACGGGAACGCGCCGAAGGCCTCGAACGGCGGCGGAATAACGCTGAACCTGGGTGGCACGAAGGTCGCCTTCGCCACCCAGGCGGACGCCCCGTCGTGCATGGATTGCGGCTCGATCATGGTTCGCAACGGCAGTTGCTACAAGTGCTTGAACTGCGGCTCGACCTCGGGCTGCAGCTGATCTGAACTCCAGGGTCCTGTCAGCGCCATTGGTGACGGAGGATCGATCATCGCCGGGATGGCACGGCAGGACCTGAACCAGGCGGCATACCCCGAGACGAGAAGCCCCCGTTCCTCCACGGGGGCTTCTCCCTTTGTCAGGACCGACCCGGGAGTGTGATCGCTCACGGCACGTCATCGTGGTCGGCGCCGACGCACTCATGGTTGTGCGGGCTCGGGTCGAGCTCGTCGAACGGGACCACGAGGCGGTGCGGACGCGGCCGGTTCATTTCCGTTTGCGCATCAGCTCGAGCAGCGCCAGCGTCGTCTGCCAGCTTCGGATCGTCATCGATGCGTACGCGGGCGAGGTCATGATCCGGTTGAGACGGCTCTTGGTGCGCTCGGCGCTCAGCCGCTGGCTGTAGATCACGCCGTCGCCGGGCCAGACCGTGTCGACGCCGTCGCGCGGACTGAACACGGCCATCGCGTCGACGGAATCGATGCCCATCAGGAAGATGGCGTCGCTGTGGTACTTCGCTGGCTGGTCGCCGAAGCCGCGAGGCCGGGCCTTGACGACCGCCTCGAGCTCCGCCCGCGAGAGCACCGCGATCCTGACGAGCTCGCTTTGCAGCCTGAACGCCTTCGGCAGCGCGGCCTCGATCGTCGACGCCACCTTCGCGGCGCTCAGGTCGGAGTCCAGCAGGACGTTTCCGCTGGCGATGTACGTCGAGACGTTCGAGAACCCGACGTCCTCGAGGACGGCCCGCAGGTCGGCCATCGGCACGTTGTTCCTGCCGCCGACGTTGATCCCGCGCAGCAGCACGAGGTAGGCGGTCATGTCGAGCCGCCGAGCTCCCGGGCGAGCCCGACGACCCGCCTCGCGAGCCCGACGAAGAAGTCGACCGGAGCACCTGCGTCGCCCGCGACGATGCCGACGTTGTCCATGCGCACAACGGTCATGTCCGGAGCCTACCGCCCGAGTCACGTCCTCGGCATCCAGGCGACGCGATCGTCGCGTCCGGTCGATCGCGCTGGCGCCACCGCGCCCCGAGGTCCTACGCTCCGCGGCATGCCCAGGGCCAGGCATCGCCGCGGGACAACGTCGTCTGACCGCGGTCCGCTACCAGGCCGAGCTGACGCCGGCTGACATGCGCGAGGTCAACGCGAAGCTCCGCAAGGCGATCGATGCTGAAGGCCGACTGAGCCGGCTCGAGGGCGACTGGTGGCAGCTCATCGCTCGGCGCCTCCGCGAGTGGAAGGCGATCGCCAGCTCGTGAGCGCCACGGCCGATCCGTTCGACGGGAGCGAGCTCGACTTCTGGCTCGGCGAGTGGAACGTCGCGTGGGACGGCGGTCACGGCACGAACCGTCTCGAGCGCATCCTCGGCGGCGCGGTGATCCACGAACGGTTCGAAGAGACCGACGACGACTCGGGCGGGGTGGCCCTGAGGGGCGAGAGCTGGTCGGTGTTCGATGCCGCCCGCGCTGTGTGGCGGCAGACGTGGGTCGACAACCAGGGCGGCTACCTCGACCTGGTCGGCGAGCGGGTCGACGGATGCTTCGGGTTTGTTCGGCGTGCGCCCGAGGCAGGCGACGGTGCCCGCCAGCAGATGGTGTTTCGGGACGTCGAGCCAGATACCTTCCGGTGGACGTGGGAGCTGAGCCTCGACGACGGTGCCACGTGGTCAATCCGCTGGGAGATCACCTACCGCCGCGCGTGAGACGCCTCAGCTACCCGGCGTCCAGGCCACGTAGTCGATCAGCAGCGCGCGGCATGCGGCCGCGGTGCCGCACGCGCTGCCGGAATAGACGAAGCGCCCGAGGACGACCGCCTCGGCCGCGTCGCCGCCCACGGCATTCAGCTCCGGCGACGCGACGACGCCTTCCACCATCGAGGCCGCGACCGACGCAAGCCCCGCACTGCGGGATCCGACGCCCTCGGTGCTGTCGATGACGACGGGCGCATCGGCTTCGGGCCGCGAGGCATGGAAGACGCCGGACCGCGCGCAGTACGCGTACGGATCGACAAACGCATTGCCGTTCGGAAATGGCCCGGCCCTGAACTGCGCTGCCAGCGGCGGACAGTCGGCGACCAGCATCGGGGCGTACCAGCCGGCGACCGCGACGACCGTGTCGAGTCCAAGGCCCTGAACGTCGATGGCGTCGAGGGGCTGGACGTTGAAGCCGAGCACCTCCGCCGGGAAGGGCGGCTCGGGCGGGCGCACCGGCGAGGCGGGGTTCGTCGGGAGGGGGACGGCAGCGGTCGGGTGGGCCGGGCGAGCGCCGTTCACGCCCACCAGCACGATCCCGACGAGCACGACCACCGGCACGAGGAGGGTGGCACGGCCGAGTCCACTCCGCCTCGGCGCGATGACGGCGCGCGCCTCGAAGCCGGACCGGGCGTCCATGCTGGGAGCGTAGTCCCGGCGCGCCGGGGCCGCCAAGGACGCTACGAGACCGCCACCTCGTCGCGGAACATCGCCTGCTGGCGGTACCCGGTCAGGGCGCCGTTGGCCGCGACGACCTGATGGCACGGCACGATGATCGGGAACGGGTTGCGCGCGTCGCGGACGAACGGCGGCACGGAGACCAGGTCATCGAGCCGCGGTCCGGATCGACCGCCCGCGGTGGGCAGCAGCACGCCGCTGATGCCCGAATCGCTCCAGCGCACCGCGCAGCGGCCGAGCTCGATGTCGAAGGTCACGGTCGACGTCGTCACGTCCTCCATGCTCCCTTCAACACGCCGTGGCGCGCCGCGGTTGCGGGCAGCGGGCTACGCGTCCAGGAAGGCCTTCGCCGCCGCGACGAACACCGGCGAGTGGTTGACGTTGTAGTGCGTGGCATTGGGGATGATCGCGAGGGCGTGGCCGCCGGCAGGGCGACCCTCCCCCATCCAGCCGCCGTCACGGAGGCCCCCACCAAGGAGCTTGAACGTCTCGACGTAGTGCGCGGGCGGAGCCATGTCGGCGTCGCCGCAGGCGATGAGCGTCGGGACCTGGAGCGAGCGGACGACGTCGGCGTGATCGAAATCGGTCGCCATCGAGGCGCCGATCTTGTCGAGCAGCAACCCGAAGTTCTCCGGCTGCGGCGCGACCCGCTGGTAGAGCTCCCACATCGGCGTCTCCTGCATGAACGGCACCGCGTCCGCGTTGACGCGCCCCTGCTGCACGAGCATGTCGGCGTAGATCGCGTCGCGCCGGATCGGGGCCGACAGGATGATCGCCTTGCCGACGAGCTCGGGATGCCGCGCCGCCAGGAAGAAGGCGACGCCGCCGCCGAGCGAATAGCCGAGCACGTCCGGCCGCTCGAGCCCGAGCTCGTCGATGAGGGCAGCGATGTCCTCGGCCATGAGCTGGATGTCGATCGGCCGGTCGATGTCCGCGGTCCGACCGTGGCCCTGGAGGTCGGGAACGACCACCCTGCGGCCCTCGCCGAGCGCCGGCAGGACCGGGTCCCAGCGCTCGCCGGACTCGAGCCCGCCGTGCAGCAGCACGAGCGTGCGTGCCGCGCCGGCCGGGCCGTGGGTCTCGTAGTACAGGTGCAGGCCGTTCACGTCGGCATACTCGCCGGTGCCGCGCTGCTCGGCGGTGAGGGTCGGTGCGGTCATCTCGATGCTCCTTGGTCATCTCGGCTCCCTGCTGGTCGGGGGCCTCTCATCTTCACGTCGGACGAGGGTGCCGCGAATCGACATCACGGCTCGACCGGCAAGCCCGACGCCTTCGCCGTAAAGCTGCACGAGGTCCTCGCGACCACGCCCTAGCTCGCGGCGGCGGGCACCTGGCGCCGCGCGACGAGGTACCAGGTCTCCATCTCGCCCTTGCCCTTGACGGAGACCGTGCCGCGCGCCTCGAAGGCGAACTCCTCGCGGAGGATCTCATACGTCGCGCGGGTGACCTGGATGCGGCCGGGTGTGCCCGCGGATTCCATGCGGCTCGCGGTGTTCACCGCGTCGCCCCACAGGTCGTACAGGAAACGCTTTCGCCCGATGACGCCGGCGACGACGGGGCCGGAGTTGAGCCCGATCCGGAGTTGGAGCCCGAGGTCGCCGACGGTGCCGCCGGGCGCGACCGCCTTGACCATGTCGAGCGCGAGGAGCGCAAGCACGCGAGCATGATCGGGGCGTGGATCGGGGACGCCGGCGGCGACCATGTACGCATCACCGATGGTCTTGATCTTCTCGAGGTCGTAGCGCTCGGCGAGCTCGTCGAAGTGGCTGAACAGTCGATCGAGGAGTCCGACGACCTCCGCCGCGGCGAGCTTGTCCGCGCGCGGCGTGAACTCGACGACGTCGGCGAACAGGACCGACACCTCCCGGAAGGCGTCGGCGATCGTCTGCGGCCGAGCCTTGAGCCGCTCGGCGATCGAGCCGGGCAGGATGTTGAGCAGGAGGTTCTCGGCCCGCTCGTGCTCGGTGCGAAGGGCGCCGAGGGCGTCCTGGCGCTGCTTCGCGAAGACCGCGAGGAGCGCGAAGAACACCGTGCCGCCGACCGCGACGTTGAGGGCCAGGATCACGTTGGCGAACCACTCGGGGACGGGCGCCAGCGGCCCGAGATAGGCGCCCGCGATCCCCGACCCGAGGAACATGACGATGAATGCCACGTACCAGCGGACGCCTGACCGAACGCCGTTGAACACGAGCGCCCCGAGCGGCGCGAGCAACCCCCACAGGCCAACCGCGCCCGACCCCAGGAAGCCTCCGAGGGGCGCCATCGAGATGGTCGGCGAGAACAGGATGTCGAGCAGCTGGATCCGCAGCAGCAGGCTCGCGTTGCCGGTCCGCGCGAACAGGACGATCGATGCCACGGAGATCGCCAGGTAGACCGCCGCGAACCAGCCCGTCCAGCTGCCGAGGGCAAGGAACAGCGTCGCCCAGATGAACGAGATCGGCCAGACGCCGATCGTGAGCAGGACGAGCAGGCCCTTCCGGAGCCGCGTCTCGTTGTCGTCGTCGGGGTCCGCGCCCAGCCTCGCGACGCGCGTCAGGGCTGCGTCGAACCACGAGCGGGGCGATGCCACCATGCGAGGATAGTCGCCGCCTCGGGCGGACCGGCGTCAGGTCCGGAGCAGCTCCGCCGCACGATCGGCGAGCTGCCGCAGCGCCAGCGCCGCGCGCGCCACGCCCTTCAGGCCGGTTACGCGCCGTTCATCGTTCACGCGCGCAGCCTGGTCGGCAACGCGGAAGCCCGTGGGCTCCCGCGTGTCGACCTTGCGAGTCAGGCCGGGTCGGCCTCGCTCGGGGCGCTGGTGGCACCCTCGTCGGCCTCGCCGGTCGATGCGTCCTCGTCCTCGGAGAGGAGTCGGTACATCTGCTTCCGCGCGTCCGTGAGGATCCGGGTGGCCTCGCGGCGGGCCCGCGGCGAGCCCATCCTGTTGACCTGGATGACCGCCGCCGCGAGCTGCATCGCGAGCTGGCGGATATCGGGCTGGCGATCGTGGTCGGTCGCCTTGTCATCGGCCCACGGCGATCGCGTGCCCGTCTCCGCGGCTGCCTTGCGGCCGTCCTCGGTGAGCGTGTAGGTGCGCCGGCCGTCGACCTCCTCGCTGGTGACGAGGCCCTCGTCGGCGAGCTGCTGGAGCGTCGGGTAGACCGAGCCGGCACTCGGGCGCCAGCGGCCGCCGCTCTGCGCCTCGAGCTCCTGGATCACCTCGTAGCCGTGCATCGGCTTCTTGAGGAGCGCCGCGAGGATCAGCGGCCGGATCTCGCCGCGGCGGATCGGGCCACCGGGGCCGGCGTGACCGAATGCCTCGCGGAAGGAGAACTGGGGGCGACCGCCGCCGTGGCGGAGGTTCCGCCGGAGCTCTTCACGGAGCTGCCGGCCCATCTCGCCACGGAGATCGCCGTGGCGGTGCCGCGCGAAGGCGCGGCGGGTTTCGTTGTCGAACATGTGCTGTGTCTGGATCCTTTCATGGTCCAAGCCCGGGTTGTGCGCTATGTCGCGCGGCATCACGATATATCGCGATCTTACGAGATGTCAAGCTCCATCCGCGAAACCTTCGGGCTAGGAGACCGCTCTCCCCCATTCGCCGGCGCGGATGAGCCACGCCACCGCGAAGAACCAGACCGCCGACAGGATCGCCACGAGCCCGAGCGCGAGGAGCCACGGCGCCGGATCGAGCCAGGCGATGACGATCGCGGCCGACGCGCCCAGCGCGAGCAGCCACGTGAGCGGCCGGTACACCGACTCGAGCCGCACGGCATCCATCAGCGCCCGGGCGGTGAGGATCATGGCGAGGAGGCCGATCGCCACCGCGCCCGCCAGGAGCCACGCCGTGCTCGCCGGCGTCGCTGCGTCGTGGGCGTGCTCGACGAGGCTGACGATCGCGGCGCCCGACGCGGTGATCGAGAGCGTGATGGGGATGTGGCTCAGCATCCAGATCGAGAGGACCCCGCGGTCGTCCCGGGGCATGCGCCGGCCGATGAGGTCGAAGTAGATCCACCAGTAGCCGAAGCCGACGATCAGCGCGAACGACCCCGTGACGATCGTGATCAGGTCACGCTGCGCTGCCGAGAGCCCCTCGACCACGCCGAGGATGACCTCGCCGAGGACGATGATCGTGAACGCCCCGAACCGTTCGACGAGCGACTGGGTCGCGACGACGCCCTCGCTCAGCCCCACGCGCGGGCGCCGGGCGGCGAACCGGATGCCGACGATCCACGACCCGGCGAACGACGCCCACAGCGCGAGCCGCGGCTCGAGCGGCAGCAGCGCGCTGGCCGCGATGGCCGCCGTGGACAGCACGAGGCCGCCGACGTAGACCTTCGTGACCGGCAGGAACTCCGGGTTGTCGACCCGATCCTGGTTGCGAACGATGTTCCACTGCCAGGTCATCAGCGCAAGGAAGGCCGCGTAGACGAACGCGAAGGCCGGACCTTCGGTGCCCGCCGCGTCCTGGGTGAAGACGGCCAGCAGCGCCAGGATGCCCATCTGCACGAAGACCAGCAGCCGCGTCCGCCCATCCTCGCGACCGTGGAGCTCCACGTACAGCGAGCCGTTGATCCAGGCGATCCAGATCATGGCGAACACGACCGCGAACTCGGCGAAGCCCCGGATCGACGTGTCGGCGGTCAGCCGGTTCGAGGCGCCGGTGATGACCGCCACGTACACGAGGTCGTAGAACAGCTCGAGGTTGCTGACCGTCCGGTCCTTGATGATCGCGCCGTGCGGCCGCGGCGGCGCCGTCAGCCAGCGCTTGAACTCGCTCTTCGCCGGCCCGGTCATGGTGCGCACGGGTAGTCGTGCGTGCGGCGACGACGGACCGAGGGCTCGTGCAGCATGAACAGCGGCTGGTCCCAGACCGATGACCGCTCCGACAGGCTGCCCCGCACGACCACGAGATCGACGGGCCCGTCGCCGGAGGCCCGGTAGGCGACGCTGGCGTTGCCGCTGCTCGCGTAGCGGATGTCGGGCACGTCCACGCGGTCATTGTGCGGCGCGCGGGCACGCAATTGGGCATGTCGCGCGCGCGTCGCGGCCTGTTCGCGGGCGCCTCGCGGCTTCAGGGGCCCGAACCGCCCCGCAACCTCAGGCCTCGGCGGCCGCCACCTCGTGGAGCTCGAAGATCGGGCGCGTCCGGGCGGCGAGCTCGGGGTCCGAGAGGATCTCCGGCGCCACCCTCCCGAACAGGATCCTCGCGAACGCCCGGCCAATCCTCGGGAAGTGGGCGACGTAGGCCGGCATCGTCTCCTTGAAGAACCTCGCTGCCGCCACGCGGTCGAGCTCCGTCGCGCGGACGTGGACGGCCTTGCCATGGAGCTGGATGTCCGCCTCGCCGGCCGCGCGCAGGTTCTGCACCCACTGCACGGCGCCGTACGCGCCGATGATCCAGCGCCTGTCGTCCATCTCCATCACCGCGACCGCGGCGGAGCGCGGCTCGCTGCTGGTGCGACCGCGGACGGTGAGCAGGGTGTTCGGGCCCATCGGCATCCCGAGCCGGAGCAGGCCCCGGGAAAGCGGGTTCGAAAGCCGGATCAGCGCCGGCGCGCGATTCATGGTCGAAATTCCTCGGCTCATCATGCTGTCCTCGGTCACGTTTGGCACGGTTGCCTTCGTCAATGGGGTGACGGACCCCGACCGAAGAAGGTGACCGGAGTTGACGACACCGTGACATCGACCGAGCGCGACTGGCTGGCGACCCGCTTCGAGGAGCATCGGTCCCGACTGCGCGCGGTCGCCTACCGGATGCTCGGCTCGCTGTCGGAGGCCGACGACGCCGTCCAGGAGGCGTGGCTGCGCCTCAATCGCAGCGACGCGAGCGCGGTCGACAACCTCGGAGGCTGGCTGACGACCGTGGTCGCGCGCCTGTGCCTGGACGCGCTGCGAACGCGCGCCTCGCGACGCGAGGACTCGATGGAGGTCCACCTCCCGGACCTCATGATCTCGACCGCGGAGGGCGACGATCCCGAGCACCAGGCGGAGCTCGCCGATTCGGTGGGGCTGGCGATGCTCGTGGTGCTCGACACGCTGACCCCGGCCGAGCGCCTTGCCTTCGTCCTGCACGACACGTTCGGGCTGCCGTTCGACCAGATCGGGCGGATCGTCGATCGTTCCCCGACCGCGGCCCGCCAGCTGGCCAGCCGCGCTCGCCGGCGCGTCCGCGGCTCGGTCGTCCCGTCCGACGTCGCGCCCGAGCGGCAGCGCGAGCTGGTCGACGCGTTCCTGGCCGCGGCGCGCGCGGGCGACTTCGAGGCCCTCCTTCGCGTCCTCGACCCGGGCGCGATCGCGCGCGGCGAGACCGGCGCCGCTGCCCCGATCCTCGGACCGAGCCGGATCGTCCGCGGCGCCGAGGCCGTCGCCCGGCAGGCGCTCGCGTTCCGCCAGCTCGCGCCGGGCGCGCGCGCCGCGATCGTCAACGGCACCGCCGGCCTCGTCGCCTTCGCGGGCGATCGACCGTTCGCCGTGGTCGCGTTCACGTTCGCGGACGACCGGATCATCGAGCTCGACATCCTCGCCGATCCCGAGCGGCTCGCGCGCCTCGACCTCGCCGTGCTGCGCCCCGCCTGGTAGGCGCCGCGCGGGTGGGAACCGCTCGCCGCGCCTAGCATCCATCGGTGATCTCGAGGATCCGGGCCGCGCTCCTGCCGCTGATCGCGATCGCCGATGCCCCGGGCGATGACGATGACGCGCGGCTCCGGAAGCGCGCCGGCGTCGTCGCGGGCTACCTCACGATCGTCACGCCCCTCGGCGTTCCGGCATCGGTCACCGTGCCGGCCGTCGCCTGGGTCCTGGCCCTCGGGTTCTCGGCGTACAGCATCGGGAATCTCATCGTCCTGTGGCGGACGAAGCGCTTCGATCGCTACGTCGCCGCCTTGATCTTCGCCGGCACGCCGTTCGTCCTGTTCGCGTCGACGCTGGCGGGCGGCGTCTCGACGAGCAGCGGGGCGCTGGTGTGGGCGTTCCTGGCACCGGCGTATGCATTGCTGGCACTGGGCCCTCGGCGGGCGATGCCATGGTTCTTCGCGTTTCTCGGCACGCTGATCGTCGCGGTCGCGATCGATCCCTTCATTCGCGGACTCGTCCCGCCTCCGCCCTACCCCATCCAGCTCCTGTTCACGCTGCAGAACATCGGCCTGCCGCTGACGGTGACGTTCCTGTTCCTGCGCTACACGGACCTGCGGCGGCGCACCGCCGAGGCTCGCTCGGACGAGCTCCTGACGAACGCGATCCCGACTACGATCGCGACGCGGCTCAAGCATGGCGAGAACCGGATCGCGGAGGCCTATCCCGAGACGACGGTCGTGTTCGCGGACATCGCCGGCTTCACGCCATGGGCCGGGCGCACCGATCCGCATCGCGTCGTGGCGCTCCTCGACGACCTCTTCAGCCGGTTCGACCGGCGGGCGGCCGGGCTCGGGGTCGAGAAGATCAAGACCGTCGGCGACGCGTACATGGCCGCGGCCGGCGCGCCGCAGGCGCGTGCGGACCACGCCGCGGCGGGCCTCGCGTTCGGCCAGGCGATCCTCGCCGAGGTGGCTGCCTGGCGCGAGGCGAATGGCATCGAGCTGGAGGTCCGGGTCGGGATCGCCAGCGGACGCGTGGTCGGCGGCGTCATCGGCGCACGCAGGATCGTGTTCGACCTGTGGGGTGACACGGTCAACACGGCAGCGCGGATGGAATCGTCGGGGGTCCCCGGCCGGATCCAGCTCGCCGAGTCGACGCGCGCGCTGCTGGATGGGCGCAGCGACCTCGAGGCGCGCCAGGTCGACGTGAAGGGCCTCGGCCCGATGACGACCTACCTGCTCAGGCCGGCCCCGACCCCACCCGGATGATCGGCGGCGTCGAGCCGTCGCCGGTGTCGTCCTCGTCGTCGGGCTCCGGCGGCGGGCGCCGCTGCCGCATCCGGACCACGAGCCGCACCGCGATCATGAGCACGAACAGGCCAAGGATGGCGATCCAGCTGTACGGATCCAGGTACGCCGGCGCCGTTCCGCACGCCGACACGGCCGAGCCGTCGAAGCCGAGATGGTCGCCGAGGAACTTCGCGGCGTCGCACGACGCCGTGTCGCCCAGGTCGTGGCCGGTGTCATACCAGCTGGCGCTCGACCTGCTGCTCCCGGCGGCGGCGAACCTTGCCGCCTCGATCGGCGTCGTGACGGTGTCCTGGGTGCCGGCCTGGAACAGGACGGGCCCCGACGCATTGCCGACGTAGTACAGCGGCTCGATCGGGTCCATGGCGGCGATCCAGGACGCCCGGACGGCCGGCGTGAGCGCCGCCAGCGGGCTCGCGTCCCCGAGCGTCGCGAAGTGCGACACGAGGCCGCCGTTGCCGGCCTCGATGACCGAGGCTGCGAGCCGCGGCTCCACGCCCGCGAACAGGCCGCCCATCGAGGCGCCGTAGCCCCACCCCAGGAAGCCGATCGCGTTCTGGTCGACGTCCGGCCGGGCGACGAGCAGGTCCACCGCCTTGCGGAGGTCGATGATGAGCTGGATCTGCTCGTCCCGGTCCTGCGCGGTGAAGTTGAGGGGCTCGATCCCGGGCGCAATCCGGTGGGCGCGTTCGAAGGGGGCGTCGACCACGAGCGAGATGACGCCCGCGCCCGCGAGGTCGAGCGCGGGCGGCAGGAGGTCGCGCAGGCTTCCGGGCATGTCGCCGAGCATGATCACGGCCGGTTGCAGGTCGCTGCCCGCCGGCACGACCAGGAGCGCCCCGACCTGGCCGCGGGCGCCGACGTAGGTCAGCTCGGACACGGTCGCCGTTCGGGTGCTGGAGGCGGCGTCAGCCCTGATCGTGACGGCGGGCGGAATGGTCGAGTCTTCGGCGAAGAGCGGGATGCCGGCGCTCCGGTGGGCCGCCACGACTGCCGGGTCGGGCGGTGACACCGTCGCCGTCGGCGCGAGCACCGTCGGCGCCGCACTCGGCGACAGCGTTCCGCATGCGGCGGTCGACGACGCGAGCAGCACGACGGCCGCCACGCTCGCGATGCGCCCGGCCGTCGTCGTCGAACGCCGCGTGTCGCTCCGCACGCCCGCAGTCTGGCACGGCGCGGGCGGGTGTCGCGGAGGCCAGTCGGCGGCGCCCCGGGATGTGAAGATTCCCGGATGCAGGAGCATCCACGTTTCGACGCCACCGAGCTGGCCGGCGAGGCCGAGACCACGCTCGAGCGCGTCGCCCGGCTGGTCGAGATCGGCGCGATCCGACCGGCAGCGGATGGCACGTTCGATCGCGGCGACGTGATCCGCGCGCGCGTCGTCTCCGCGTTCGAGGCGGAGGGCTTCTCGCTCGACCAGATGGAGACCGCCCTCCGCGAGCACGCGATCGACCTGCGGTCGACGCCGCTGTTCTACCCGGACCCAAGCCCGCGCACGGGCCGCACGTACGGCGAGTTCGTCGCGACGCTGGGTGACCGTGGCGAGCTCGTCGGCTCGATCCTGGGCGCGATGGGCCTGACCGCGCCTGCCCCCGAGTCACCCACCCGCGGCATGGAGGAGGCGCTGCTCGCGACGCTAGTCAAGGGCTGGTCGACGGTGGACGAGGAATACACCCTGCGCGCGGCGCGGATCTTCGGCGACGCCGCCCGGCGCGCCGCGGAGGGCTGGGTCGCGCTGTTCGCCGAGGCGATCAGCGAGCCGGTCGAGTCGACGTACTCGACGCTGGAGGAGGTGGTGCCGCGGCTGCTGGAACCGGCGGCGATCCTGTCGCCACTCAGCCCGAAGCTGCTCAGCTGGCTCCTGGAGCGGCACCTCGAGCGCACGATGAACGACCTCAACATCGGGCGAATCGAGCGCCGGCTGGAGCAGCGCGGCCTCATTCCCGCCCGATCGGAGCACCCGCCCGCGGTTGCGTTCGTCGACGTGAGCGGCTACACGCGCCTGACGGTCGATCGCGGCGACGAGTACGGCGCGCGCACCTCCGTGCGCCTCGGCGAGCTGGCCGATGCGGTCGTCCGCCGCCGCGGCGGGCGCGTCGTGAAGCTGCTCGGGGATGGGGTGCTGATGCTGTTCGAGGCGCCCTGCGTCGCGGTCGAGGCGGTGGTCGAGCTCACCCGCTCGATGGTCAAGGCCGGCCTGCCGGCCGCCCACGCGGGGATCCATGCCGGGCCGGTCGTCGAGCGCGACGGCGATGTCTTCGGCTCGACGGTCAACGTCGCCTCGCGGATCGCGAATCACGCGCCCGCCGGCACGATCCTGGCGAGCCAGCCGGTCGTGCTCGGCTGCCCGGAGCACGAGGACCGCTTCGAGCCGCTCGGGAGCGTCGCGATCAGCGGCCTGGTCGACCCAATGATGCTGTGCCGCTGGCGGCCCTTCGCGCGGTAGCCCGGCGGGCGCGGCCCGCGCTCGGCCCGTTGTTCGGCTCGGTCAGCTCGTGCTGCCGCCCCGCCGCGCGCGGCGCGCCTTCGCCGCGTCCATGGCGAGGTCGGCGCGGCGCGCGGTCGCGAGGCTGGCTCGTCCTGATGGCTGGCGGCGGCGCACAACGACATGGCGAACAGTTCGGGCGGCGCGTCGCAGGAGCGCACACGCGGCGCAGATGGCACGGTCGCCGGCAGCATGGCCGTTCCGATCGTTGATGCGCTTCAGCCCGTCGACGTCGGCCCTCACGATCGTGACGACCTCGCCGCGGGCATCGTGCGGGCGGTGCCGCGCAGCAACGACGAGCCGGTGGTCCCTCAGCCGGTGGGCATCTCGGTGCCGGGGGTCATCGGCTGCGGCTCGTAGCGCAGGAAGAGCACGAGGACGGCGGCGAGAATCGCCGCTCCGATGCTCACCCAGAACGTGGACGCGATGGCGAGCGCGAACGCCTCGTGGAACGCCTGGACGATCTGGCCGATGTACGGCGCGACGAGCGGGCGGAACAGCGCCGGCACGCTCGCCAGGATCTGCTGCCCGATGTCACCGGTGCCCGCGAAGCTCAGCGCCGACGCGCCCGACCCGCCCGACGCCGCGAACTGGTCGACCATCTGCCGTGGCAGCCCGTTCGCGACCAGCCGATCCGGCAGCTGCTTCACGAGCGAATCGGCGAGGAGCGTGCTCGCGATCGTCAGGCCGATCGTCCCGCCGATCTGCTGGAAGAACGTGAGGCTCGCAGTGGCGACGCCGACGATCGCGGGCCTCACGCTGTTCTGCACGAGCGCGGTGAACACCGCGAACGACGGCCCGACGCCGAGCCCGACGATCGCCATCCACAGCCACAGGACGTGGATGTCCGTGTCGGCGCGGAGGCCGGTCATCAGGAACAGGCCGACCGCGAGGACGATCATCGCCCCGAGGATCACGCTCTTGTAGCGCCCGGTACGCGCGGCGACCTGCCCGCTGATGGTCGCGCCGACGATCAGGGAGATCACGAGGGGGAGCAGGTTGAGGCCGGATTCGGTGGCGCCCATGCCGCGCACCACCTGCAGCCACTGGGGCATGAACACGATGGCGCCGAAGAACCCGAACGCCGCCAGGAACATGGACAGCACCGAGATCGTGACCGTCCGGTTGCGGAACAGCTCGAGCCGGACGATCGGGTCGGCGGCGCGAGATTCCCACCACAGGAACACGGCCACCATCACCAGGCCGACGAGGATCAGGCCGCCGACCCACGGATCGGTCCAGTCGAGCGAGCGCTTGTTGCTGAGGCCGACGAGGATCGGCCCGATGGCTGCCGCGAACAGCGCCGCACCGACGTAGTCGATGTTCCGGCCGCTCTCCGGGTGCTTGATCGGCGGCAAGAGCCGCCAGCACACCAGCAACGAGATCAGCCCGATCGGCACGTTCACGAAGAAGATCCATGGCCAGCCGAAGTTGTCCGTCACGAAGCCGCCGAGGATCGGCCCCAGGACCGACGAGATCCCGAACACCCCGCCGAACAGGGCGCCGTACTTGGCGCGCTCCTCGGGCGGGTACAGGTCGGCGACGATCGCGAATGCGATCGGGAAGACGGCGCCGCCGCCGAGCCCCTGCAGGCCGCGAGCCAGGATGAACTGCCACATCTCCTGGCTGAGGCCCGCGAACACCGACGACACGAGGAACAGGCTGACCGCCCAGATGAAGATCGGGCGGCGACCGTACAGGTCGGACAGCTTGCCGTAGATCGGGCCGGTGATCGTCGACGTGAGCAGGTAGATCGTGATCGCCCATGCGTACAGCGACTGGCCGTTCAAGGCGGTCGTGATCTTCGGGAGCGCCGTGCCGACGACGGTCTGGTCGAGGGCGAACAGGAACAGGGCGAGCAGGATCGCGCCGAGGATCTCAGTCTTCTGGCGCTGGCTCATGTTGAAGCTGGTGCCGTCGGATCGGGCTTCGACGGCGGCCGGGGACGTCATCCGGTTCCTCGTGGGCTCGGGGATCTGGACGGGCAGTATGCCCGAATTCAGGACGGGCTGACCGGGACCGGCAGACCCTGCCGGACCTCCAGCACGGCGCGCTTCCCGAGCGGCTGGTTCAGGGTCAGGGAGGCCGTCCGCGTGTGGCCCACGAGGTCGCACGAGCCGCTCGCCGCCGGGTTCAGGTGCTCCTCGATGATCACCACGACGGCCAGGTCGGACTCGACTGCCTCGGCGGTGTAGTCGGCGCCGCACGGTTGGTCGCCGCCCTTCACCGCGCCGACGAACGACACCGTGAGC
This sequence comes from Candidatus Dormiibacterota bacterium, assembly GCA_035631615.1. Lineage (GTDB taxonomy): Bacteria > Chloroflexota > Limnocylindria > Limnocylindrales > CSP1-4 > UBA5189. The sequence goes on along the minus strand of DASQIK010000069.1, from coordinate 2,522 downwards.
TTGCGCGAATCGGATTTGCCGACGGCGTGGTCGATCGAGACGCCGACCGGTGGGTTGTCCGCGTTGTACGGCGGTGGCTCGACCGTGACGCTCGGATCCACGGCGACGCGCGTGGCGCGGACGGCCGTGCCCTTGAGCGTGAACACCCAGACCGGCGCCTGCGCCGGGCCCACCGACGTCTCGATGAGGCTGGTCGCCAGGTTCGCGTCGGTCACGACGAGCGGCGTGCAGTCGGCGCATCCGCCAGCGCCGTCCGCGACGAGGTTCGCGAGCGCGGCGGCGGCCGACAACACGTCGACGTCGATGCTCGACCCGCCTACCCAGCTGACCTTCTCGCGCGACGGGGTCTCGTCCGAGAGCGGCGTCGGTGCCGTCACGAGTCCGGCGGCGAGGGCGAGCTTGGCGTTGCCGGCGATCGGTGCCTCCCAGTCGCCGATCTGGCCGGTGAGGTCGCCGACGAACGAGATCGTCGCGCCGCCGCTCTTTCGCACCGCGTCGGCCCAGCGCTGGAGTGCGTCGTTGGCCTGCTGGTGGATGCGGTCGGCGGCCTGTGTCGCGGAGACGTTGCCCGCGGATCCGAACGGGAGGGTGCCGTTGCAGCCGATCGCGACCGCCGCGATCGCGAGGACGATGAGCACCTGGGGCGCCGGGAACGCTGTCCGCCTCGGGATCATGCGCGATGACGGTACCATCCGCCGACCCCCATGGAACTCCCGCTGCCGCTCCCGCTCCGAGGCCTGGCCATCGGCTTCACGATCGCCGCGGCGGTCGGCCCGATCACGCTGCTCGTGATCCGCCGGACGATCGCCCATGGCGGCCGGTACGGGTTTGCTTCGGGGCTCGGGGTCGCCGCGGCCGATGCGACCTACGCGGGCGTGGCCGCGTTCGGCCTGACCGCCGTGACCACCCTCCTGGTGTCGGGGCACGCATTCCTCGCCGTCGTCGGCGGCGCGATCATCGCGATGATGGGCATCCGCACGATGCTGTCCCGACCGACGGGCCCGGCCGCCGACACCGAGCGGCCCGGGCTGGCCGGGGGGTTCCTCTCGATCTACGGCCTGACCATGACCAATCCGCTGACGATCGTGCTGTACGCGGGCGTGTTCGCCGGCATCGGCCTCGTGGCAGGCTCGAGCTTCATCGATGCCGCGGTCGTCACGTTTGCGGCGTGGCTGGGCTCGACCGCCTGGTGGGTGATCCTGTGCTCGATCGTGGGCTGGGCCCGCGGCCGGGTCTCGACCACGGCGCTCCTGTGGGTCAACCGGATCTCCGGGGCGGCGCTCGTGGTCTTCGGGATCGCCTCGATCGCCTCGGTGGCAGCCGGGTAGTCGACGCGGGTCAGCTCGCTTTGGCCTCGCCCTTGAGCTGCGAGAGCAGGGCCATCCTGTCGAACTCGTGCCAGTGCTCGATGACCTGGCCGTCGCGGATCCGGAAGATGTGGATCTCGTCGATCGAGTAGCGCTTGCCGGTGGGCGCGATGCCCATGAACGTGCCGGTGTGGCGCGCGCTCGAGGTGAGGCGGACGGCGACGCGATCGCCCTCGGCGATCTCGTCGTGGATCTCGAATCGCGCCTCCGACACGCCCGCGCCTGCGCGCTGCATGCCGGCGCGCAGGCCCTCGCGGCCAGGCGCCATGGGGCCGAACGTGTGCGGGACGAAGCCGGTCGCGATGAGCTCGTCGATCGCGGCGTCCTCCTGGTGCGTGAAGATGCGATCGACGACCTGGCGAGCGATGGCCTTGTTCCGCTCGCGCTGCTCGAGCTCCGCGATCGGGGCGCGTCCCTGGATGGTCATCGATCGGTTGTACCTCGCCCAAGGGCACAGAACCGTTGCGGCTCGGCTAGCCTTCGCCGCATGGACCTTCCGAAGGAGCGGACTGCCCGAGTCGACATCCTGGTCACGGGCTCGCTGACCTCGACGGGCGGCGGCGTGATGAGCGCGTGCACGCTCATCCGGGACGGCGATCGGGTCATCGTGGTCGATCCGGGCATGGCGCCGAGTGCTCGCTCGATCCTGGGTCCACTCGCCGCGCTGGGTGTCCAGCCCGAGGACGTGACGGAGGTCGTGCTCGGCCACCATCACCCGGACCACACGATCCACGCCGGCCACTTTCCGAACGCGGCCATTCACGATCACTGGGCAATCTATCGCGGCACCGACTGGGAGGACTCCGATGCGGAGGGCCGCGTGCTCGCTCCCTCCGTGGTCCTCGCCCGCACGCCCGGCCACACGGCCCAGGACATCTCGACGATCGCGGGCACGCCCGACGGCATCGTGGTCTGCACGCACGCCTGGTTCAACGCCGAGACCACGGTCGAGGACGAGGCCCCGGACGACGCTGACGCGCTCCGTGCCTCGCGCGCGGCGATCCTCGACATCGCGGATCGGATCGTCCCCGGCCACGGACCCGCATTCGAGCCGACGGACGCGACGCCCGTCTGACGCGGCTCAGCTGTCGTAAGGCGCCCGGTTGATCGCCTCGAGCTTGCCGGACCTGACCATCGCGCCGACCGTGCACGTCG
>DASQIK010000068.1:0-31911 GCA_035631615.1 Candidatus Dormiibacterota bacterium | reverse complement strand
GCGGGCGGATCGCCCGCGGCGGCCGGGATCACCCACGCTGACGCGGGTCAGCGCGGCGTGCGGATTGCCGCCTCGTCGGCGCGGCCCTCGTCGTACGCGGCGTCGCGCGAGAGCTTGTCGGCACCTTCATGAAGGTCGTCGGCGGCGTTCTTGACGGCGTTCGAGGCACGATCGGTGACGTCGGCGGCCTTGTCGCCGAGCGATTCGTTGCCATCGGCCCTGCGCCACGACTCTTTGACGTCGGCTTCGGTGTCGCGAGCGGCTTTCTTGATGTCGTTCACGTCGGGTCCTCCGTTGTGCACGGCAGGCGCCGCGCTCGACTAGACCCTACGCACCGGCGCCTTCTGGACGGCATCTGTGATCTGCCCATGGAGTTGCAACCCGATCGCAGCGGCGCTGCGGCCGCACCACACGGAGGAACCCGACCATGACCACGACCGCCACGACCACGACCACGACCGCGAAGAACGGCGCGCACGGCCGCGCCGCCGGGCCCGTCCAGGGCGCGGTCCATGAGGTCCGCGACGCCCTGGAGGGCATGGGCCGCTCGATGCCGGACATGGCCCGCGCCTCGCGCGCCGCCGTCAACGACATGTTCTCGGCCATCGAGGCCGGCTCTGATGAGCGGGTCTCGGCCGGGGTGACCCTGTCGCTCGGGCTGGCGATCGGCCTGCTCATCGGCGGCGCGCCGCGACTGCTCATCGCGCTGGCCCTGGCGCCGCTGGCGGCGATGGGCCTCGTCCTCGCCGACCGCCGCGCCGCCGCCGCCAAGCTCCGCGCCTGACCGACCCGCCCAACGAAGAGCCCCGGAGAAGGGCACGACCGTCCGGCAAGCCGGACGGTCGGAGGAGGGTTGGGAAGCCGGTCCCGGGGGATCGGTTCCCGGAGGGAACGGGCGATGAGGGATCGCCGCGTCAGCCGGATGGTGCGTCCGATCCCGTCGCGGACCCGCCACCGTGATCCATCCGGCCGTTGCAGCGGCGTTTCAGGTCGCGTGGGGCGACCTCAGCTCTCGATGCTGGTCCGCTGGATCCGCCCGTCGTCGACCCGGCCGCGCCAGGCGCCGGTCGGCTGCCGGCGAGCCTCGATGAACTCGCGGAAGCGCTCGAGGTCGCCGCGCACCTGGCGGTCGACCACGCCGAGCGCGTCGCCGGCGGTCTCGATCAGCCCATCCGGATCGATGTCGAGGTCGAGGCTGATCCGCGTCCGATCGGGCGTCAGCGACTCGAACCGGACCTCGCCGTCGTTGCGGGCACCACTGGTGCTCCGCCACGAGACGAGCGTGTCGGGCTGCTGCTCGACGATCTCGGCGCGCCAGTGCTTGGTCTTGCCGGCGATGGTCGCCGTCCACTCGAGCCGCTTGTCATCGAGCTGGTCGACCTTGTCGACGCCGCTCATGAACATCGGGAACGATTCGAACTGCGTCCACTGGTCGTAGGCGACCCGAACCGGGACGTCGACTTCGATCTGTTGCGTCATGTGGGACATGGCGTCCGTCCTTTCGCTGGTGCCGCGACCTCGCGGCTGAATCGGAGACGCCCACCCTGGGTGGATGGGCGTCTCGCTCGGATTGGTGGCCGGCGGCGGTTGGGACCGCCGGCCGGTGGTGGCCTAGACGACGCCGCGGCCCGTCCTCGCGCGGCCGGTGACTGCGTTCCAGACGACGACGGCGATCACGGCGCCGATCGTGGCGACGACGATCGAGCTGATGTCCAGCGGCCCGTCGATCGGGTTGGTGTGGAACAGCACGCCGGCGAGGAAGCCGCCGATCAGGGCACCCACGATGCCGAGCACGATGTGCCCGATGATGCCCATGCCCTCGTCACCACGGACGAGAAACCCGGCCAGGTAGCCGGCGATCGCGCCAAGCACGATCCACGCGATGATGCTCATGTGCGCCTCCGTCCCTGCGATGGTTGTCCGATCCCGAGGGACCGGCCTCCACTGTGGCCTCGAGGAAGGACGGTGCCGACAACGGGAGCGCGGTGTGCCGTTGCAACGGCCTGACGAGAACGCCCTCCCGATCGGGGCGGATCAGACGCGGATCACCAGCTGGAGCGGCCCGTCCCGCCGCAGGACCTCCGCGCTGGTCGTGTTGCCGCGCCAGCGGTGGAACAGCAGGTCGACCGTCCGCTCGCCCACGCGCAGCTCGTGCACGGTCACCTTGCCGAGCCACGCCGGCAGGTGCGGTCGGTCGAGCTCGAGGACGTCGCGGGCGGCATCGGCCCGCATGCCGAGCATCGTCTGCAGGAGCGACAGCGAGGTCGCCGCCGACCAGGCCTGGGGCGAGCAGGCGACCGGGTAGGGGACGGGCACGTCCGCGAGGCCCCGATCGAAGCCGCAGAACAGCTCCGGCAGCCGGAAGTCGGGCGAGTGCTGGGCAGCCTCGAAGATCCGCGAGGCGATGCGGTCCGACGCGTCGTGCCGCCCGACCCGCTTCATGCCCGCGGCGATGAGCGCGTTGTCATGCGGCCAGACGGTGCCGGTGTGGTAGCCGACGGGGTTGTACCCGGGCTGGCCCGCCGCGTACGTGCGAATGCCCCAGCCGCAGTCCATCGTGGGGTCGAGGAGGCGATCGACGACCGCGTTGACGCGCTCCTTCGGGACGATCCCGCTCCAAAGGCAGTGGCCCGGGTTCGATGTGATCGACCCGACCTGGCGCTTGTCCTTGTCGAGGGCGACGGCGTAGTACCCGGCGTCTGGCATCCAGAAGGCCGCATCGAAGCGGCCATGCAGGGTCTCCGCCTCGCTCGCGAGGCGCCTCGCGAGCTCGTGGTCGCCGAGCCGCTCCGCGAGCCCCGCCATGCGGACCTTGGCGTCGTACACGTAGCCCTGGATCTCCACGAGGGCAATCGGCGCCTGGGCGAGCGAGCCATCGCGATGTCGGAGCGCATCGCCCGAGTCCTTCCAGCCCTGGTTGAGCAGGCCCGCGGGCGTCCTGCGCTCGTACTCGACGAAGCCGTCGCCGTCGCGGTCGCCGTACTCGTCGATCCAGCGCAGGGCGGCGAGCGCGTTCGGCCAGAGCGCCTTCACGAGCTCGATGTCGCCGGTCCAGCGGTAGGTCTCGTCGAGGAGGATCAGCCACAGCGGCGTCGCGTCGATGCTGCCGTAGTACGGCCGGTGGGGCAGCTCCCCGGTCCGCGCCAGCTCGCCCGTCCGGAGCTCGTGCAGGATCTTGCCGGGCTCCATGTCCCGCGACGGGTCGTCCTCCGTCGCCTGCCAGTCCGCGAGCACGCGCAGGGTCTCGCGCGCGACATCTGGCATGAACGGCAGGACCTGGAGCGAGGTGATGATGCTGTCCCGCCCGAACAGGGTTGCGAACCACGGCACGCCTGCCGCGACGTAGTGCTCGCCGAGCATCGGGCCGTCGTTGCGCAGGAGGCGGAGGTCGGCGATGCTCCGGCGGATCGCCAGGTCGAGCAGCTCGCCGTCGGAGCGGATGCGGGCGGCCCGATCGTGCCACTTCCCGTACTCCTCCTCGGCGATCGTGGGCTCGGGGAGCGGGCCGCTGCCGGTGGCGTCGTCCGGGGCGCCGTTCGCATGCCCGCTGGTCACCGAGCGCGCGAGGCGCTCGGGGGTCCCGGCGCGCGGCCGGCGATGCCCGGGCAGGGGTGACAGATCGGTCGCGACCTCCCAGCGAATGCCGGCTCGCGCGCCGGGCTCCACGTCGAGCAGCCAGCGGATCCCGACCGAGCCCTCGGCCGGGCGAACGCTCGGGCTGACCTCGCCGGGCGTGAACGACACGAGGGTCCGGCGCACGAGCCCGTCCAGCCCCTCGTAGGCGAACACGATCGACTCGGGCGTGACCTCGATGGGGCGATACGTGCCGCGCTGCTCGCGCACGCGCCCGCGGACCTCGAAGATGTCCGCCGCGTCGGCGTCGAGCTCGAGGTCGAGCTGGACCTGCTGCGCGAAGGCGCTGTAGTTGGTGACCTCGATCCGCTCCGCCAGGCCACCGGCGATCCAGCGCCGCCGCATGACCGAGATCGCCCGGATCGCCAGCGCCTGCGATGCGCCCTGCTTCGTCGAGGGGTCCTTCCGGACCTCCGGGTTCGTGAGCTGGATCGTGCTCAGGTGATTGGCCGCGGACTGGGCGCGCAGGAGCGTCGGGCGGACGCCGTTGATCCGCAGGATCGCGCACGACAGGACCCGGGTGTCGAGGTCGTACAGGCCGAGGCCGCGCGAATCGGGATGGACGTCGCCGAACGGGTCCGACAGGAAGTAGACATTGCCGTGCTTGAGCACGCCGACCCCGCCGAGGTCGGTCGCAGGGACGATCGTCGGATGCGGCGGCGGGAGCTGGATCGGCGAGGCGGGCGCCGCGGCCGCGCCTTCGACCAGGGAGTGCGCCACGAATCCATGATGCTCCCGCGAGCCGGGCGTGTCTTGCGCCCGCGTGCGAGCAGGCTGCAACGGCGGCAGGCGTGCTCATGACGCGGGTGCGCGCCGGTGCGGTTCCAGGCGGGTCTTCTAGCGGCCGATCCCTGCCAGCAGCGCAGTCGCGATGGCCGCGATGGCCAGGCTCAGCTCGAGGAGGCGCATCGAGGCGCCGCTGAGCTGCACGGCCACGGTGCTCATGGTCGGCGCCATCGCGCTCGACGCACTGTCCGGCGATGGGCCGGGTGACACGATCTCGGTCGCCTGCCGCCGCCTCGGGCCATAGGGTCCGACGAGGTGGGGCTGGGTGGCCAGGGTGTGGGCACTCACCGAAGGCTCCTTGATTCGAATTGGTCCTTGCTGGCTGGCGCCGGACCCGACCAGGTCGCCGGCGGTGGAGCCGAGGATCGCCGCGCGCCGGCATCGGCCGCGCAAGTGCGCCCCGAAGCGGCCTCACAACGCGCTTGCACCCGGAAAACGACGAGCGGCCCGGAACGTTCCGGACCGCTCGTGCTGGATCTGGCAGGCGCCGATCGGCGCCGGTGGTCCCCGCCTAGCGGTGATGCCCTTCCTCTGGAACGTGATGCCGTCCGCAGGTGCGACAGATCGGGATTCCGTAGAACCGCCCGACCCGCGCCTCTGCCTCGCGCTCCCTGGCAACGCGCTCGGCGCGGCAATGGGCGCATTCGCTGCAGGTGCCGACGGGCATTGTCGCCAGCAGGGCACCCGTCGCCAGCAACGTGGCGCCCAGGATGGCGATGACCGTCTCGGCGGCCATGGCTCGGACTACGCCTCCTCGATCGGGTAGGAAGTCGCGCTGGCCGACGTCACGAGCTCGTCGGGGCGAAGCTCATCCGACACGGGCGCGTGGACAGTCACGCTCTCGAACTCTGCGCCTTCGAAGTCGTCCGTCGCCGGGCTCATGCCCAGCCACGAGGGCCGGCGCAGGAACGTGAACCATGCGGCGATCGCGCCGATCACGGCGACGAGGCCGACGCCGGCGGCGATCCAGGGCCAGATCGGAGCGCGCGAGCGGCCGAGGAGCCGGTCGATCGTCTGATCCGCGCCCTTCCCGACGTCCTGGAGGCTCGGCATGTCGATCTTCGACAGGTCGATCTTCGACAGGTCGATCCTGGAGAGGTCGTCGCCAAGCTTCGAGACACGGTCCCGAAGGTCGTCGATCGTCTTCTGGTTGAGGTCCGGCAGGGCGATAGCGGTCATGTGGTGCTCCTCTGTACGGGGTCGCCCTGATCGTCGCGACCGCACCGGCGCGCTGGGACAACGCGACGCGGGGGCACCGTTGCAGCAGCGTGTCGCTCGCAGCCGCCGCAAGCCGACTGCAAGCGCGGCGCGCCTGGGCGCCGATGCGCCGAGCACATGGCGCATCGCACTGTCGCGGGAGCCCGCAGGTCAACCAGGAGGACTTCCATGCGTACAGCGGTCAGCGACCCACCCGAGCGTGCCCCGATCGAACCTGCCGAGGGCCGTCCCGACATGGACCTCCCTGGCGCGGCCGGACCGGGAGCCAGCAGGGATCCGGACGCCGAGCTGCCGCAGCGGCTCGCAGACCGGATCGACGACGAGGCGGGCGGCATCGCCCCGGGCGAGCCGGACCTGCTCCCGGACGTGGAGGTGCCGGACGGACAGATGTAACGGCCGCGTGAACGTGGCCCGTGCGGGACGAAGGCCCATTCGGCCATTCGACCTGCACCGCGACTGCAACGGGAATCGGCAACCGGTGTCGCCCCGCGTGTACCCGCGGAGGACGACGCTAGGGGTCCCAATGGAGGGATTGCAGCCATGACCGTGCAACGACAAGTCGTCACCCGTACCGATCCCGCGGCCCCGGTGACGCCGGTGGCCCCCGCGACCCAGACGTCCTCGGTCGTCGAAACCACGGCGGTCTCGCCGAGCGGCGGCGAGCTGACCCGGCGCGTGGTGGTCCTGATCTTCGGGATCATCCAGCTCCTGATCGGCCTGCGGATCGTCCTGCTCCTGCTGGACGCCCGCACCGGCAACGACCTGGTGTCGTTCATCCTGAACACGAGCCAGATCTTCGTCGCCCCGTTCGTCGGGATCTTCAACAGCGACGCGCTCCGGGCGAGCGGCTCGGTGCTCGACATCGCGGCGATCGCGGCCCTCATCGGCTGGTCGATCCTCGAGGTCGTGATCCTGTGGGCCGTCAACCTGTTCCGACGCGAGACGGTCTAGCTCACACCCGGATTTGCCAGGTGTCGACGCGGGCCCGCCGGGCTCGCGCCGGCACTCCCATGGCGCCGGCCGTTCCGTGCCGGTGAGCGACCCACTTTGGCGTGGGCGGTCCGGCGCCGCCAACTATCACGCGGGCCCGGTGGGCCCGCGTTTCCATGCTCAGGACACCGGGTCCAGCCAGCTCAGCTGCACCTCGGTCGCGTCGACCCGGCGCGGAGGCTTGGCCTCGATCGGAGGCGACTGTTCCTCGGCGATCTCGACTAGCCGGCACAGCGCGTTCGCGAGCTGCATCTGGCGCGGCGTTCGGCAGGCCACCCGCACGAGGGCCGGTGAGGCAACAACCGCCGCGACGCATTGCGCACGGGAGGTGGCGACGTTGAGGCGGTTCAGCGAGTACAGGAACTCCATCCCGCGCGGTGCATCCTCGGGGGTCGAGCTCGCCATCGCGTAGATCGAGATCGGCGCTTCCTGCCCCTGGAACTTGTCGACGGTCCCGACGCGGGCGCCCGAATACCCGCGGTCGGCCATGGACTTCGCGATTCGCTCCACGTGGGCGTTGTATGGGGCGACGATAACCACGTCCTCGAGGCCGATCGGGTGCTCGGCACCCCAGCGGTCGGTCCAGGTCGCCTGGTCCTCGAGCAGCGCGGCAACGAGCGTGGCGATCGCGTCGGCTTCGTCGATCGATTCAGTCGCGTCGCCCCCGTGGATCACCGGCAGCCAGCGCATGCCCGTGCCCGCGAGGGGTTGACGGCCCGCTACGGCCTGGCGCTCGAGCGTCGGCCCGCTGCTGAGCTGATCGGCGTAGAACGTGGGTGACGTGTAGGCCGCGATGTCGGGGTGGAGCCGCCACGTCAGCTCCAGGAACAGTCCGTCGCCGGCGCCGATGACCGGCCGGCCATCGAGGATGTGGCCGAGCGCGCTCCGCTCGGCGCCCGGCGGGTGGCTGCCCTGGAGCGGCTGCTCCAGCTGCTGCGGATCCCCGAGGAGCACCATCGAACCTCCGGCCGATGCGACGGCGACGGCGTTCGCGAGCGAGAACTGGCCGGCCTCGTCCACGAACAGCATGTCCACCACTCCGGCGAACTCGGGCCGCGACCACAGCCAGGCCGTCCCGCCGAGGACGTCGACCTCACCATCCACCAGCGCCTGCAGGGCCACGTCGTTGGCGCGGAGCGGCTTCGCGTGCCTCGAGGTCGGCTCCTCGTCGTCGGCGCAGCGCTGGCCGAGCCTGAGCGGCGTGCCGGCTTTCGTCGCAGCCTTGTCCACGGCGTCGAGCGCGTTCCCGATGACCTTGTGGCTGTTCGCGGTGATCCCGACGCGTCGCCCGTCGGCCACGAGCGCGACGATCATCTCGGCGGCCGTGGACGTCTTGCCGCTGCCGGGCGGACCCTGGATGGCGAGGACCGACTCGTCGAGCGTCCGTCCGAGGCGCCGGGCAGCGTCGATCGACGGCTCGTCCGTGCGCCGCAGCGGCACGTCGTCGGGGAGGCGCGGCGGGCGGCGCAGGAGCAGGTCGCGGGCGGCCTGCCCGGGGCCGGGCGACTCGATTCCGCGCTCGAGGATCCACTCCGCCGTCCGAACGAGCGAGCCGTTGATCGCCGCGGTGGGCACGCGCTCGTCGGGGATGAGCGCCTTCGGCTGCGGGCCTTCCAGCTGCTTCGGTCCGCGCCGGAGGACGAGCGTGAGCCCGACCTCGTCGATGCTGTCGACGGTGCCGCACGACCACGATGCCGTCTCATTCCCGACCCGCGCGGGATCGTCCACGCTGCGCCCGACCTTGAGGACGTGGTCCTGGAGCGGAAAGCGGTAGCGCTCGAGCCGGCTGCCCCGGCCGACGGGTCCGAGGTCCTCGACGAACTCGAGGTGCCCGATCGGCTCGCGCGCGTCCACCAGCTCGTCGTCGGTCATGCCGGCGAGCTCGAAGAAACGCCACCAGAAGGCGTTCTCCTCGCGCCGATGGAACCCGAGGAGCTGGGCGAGCAGCCAGCGGCCGTGCTCGGCTGGGCTCCGATCCGCGGCGTCCGCGGGCACGCCCGAGGAGAGTGCCTCGACGAGCACGGCGACATGCTGCCGCTCCGGCGACAGCGGCTTGGGCGCCTCGGCCTCGGGATGGGCCGGCGGGCGGGGCACAGCCTGCCCGAGCTGCCGCTCGAGGTCGATCCGTCGAGCCTCGAGCCAATCGCGCAGGCGCCAATTGCTCAGGACGTCGTCGCGGTTGTAGTCGGCGATCGATCGGAGGATGGCCTCGCCGACCTCGCCGTTCTCGTCGGGGCCACCCTCGAGCCAGGCCTCGAATGCAAGGATGCTCGAGGTCGCGCTCTTGAGCTCGACCTCGCGCTCGAGGCCGTACAGGGGCTCCAGGCGCTTGATCGAGTAGCTCTCGACGCTCGCCCGGATGCCCTGCCGGACGACCCGGTACAGGTCGACCAGGACGCGGCCGCGCAGCAGGCGATCGACCTCCTCCTCGCGCGTCCCGTGGCGCTGCGCGAGCTTCGCGAGGGCGGTCTTCTCATAGGCGGCGTAGTGGTAGACGTGCAGGCTCGGATCGGCGTCCAGGCGGGCGATGAGCAGGTCCACCAGGGCCTCGAACGCGGCCTTCTCGGCGGGGAGGGTCACGGCGCCCGTCGCGTCGCGGCTCCAGATCTCGTGGAACCACGGCGCGCCACCGCGGTCGGGGTCCGCGATCGCCGGCTCCAGCACGCCGAAGAGGTACTCGACGCCGTCCTCCAGCGCGAACGGGTCGCCCTCGATGTCGAAGAACAGGTCGTTCGGCGACGGCTCGGGAAGCACGAGGAACCCGCGATCCGGGACCAGCTCGCCGTGCGCGTCCCGCTCCATGTCGAGGAACGACCAGAGCACCGCATGGCGGTCCTCGCCCTCGACCTGGATCCGGGCCTGGTCCCGAACCCGCCGAAGCGCCTCCCGGCTGACCCCCTCGAGCCTCGGCTGCATCGGCAGCTCGAGGCCCGCCAGCTCGCGGCGACGCCGGACGTCTCGGGCCTTGAGCTCGCGGCGTTGCCGGGCGGTGATCCCGGCCACGAGCGACAGGTCGTCGTCCGAGCGCCGCTGGGCCTTGCACTGGACGACCCACCGGCACACGTCGCAGTGCTCGACGGGGTCCGGGTAGGTCGCCGTGACCGGGTAGATCGGCTCGCCGGCCGCGACGGCCGCCTCGAACTCGGTCTTGACGCGCCGGTAGTAGGCCATGTAGTCGGCGACGCGGAGCCGCTCGATCGCGTGCGCGCTGCCGCCGAGGACGACGCGCAGCCACTCGGGCTGGAGCCCCTGGATCGCCTGCAGCTGCTCCACGTACGAGCACATCTGGAGGACCGCGCTGCCCTTGACGTGGCGCGCGAGCTTCGTGTCGGCGACCTCGTACGACCAGGCACCCAGGGCGCTCGGGCGCTCGACCCGAAGCAGGAAGTCCGCGAATCCCACCCACCGGCCGTCGAAGAAGGTCGCCTGGTAGACGACGTCGACGCCGCTTCGAAGGGCCTCGATCGTCGCGGCGGCCGCCGACCGCAGCTGCTCGCCGCGATCCGCGACCGAGCCGTCCGGCTGGATCTCCACGACGCTCCGCCCGCTCGCGACCAGCTCGTCGCGGTAGCGGCGCTCGTGCGCGAGGCCGCGCTGGGCGATCAGCTCGATCTGGGGGTCCGCCCGGATCGGCTTGTCGACGAGCCCGGCAAGCGCCGCGCGCTCGAGGGCGAGCCGGTGGGAGCAGGCGAGGAACCCGACGAGGTCGGTCGCGGCATAGACGGGCCGGCCGTCGATGAGCTGCACGGGCGAATCCTAGGCCCCGGCCGTGCCGGGTTGCCTGTCACGACATCGGCTATCGGTCGGAGTCGATCGCCTCCGACCGTCGGCTGCCTGTCGCGATGCGCCGCCGGGTCGTCACCTCCACCCGCGAGTCGTCGCGCTCGCGCGACGGGTGCTCGACGAGCGCGATCAGGCGGCTCGCCATGAACCGGCCCGTGCGCACCGGTGTCCCGCCGCGGGTGACCTCGGTGACCTCGACAACGCCGCGCGACGTGGTGACCTCGATCCGGCGACCCGCCCGCGACGCCACGATCTCGAACGTCTGCACGCCCTGGCCGGTGTCGACCACCGCCTCGACCCGATCGCCCTTCATGCGCTGATCATCGCATGCCGCGGGCAGCTTCTCGCCGCGGGGTATGCGGTCGGCTCAGGATGCCAGCGGGCGGGCGAGCTCGCGCCAGATGAGCTTCGTGCGCGTCCCGATTGCCTGGCCGCCGTCGAGCTCGACGGCTCCGCCGTCCATCGGGCCCGCGCGGGTCGATCCGGAAGAGGCGCCGCCGTTCAGGGCATTCGGCCATGCCGTCTGCGGCTCGACACAGATCGCCTGGGTCGGCGTATGGACGACCACGGTGGTCAGCGGCGGCTCGAACTCGATGCGCAGCTCGAGGTCGGGCCAGCGGATCGTCGCTGGAGACCGGGCGTCGACATAGACATCATCCAGGCGACGACGACCGAGGGCTGGTCCTTCGCGAAGGTCGGTCCGACCGCGCACCGCCTGCCGGACCCCGGTCGGGATCATCTCGCGGAGAGCGAGCGTGCTTGCGGCGTCCACTTCGACCTGGGGGTTGGCCCCACGCCGCAGGAACCACGGGTGCCAGCCGATCGCGACGGGCATGGGCTCATCGGCCTCGATCGAGGCCTCGAGCACGATGCTCCGCTCGTCCAACGCGATTCGCTCTCGAACCCGGCCGGCGAACGGCCAGCCGGCCGGCCCGAGCTCGATCGACAAGGTGGCCTCGCGCCCGCCTGCTTCCTCGACCTGCCACGCCCGGTCGTACACCAGGCCGTGGATCGCGTCGGGGCCCAGCGTCCGCGGGACCTGGACCCTTCGGCCGCGCCAGCGGAACTGTCCACCGGCGAGCCGCCCGGGCCACGGCGCCATCACGAAACAGCCCCAGCCGATCGATCGGCCGGCCGCCGCCTCGACCCCGAGCAGGAGCTCCCGACCATCGATTCGCAGCGAGGACACGCGGCCGCCGCGCTCGACGTCGATCATCGCCGTCGCGCCACCTGCGCGTAACCTGATCATGCCCAACCCGACGGCGGCGGCTCGTTGGCGGCCCTGCGCAAACGATCCAGAGGAGCCGTGGACCGGGGCGGGTTTGTGCTCATCTCGCACAAATGTATGGGATACTCGCAACCGGCCGACGGGCGCGGCCACCCGTGGAGGAGTGGAATGACCGAGCCGTTCTTCACCGACATGCCCGGCCCGATTCCGTTCGGCGGCCCGACATCCGCAGACTCACTCGCGTACGCGGTCTACGAGCCGGATCGGATGGTGCTGGGCAAGCCGATGGCGGATCACCTCCGCATCGGCGTCTGCCTGTGGCACTCCTTCGCCTGGCCGGGCAACGATGTCTTCGGTGTCGGGACGTTCGACCGGCCGTGGCTCGCGGCAGGGCTGGATCCGCTCGCGGCCGCGGAGATGAAGCTCGACGCCGCCTTCGAGTTCATCGAGAAGCTCGGTGTCCCGTTCTTCTGCTTCCACGATCGGGACGTCGCGCCCGAGGGCAAGTCCTGGCGCGAGTCGACGACCCTCCTGGCCGCGATCGTCGACCGGATCGAGGGCCACATGGAGCGGACCGGGATCCGCCTGCTGTGGGGGACCGCGAACCTGTTCGGGCATCCCCGCTATGCCGCCGGCGCTGCCACGAACCCCAACCCCGAGGTCTTTGCCGTCGCCGCCGCGCAGGTCAAGCAGATGCTCGAGCACACGAAGCGACTCGGAGGCGCGAACTACGTCCTGTGGGGCGGGCGGGAGGGCTACGAGACGCTCCTGAACACGGATCTCCGCCGCGAGGAGGCGCAGCTCGCTCGATTCCTGGCACTCGTCGCGGAGCACAAGCACAAGATCGGGTTCGAGGGGCTGCTCCTGATCGAGCCGAAGCCCCATGAGCCCACGAAGCACCAGTACGACTTCGACGCCGCGACCGTCCATGGCTTCCTGGTGCGGAACGGCCTCGAGTCCGAGTTCCGGCTGAACCTCGAGGCGAACCACGCGACGCTGTCCGGCCACAGCTTCCATCACGAGGTGGCCTACGCGATCGCCCACGGCATGCTCGGGAGCATCGACGCGAATCGCGGCGACTACCAGAACGGCTGGGACACCGACCAATTTCCGAACTCCGTCGAGGAGCTGTCGCTTGCCGTCTACGAGATCCTGAACGCCGGGGGCTTGATGAGCGGCGGGTTCAACTTCGACGCGAAGCTTCGCCGGCAGAGCCTGAGCCGGAATGACCTGTTCCACGCCCACGTCGAGGGCATCGACACCCTCGCCCAGTCGCTCCTCGTGGCCGCCGACATGGTCGAGGCGAAGACGCTCTCGACGCCGTTGGCAGCGCGCTACGCCGGCTGGAGTGGCGAGCTCGGGAAATCGATCCTCGAAGGGAAGGCGAGCCTCGCCGACCTTGCGGCGACCGTCGCCGAGAGGGAGCTGGATCCAAAGCCCGTGTCCGGCGGCCAGGAGCGACTTGAATCGCTGGTGAACCGCCGGATCTGGAACGCCGGGCGGGTTCGCTGACCGGTCGAGCGGTGGTCGGGTCGCTGGTGCTCGGCATCGACGTCTCGACGACGGCGACGAAGGCAGTTCTCGTCGACGAGACGGGGGCCGTTGTCGCAATCGGGGTTGCGGAATACGGGTTCGAGCAACGGCAGCCGCTCTGGAGCGAGCAGGACCCGAGGCTCTGGGACGACGGGGCGACCACGGCGATTCGCGCAGCGCTTGCGACTGCGGGCGTGGACGGATCGGCGGTTGCCGCGATTGGCCTCACCGGCCAGATGCACGGACTCGTGCTCCTGGACGCGGCGGATCTCGTCCTGAGACCCGCCATCCTGTGGAACGACCAGCGAACGGCGGTCGAGTGCGACCTGATCCGGAACGCCGTCGGCGCTCACCGCCTGATCGAGATCACTGGCAACGACGCCGTGACCGGGCTCACGGCGCCCAAGCTCATCTGGGTCCGAGAGCACGAGCCGGAGGTCTGGCGGCGGGTCGCGCACGTCCTGCTGCCGAAGGACTACCTGCGGCTCCGGCTGACGGGCGAGCACGCCCTCGACAAGGCCGACGGCGCCGGGACGCTGCTTTTCGACCTCGCAGCTCGAGCCTGGTCGACCGAGGTCGTGGACGCGCTGGGGATCCCTCGAGCGTGGCTGCCGCCGACGTTCGAGGGCCCTGTGCAGACCGGAACCGTCACGAGGGATGCCGCGGAACGGACGGGGCTGCGCGCCGGGACGCCCGTCGTCGCCGGGGGCGGCGACCAGGCCGCGAATGCGGTGGGAACCGGGGTGGTCGGCCCTGGGACAGCGGCGCTGTCCCTCGGGACATCCGGGGTGATCTTCGCGGCAAGCGATGCGCCGCTGCATGACCCGACCGGCCGGGTCCATGCCTTCTGCCACGCCGTTCCCGGCCGGTGGCACCTCATGTCGGTGATGCTGTCGGCGGCGGGCAGCCTGCGCTGGTTCCGCGATTCGTTCGCGTCGGGCATGGACTATGGTTCGCTCGTGGCCGAGGCGGCCGACGTCGTCGCGAGTGCGGATGGCCTCTTCTTCCTGCCATACCTGAGCGGCGAGCGAAGTCCTCACCCGGATCCGCTGGCCCGCGGTGTCTTCGCCGGGCTGACCCTCGGCCACGATCGCCGGCACCTGACGCGGGCAGTCCTCGAGGGTGTGGCCTTCGGCCTTCGCGATGGGCTCGACGTGATGGTCGCCGCCGGGATGCCGGCACCCGCGGTGATCAGGGCATCAGGCGGCGGCGTTGCGAGCCCGCTCTGGCGGCAGATCCTCGCGGACGTCCTCGAGGCGGAGATCGCCACGGTGAACACGACCGAGGGGGCTGCCTTTGGCGCCGCGGTGCTCGCGGCGGTCGGCATCGGCTGGTTCACGTCGGTCGAGGCCGCGACCGCGGACCTGGTCAGACCGACGGTGGTCGCGACGCCGGGTCCCGAAGCGGGCGGCTATCGCGCGGCGCACGAGACCTACCGCGACCTCTACCCTGCCCTCCAACCGTTCTTCCGCGCAGCGCAGTGGGCAGAGCGGCCCCGGATCAGTGCTGGATCGCCGCGAGGTCGGCGCTCGTCTGGGTCGACGGTGGCTTCCCGAGGATGATCATCCCGAGGATCTCGTCGACCGAGACCGCGGCCTTGTCGACCGTCGCGACGACCTTGCCGTGATACATCACCGTGACCCGCTCGGCGAGGTCGAACACGTCGTGGATGTCGTGGCTGACGAGGAAGATCCCGAGGCCCTCGCTCTTCAGCTGCCGGATCAGGTCGCGGACCTGTGCCGTCTCGGCCGGCCCGAGGGCGGCAGTCGGCTCGTCCATGATCAGGATCCGGGCATTGAAATGAACCGCCCGCGCGATCGCGACTGACTGGCGCTGTCCGCCCGACAGATTCCGCACCGGCGCCCGGAAGCGCTTGAAGTTCGGGTTCAGGCGACCCATCACCTTGCGCGTCGCGGATTCCATCGCGGAGTCGTCCAGGGAGCCGACCGGCGTGAGCATCTCCCGCCCGAGGAACAGGTTCGCCGGTGCGTCGATGTTGTCGGCGAGGGCGAGGGTCTGGTAGATCGTCTCGATCCCGATGGCCTTCGCGTCGCGAGGATTCGTGATCGACATCGGCGAGCCATCGACGAGGATCTCGCCCGTATCCGCCTTGTGGGCGCCCGAGAGCGCCCGCATGAGCGTCGACTTGCCGGCGCCGTTGCCGCCGACCAGCCCGACGACCTCGCCGGGGCGGAGGTCGACCGAGACGTCGTCCACCGCCTTGACGCCACCGAAGGCGACATTGATGTGGCGCATCTCGACCAGCGGCACGCTCGCATGCGACGCCGCCATCGCCGCGGGCATTGAAGTGGCGGCCGGATCGGGGATCGGCTGGTTCGACACGACGTCCTCCTCTCGGCTCAGGTCGCTCGTCGCCGGCTGAACGTGTCGAACGCCACGGCGAGCACGAGGACGATCGCAATGACGATGTCCTGGTTGTTCGACGCTAGGCCGATGTACTGGAGGTTGTACCGCAGGGCATAGATGACGATTGCGCCGAGGACCGCCCCCGGAATGGTGCCGATCCCACCGGCGAACGAGGTCCCGCCGATGACCGCCGCGGAGATGACCAGCAGCTCGTAGCCGCCCCCGAGGTCATTGGTCGCGCCGTTGATCTGGGCCGACGCGATCGCGGCACTGATCGCGCACAGGAAGCCCATCAGGATGTAGATCCGCATGATCGTCCAGCGCGTGTTGATACCGCCGAGCTCCGCCGCCTCCGGGTTGCCGCCGATCGCGTAGACGTACCGCCCGAACTTCCGTTTCGTGGCCAGGAAGGTGATCGCGACGGTGACCGCCAGCAGGATGACCGCCGGCCACGGCACGCCCGCCTCGAAGTCCAGGCCGTTCGGGCTGATGTTGTGCGCCGCGGCGTACTGCTGGATGAGCCCGCGCGGCCAGTGGTATGCGTTCGAGACATACACGCCACCGAGCACGATGAGGCTGCCGCCGATCGCGATCAGGACCTCGGCCCACAGCGGCCGCACCGGGAACCCGAACTTCCGTCGTCGGCGCCGGTTGTAGGTGAGGTACGCCAGGATGACCGCGATCAGCAATGCGCCGAGGGCCCAGCTGAGCGTCCCGCCAAGCGAGCCGAGCGCTCCGCCGCCCAGCACCACGAATGCCTTGTCGTCGGGCGCCTGCGTCGACCCGCCACTGATGTCGAAGACCAGGCCGCGGAAGGCGAGCAGGCCACCGAGCGTCACGACGAACGACGGGATGTTGACGTAGGCGATGAGAAAGCCCTGGATGGCGCCCAGGACGCAGCCGATCCCGATGCCGATGGCGAGGGCGAGGAGCCACCCGTACGGGGTGTCGACGCCGATCGTGGTGGGGTAGATCTCGTGCATGAGGACGGCGTACGTCATCGCGCACACGGCGAGGACGGAGCCGACCGAGAGGTCGATGTTTCGCGAGACGATCACGAGGACCATCCCGGTCGCGATGATCGCGATTTCGACGGCCTGCGTTGCGAACGTGAGGAGGTTGACCGGGCTGAGGATCTGGCCGCCGGTGTAGATCCCGAATCCGACCTCGATCAGGATCAGCGTCAGGATCATGCCGAGGAGCCGGCCATCAAGCTCGGCGACCCGCACCAGATCGCCTAGTCGGGCGCGGACACCCGGATTCTGCCGTTCAGGAGCCGCGACAGCGGTGCCACTCATCCGATCCACTCCTCGGGAGACCGGAGCGATACGACTGGCGCCCGCGGGGACCGCGGGCGCCAGTCAGCTCATCGAGTTCCGGGTCTCAGCCGCAGGCTGCGACCTTGCCGGCGGCAACGCCGGTGCAGACCTGATCCTTGGTCACCCAGCCGGCGCTGATGACATCGCCGAGGTTGGCCTGCTGGATCGGGGTCGGGGTCAGGATGAACGAGCTCACCTGGTTGTTACCAGGCGTCGTGAACAGGTGGGTGTTGAGGTCAGCCGGCTTCGAGGCCGCCGGAAGGTCCGACGGGGCCTTGACCGCGGTGAGCGCGGTGCCGGCGCACAGCTGGATCGCTGCGTTGCCGGCCGTCTCGCCGAGGGCGAAGGCGTTCTTCCAGACCGAAACGGTCTGGGTGCCGAGTGCGACGCGGTTGAGGGCAGCAGCATCGCCGTCCTGGCCGGAGAGGGGAATGGTCAGGCCGACAGCCTGGAGGGCCGCGGAGACGCCCGTCGCCATGCCGTCGTTCTCGGAGAGAACGGCATCAACCTTGTTGTTGTTCGCGTTCAGGATCGCCTGCATCTCGTTCTTCGCGCCGGTGGTGTCCCAGTTCGGCGTGTTCTGCTCGCCGACGATCTTCACCTTGCCGGACGTGACGGCGTCCTTGAGCCCGCCGAGGTCCATGCCGGCCCGGAGGAACGCGGCATTGGGGTCACCGGGGTCGCCCTTGATGACGGCGTAGTTGCCCTGCGGCTGAACGCCGAGCAGCACCTGCGCCATGATCGTGCCGACCTTCTGGTTGTCGAACGTGATGTAGAGGGCCTTGGGATCCTCGATCAGCCGGTCGTAGCCGATGATCTGGATGCCCGCTGCCTCGGCCTGCTGGACGGCCGGGGTGACCGCGGTCGCGTCCTTGGCCAGCAGGATGATGACCTTGACGCCCTTGTTGATCAGGGTCGTGATGTCCTTGTTCTGCTGGTCCGAGCTGTCGTGCGCGTCGGTCGAGGTGTACGTCCCGCCGCCGGCCGCGATGGCCGCCTTGATCGCGGGCTCGTCAGCCTTCTTCCAGCGCTCCTGGTCGTAGTTGTTCCACGAGACGCCGATGAGGCAGCCCCCGGCGGTCCCGCCGGATGCAGCCGCCGTTGCGCCCGCCGTGGCGGCCGACGTGTTGCCCGGTGCCTGGGTCGCGCCGTTGCCGCTGCAGGCGCTGAGCACCAGAGCAGCGACCGCCGCCACCATGGCCAGTCGTTGTCGCATGTAGATCCTCCTCAAAAAGTCCACGATCGATGAACGGGGCGCGAGAGCCGGCCCACAGGCTATCACCGTCCTTTCGGCTTGCTCACCCCCGTCATGCGCTGGCCGCCACGGCCAGCAGCTCGCGCGGCCCCAGCCAGGCGGCCGGGTCGGCGAGGAAGGGCTCGAATGCGAGCTCGGCGGCGCCCAGGAGCGGGGCATCAACCCCAAGCGCGGCCGGTGCGATACGGACGAGGGAACGAGGAGCGGCGAGGGCGAACCGGTCGAGCTGGGCCTCCAGGCGCTCGGCGATGAACGGATGGATGCGCGAGAAGAGGCCACCCAGCACGACGACTCGGGGGTTCAGGATGTTGATGAGGCCCGCCAGCCCATGGCCGAGCGACCTGCCAACCGCGTCCAGGGCCTCGAGGGCGCGGGGATCGCCGGCAGCCGCATCGCCGATGATGGCGTCCACCGCGTCGCGGCCGCCGTCCGGGGGGCGACCGCCCAGGGCGAGCAGGGCGCGTTCGCCGATCTCGGTCTCCCAACAGCCGACGGAGCCGCACTGGCATGGCGCGCCATCCGGGTTCACCGGGATGTGGCCGATCTCGCCGGCGAACCCGGCCGCGCCGGTGAGCGGCCGACCGGCCACGATGATCCCGCCGCCGACGCCGACCTCGCCCTGGATGAACAGGACGTCATCGGCGCCTCGGCCCTCGCCGCGCCGGAACTCGACGAGTGCCCCGAGGTCTGCCTCGTTGGCAACATGGACCGGCACGTCCAGGTCGAGCGCCACCGCGACCTTCGCACCGAGCGGAACGTCGCGCCAGCCGAGATTCGGCGCCGTCGAGACGGACCCGTCGCTGCGCCGGACCACGCCCACCACACCGACGCCGACGCCCACGAGGGCCTCGCGATGGCGGGGTGTCAGCAATTCGTGGGCCAGGCTCGCGAGGTCGGCAACGATCTCGTCCACCGCGAAGTGGCCGCGAGGCCGGTCGACCCGGACGTGGCCAAGGGCGTCGCCGCCGAGCCCGACGACGGCAGCGGCCAGCGAGTCGACGGAAACCTCGAGCGCGAGGGCGACCGCTGCCTCCGGGCGCGGCCGGACGAGCGGCGACGGGCGGCCCGGCGCGCCGTCGGGCGCCGAGCGCTCCTCGGTGACGAGGTCGGCCACGACGAACTCTCCGATGAGCCCGCGGATCGCGCTCCTGGTCAATCCCGTCCGGGCGACGAGCTCGGAACGCGAGAGCGACCCGCGGCCATGGAGCTCACGGGCGATCGCGCTGAGGTTCGCCCGTCGGACCGTCTCGCTGCGTTGGCCGACCTGGTCGGGGGTGAGGGCGCGTGTGAGCACCAACGGAGGTTTGTCAACCTCTTAACGAAATGTTCGTGCTAGGCTCTTACATCACCCCAGGTGTGTCAAGGGAGGCGCCAATGGGCAGCCTGCAGGGGACGGTCGCGCTCATCACCGGCTCGAGCCGTGGCATCGGTCGAGCCATCGCCATTGCCCTCGACGGCGAGGGCGTCCGCCTGGGGCTTGCGTCGCGCAGCGGAGCCAACCCTGGCATCGCCGGCGCCCTCGGCGTCACGTGCGACGTCCGCGATCGTGAATCGCTCGAACGGGCGGTCGCGACCGTGGTGGACCGGTTCGGCCGGCTCGACATCCTCGTGGTGAACGCCGGCGTCGGCGCCTATGGGCCGTTCCTCGACCTCGACGTCGAACAGCTCGACGAGATGATCGACGTCAACGTGAAGGGCGCGATCTATGCCATCCGGGCAGCCCTGCCCCACCTGCTCGAGAGCGACCGCGCCGACTTCGTGATGATCGCAAGCGAAGCCGGCCGCCGCGGCCTGCCGAACGAGGCGGTGTACTGCGCCTCGAAGTTCGCCCAGGTCGGGCTCACCGCCGCCCTCGATCACGAGTTGCGAGAGCGCGGCGTTCGGTGCACGAGCATCTGTCCCGGCGGCGTGGCGACCGATTTCGCGATGGGTCGTGGCCGCACACCCGACATGCCCCAGCTCGCGGGGATGATGGAGCCCGATGACGTTGCCGAGGCAGTTCGCTTCGTGCTCACCCGGCCCCGGACGCACCGGATCCTCGAGATCGCGTTCCGGCCCGTGACCGAGCCCTCCTGGGGGTGATCGCCGTCCCATGACGCGGCTGCGCTGGGGCATCCTCGGGCCTGGCCGGATCGCCGCCCGGATCGTCCGCGGGCTTGCGGCATCGCAGCGCGGCGAGCTGGTGGCGGTGGCCAGTCGCGACCTTGGTCGCGCCCAGGCATTTGCACGCGAGCACGGGGTCGCGGCCGCGTATGGCTCCTACGATGCGTTGCTCGCGGCGCGCGACGTCGACATCGTCTACGTGTCCCTGCCCAACCACCTCCATTCGACGTGGACCGTCCGGGCGCTGGACGCGGGGAAGCACGTCCTGTGCGAGAAGCCATTGGCGCTGACCGTCAGCGAGGTCGATGCAATCGCTGCTGCGGCCGCGCGGAACGAGCGCGTCGCGGTCGAAGGGTTCATGTACCTGCACCACCCGCAGATCCGAACCGCCATCGCTCTCGCGCGCGAGGGCGCGCTCGGCCAGATCGAGCTCGTGCGCGGCTCGTTCTCGTTCTTCCTGACGTACCCAGGCGATCCCCGGATCGACCCGACCATGGGCGGCGGCTCCCTGTGGGACGTCGGCTGTTACCCGGTGACGTTCATCCGGCGCATTGCCGGGTCGGAGCCGGACCGGGTGACCGCGGAGGCGCGCTTCGACGAACGCGGTGTCGATCGCACGTTCGTCGGCCAGTTGCACTTCCCGAGTGGCCTCGTCGCGCAGCTCGATTCCAGCTTCGCAGAGCCCGACCGGCAGTCCCTCGAGGTCGTCGGCGGGGCGGCGACGCTGACGCTCACGGCGCCATTCCTCTCCGAGCCCGACGGCCCGCCCCCCAGCCTCGTCGAGGTCCGGGGCGGTACCGCCTCGAGGATCGAGGTCCCGGTCGTCGATCAGGTCGCGCTCGAGGTGGAGGACCTCCATGCCGCGATCCTCGACGGAACGCCGCCTCTGATCGACCTGACCTTCAGCCGCCAAACCATCGCAACGCTGGTCGCGCTGGATATGGCGGCCCGCGCCGCTGCAGGCATCGATCAGCTCCACCCAGCCGACCCTGCGCTTGCCTGACCGTCGCGTCCTGGCCGTCCTGGGTCTCGCCGCCCTCGTGACCGCTGGGATCGGCGCCTGGTGGCTGGCAGGGCGCCAGGCTGCGGGCGGTCCGGCAGCGGGACCAGCACCGCGCTACGTTGACGAGACGGCATCGTCCGGGCTGGCCCACACGTATGACGGTGATCTCGCCAATGCGGTGGGCGGCGGTCTCGCGGTCTTCGACTGCAATGGCGATGGGCGCCCGGACATCTACCTCGCGGGAGGCACCAATCCGGCGGAGCTCTTCCGCAATGACAGCCCGACGGGCGGCTCGCTGAAGTTCGTGCCGGTCCACGATCCGGTGACGGACCTCGCCCAGGTGAACGGCGCCTACCCGATCGACATCGACGGAGACGGCATCACCGATCTCGTCGTCCTCCGGAACGGAGCCGGCGTCAACGTGCTGCGCGGTCTCGGGAACTGTCGGTTCCAGGACGTCACGGCTGCCTGGGGCCTCCAACCAGGGTCCGCCCACACCGAGGCGTTCAGCGCGATGTGGGAACGGGGCTCGAGCTGGCCGACCATCGCG
Source organism: Candidatus Dormiibacterota bacterium (assembly GCA_035631615.1). Lineage (GTDB taxonomy): Bacteria > Chloroflexota > Limnocylindria > Limnocylindrales > CSP1-4 > UBA5189. Next base: position 10,143 of record DASQIK010000068.1, on the reverse strand, counting down.
TTCGGCAACTACGTGAACCCTGCAATCACCGATCCGTCATCGTGGTGCGAGCCCGACGAGTTCGTTCGGCCAAATGCGAGCGGAACCGGATTCGGGCCGCCGCTCGCGCTGACGCCGTCGTACTGCACCCTCTCGATGCTGTTCAGCGACTGGGACGGGTCCGGCCGGATGGACCTCAGGGTCAGCAACGACCGCGACTACTACCGCCCGGACGTCGGACAGGAGCAGCTCTGGCGGATCGAGCCGGGGCAGGCGCCGCGGCAGTACACCGCGGCCGACGGCTGGGCACGGATCCAGGTCCAGGGCATGGGCATCGCCTCCTATGACCTGACCGGTGACGGGCTGCCGGAGATCTACCTCACGAGCGAGGATGACAGCAAGCTCCAGACGCTCGCCGGTGGCGCCTCGAAGCCCACGTATACGAACATCGGCCTGGATCGCGGCGTGAACGTGACCCAGCCCTTCACCGGGCCGGACATCCACCTCGGCTCGACCGCCTGGCAGCCGATCTTCGACGACGTGAACAACGATGGGTACATCGATCTCTTCGTGTCGAAGGGCAACGTCAAAGGCCAGCTGGACCACGCAATGCATGACCCGAGCAACCTGCTGCTCGGCCAGCCCGACGGGACCTTCCTCGAGGCCGCCGACACCGCCGGGATCGTCACCTTCGACAAGGGCCGAGGCGCGGCGCTCGCCGACTTCAACCTCGACGGCAGGCTCGACCTGGTCCTCAGCAAGTACGGTGCGCCCGTCCAGGTCTGGCGGAACGATGGCCCGGTCTCGGGTGGGACCGGTGCCCCCGCGGCACATTGGCTCGCGCTTCGCGTCACGCAGCCGGGTCCGAACACCGACGCGATCGGCGCCGTCCTCGAGGTCCAGGCGGGCGGGACCACGTCACGCCGCGAGATCACCATCGGGGGCGGGCACGACAGCGGGGAGCTCGGCTGGATCCACATCGGCCTCGGGTTGGCGACCTCCGCCCAGGTGCGGGTCCACTGGCCGGATGGTGTGACCGGTCCGTGGGCGACGGTGGCCGCGGACGGCTTCGATCTGCTCGATCGGTCGGCCGGGTTGCAGCCGTGGCAGCCGCCGGCCTGATCAGCCGCCCTGCGGGAGCACGGCGACGTTGAGCCAGCGGTCGCCCAGGGCCTGTCGAACGGCAAACGTGAGCTGGAAGGGCGAGCTCGAGCTGCTCCGGAGCGTTCCCGCGGCGTCGTAGCTCTCGGTCACGACGGTGCCGGTCGAATCCAGGCCGAGGCTGATGCCCACCTGTGCGCCGAACGGCACCAGCAGCCGGACGCTGACCGACGCGAACCGGTAGTGCTGGACGGTGGTCGTCCCGGACGCCCTCGCGGCGGCGAGCTTCGCCCGCATCTCGACGAGCCGGTCGCCGTGGTCGACCGTCGTCAGGATCGCGTCGTCGCGCCGCAGCAATGCCTGGTTCTCCAGCTCGAGGTTCTGCGCCAGCGTTACCAGGATCACCTGCATGCTCGCCGGCTGGGCGACGACCGAGTTCCAGCTCACGACGTCCGCGCCGACGGTCACCGGCGGCAGGGTCGCCGGATCGACCTGGGCAGGCACGCGCGCGAGGATCTCGCTCGAGTCGGTCCCGACGACCAGTCCGCGCGCGGGACCGCCCGCCGCCACGACGCCGGCGGCGAACACGAAGAGGACGGCAAGCGCCAGTCCGACCCGGCCGAGTCGGGGGGCGAAACCGACGGCGGGCCGGCCTCCAGTTGCAAATCGATCGGCGAACGCCCGAAGGCTGTCGGCCGCGGACCTCGGCTCCGGAAAGAGGCGCTCCAGCCAGGGCCGCACCGCGCTGACGACCATGAGGCCGGCGAGCAGCCCCACCTTCGTGCCGAACTCGTCGGTCTGGGGCGCCATCAGCAGCGTGCTCGCGGCAGCCACCAGGATGCCGAACAGGACGCGCCCGACGCGTCCCCCGGGGATGGTGCGGGGATCGGTGATCATGAAGAACAGGAAGATCATGACCTCCGGCGACGTCACGATCGTCCGCCAGAAGTCGACGCCGCAAACCGGGGCGAACGACCAGCTCGTGACCATGCAGTGTCCCGATGCGGATAGCAGCCCCACACCGGCGTTGAGCGCGAGCCAGAACGCAGCCGCGAGCGGAAGGAGATGGAGCCGGTTGGTGATCAGCAGGCCACCGCCGATGATCACGACATACGCCGCGACCATCCAGACGTTCAGCGGCGCCCACCAGAAGTCGAGCGGCTCGACACGCGTGGTGCCGAGGATCACGAAGGCCAGCACGAGCCCGATGTTCGAGGGGTTGAACACGTGCACGCCGCGGTAGCGGATGACGTACTTCGACAGGAGGGACAGGCCAGCCACCGTCGCGAACAGTGGGACCGCGAACCATGACCAGTGATCGCCCGGCGGGGTCCCGACCGCGCGCAGGATGAGGGCGACCCCGCTGCCCGTGAGCATCGCGCTCGCCGGCCAGACGAAGGACTTCGTCTTCGCGAAGGTGATCGAAACCTCGAGGACCGCCGTCGTGAGGATCGCCGCCAGGATCTGGGGAACGCTGACCCAGAAACCCAGCCCGACCTGGCCCAGGACGTGGACCGTGATGATCACGCTGGCGACATGGAGCCGCGGGTCGCGGAGACTCGGGAGGACGAGGGGATACGTGCCAGCGCCGATCGTCAGGGTCCGCCCGGCCATGCGTCTCCCGTGTGCAGGGGCGAGTAAGGCCGGGCATCATACGTCCTGATGACGAGGCAGGAGGAGCGCGTCCGGCGCGCGCAGCAAACCCCAATCGTGGGTGGATTGCCGGATGTGCCGGGCATCGGTGCGGCAATGCGGTTGACGCCGAATCTGGGCCTGCACCTGCGGGGCCTCGCCGACGAGCTGCTCGTCCACGACTTCCCGGGGGCCACGATCACGCGCGGAGAGCGGGAGCTGCTCGCCACCGCCGTTTCGGCAGGCAATGACTGCTTCTTCTGCATGGATTCGCACGCGGCGCATGCGGCGGCCGTCCTCGAGCACGACGGCAGGCACGTTCCTCACGCGCAGCTCGACTCGCTCGAGCTCGGTGGTTCCGAGGGCTTCGACCCGAAGATGGCGGCGTTGCTCCACATCTCGCGTACGGTCCGCCGAAGCGCGCTGCAGCTCACGGCAGATGACGTCGAGGCGGCGATCGCCGCAGGCGCCAGCAACGGCGACATCCAGCTCGCCGTGCTGATTGCCGCCGGTTTCTCGATGTACAACCGGATGGTTGACGGCCTGCGCGCCAGGACGGCGCCCTCGCCCGACGCCTACCGCCAGCGAGCGGCTGAGATCGCAGTGCAGGGCTACAGCGCCCCGGCTGGGTCGTCCGCGCCGCCGACCTCGAGCCCGCCGACAGCCCGCACCGAGCCCGCCGGAGCATCCAGGGGCTAGCTGGATTCACCTTGCCGCCGCCGCGGCCCGCCCACGGTCGCGGGACGTCGATGCCGCGGTTGCCGACGAGGAAGCCTGCGAAGCCGAACGCCAACAGCAGGCCGTTCATGACCGCGACGGGGCGCACGTCGCGCGATCGATCACGGCCACGATGCAATCAGGCCCGTCCGATTACGCTCGCGCCGAGATGGCAGCGCCGATGATCCAGGTCGTCGATCTCGTCAAGCGGTACCGAAGGGCGACGCGCAACGCGGTCGACGGGATCTCGTTCGAGGTCGGGGCGGGAGAGTTCTTCTCGTTGCTCGGGCCGAACGGGGCCGGCAAGACCACGACGATCTCGATCCTCACGACGACGCTCCTGCCTTCCGGCGGCCGCGCGACGATCGCCGGCCACGACCTCGTCGCCGAGGCGAGCGCGGTCCGGCGACTCGTCGGGATCATCTTCCAGCGGCCGAGCCTCGACCAGAACCTGACCGGCGAGGAGAACGTCCGCCTCCACGCGATCCTGTACGGGATCCACCCGTACGCGCCGGCGTTCCGGCTCATGGAGGCGGGCTACCGGCGACGGGTCGGCGAGCTGGCCGAGCTGCTCGGGATCGGCAAGGAGGTCTTCGATCCGGTCCGGACCTACTCCGGGGGCATGCGTCGCAAGCTCGAGATCGTGCGCAGCCTGATGCACGACCCGAAGGTGCTGTTCCTCGACGAGCCCACCGCGGGCCTCGATCCGCCGAGCCGGCGCACATTGTGGGGCTACCTCGACACGGTCCGTCGCGAGCAGTCGACGACGATCTTCCTGACGACCCACTACATCGAGGAGGCCGAGCAGGCGGACAAGGTCTGCTTCATCGACGGCGGGCACGTCGTCGCCTCGGGCACGCCGGCCGAGCTGAAGGCCGCCCTCGTCGACGAATACGTCGTGGTCGACGCGGACAGCCGGACCGCCCTCGACGCCGAGCTCACGCGCCTTGGCCTCGCCTACACGGGGGCCGGCCCCTTCCGGCTCCCGCTCGAGGCCCGGCGCACGCACGAGGTCCTGCGCGCGATCCAGACGCCGCTGACGGTCGTCCGCACCCACGCCCCGACGCTGGAGGACGCCTACCTGGAGATCGTCGACAAGCCGGATCCGGACGTCGCTGGTGCATGAGCTGTCGGCGATCCTCGCGATCGCCCATCGGGACTTCATCAAGCTGCTTCGCGACCGCGCCCGGATCATCTCGGACTTCGCGTTCCCGCTGATCTTCATCGGCATCCTCGGGACCAGCCTCCAGGCCGGCTTCGGGTCGGCCGGCGGCCTGAACCTGCTCACCTTCGTGTTCACCGGGGTGCTCGGGCAGACGATCTGGCAGTCGTCGGCGCTCGGCGTGATCTCGCTCATCGCCGATCGCGAGCAGGACTACAGCCAGGAGATGTTCGTCTCGCCGGTGTCCCGGTACTCGATCATTGCCGGCAAGATCCTCGGCGAATCACTCGTGGCGCTGCCGCAGGCTGCCGCGATCCTGGCCTTCGGCCTGATCCTCGGGGTGCGCCTGTCGGTGCCCGTGCTGCTCGCCTTCATCCCGATCGCGTTCGTCGTGGCGATCTTCGGCGGCGCCTTCGGGGTGCTCGTCCTGTCGAACCTGCGCAGCCAGCAGGCGGCCAACCAGGTCTTCCCGTTCGTGATGCTGCCGCAGTTCTTCCTCGCGGGCGTGTTCAACCCGATCCAGCACCTGCCCTGGTACCTGGACATCGTGTCCCACCTCTCGCCGATGCGGTACGCGATCGACCTCGTCCGGGACGTCTACTACGGCGGCCTCCCCGACGTCGTCACGGTGCCGCTCGAGCCGGCCGGCGTGAACCTGGCGGTCATCGGCGCGATGTTCGTCGGGTTCCTGCTCGTCGGCACGACCCTCTTCGTCCGGTCCGAGCGCAATCGCTGAGGTGCCGGATCGGCTGGAGCGACCGCACGCCCGCGGGCGGCATCCCAGGCGGACCTCCGGCGGTGTCCCACGCCTGCCGTGGCGCCGGATCGTCAACCGGCTGGGCCCGGTCGAGATCCTCTCCGCGGACCAGGTCGAGGCGATTCACCGCGCCTCGCTGACGATCCTCCGCGACATCGGGGTGGAAGTCCTCGGCGGGCGGGCGATCGATCGATTCGCGGCGGCGGGTGCGCGCGTGGCACGTGAGGCTGGTGCGCGGGGACCGGCCGCTCGCGTTCGCCTGGACCCCGCGCAGGTCGACGAGCTCGTTGCACTCGCGCCGTCGCGGTTCGAGCTGCATGCGCGGAACCCCGAGCGCGGGCTCGTCTTCGGTGACCGCCACCTCGTCATCGGCGCGGTGGGCGGGCCGGCGTTCGTCACCGACCTCGATCGCGGACGGCGCGCCGGCAACGCCGCCGACTTCGACGCCTACGTGCGCGTCATCGGCAGCCTCGACGTCATCCACCAGGAGGGCGGGGGCCCGCTCGAGCCGACGGATCTCCCGGTCGAGACCCGTCATCTCGACATGTACCGGACGCTGGCGACGCTCCTCGACAAGTCGTGGCAGTGCCTCGCCTTCGGGCGGACGGTCGTCGACGACGCCCTGGAGGTCGCGAGCATCACCCGAGGCGTCGATCGCGACAGGCTCGTGCGCGAGCCGACGCTGATGACCATCGTGAACACGAACTCGCCACTCCGCCTCGACGGCCCGATGTCCGATGGCCTCATCGAGATGGCGACGTGGGGCCAGCCCGTCGTCGCGACGCCGTTCACGCTCGCCGGCGCGATGACCCCGGTCACCCTCGCGGGTGCCCTCGCCCAGCAGAACGCCGAGGCGCTGTTCATGGTCGCGCTCGCCCAGATCGTCCGGCCGGGAACGCCGATGGTCTACGGCGGCTTCACCTCGAACGTCGACATGCGGACCGGCTCGCCGGCATTCGGGACGCCCGAGTACGTCAAGGCGGCCATCGCGACGGGGCAGCTCGCCCGCCGGTACGGGCTGCCGCACCGGTCGTCGAACGTGACCGGCTCGGCCGTCGTGGACGCGCAGGCCGCCTACGAGAGCCAGATGTCGATCTGGGGCTCCATCCTCGGCGGTGCGAGCCTCCTGTACCAGGGCGCCGGCTGGCTCGAGGGCGGCCTGACGGCGTCGTTCGAGAAGCTGATCCTCGACGCGGAGATGCTCCAGCAGATGACCCAGGTGCTGCTTCCGATCGCGGTCGACGACGCGGAGCTCGGGCTCGACGCGATCGCGGAGGCCGGGCCGGGCGGCCATTTCTTCGGGACGGCGCACACGCTCGAGCGATTCGAGACCGCGTTCTACCAGCCGATGTTGTCCGACTGGCGCAACTTCGAGACGTGGCAGGAGGACGGCGCGCGCACCGCCACCGAGCGCGCCAACCGGATCTGGAAGCAGCTCCTCGCCGAGTACGAGCCGCCGCCACTCGATGCCGCCGTCGCGGAGGAGCTGGATGCGTTCGTGGACCGGCGCAAGCGCGAGATCGCCGCCGCGTCCTGAGCGCTGCCCGCGGTGCCCCGGGCGCACCGATTCGGCCGGCCGGCGCGGCTACGTCGTGGACGGCGTGGGCCCCTTGACTACACTCCACCGCACCGTTCGTCGTCGCGCGTCGTGGAGGGAGTCGACCGTGGTCACTGCGACGGCCGCGGCGGCGTCTGGTCCAACCGGCAGCCGTGAGCGCGTCATCGTCTGCCTGCCGGACATCCCGGAGCTCGCGTTCATGGGTGAGCTGCCGGCGAATGTCGACGTCGTCCTGGTCGGTGACGAGCCGGCGCCGCTGCCGGACCTGTCGCAGGTCGAGCTGATCGTCCCGATTCCGCGCGTCCGTCCCGCGCTGCTGGCGTTGCTCGACGGTCCACCGGGTCCGCTGCGGGTCATCCAGACGCCCAGCGCGGGCGTGGACTGGCTGATCGGACGCGTGCCGCCGGGGGTGCGGGTCTGCAATGCTCGCGGCGCCTTCGACGCGCCGCTGGCGGAGTGGGTGCTCGGGGCGATCCTGGCGATCCAGCGCGGCCAGATCCGCGCCCGGGACGCCCAGGCGCGGGCCGCGTGGGAGCCGTTCGAACCGGACGAGCTCGGCGGGCGTCGCGTCGTGATTCTCGGGATGGGCTCGATCGGGAACGCCATTGCGGAGCGACTGCGGCCATTTGGCGCCGACGTCGTTGGCATCGGGCGGACGCGGCGCGAGGGCATGCTGGGCCCGGACGATCTCGACGCAGCGCTTCCCGCCGCGGACATCCTCGTCTCGATGCTGCCGCTCACGAGCGCGACGCGCGGCCTGCTCGACGCTCGCCGCCTGGCGCTCCTGCCCGATGGCGCCCTGTTCGTCAACGGGGGCCGAGGCCGAACCGTCGACACCGCGGCGCTGCTCGCCGAGCTCGAAACCGGCCGCCTTCGGGCCGCGTTGGACGTCACCGACCCGGAGCCGCTCCCTCCGGAGCATCCGCTCTGGCGCCTGCCGAACGTCCTGGTCACGCCGCACATGGCCGGCGACTCACCCCGGTCGGCGATGCGCTCGTTCCAGATCGCGGGCGACCAGGTCCGGCGCTATGCGGCGGGCGAGCCGCTCCTCAACGAGGTGCCGCGCTACCTGCTCACGTGAGCGCGGCTAGTAGATCGGCTCGAGCGAGGCGGGCAGCGAGAACCCGAACTCCGAGCCAACGTCCGGCCGGCGCACGGCCCAGATCCTGCCGCCGAGGAGCTCCACGAGCCGCCGGCAGGCGCTCAATCCGATCCCGAGCCCGGAGCTCATCTGCTTCGCCGAATCGGTGCGATAGAAGGTCGAGAACAGCTCGCCGGCCTCGGCGTCGGTGAATCCGATCCCGCGATCGAGCACGCGGACCTCGAGCGTCTCCTCGAGGTTGGCCAGCTCGACGTCGATGCGCTCGCCCTGCGGGCTGTACTTGTGGGCGTTCTCGAGCAGGTTCCCGAGCAGCAGGTCGAGGTGCGCGCGGTCCGCGTCCACGATCCGGCCGAGCACGTCCCCGGAGACCCGCACCGTGCGTTCCGGATGGTGGCGGCCGAAGGCCGCGACGCTGCCCCGGACCACGCGGTCGAGCAGCTGCGGCTCGTGCTCCAGCTCGGCCGGTGAGCCGGCTCGTGTCAGGACGAGGAGATTCTCGACGATGGCGGCGAGCCGCTCCGCCTCATCGCCGAGGTCCTGGAGCAGCGAGCCAAGCTGCTCGGACACGTCGCGCCGGTTTGCCAGCAGCTTGGCGTTGCCGAGGATGGTCGTGACGGGCGTCCGCAGCTCGTGCGACACGAGCCCGAGGAACTCGTCCTTCACGGCGATGGCGGCGCGGAGCCTGTCCTCGGCCTGGCGCCGGTCGGTGATGTCGACGAGGACGTTGATGGCCCCGATCATCAGGCCGGCGGAGTCGACCACGACCGTGGGGTAGGGGATGAACCAGACCCGCGTCCCGTCCGGGCGCTCGGCGATGCCTTCATACCCGCGCACCGAGCGCCCCTCCTTGAGCGCGATCGCCATCGGGCAAGCGCCGTGGGGCATCGGCTCGCCGTTCGGCCAGAACAGCTTCCAGGAGCCGCACCACATCTCGCCGATGGCCGGCGTGCGGCCCCAGAGCGTGGCCGCGGCGGCGTTGTAGAACGTGATCCGTCCATCTGCGTCCGTGGTGTAGACGGCGACGCCGAGCGCCTCGAGGAACTGGCGATAGCTCGGCGTCGCGACCGTCGTCTCGTCGAGGACGAGCGTCGGCCCGGGCCGCCGTCGGGCGGCCTGGCGCGCCAGCGCGAGGGCCGGCGACTCGGCGGCCAGTGGCGCGTGCGCGATCGGATCTGCTGTCACTTTGCAGTCTTACCACGCTCTCGGGCTGGCGCCATGCCTGTTCGCATTACAAACGTCGGTGCCTCGCGACACCAAGAGTCGGGCGTTCGATAGGACCCATTGGCTACAGAAATCGAGGGTGCTTGCGCTTAGCCTCCGGGCAGGTCACCGCGGATCCAACCCCAGCTCACCGAAAGAGACATGCCGATGCTGCGCTCGACGCGTGCTCGCCGCCGCTCCCTCGCTGGCATCGTGGGTGCCTGGCTGGTCGTGCTCACGATCGCCTCCATCCTTGCCCCGGTCGCCGCCGCGGCCTCTGCGAGCTACGTCGCAAACTGCGACGCGAAGCTGCGCGCAACCCCGTCCACGTCCGCGACCGTGTTCGCCGTGATCCCGATCGGGACGGTCGTCGTCGCCGACCAGACGGTCGCCGGCGGCGCCTGGGCAGCCGACTGCGGAACGAGCGTCGCGGGCAGCACGTGGCTCGCCGTGACCACGGTCGGGGGCACCAGCGTGAGCAGCCAGTACGGCGTGAGCCACGTCTACGTCGCGAGCGGGCTCTTCCACGTCCAGGTGGTCACGGCGCAGCCCTGGCTCGAGGGCATCGACGTCTCGCGCTGGCAGGGGACCATCGACTACCGCATGGTTGCGGCCGCAGGCAAGACGTTCGTGATCGCGAAGGCCACCGAGGGCATCGGCTACACGGACCCGAGCTGGCGGACGAACCTCGCCAACGCCACGGCCGCGGGCCTCAAGGTCACCGGCTACCACTTCGCCCGCCCGGACGGCAATCCGACCCAGCCCGTCCAGGAGGCCGACTGGTTCGTCAGCCAGCTCGCCCTGGCTCCCGGGATGATCGTGCCTGCGCTCGACCTCGAGCGGGCCGGCAGCATGTCGCCGACCGCGCTCCAGGCGTGGGTCGGCGCGTGGCTCAACGAGGTCTACGCGAAGACCGGCGTCCGGCCGATGATCTA
>DASQIK010000067.1:0-35071 GCA_035631615.1 Candidatus Dormiibacterota bacterium | reverse complement strand
CGAGCCCGCGGGCGCGCGCCTGGGTCGCCCGCTCGGAATCGTACGCCGCGGGATCAGGCGGGAGATCCGTCCCGGTGGGCGCCGCCGATCGATCGTCCGGCATCAGCCGCCGGTGATCGGCGACGGTTCGGCCACGACGGCGACCGGGCCGGTCGTTCGCGCACCGGCGTCGATCATGCGCCGGCCCGTGGTCACGGCGCCCTCGCTCGCCGACGAGACCAGGGCCGCGTAGTTGGCCATCACGCCGCCGAGGTAGCGCGCCGCCGGCGGTTGCCATGCCGCTCGTCGCTCCGCAAGGGTCGCCTCCGGGACGTTCAGGTCGATGGTCCGTGCCTCGACGTCGATGACGATCTCGTCGCCCTCCTCGATGAGGCCAATCGGGCCGCCGAGCGCGGCCTCCGGCGCGACGTGGCCGATCATGAGCCCGTGGGTGCCGCCGGAGAAGCGGCCGTCGGTGAGCAGCGCGACCGACCCGCCGAGACCCTCGCCCTGCAGGGCCGCCGTGACGCTCAGCATCTCCTGCATGCCCGGGCCGCCGACGGGACCCTCGTAGCGGACGACGACGACATCGCCCTCGTGGACCTGGCGGTTCCTGACCGCCTCGAAGCAGGCGGTCTCCGAGTCGAACACGCGGGCCGGCCCGCGGTGGTGGAGGCGCTCGTGGCCGGCGAGCTTGACCACGCAGCCCTCCGGCGCGAGCGAGCCGTGCAGGATCGCCAGGCCGCCGGTGGCCTTGAGCGGGTCGTCGATTGAGCGGACGACCTGCTGCCCGGGCGCTTCGACCGCGGCGTCGGCGATCTTCGAGAGCGTCCGCCCGTCGACGTTCTTCTCGTCGCCGTGGAGGAGGCCGTCGCGCTTGAGCAGCTCGCGCATGACCAGCGAGATCCCGCCGGCGTCGAACAGGTCGGAGGCCGTGTACCGGCCGCCGGGGACCATGTCGGCGACGATCGGCGTGCGGGCGGCGATCGCGTCGAACTCGTCGATGGTCAGCGGGATCCCGAACTCGTGCGCGATGCCGAGCAGGTGGAGCACGCCGTTCGTCGAGCCACCCGTCGCGGCGACCGCGGCGATCGCGTTCTCGATCGCCGGCTTCGTGACGATGTGGGACGGCCGGATGTCGTGGCGGACGAGGGTCATGGCGAGCTCGCCGGCTTCGCGCGCGGCCGCGTCCTTGCCCGCGTCCTCGGCCGGAATCCCGTTGAGGCCGGCCGGCGACAGGCCCAGGAACTCCATGACCATCGACATCGTGTTCGCGGTGTACTGACCGCCGCACGCGCCGGCGCCGGGGCACGCGGCGCTCTCGATGGCATACAGCTCCTCGAGGTCGATCCTGCCGGCGCGATACGCACCGACAGCCTCGAACGCGGAGACGATCGTGAGGTCGCGGCCCTTGTACGTGCCGGGATAGATCGTGCCGTTGTAGAGGATCAGCCCGGGGACATCGAGTCGGGCGAGGGCCATCGCCGCGCCCGGGATCGTCTTGTCGCAGCCGACGAGGCAGACGACGCCGTCGAGGAGGTGGCCGCGCACCACGAGCTCGATCGAGTCGGCGATGACCTCGCGGCTGATGAGGCTGGCCTTCATGCCCTCGGTGCCCATCGACACGCCGTCGGAGACCGCGATCGTGTTGAACTCCATGGGCGTGCCACCGCCGGCGCGGATGCCCTCCTTCACGAACTCGGCGAGCCGGCGCTGGTTGAAGTTGCAGGGCATGGTCTCGATCCAGGTCGTCGCCACGCCCACGAGCGGCCGCGCCAGGTCATCGTCGGTGAAGCCGATCGCCTTGAGCATCGCGCGGGCCGGCGCGCGATCCGGCCCATCGGTGAGGGCGTGGGAGTGCCGCTTGGCACCGTCGGTCGGCCTGGCGTACGGGTTCGTGGGCATCTCGCTCGCCAGTTTAGGCGCCGTCGGCCTCCGGGCTGGCGTGGACGGTGCGCGCGTATTTCGCTGGAGGCGAGCGCCGATATGCTCTCGACGTGGACGCCAGGGTCGCGGTGCTGCGGGACGTGCCGCTCTTCGCCGACCTCGACGACCGCGCCATCCAGGCCGTGGCGATCCTCGCCAACGAGGCCGCGTTCAAGGCCGGTGACGTCCTGATGCTCGAGGGCGAGCCGGGCGACGCGTTCTTCGTGATCGTCGACGGCACCGTCCGGATCGAGCGCGGCGGACGGCCGATCCGGTCGCTGACGGCCGGCGGCTACCTGGGCGAGATCGCGCTCTACGACCGCCGGCCGCGGACCGCCACCGCGACCTGCGTCACCGACGTGCGCACGCTCACGATCCGCGCCCACGAGTTCGAGCGGTTGATGGAGACCCTGCCCGCCGTCGACCGCCGGGTCAGGGCGGCCGTCGAGCGGCGCTCGCGCACCACCGACTGAGCCGCACCACCGACTCAGCGTGACGACTGGCGGGCCACGCCCTCCGCGACCCAGTCGGACACCCGGTCGCGCAGCGCCGGGAGGCTGATCGCGCCGGCTCCGAGCACGGTGTCGTGGAACGCCTTGATGTCGAACCGGGTGCCGAGCCGCTGCCGGGCGTCCGAGCGCAGCGCCAGGATCTCGAGCTGGCCGATCTTGTACGCGAGCGCCTGGCCGGGCCAGACGATGTAGCGATCGACCTCGTTGGCGATGTTGTTGTCGGCGAGGGCCGAGTGGCGGTGCAGGAAGTCGATCGCCTGCTGGCGGGTCCAGCCGAGGGCGTGCATGCCCGTGTCGACGACGAGGCGGCCCGCGCGCCACGCATCGAACGAGAGGATGCCGAAGCGGTCCATGTCCGAGGTGTACAGGCCCATCTCGTCGGACAGGCGCTCCGTGTACAGGCCCCAGCCCTCCGCGAACGCCGTCGAGCCCAGCATGCGCTGGAAGGCCGGCAGGTCCGGCAGCTCCTGCGCGACCGCGATCTGGAGATGGTGGCCCGGGACCGACTCGTGGAATGCGAGCGCCTCTGCCTCGTAGCGCGGCCGCGTGTCCGGCGCATGGAGGTTGATGTAGTAGCGCCCGGGCCGGCTGCCATCGAGCGCGGGCCACGAGTAGTACGCGATCGTCTGGTGGACCTCCGAGTGGCTGGGCACGGGCACGACCACACAGGACGCGCCCGGGATCCTGCCGAACCACTGCGGGACCGCGTCCTGTGCCCGCGCGAGCGAGCGCCTCGCGGTCTCGAACACCTGGTCCGCGGTCTCGAACCGGAGCGCCGGATCGTCGCGCAGGGCGGCGAGCGTCGACGGCAGGTCGGTGGTGCCGAGCACGCGCCGCCCGAGCTCGACGAACTCGCCGTCGATGCGCTCGATCTCGGCGAGCCCGGTCGCGTGGATCGACTCCGCCTCGAGGTCGAGGGTCGTGTGGACCCGGATGCAGTCGCGGTACGCGGCGGCGCCGCCGGGCACGTGGACGAGACCCGGCCGCGAATCGGGCCGGGCCACCGGCAGGATGAAGCGGCGGATCGTGTCGCCGTATCGGAGGAACCCCGGGACGGCCACATCCCGAACCGCCTCGGTGAGGTCCGTTCGGAAGCGCCGGAGGTCGGCACCGGTCCAGTCGGGGTGGTCGGTCGTGGCCGGTGCGGCGAGCTTCCAGTCGTCGGGCGGCGTGCCCTCCAGGTGATCGAGCACGTCGAGGAGCCGCTCCACCGGCTTGCGCGCCGCGACGTACCCATCGGCAGCGGCTTCGCGCAGGTTCGCGCCGTACTGGTCGAGGTGATGGCCGATCTCCCGCCAGCGGGCCACCAGGGCGCGGCCGTCATCGGGCGTGCGGATCGTCTGGTAGTCCGCGAGGTCGAGGAGCGTCGTCGTCGGTCCGCCGAGCGGGTCGACCGTCCACTCGTGCAGCCGGGTCCGCAGCGACGCGGCCTCGCCGCCGGCCTCGTCGAGCAGCATCTGGCGGGTCACGCGCTCCATCGGCCCGAGCTCGTCGGCAGGGATGGCCGTCGCCTCGGCGAGCGTCGCCTCCAGCTCGGCGATCCGGCGAGCGGTGGCCGCGGGCGAGACGTCGTCGAGCTGCGCGTCGAACCGGCGGTCGCCGATGACCGTCGCCCACGTGGGATGCGCGGCGAGGAACGCGTTCCAGTAGCGGTCCGACAGCGCCCGGAGCGCGTTGCCCGCGGTGGCCTGCTCGGCGGTCGTCACGCGCCGATGCTAGGCGATCAGTGCAGGCACGGCCCGGTCGAGACGGCCTGGTGCAGGTGCAGGGCCGGCGAGATCTCGTCGAGGACCTGCTTCGGCGCGAGCGCGTAGCCGACCGTCGGGTCGACCTTCGACTGCGCGAACACCACCCCGCCGACCGTGCCGTCCTCGAGCACCAGTGGCCCGCCGCTGTCGCCCGGGATGATGTCGGCGCGGAGCTCCAGGATCCGGCGCGTGACGCGGGCGCCGCCGGTGACGTCGAGCCCGTTCGCGTAGTAGGCCGCGGCGACCGTCGCCGCCGTGACGGCCTCGTTGCCGCCGCCCGGGTAGCCCACCGTTGCGCCGAGCGAGCCACGGCCCGGTTCGTGCGCGGTGAAGGCGAGCGCAGGTTCGTTGACCCCCGGCGCATGGAGCACGGCGATGTCGAGCTCCAGGTCGACCAGGACGGGCGTCGCCGGGTATGACTGGTTCGATGTCTGGACGATGATGCTGCCGGCTCCGACCACGACGTGCGCATTCGTCACCACGTATTCGGGTGCCACGACGAAGGCGGAGCCGCTCGCCCGCTGGTTGCAGCCGTCGGCGATGACGCGCATGACCGATCCCGCGACGCGTCCGCCGATCTCGCGCGCCAACGCGCCCGAGGGCAGCTGGATGTCCGGCGCCGGCAGCTGCTCGAGCCCGATGAAGACGTTCGGCAGCCCCGTGTCGTCGAGGACCTGGCCAAGCCCGAGGACGATCTCGGTCGGCGGCGGCAGGACGGCGTCGACGATCCGCAGGGCCGTCGATCGCTGGGCGAGCTGGCTCAGGTTCGGGAACGGCCCGGAGGCGAGGACGCCACCGGCCAGCCACAGCACGAGGATCGCCTGCGCAACGCCGACGAAGGCGCCGGACACCTGGTCGAGGGCGCCGAGCAGGCCCTTGCCGAGCGCCTTCGACATCGCCCGTCCGCCCGTCGCTCCGAGCGCCTCCCCGAGTCCCACCAGCCCGAGGAGGACGGTGAGCACGACGATCGCGCGAATCGCGGGCGGGAGGCCGTCGAGCAGCGGGATCGCCGCGGGCAGGACCGCCAGGCCCACGAGTGCCGCGATGGCCGCGCCGGTGAGACCGAACAGCTGCGGCAGCGCGCCAGACCGGACGCCGAGGATGACCGCGATCACGATCAGGAGGATCGCGATCAGGTCCAGCGCATTCACCGCCCGATCCTGACACAGCGCCCGTGGGACGGCGTGTCAGGCTTCGCGCGTCACCACAAGCGCGACTTGCAACCGCTTCCCAGGGAACGTCGAGTGTGATCGTGGCGGCTTCCGGGCCAGGCCGCTCCACCAGCGCAGGTCGACGGTGGCGCTGCGGTCGTCGTTGAGGACGGCGCGGACCAGTTGGACGTCGACCTCCGGCGTCAGGTCCTCTCGCGCGTGTCGACCCGCGCCGCATGCACCGACTCCCAGGCATCGATCGCATCGGCCTTCCCGAGCAGGTAGCCGAGCTCGTCGGTGCCCCGCAGGAGCATCAGCTTCGCGAACGGATCCACGTCGAACGGGAGATCCTCGTCGCCCGGCAGGTGGACGACCTGCGATTCGAGATCGATGGTGAGCTCGACGTCGGGATTCGCGGCGGTCAGCTCGAACAGCTGCGTCAGCCGCTCCGGCGCGACGTTGATCGGGAGCAGGCCGTTCTTGAGCGCGTTGCCGCGGAAGATGTCGGCGCAGCTGGTCGTGATCACCGCGCGGATGCCCCACGCGACGAGCGCCCACGGCGCGTGCTCCCGCGACGAGCCGCAGCCGAAGTTGTCGCCCGCGAGCAGGATCTGGCGACCGGCCATCTCCGGCTTGTCGAGGACGAACGTCGGCTCCTTGAGGCCGCCATCGGCGTCGAACCGCCAGTCGCGGAAGAGCGCGTCGCCGAGGCCCGCCTTGTCGGTCACCTTGAGGAAGCGCGCCGGCACGATCTGGTCGGTGTCGACGTTCTCGGCGGGCAGCGGAATCACCCGGCTCGAGAAGCTCTGGTACGGCTCGGCCATCGCTCAGCGCCTCGTGGTCATCAGCGCCCACCCACGGCGCCGAGCGATTCGATGCCGGGCAGGCGGCGCGGGTCGGCGATCACGCCGGCGACAGCCGATGCCGCGGCGGTGAGCGGCGACGCCAGGAAGGTGCGACCGCCCTTGCCCTGACGTCCCTCGAAGTTCCGGTTCGACGTGCTCACCGCGTACTGCCCCGGCTGGAGCTGGTCGCCGTTCATCGCGATGCACATCGAGCAGCCGGCCTCGCGCCAGTCCGCCCCGGCGGCACGGAAGATCGCATCCAGGCCTTCGCGCTCGGCCTCGCGCTTGACCTCGTCCGAGCCCGGCACCACCAGCATCCGCACGCCCTCGGCGACCTTGCGGCCGTCCATCGCCGCGGCGGCGAGGCGCAGGTCGCTGATGCGGCCGTTGGTGCACGAGCCGACGAACACGACGTCGACCTTCTGGCCGAGGATCGGCTGGCCCGGCTGCAGGTCCATGTAGCCGAGGGCCTGCTCGAGCGCGCGCCGCCCCGGGCCGTCGTCGGCGGCCGCCGGATCAGGGACGTTTGCCGTGATCGGGAGGCCCATGCCCGGGTTCGTGCCGTAGGTGATCATCGGCTCGAGCGCCGCGGCGTCGATCGAGATCGACTTGTCGAACGCCGCGCCATCGTCGCTCGGGAGCGCGCGCCACCGCTCCAGCGCGGCATCCCAGTCGGCCCCCTCCGGCGCGTGGCGCCGGCCGGCGAGGTACTCGAAGGTCGTGTCGTCGGGCGCGATCAGGCCCGCGCGCGCCCCACCCTCGATCGACATGTTGCAGATGGTCATGCGCTGCTCCATCGACAGCGCCTGGATCGCCGACCCGCGGTACTCGAAGACGTGGCCCGTCCCGCCCGCCACGCCGATCCGGGACAGCAGGTTCAGGATCACGTCCTTGGCGCTCACGCCCGGTGCGAGCCGACCATCGACGCGGACCTCGTACGTCTTCGGACGCCGCTGGAGCAGGCATTGCGTGGCGAGGACCATCTCGACCTCGCTCGTCCCGATGCCGAATGCGAGCGCGCCGAACGCCCCGTGGGTGCTCGTGTGGGAGTCGCCGCAGACGATGGTCATGCCCGGCTGTGTCAGCCCGAGCTGCGGCCCGATCACGTGGACGATCCCCTGGCTGGGCGACCCGAGCCCATGCAGCGGGATGCCGAACTCCGCACAGTTCGCGGTGAGCTGGTCGACCTGGGCCGCGGCCATGGCGTCGAGGATCGGCAGGTTGCGGGGTGTGGTGGGCACGGAGTGGTCGGCCGTCGCGACGGTCCGCTCTGGATGCCGGACCGGCAGGCCACGCCTGCGCAGCCCCGTGAATGCCTGGGGGCTCGTGACCTCGTGGACGAGGTGCAGGTCGATCGCCAGGACGCTGGGCGCGTCCTTCGTCTCGGCGACCACGTGGTCGTCCCAGATCTTGTCGACGAGCGTCCGCGATGCGGGCTGCTGGGCATCCATGTTCGGCGCATTCTGCCCGACGGCGCCAATCGGCGATCCCGCGGGGGTCGCCCTGCTCCCGATCGCCGCGCTCCGGGCCGTCACTGGCCCACCAGCAGTTCATTCCTGGAAGCGCGGCCGGCCTACCCGGCGGCGGCCGCCTTGGCGCGGAGGACGGCGAGGACGCGTGGGTCGATCCAGCCGGGGGCGGCGGTGCGCTCCTCGAGGTTCTCGACGCCCATCCAGTCCTCGAGCGCGCCCTGCCACGTCGAGTCCCAGTTCGACGGCAGCGCGGTTGGCTTGCCGGTCATCGGGCGCTCGCCCGCCTGCGCGCCGGCCTCCGCGACCTGGTCGGGGAACATCGGGGCGTAGACATTGCCGAACCGGCCGCCCGGCTCGGCGCCGACCTTCGTCAGGAGCGCCCTGATCTCTGCCGCGAGGGCCTCGTCGAGCCGCGAGAGCTCGTCGGCCGTCGGGCGGTCGAGGTACAGGCGCTGGAGGTCGAGGAGGCGGCCCAGCTGGCCGATCGGGTCGTCGTCGTGGTCGACCCGGAGATCGATCCAGCGGTCGTTCCCGCCGCCGTAGCCCGCGTTCGCCCGGACGACGAGCAGCGACGCCGATTCCCGACCGCGGCGGTCGCCGCCCTGCTCGTCGGCCGCGGCGAGGCAGGCGATCAGGAGCTCGGGGAACGGGCGCCCGCCGGCGAGCAGCGTGTCGGCGAGCCCGTCGACGACCGACGGCCCGGCGAGGATGTTGCCCTGTGCCGCGAATCCCGGGCCCGTCAGCCCGCCGGCCCAGGCGAAGCACGCGCCGCCGGTGTGCGTCGCCGAGCCGCCGTGCGCATCGACGATGCCGACCTGGCGCTGGCTGCGCAGCGGATCGGCGTTGATCAGCCGATCGAGCACGTCTCCGGCAACCATGCCGCTCGCGAGCCGCGCCAGCCCACCGGGCCCGAACGTGACGTTCGCGAACGACTGCGTCGCGACCGCGCCGACGCCGGCCTGGGCCCAGGGCACCACGGCGCCCACGGCCAGGAACTTGGACTGCACGGCGACGCCGAGGTCGCCGGTCGCGGGATCGAGCGCAACGATCGAGTAGGTCATGGGCGGCGAGGGTACGCCGTCGGCCGAGCCTCCGAGGCCGCGAGGCCCGAATCGAAAACGCCGGACCGGGCGCTGCGGCGACAGCACCGGATCCGGCGTCGGCTCGGGCCAGTCGCCCGGGCGGTTTCCGCTAGCGCGCGCGACGTCCGAGGCGATTGCCCTGGAGAGCGTTGACGACGAACACGACGAGGATCGCGCCAAGGGTCGCGATCACGATGCTCTCGACGTTGATGCCGTTCACGGAGCCCATCTTGAAGACGCTCGTGGCGATGAAGCCGCCGACGAGGCCGCCGACGATGCCGAGGATGACCATCATCACGAGGCCCTCACGCGAGCCCATGACCTGGTTGGCGAGGAAGCCGGCGATGGCGCCGACGACGATCCATGCGATGAAACCCATGTGGATGTTTCCTTTCAGACCGGCTCGCGCCGGAAGATCGCGATCGCCTTGATCACGATGAACTCGAGGATGGTCCAGCCGGCAAGCGCGACCAGGGCGGCGATGTCGAGCGTCGAGCCGCCGGCGTGGAGCGCGTCGGATCGAAGGATGCCCTCGAACGGGCCGACGAAGAGCTGGCTGAGATTCAGGATGCCGGATACGAGGCCGTTGGCCTCGCGGGCGTCGAGGAGCAGGAGCACGAAGCGCGCTCCGATCACGAGCTGGATGAGCCCGAAGACCAGGACGACGATCCGGCGGCCGAGCTCGGGTCGGGCCGGACCGGTGGTCGTGACCCGGCTGTCAGTACGAACCGTCTCGCGGGCAACGGTGGCGGGCGCCGCCCTCTCGATCTGGCCATCCGCTGGGCCGGCGACTCCGGTAGAGGTGACCGTCTGTTGGGTGTTCTCGAGTGTCATGGTCGCTCCAGTCTGGGGACGCGCTCCGGCGCGTTGCGAGGTCAGGCCGCGAATGCGGTCTGGGCGGCGATGGCCGCGGGAAGCAGGACGAGGATCGCCAGGGTGGCGATGACCAGGAGCGCGATGGCGCGCACGACTGCGACCGCCTGATCGCTCCGAGCGCTCCGCCGGGTCGTCGACGGCAAGGAGACGTCGGAGTAGGGCGTGGACTCCCATATGAATTCGGCCTGGTCGATGGTCAACGCCTGCCTCCAGATCGCCCTGATCAGGCATCCGGGGAAGCGGGGGCCGATGGACCTCCGCCGGCTTGTGCTCCGGCCACTGCTGTCACTTGCAGTGAACCACCATCCGGTGCTATTGTCAACTGTAGTTACGCATATCAACTGTAGAGCACGGAGGCGACGTGGCACCAGCAATCGGGCCATTGTTGAAGCGGACTCGGCAGGTCCGTGCGCTGTCCGCGTCGGACGTCGCCCGCGCCGCCGGCATCTCGGCGGCGTACCTCAGCAAGCTCGAGCACGACGCAGTGAAGAAGCCCTCACCGCCGGTCCTGCACCAGCTGAGCGAGGTCCTTGCCGTTCCATACGCGGAGCTCATGCGGGCCAGCGGATACCCGGTGCCGGGAGAGGTCGAGGTGACGGGGCGGGACACGATCGGCGCCGCCCTGTTCGCCGATCTGACGGTGGACGAGCGTGACGAGCTGCTCGAATACCTCGCCTGGTATCGCGCTCGGCGCCAGTCGCCGCGAGGACAAGCCCTTGCCGGGGCACCCATCACCGGCTGACGTGCGCCGGCCTTTCTCGGGCCATCCGTGGCCCGCGAGTACTCGCCGCTCCGCGTTGCACCGACGGTACCGGTTGCGCATTCAAGGATCCGCCCCGTAGACTGCGCACACCAATGGGCCTCTTCGACCAGCCTGACCGCCGCCCCGTCCGCGTCGCCGTGACGTCCGACGGCCGCCGCGTGCAGCTGCCGGCCGAGAGCCCCGAGGTACCCGTCCTCTCCCTTATCCGCTCGATCCTGGTCGGGATTGAGAGCCTCGTGCTCCTCATTACCGGCGCTCGGCGGGAGCACGGAGGGACGCGGAGGGACGGTCGCAGCTAGCGACTCACCACCGAAGACCAACCGGAACCCCCGCCGAGAGGCGGGGGTTTTGCTTTCTGCCGCGAGGCGGCGACGGAGGCCACGTGATCGAACCGGAGGGCGAACGATCGTGACGCTGACGAAGCGCGACCGCGCGCGCCGGAGCCACATGCCGGCCGAGGGCACCGAGCACGCCGCCGCCGTGGAGCGGGCGCAGCGCGAGATGCTGCACGAGGGCTCGTCGACCTCGTCCGTTCCTGCCGGCGAGCGCGGATCTCGCCCGCGGATCGGCGCCGACGTGCTGTGCGAGGCCCTGCTCCGCCAGGGCGTCGACGTCATGTTCAGCTATCCCGGCGGCGTGATCCTGCCCCTGTACGACATCCTCGGCGACTACCCGCAGCTCCGCCACGTCCTCGTCCGGCACGAGCAGGGCGGCGCCCACGCTGCCGATGGCTATGCCCGGGCGACGGGCAAGGTCGGCGTGTGCATGGGCACCTCCGGCCCGGGGGCGACGAACCTCGTCACCGGCATCGGCACCGCGATGCTCGACTCGATCCCGATGGTCGCGATCACCGGCAACGTGCCTTCGGCCCTGATCGGCAAGGACGCGTTCCAGGAGATCGACATCAACGGCATCACCCTCCCGATGACCAAGCACAACTACCTGGTCCGCGACGCCAACGAGCTGCCGCGGGTCATCGCCGAGGCGTTCCACATCGCCCGGAGCGGCCGGCCGGGTCCGGTCCACGTCGACATCACCAAGGACGCGCTCCAGCAGGAGACGGCAGCCGGGCACCCCTCCGCAGATGACGTCGTCGCGGGCCTGCCGGGCTTCCGCCCGACGATGGACGGCAACTACAAGCAGCTGAAGCTCGCGGCGGCCGAGATCGCCGCCGCCGAGCGGCCGGTGATCCTCGCCGGCCACGGCATTCTCCACGCCGGCGCCGAGGCGGAGCTCCTCGCCTTCGCCGAGAAGCTCAACGCCCCGGTCGCGTGGACCCTGCTCGGCATCGGCGCGCTCGACGAGCGGCATCCGCTCGCCTACGGGTTCATGGGCATGCACGGCTGGAAGCACGTGAATCGGGCGATCCAGTCGGCCGACCTCCTGGTCGCGCTCGGGATGCGGTTCGACGACCGGGTCACCGGCAATGTCCGGACCTACGCGCCGTACGCGCGGATCGTCCACGTCGACATCCACCCGGCCGAGATCGGCAAGAACGTCGCGGTCGAGGTGCCGATCGTCGGCGACGCGAAGCGCGTCCTCGCGACGCTCACGCCGATGGTCGAGGCGGTCTCCGCCGAGACGCGCGCTCCCTACCTCCAGCAGCTCGCCGAGTGGAAGCGCGAATCGGAGGGGAGCTCGTGGCACGGCTCGGGGGCCTGGCGCGACGGGCAGCTGTCGGCCGACTACGTCGTCGAGCGCATCGGCGAGCTGACGGATCACGAGGGCATCTATGTCGGCGACGTGGGCCAGAACCAGATGTGGCTCGCTCGGTACGCCGGCTTCCGCCACCCGAACACGCACCTGTCCTCCGGCGGCCTCGGGACCATGGGCTACGCCGTGCCTGCTGCGATGGGCGCCGCGCTCGGTGTGCCCGAGCGCGAGGTCTGGGCGATCGTCGGCGACGGGGGCTTCCAGATGACGTCGCAGGAGCTGATGACGCTCGTCCAGGATGAGATCCCGGTCAAGATCGCGCTCTTCGACAACAAGAAGCTCGGGATGATCCGGCAGTGGCAGGAGATCATCTACGCCGGCAACTTCCACTCGGCGCATCTCATGGGTCCGGACTACCTGAAGCTTGCCGAGGCGTATGGCATCCCGTCGATGAAGGCCGCAACGCCGGCCGAGGTCGACGAGGCGATCAAATTCGCGCAGGACGTCAAGGGGCCCGCCCTCGTCTGGTTCGAGATCGCTGGCGAGCAGAACGTGTTCCCGATGATGCCGGCAGGGAAGGGCCTGTCCGACCTGATCGAGGAGTGGGGGACCGCCGAGTGAGCGCCACCGACCAGTCCCTCGCGACGCCCGCGCACAGCGCGCCGCCGCCGCGCGCGCTCCCGGGCGGCGGGCAGCAGCAGCTCCACCGCCTCGTGGCCATCGTCGTCGACAAGCCCGGCGTCCTGAACCGGGTGTCGAGCCTGATGCGCGCCCGCAACTTCAACATCGACTCGCTCGCGGTCAGCCGCACCGACCACCCGGGCCGGTCGCGCATGACGATCAGCCTCCACGGCGACGACATCGCGGTCGAGCAGGCGGCGAAGCAGCTGTACCGGTTGATCGACGTGCTCAAGGTCCAGGACGTCACCGCCGAGCCGACGGTCGAGCACGAGCTCGCGCTGATCAAGCTGCGGGTGACGGACTCGAGCCGGGCCGAGGTGCTCAAGGTGATCGAGCTGGCGCGCGGTCGCGTGCTCGACGTCGCGGCCGAGGCGGTCATCGCCGAGGTGAGCGGCAGCGAGGCGGAGGTCGACGCGTTCATCGCGGTTGTCCGCGGCTTCGGCATCAAGGAGCTGGTCCGTACCGGGGCCGTGGTCATGGCGCGCGGCGCCGGATCCATCGAGGAGGCAGTGAAGAAGTGACGGCACGCATGTACTACGACGACGACGTCGACCCCGGCGCGCTCGCGGGCCAGTTCGTGGCCGTGATCGGATACGGCAGCCAGGGGCACGCGCACGCGCTCAACCTCCGTGATTCCGGCGTCGACGTGATCGTCGGGCTCGCCGAGGGGTCCAAGAGCCGAGCGCTGGCCGAGGCGGCGGGCCTGCGCGTCGGGTCGGTCGCCGAGGCGGTCCAGGCCGCCGACGTCGTCATGGTCCTCGTCCCGGATACCGCCCAGAAGGCCGTCTACGACGCCGAGATCGCGCCGAACATGAAGCCCGGAACCCTGCTGATGTTTGCCCACGGCTTCAACATCCGGTTCGGGCGGATCACGCCAGGCCCCGGCATCGACGTCGGGATGGTCGCCCCGAAGGGGCCCGGGCACCTGCTTCGCAGCGTGTACTCGGCTGGGGGCGGGGTCCCGGCGCTCTTTGCCGTCGAGCAGGACAGCACCGGAACGGCGCGAGCACGGACGCTCGCGTACGCGCGCGCCATCGGTGCGACGCGCGCCGGAGTGCTCGAGACGACGTTCAAGGAGGAGACCGAGACGGACCTGTTCGGCGAGCAGGCGCTCCTGTGCGGCGGCGTCTCGGCGCTGATCAAGGCCGCGTTCGAAACCTTGGTCGAGGCCGGCTATCAGCCGGAGCTGGCCTACTTCGAGACGATGCACGAGCTCAAGCTCATCGTCGACCTGATGTACCGGGGCGGCCTCAACTTCATGCGCTTCAGCGTCAGCGACACCGCCGAGTACGGCGACTACGTCTCCGGCCCGCGAGTCGCCGAGGGCGTCAAGGCGACGATGAAGGACGTCCTGGGCGACATCCAGAGCGGCGCCTTCGCGAATCGCTGGATCGCCGTCCAGGAGGCCGGCGGCGCCGAGTTCCGCGAGCTGCGCGAGCGCGATCGCAACCACCAGATCGAGCAGGTCGGTGCGGAGCTGCGCGCCCAGATGCCGTTCCTCAACCCGGTCGTCGTCCACGCCGGCGAGGCCCAGGCCGCGGCGACGTCGGCTGCCAGGCCCGCGGCGGGCACCGAGTCCGCCCGCTGATGGCCCGAGCGGCCCGCTCCCGCCCCCGCCCGGCAGGGCCGCTCACCGCGAGCGACCGCGTCCGCGTCTTCGACACCACGCTCCGGGACGGCGAGCAGGCGCCCGGCGCGGGCCTCACCGCCGCCGAGAAGCTCGAGGTCGCGCGCCAGCTCACGCGCCTGAAGGTCGACGTCATCGAGGCGGGCTTCCCGGCCGCCTCGAACGGCGACTTCGAGGCCGTCAACCGCATCGCGCGCGAGACCAGGGGCGGGATCGCGGTCGCCGCGCTCGCGCGCTGTCGCGATGGCGACCCGCAGCGAGCGATCGAGGCGATCAAGGTCGCGGAGCGGCCGCACCTCCATGTGTTCATCGCGACGAGCGACATCCATCTCAAGCACAAGCTCCGGATCGATCGCGAGACCGCGCTCGCCGAGGCCGTGCGCTGGGTCGCCTACGGTCGGCAGCAGCTCGGGCGCGACGTCGAGGTCGAGTTCAGCGCCGAGGACGCCTCGCGCACCGATCCCGAGTTCCTGCTCAAGGTCTACGAGGCGGTCGTCGAGGCCGGGGCGTCGACGATCAACATCCCGGACACGGTCGGCTACGCGATCCCGTCGGAGTTCGCGGCGCTGGTGGCTCGCGCCGTCGCCCTCCTCGGCAGCCAGGCGACGATCTCGGTCCACTGCCACAACGATCTCGGGCTCGCGACCGCGAACACCCTCGCGGCCGTGCAGGCCGGCGCCCGACAGGTCGAGGTCACGATCAACGGCCTCGGCGAGCGCGCCGGCAATGCCTCGCTCGAGGAGGTCGTGATGGCGCTCCGCACGCGTCCGACCCAGTTCCCGGACCTCGCCAGCGGCGTCCAGACCGAGCACCTGACCGCCGCGTCGCGCCTGGTCAGCTACCTGACCGGCTTCGCGATCCAGCCGAACAAGGCCATCGTCGGTGGCAACGCGTTCGCCCACGAGTCGGGCATCCATCAGGACGGCGTGATCAAGAACCCGCTGACCTACGAGATCATGACCCCGCAGTCGGTCGGGCTGACCGGCTCGTCGATCACCATCGGCAAGCTGTCCGGGCGGCGCGGCCTCGCGAACCGGCTCGCGGGGCTCGGCTACGACCTCGAGGGCGATGCGCTCGACGCGGTCTACCGGCAGGCGATGGACCTCGCGGACGAGAAGAAGGACGTCACCGATGACGACCTGATCGCCCTCGTCGAGCAGCGCGTCTCCGAGGTCCCGCAAGCCGTCCGGCTCGAGGGCTGGAACGTCACTTCGTCCCACGGCGGCAAGGCGACGGGTATGGTTTCGCTGACGGTCGGAGGCGAGGATCACGCCAAGGCAGCAATCGGCAACGGCCCGGTCGACGCGCTGTTCGAGGCAGTAGATGCGGTGGTCGAGCCGGTGTTCGGCTGGCACCCGGTGCTCCAGACATACGAGATCAAGGCGGTCTCGGGTGGCGAGGATGCCCAGGGCCGCGTGCTCGTGCGCTGCCGGCGCTCCATCGACGGCGGGCCGGGGGCGCTCATCGTGTCCGGCCACGGGTTGAGCACGAACATCATCGAGGCCTCGATCGAGGCCTATCTCGTGGCGGTCAACAAGCTCCACGGTGCCACGGGATCGGCAGCTTCTGCGTTCGTGGCGACGCGCACCACCGAGCTGCCCTGACGATGCCCGCGAGCTATCGGATCGCCTCGATCGGGGGCGACGGGGTTGGCCCGGAGGTGGTCGCCGCCGCGCGCTCCGTGCTCGACGCGGTCGCGGCGCGCGACGGATTCGCGATCCAGTGGCTTGACGTCATGGCCGGCGGGGCGGCGATCGATGCCTACGGGGCCGCGCTCCGGCCGGAGGACCTGGACGCGGTCGCGGCGTGCGATGCCGTGCTCCTGGGGGCGGTCGGGGGGCCGCGCTGGGACGATCCCGATGCAATGGTGCGCCCGGAGCAGGCGCTGTTCGCGCTGCGCGGCGGCCTCGAGCTGTTCGCGAACCTCCGACCGGTCACGGTGCTCCCGGCGCTGGTGCCCGCATCACCGATCCGGCCCGAGGTTCTCGAGGGCGTCGACCTGCTGATCGTCCGCGAGCTCACATCGGGGCTGTACTTCGGCCGGCCGTCGGAGCAGCGCGACACGCCCGAGGGCCGCGTCGGCATCGACACGCTCTGGTACACGGAGGGCGAGATCCGGCGAGTGGTCCGGCTCGCGTTCGAGCTGGCGCAGGGCCGGCGCGGCCGGCTGACCAGCGTCGACAAGGCCAACGTCCTGTCGACGTCGAGGCTGTGGCGCAAGGTCGTCGACGAGATCCGTGGCGACTACCCCGGCGTCGAGGTCAACCACCAGCTGGTCGACTCCTGCGCGATGCTGCTCGTGCGCCGGCCCGCGTCGTTCGACGTCCTCGTCACCGAGAACCTGTTCGGCGACATCCTCTCCGACGAGGCGGCGGTGCTGGCCGGCAGCCTGGGGATGCTGCCTTCGGCCTCGGTGGGGGAGCGGCGGACCGAGCACGGCCGGTTCGGCCTGTACGAGCCGATCCACGGCTCGGCGCCCGACATCGCGGGCCGCGACCTCGCCAACCCCGCCGGCACGATCCTGTCGGCGGCGATGCTCCTGCGCTGGTCCCTCGCGCTCGAGGCGGCCGCCGCGTCGGTCGAGGCGGCGGTCGGGGCGGCAATCGACGACGGCTACCGGACGGCAGACCTCCTCCCGCCCGACGGCAATCGTACCGGGATCACGGTCGTCGGGACGCGCGCGATGACCGTCGCGATCGTCGAGCGGCTCGGCGCAGCGGTTGGCGCAACCACATGACCGGAATCGAGCAGCCCGTCATCCTGTACGACACGACGCTCCGCGATGGGACGCAGGGCGAGAACATCACCCTGTCGCTCGCCGACAAGCTCCGCGTCGCGCGCCTCCTCGACGAGTACGGCATGCCCTACGTCGAGGGCGGCTGGCCCGGCTCGAACCCCAAGGACGTGGAATTCTTCAAGGCCGCGAAGGACCTGCGCTGGACGACGGCCAGGCTCGCCGCGTTCGGCTCGACGCGTCACCGCTCGAACGCCGCGAAGGACGACCCGAACCTGGTCGAGCTCCTCCGCGCCGAGACGCCCGTCGTGACGATCTTCGGCAAGAGCTGGGAGCTGCATGTCACCGAGGTCCTCGGGGCGACACTCGACGAGAACCTGGCGATGATCGCCGAGAGCGTCCGCCTGATCGTCGACGAGGGCCGCGAGCTGGTCTACGACGCCGAGCATTTCTTCGACGGCTACAAGGCGAATCCCGCGTACGCGCTCCGGACGCTGCGGGCGGCCGTGGAGGGCGGCGCCAGGACGCTGGTGCTGTGCGACACCAATGGCGGCACGCTGACCGGCGAGCTGCTGGCAATCCTGGCCGCCGCCCGGGCAGGGCTCGCGGACGCCGGGCCGCTCACCTTCGGCATCCACACCCACAACGACGCGGAGCTCGCGGTGGCGAACTCCCTGGCGGCGGTGCAGGCCGGCGTCCGCCACGTGCAGGCGACGATCAACGGCTACGGCGAGCGAACCGGCAACGCCAACATGGTGAGCGTGCTCGCCGGCCTGGCGCTGAAGACCAACCTCGAGCTGCGGCCGCTCGGTGGCGGCGACCTCACCGCGCTCACCGACCTGTCCCGCGCCGTTGCCGAGATCGCGAACCAGGCGCCGAATGACTACCAGCCGTACGTCGGGCGCTCGGCGTTCGCGCACAAGGGCGGCGTCCACGGCGCCGCCGTCGCCAAGGTCGAGCGGAGCTACCAGCACATCGACCCGACCGCGGTCGGCAACGCCGGCCGGCTCGTCGTATCCGAGCTCGGCGGCCGCGCGAACACCTCGATCCGGGCGCGCCAGCTGGGTCTCCAGCTCGATGGCATCGTCGAGCCGGGCGTGCTCTCGAACCTGATCAAGCAACTCGAGAGCGAGGGCCTCTCGTTCGAGGGCGCCGAGGCGTCGTTCGAGCTCCTGATCCGGCGCCACCAGGCCGGCTACGCGCCGCCGTTCCGGATCGTCGACTACACGTGCCTGGTCGAGCAGCGGGCGGGCGCCGAGCTGCGCGCCGAGGCGACGGTCAAGGTCGAGGTCGACGGCGAGCTGCTCCACACCGCTGCGGAGGGCAACGGGCCGGTCAACGCGCTCGACGCGGCGTTGCGCAAGGCCCTTCGCGCCTTCTACCCGGTCCTCGACTCGGTCCACCTGTACGACTACAAGGTCCGGATCATCGATTCCGGGTCGGCGACCGCGGCGAAGACGCGGGTGACGATCGAATCGACCGACGGCGCCCTTGAATGGTCGACCATGGGCTCCGACACGAACATCATCGCGGCCTCGGCGATCGCCCTCGGCGACTCGCTCGAGTACGCGATCTGGAAGCGCGGCGCCGAGCTTCGACGCCGGGATGAGCGACACTTCACGACCGTGATCTCCGGGGAAGGAGCGAGATGACCGCCGCACAGCCATCGACCACCGCGAGCCCGACGCTGCACCTGGCGCGCTGGACGGTGACGTCGAGCAGCAATGCGCAGAGCCGGGGCGCCGTCGTCATCGAGGCCGGCAAGCATCATTGGCGCGCCTCTGCCGAGGGCAACGGCGCCGTCGACGCGCTGTTCAAGGCTGTCGATGCGGCGATCGCCGATGTGCTCGCCGGCCACCCCAAGCTCGTCGGCTATGACGTGCACGCGCTCGGCGAAGGCCCGGACGCCGAGGGCCTCGTGATCGTCGCGATCGAGCCGCCCGCCGGCCTCGAGGGTGACCGGTCGGCCGGGCTGTACCAGGGCAGGGCGCGGAGCACGAACATCATCGCCGCCTCGATCGAAGGCTACGTCGAGGCCCTCAACGCGATGCTCGCCGAGGCGCACTGGGCCGGCGCCGCCGAGTCTGCCGGCAAGGGATCGAGGGTCCCCACCGAGTCCCACGGCCGTCGCGGCAAGCTGGACAAGGACGCCGACGACTCGCTCCCGTGGGTTGGCTGATCCTGCCCTGAGCATCGCGTACTCCGGCGAGGCGGGGGCGTTTGCCGAGGACGCGGCGATCGCCGTGTTCGGCGACGTGCCGAAGCTGCCGGTCGGCTCGTTCCGAGAGGTGTTCGAGGCGGTCGCGAGCCGGGCGGCGGACGCCGGCATCGTGCCGGTCGAGAACCTCGTCAACGGCACGATCCGCGAGACCTACGACCTCCTGCTCGAGCACCCGCTCCGCATCGACGGGGAGGTCGTCGTCCCCGTCGACCTGTGCCTCGCGGCGCTCCCTGGCCGGCCGATCGAGGCGATCGAACGGGTCTACTCGCACATCCAGGCGCTCGGCCAGGCGGAGCGGTTCCTGCGCACGCGGCCGTGGTCGCTGCTGACGACCTACAACACCGCCGGCGCCGGCCGGTTCATCCTCGGGCGCGCCGATACCGCCGCCGCAGCCGTGCTGTCGCGCCGGGCCGCCGCCGCCCTCGGCCTGGAGGTCCTCGCCGAATCCATCCAGGACGTGCAGGACAATCGGACGCGGTTCCTGGTCCTGGTCCGGCCGGGTCCCGTGCCGTCCCGGCTCCCGGCCGGCGGCGACGGCGAGCGCTGGCGAACGACGCTCGCGTTCGGGGTCCGCAACGAGCCGGGGGCGCTCCTCGCCGCGCTCCAGGTATTCGCCAATCGGTCGATCAACCTCTCGAAGCTCGAGTCGCGTCCGAGTCGCGAGGCCGCCTGGGAGTACGTCTTCTGGGCCGACCTCGACGCCCGCGAGTCCAACCCGGACTGCGCGGCGGCGCTCGACGATCTGCGCGCGGTTGCGACGATGGTCCGGGTGTTCGGCTCCTACCCGAGGGCGCCCCAGGGCTGACGGGCGGGTGCGCTTGCCGCGATGACGGACGACGCTCTTCCGCACCGAGATGGCCGTTCGATCGGGTGGGCGTACCAGCCGGCGGCACGATCCACGACGGCAGGTAGCCGGCCGCCCCGGGGGCCGCGATCGGGTCCGGGACGGCACGCGGTACGATGGCCGAAACGCAGCCAGCGCCCAGACGGAGCCTCCCATGACCCTCACTGCCACGAAGCCCCACCTGATCTACCTCGCCGGCAAGTGGGTCGACTCGCCCGACATGATCGTCGTCGACAATCCGGCGACGGCTGCAACGCCCGCCGGCGCGACCTATGCGGCCACCGAGGAGCAGTACGAGGCAGCGGTCGTCGCCGCGGTCGAGGCATTCCGCGAGACGCGCGCCCTGCCCGTGTACGAGCGGAGCCGAGCCCTCCGCGAGATCAGTGCCGGGATCAAGGAGCGGCGTGAGGAGCTCGGCCGGATCCTCAGCCTCGAGGCGGGCAAGCCCATTCGTGACGCGCTGGCCGAGGTGGACCGCTCGGTGTTCACGTTCCGCCTTGCCGCCGAGGAGGCGGAGCGGATGTACGGCGAGACCATTCCCCTGGACCTGGTTCCTGCCTCCAAGGGCCGGATGGGCATCACCCGCCGCTTCCCGATCGGGCCGGTCGCCGGCATCAGTCCGTTCAACTTCCCGCTCAACCTGGCCGCACACAAGATCGCCCCGGCCATTGCCGCCGGCTGCTCGATCGTCCTGAAGCCCGCGACAAAGGACCCGCTGACGATCCTGACGGTCACCGAGGTCATCGACTCGGTCGGCCTCCCGGCCGGCACCGTGAGCGTGCTGCCGATGACTCGCGAGCTGGGCGACCGGATGGTTTCCGACCTGCGCTTCAAGCTCCTGACCTTCACCGGCAGCCCGTCGGTCGGCTGGCGGATGAAGGAGCGGGCGGGCAAGAAGAAGGTCGTCCTCGAGCTGGGCGGCAACGCGGCCGTGATCATCGACGCGTCGGCCAACATCGACTGGGCAGTGAAGCGCGTCCTGGTCGGTGGCTTCAGCTACGCGGGCCAGTCGTGCATCAGCGTGCAGCGGATCTTCGTGCACGACGCGATTGCGGGCGAGTTTCGCGAGAAGCTCCTGGCAGGGGTCCGCCGCCTCAAGCTCGGTGATCCGTTGGATCCCGCGACCGACATCGGACCGCTGGTCGATGCCGCGAGTGCCGATCGGACGCGGCGCTGGGTCGACGAGGCGGTCGACATGGGCGGCAAGCTGCTCGCCGGCGGTGTGGCCAACGGCGCGTTCTTCGAGCCGACCGTCCTCGCGGACGTCCCGTCGAGCGCCCAGGTGTGCAGCAACGAAGCCTTTGCCCCACTCGTCGTCCTGTCCACGTTCGGCTCCTTCGACGATGCGATCGCGCGGGTGAATGACAGCCTGTTCGGCCTCCAGACCGGTGTCTTCACGAACGACCTGGACCACGCCTGGCAGGCGTTCAACGAGCTCGAGGTCGGGGGTGTCGTTATGAACGACATCTCGAGCTACCGGGTCGACCACATGCCGTACGGCGGGGTCAAGGACTCGGGCCTCGGCCGGGAAGGGCTTCGCTGGTCGATCGAGGACATGACCGAGCTCAGGATCATGGTCCTGGCGCAGCCGCAGTAGGCATCTGGCCCACGTGGACAATCCCTCGGGCGGGCGCACGGGGTCGAAGGCGCCCATCGTCGTGCGTCAATCGCCACCGACGATGACCTCGCCCGAGGAGAATCCATCCCGAGTGGTCGAGATCACGCTTCCTTCGCCTCCGCCCGATCCGCGGTCGCGCAGCGGACGCGCATAGGGTGCGCGTGACAGCGACGGCGCGCCGGCGATGACGCGGATCCGCGAGTTCACGGCCGCGGACATTCCAGGAGTGGCGGACGTCCACCGCCGGGCGTTCGAGATCGCGCCGGCCATGACGCCGCAGCTCCTTGACGAGTACGAGCGCTGGCTCACCGCGGTCTTCCTCGAAGCTCCGACGCACACGCCGGGTCGCCAGGGGAGCCTGGTGTGCGAGGACGGCGGCGAGGTCATCGGGTTCTTCGGAGTGGTGGCACGCACGGTCGAGCTGAACGGCAGGCGGTATGAGGCGACGGCCGGCAGCAACCTCGTCGTCCTGCCCGGGCATCGCGGCGGCATCGGGTCGCAGATCATCGCCGAGTACCTGACCCGCTCGAGCGAGCTCGCGATCGTGGACGAGGTCGAGGGTCGGCCATTCCGGCTGTTCAGCCGCCTCGGCATGGTGGCGATGCCGCAGTCGGTGCGCTGGACCCTGCCGCTGTCGCCGCTGCGGCACGTGATCTCGCTGGTTGGTGACCATGTCCCGGGAATCGCCGCAGCGGGGCCGCTGGCGGGATTGGTCGACCGAGCCGCACGGCGGATGCAGAGGAGCCCATTCCACTACCGTGCGAGCGAACTCGTCGCCGAACCCTTGTCGGATGGCGGCCTGGCCCGACTGCTCAGTGCGTTCGGGTCGCCGGAGCAGCTGCGCCCGGTCACGTCCGATGGCTCGACCGAGTGGTTGCTCCGGCGAGCGCGCGGCATGCGGCAGCACGGCGAGCTGCAGCTGATGGCGCTCCGCGACGGAGACGGACCGGTCGTCGGCTGGTACGTCTATTACGCGAAACGGGGCGCGGCCGGTGAGGTCCTTCAGCTCGTGGCCGACGGCGCATGGACGAATGCGGTGCTTGACCATCTGGCGCGCCACGCGCTCGCCCGCGGCGTGGTCAGCCTGACGGGGGTCATGGACCTGCGCTTCCTCGCCGCGCTGTCGCTCCACTGGGCGGTGATCGCGCCATTCCCGCGTCAGACCAAGTACCTGATGGTGCACTCCAAGAGCCCCGAGGTCCTGGAGGCCTTCTGGCGGAATCGCGCGCTCCTGTCCCGGCTCGACGGCGAGTGGTGCCAGCACCTGCGGTGACCATGCCGGCTGCCAGGACCGCCGCGGACCTGCTCGTCGCCTGCCTCGAGGCGGAGCGCTGCGAGTACGTCTTCTCGGTCCCGGGCGAGGAGACGCTGGACCTGCTCGAGTCGCTGTCGCGGAGCGAGACGATCCGCCACATCACCACGCGGCACGAACAGGGTGCCGCGTTCATGGCGGACGTCTACGGACGGCTGACGGGTCGCGCCGCCGTCGCGATGGCGACCCTCGGGCCGGGAGCCACGAACCTCCTGACGGGCATCGCCGACGCGTATCTCGATCGGGCGCCGGTCGTCGCGATCACCGGCCAGGCTTCGTCGGAGAAGCTGCACAAGGAGGCGCACCAGGTCGTCGACGTCGTCGACATGTTCAAGCCGGTCACGAAGTGGAACGCCCGGATCGAGCGAACGGCCGTGATCCCCGAGATCATGCGCAAGGCCTTCCGAGTCGCGACGCTGTCCAAGCCCGGCCCGCCCCATGTCGAGCTGCCCGAGAACATCGCCGGCACCGAGATCGAGCCCGGCGACCCGATCCGGCCGCTCATCCCCGGCAAGGCGTACTTCCCCGAGCCGAGCCACGACGCGATCGCCCATGCCGCCCGGCTGATCAACGGCGCCCAGCGTCCGATCATCCTCGCCGGCAACGGCGTCCTGCGCCGCCGCGCCTCGGAGCAGCTGCGCGCGCTGGCCCGGGGCCTCCATCTGCCCGTCGCCGCGACGTTCATGGGCAAGGGTGCCATCGACGATCGCTCGCACCTCTCGCTGATGGCCGTCGGGCTGCAGGCGCGGGACCACGTGCTGACCGGCTTCGATCGGGCGGACCTCGTGATCGCGGTCGGGTACGACCTCGTCGAGTACGCGCCCGCCCGCTGGAACCCCGGCGGGACCAAACGGATCATCCACATCGACACCCAGCCGGCCGAGGTCGACGCCGACTACCAGCCCGAGATCGAGCTCATCGGCGACATCGGCGGCGCGCTCGAGGAGCTGCTGGCGGCGACACTGCCCGGCGGCGTCGGCGGCCGCAGCGCGACGCAGCGCCACGAGTCGAAGGAGACGCTGGTCAACGCGGACCTGCGCAACGCCCTGCTCCAGGACCTGCAGGCCGGTGCCACCAACGATGCCTATCCGATCGCGCCCCAGCGGGCGATCGTCGACCTGCGCCGCGCCCTCGGGCCCGACGACATCGTCGTGAGCGACGTCGGGGCACACAAGGTCTGGGT
The DNA here is from genome assembly GCA_035631615.1 of Candidatus Dormiibacterota bacterium. Taxonomy (GTDB): domain Bacteria; phylum Chloroflexota; class Limnocylindria; order Limnocylindrales; family CSP1-4; genus UBA5189. Next base: position 10,844 of record DASQIK010000067.1, on the reverse strand, counting down.
CGCCCGGCTGTACCAGGCGTACGAGCCGAACACGGTCATCATCTCGAACGGGTTCGCGTCGATGGGCATCGCCCTGCCCGGCGCGATCGCGGCCAAGCTCGTCCATCCCGATCGCAAGGTCGTCGCCCTGTGCGGCGACGGCGGCTTCCTGATGAACGCCCAGGAGCTCGAGACCGCCAAGCGGATCGGGGCCGGGATCGTCGTCGTCATCTGGCGCGACAACGGCTATGGCCTCATCGACTGGAAGCAGCGCAACGCGTTCGGCCGGCCGTATGCGGTCGAGTTCGACAATCCGGACTTCGTCGACTTCGCCCGATCATTCGGAATCCCGGGCTTCCGTGCCGATACCGCCGACGAGCTCTATCCCACGCTGATGCGGGCGCTGGAGCTGCCCGGGCCGTCGGTCATCGACGTGCCCATCGACTACGCCGAGAACGTGCGGCTCACCGAGCGCCTGGGGGCGCTCGCCGACCTGGTCTGAGGCTCGATCAGTCCTCGGCCTGGCGCCCGGCGCCCAGGAACGACAACGGGCGCCGACGCGACGCTGCAAACGGGCCGTCGGGAACGTGGACCACGGTGTCCTCGACGGGCTGGGGATCCGGCTTCCAGGCGGGTGGTGGCGGTGGTGCCGCGCGCCGGCTCGGCAGCTCGGCCAGCACCGGGATCGGGACGTCATCCCGCTGCTCGAGGGCGGCGATGTCCACCCAGGGCAGGTCGCGGTCGGTGCTCGGGCGGCCGAGGAGGTAGCCCTGGCCCGCGGTGATCCCGAGCCGGCGCGCGGTCCGGAGCTGGGCTGACGTCTCGACGCCCTCTGCGATCGTCGTCGCCCCGAGCCGGTCGGCCATCTCGACGATGGAGCGCAGCACCGAGTTGGTGCCGTCGTGGCCGTCGCCGGCCTGCTGCACGAGCGACAGGTCGATCTTGACGACGTCGAACCGGAACTGGCTGAGCAGGCGCAGGCCGGCGTTGCCGGCACCCACGTCGTCGGCGGCGACGCGGACCCCGGCGTTCTGGACGCCGACGAGCGCCGCCCTGAGGCGCTCGGGATCGCGGATCGCCTCGCGCTCGGTCAGCTCGAGCACGATCCGCGCGGGCGGCAACCCGTGCCGGCGGATGATCGCGAGGAACGCCGCGGCGCTGAACTGCGGCGACTCGAGGGTCCGCGGCGATACGTTCACGCTGAGCGTGGCCGACTCGTCGATTCCCCGCGCTCCCCGCAGCACCACGTCCAGGGCCGCGCGGTCGAGGTCGTCGACGCGGCCCGCCACCTCGGCGGCGTCGAACAGGGCGCCGGCGTGGGCAAAGGTCGATTCCTTGGGAACCCGGACGAGGCCCTCGTAGCCCAGGACCCGGCCGGTCGTGAGCTCGATGATGGGCTGGTACACCGGCGTGAGCGTCCCCGCCTCGATGACCGCCGAGATCGCGGCCGACAGCTCGGCGCGCATGCCCTCGTCGACGTGGCCGTGGTCCTTCTCGGGGTCGTACATGGTCACGACGGTCCGCCCGGTGCGCTTGCCTCGATAGAGCGCCGCGTCGGCCTGGGCGGTGACCTCCAGGCGTGTCTGGCCGAACTCGGGGCAGGCCGTCACGCCCGCGGAGAACGAGATCGGGGCGCGGTACTGCCCGTGGACGCGGTCCTCGAGGCCGCGGGCGAGCAGGCGCCGGGCGAGGGTGATGGCGCCCCCGGCATCCGTGTGCGGGAGGAGCAGGGCGAACTCGTCGCCGCCGACCCGGAACGCCGCGTCGGTGTTGCGGATCGTGGCGTTGATCAGGCTGCCGACCTCGGTCAGGAGCTGGTCGCCGACGGCGTGGCCGCGCGTGTCGTTGATGCGCTTGAACTCGTCGATGTCGATCAGGACCAGCGAGAAGACGGTGCCGTAGCGGCGGGCACCCTCGATCATCCGCGCGACGGCCTCCTGGAACGCGCGGTGGTTCCCGAGCCCGGTGAGGCTGTCGCGCAGGGCGGCCTCGCGAGCACTCTCGTACAGCTCGCGCAGGCGCGACCGCGAGGCCTCCAGCTGCGCCGCCGGCCGCAGGATCTGGCGGGCCATCCACATCGTGAACACGATGAGCAACAGGAGCATTGCCCCGAGCGCGGCGAGGGCCTGGACCGGCATCGCCACGAGCGGGATCGGGGCAGAGACCACCACCTGCCAGCCGGTGATGCCCGGCAGGTCCGCGGTCGAGCGGCCGTCGGAGTCGTGGGCGGCCATCGTCGCGATGTCCAGGATCTCGCCGGGCAGGGCGCTCGGATCGAACGGGCCGTCGGCCTCGGCGATCACGCTGCCGGTCGCGTCGGTCATCCGCAGGACGCGACCGGGCATGTCCACCGGTGGCGTGGCGCCGGCCAGGAGGCTCTGCACCGAGACCGCGGTGACGAGCGTCCGGGCCGCCTTGGCGTCGCCATCGGACTGCACGACGAGGAGCTGGGCGTTGCCGGAGCTGGCCGTGCCGGGCACCGCAGCCAGGCCGGCGAGCATGACCCCGGGCGGCAGCGCCTTCAGATCGATGGGGTCGCCGAACTGGGCCTGCGATCCGCTGGCCGTGACCAGCGTTGCCGCCAGGACCGGGCTCCCGGCGGCCGCGGCGAGCTGCTCGAGGCGGATGCTCGCGCGCTGGTGATCCGTGGACGTGGCGGTCGGGCTCGAGGCGGCCACGATCAGCGGATCGGCGAGCATCTCCTGCTCGGCGGCCTGGAGGAGGGTCAGCTCACGGCGAACCTCGACCGACGCCGTGGCGGCCTGGTCCGCGAGCCGATCGTGATGGGCCGCGCGGGCCTCCTCGGCGACCGCGCGCACGAGCGGCGACACGGCGGCGATGGGCAGGACGGCGACCGCGATCAGCGTCAGGCCGAGCCGAAGCTTGACGAGCCGCAGGCTGTCGCGGCCGTCGAGGATCGGGTCGCGCAGGACGTCGTGATGCGGCGGTTCGGGGTGCATGCGACCTCGGAGCGAGCTGGCGCTCCCCATCAGGCCGCAGGCGTGGCGCGGGCGCACCTACCCGTTCGTCCCGCGCCCACCCGGACGCTCGGGTCAGACGGTCGGCCCCGATCGGGATCGCCGATCGGGTGCCGGTCAGCGGCTGAGCGACTCGCCGGGCTGTGGCGCGTGGACCAGGACGTCGCCCAGGTTGCGGCCGGCGAGCTCGTCGCGGAGCTGGTCCGGGGTCCCGGCCAGGATCGGGAAGGTCCCGTAGTGGATGGGCAGCACCTCGCGCACGCCGAGCAGCTCGACGGCGAGCGCTGCCTCGCGCGGCCCCATGGTGTAGTGGCCCCCGATCGGCAGGATCGCGAGGTCCGGGCGATACAGCTCGCCGATCAGGCGCATGTCCCCGAACACGTTCGTGTCACCGGCGAAGTACACGCGGCCGCCGTCCTCGAGCTCGACGACGAAGCCCGCGGGCTCCCCGAGATACCGGGGCATGCCCGACGCGTTGTCCCAGTCGCCGGCCGAATGATCGGCGGAGGTCATCCTGACGCGCAGGCCGCACGTCTCGACGGTCCCACCCTTGTTCATGCCGATCACGTCCTCCGGGGACGAGTAGACGCTGCTCAGCCAGAGCGTCAGCTCGTGCATCGCCGGCCACTTCGGCCGGGTGCGGCTCGCGATCGGGATCGCGTTGCCGATATGGTCGGCGTGCCCGTGGCTGACGAGCATGAGGTCGCAGGTGTCGACGGTCTCCGGCGCCCGGGGGCTCGACGGGTTCGCGAACCACGGATCGAACAGGACGGTCACGCCGCCCGGTGAGACCAGCTCGATGCACGCGTGGCCGTACCAGGTGATCGATGTCGAACCCATGGCGTTCATCGCTGTGGCACCTCCGCGCGCCATCGTATCGAGCGACCGCATTGCACGCGCATGACAGACCGGTGGTCCGGTGGCACAATGCGCCGGTCCTCCCGATCCCCGGCCCGCACCGGTCGCTGCGGCCAAGCGGGGGGCGACCAGCAACCCCCGCGGAGACGCGCCGCGTGACGCTGCGCGCGCGCCCGGACGGGCCATCAGTCGTTGTTCCCCGCCACCGGGGGACTCCAGGAGGAAAGGAGATCGGGCCGCGCTTCGGCGTGCCCACGAATCCCTATGCGCAAATCCATCCGCGCACTCGTGGTGGCGCTGGCCGCCACGCTCATCCTGCCGGCAGCCGTGTTCGCCTACTGGCCCGTCGCGACCACCGGCTCGTACGTCAGCCAGTGGTTCAGCAGCCGCCATCCCGCCGAGGACATCGCCTCGTACGCCGGGACGCGCGTCGTCCCGATCAGGTCCGGGAAGGTCGTCTTCGCCGGCTGGAGGAACAACTGCGGCGGCTACCAGGTGTGGATCTCCCACGGGAACGGCCTCTACTCGGCGTACTACCACCTCCGCAATGTCTACGCCTGGAGGGGCGAGGCCGTTTCGGCGCAGTCCACGACCATCGGTCGCGTCGGGATGAGCGGATGCGCCACCGGCCCGCATCTCCACTTCGAGGTCTGGCACGGCTACCCATGGGCGTCGGGCTCCTATCGGATCAGGCCGTGGGGCTACATCGACGCCGGCGCATACCTCCCGTACAGGTACCGCTGACCGCTCGCTCCGCGGGCACGCCGGCAGCCACGGCTACACTCGCCGGGTGCCCGCGGAGCGCATCGCCGAGAGCCTCGCCTTCATCAACTGGACCGTCCTGACGGCCCTCGGCGTCGGCTCGTTCGCGGCCGTCGTCGCCGGTCGATTCCGGACCGACGCAACCCGTGGCTACCTGGCCTTCACCGCCTTCAGCGCGGCCGCCTTCGCCGTCCTCGCGGGGTTCACCGACAGCAGCCTGCCGGCACTGTCACCTGCCCTGGCGGCCCGTGCCGAGCCGGCCTGGGATGGACTGCGCCACCTCGCGTTGCTCGCCCTCCCGATCATCGCCGCTGCCTACGGCGTCGTGCTCCTGCGCGGCCGGCGCGCCGCGCCGCTGGCGATCGGGGGGCTTGCGGCGGCCGGGCTCGTCCTGCTCTCCGGCGCCCTGTCATGGGGCGGCGGCGGCCTCGAGAGCCTCCTCCTGCTGGTGGAGCTCGCGGGCCTGTCCGCGGTCCTGGGAGGCGTCTGGGCCGCGATGGTCCTCGGCCACTGGTACCTCGTGACGCCGCACCTCCCCGAGGCGCCGCTCGTCCGCTTCGCGCGCTGGCTCGGCGTCGCGCTCGCCATCCAGGTCGGGCTGTTCGTCGCCTGGATCGGCCTCGGGGCCGGGCCGGGCGGGACGCCCGCGTTCGCCGCCCTCATCGGGCCATGGGCGCTGTTCGTCTGGCTGCGGCTGCTCGTGGGCATCGTGTTCCCGCTCGTCGTCAGCTGGGCCGCGGTCCAGACGGCGCGGTCGCGGTCGATGGAATCGGCGACGGGCCTGCTGTACATCAACGTCGGCACGATCGCAGCCGGCACGATCCTCGCCGCCGGGCTGTACTTCGGCGCGGGGCTGCTCGTCTGAACCACCACCCCTGACGGAGGCGTCGCCATGGCCAAGACCGACCGGACCTGGTCGCCGGACTCGACCGACCTCGACTGGATCGAGGCGACCGGCCGGCCACCGCATCCGATTCTCGTCGAGATGGAGGCGGCCGCCGAGCCGGACCGGATCCCGATCCTGAGCCGCGACAGCGGCCGACTGCTCGCCGTCCTCGCCGCGGATCGCCGGCGGGTGGTCGAGGTCGGCACCGCGATCGGCTATTCGACACTCTGGATGGGACTCGCGCTGCCGGTCGGCGGCTCGATCGTGACCATCGACCCCGACCGCGAGCGGACCGACCGTGCACGTGCGTTCTGGCGCCGGGCCGGCCTGCCGGACGAGCGGATCAAGGTCGTCAACGAGCCGGCGCTCGAGGCGTTCGCGGGGGACACACCGGACCTGCGCGGGCCGTTCGACCTCGTCTTCATCGACGCGCTCAAGGACGAGTACCTGGCCTACCTCGTCGCGCTCATGGACCGGCTGGCCCCGGGCGCGCTCGTCGTCGCCGACAACGTGCTCTGGAGCGGCCGCACCTCCGGCTCGCGCCCGGCGCGCCCCGGCGATGGCACCGACGCGCTGCGCGAGTTCTGTGCCCGCGTCTCCGCCGACCCGGCCTTCGAGTCGACGATCCTGCCCATCGGCGATGGCCTCCTCGTGGCGACGCTCCGACCGTGACCGTACGCGTGCACGTGCGCCTGTTCGCGATGCAGCGCGAGCTCGCGGGCACGCGGCGGGTGACGCTGGAGCTCGCGCCGGGCTCGACGATCGAGGCCGCGTGGGAGGCGCTCGTCGAGCGGTATCCCGTCCTGGCGCCGGGACGACCCGCGGTCCGGTTCGCCCGGAACGGCGACTACGCCGCCCCGCACGCCGCGCTCGAGGACGGCGACGAGGTCGCAATGATTCCGCCGGTCAGCGGTGGCGCGCCCGACGACCATCCAGCTCGCCTGCGGATCCTCGAGATCCGTGGCGAACCGCTCGGGCGCGAGATTCTCGTCGAGCTCACGGAGCGACTCGCGACGCCGGACGACGGCGCGGTGGTCGGGTTCCTCGGCGTCACCCGGCGGTCGGCGGGAACGCCCGCTCCGGGCCAGGAGGCCGAGGCGGCGCGCCACGCCGGCCGCCGCGTCGAGGCGCTCGAGTACGAGGCGCTCCCGGAGATGGCGCTGCGGGTCATGGCAGCGATCGCGGACGAGATCGAGGCGCGGTTCGGGGTCACCCGGCTCGCGATCGTGCATCGCGAGGGCGAGGTCCCGCTCGGCGAGGCCTCGGTGGCGATCGTCGCCTGCGCGCCCCATCGCGACGCGGCGTTCGAAGCGGCGAGGTACGCCATCGACGAGACGAAGGCGCGCGCGCCGATCTGGAAGGCCGAGCAATTCGAGGACGGCCACGTGTGGATCGGCGCGCCGGCTCGCGAGCGACCCGCCGAAGGCTGAGCCCGCGAGCCGTTACCCGATCAGGGCCGGCGACTCGCGCTCGAGGACCTCGTCGCCGGGCTCGTGCTTCGTGGTCGCGCCCTCGACGTCGAGCAGGTAGCCGATGCCCTGGAACGTGCGGATCCGGCCCGGCTCGCCGGGCGCCGCGCCGAGCTTGCGCCGGACGCGGCTGACCCACACCCGGAGGTACTGCAGGTCGTCCCGGTACTCCGGGCCCCAGACCTTGGTCAGCATCTCCGTGTGCAGCACGACCTTGCCGGCGTTCGCGGCGAGGTGCTGGAGGAGCAGCCACTCCGTGCGCGAGAGCTGGACCAGCTCGCCGCCGCGGGTGACCATCCGGCGCTCGAGGTCGATCTCGATGTCGTCGAACTTGATGATGCCGGCACCGGGCTCCGCGCCGCCCGAGCGGCGGATCACGGCCCGCACGCGTGCCGCGAGCTCGTCCGGGTGGAACGGCTTGGCGATGTAGTCGTCGGCGCCCAGGTCGAGGCCCTTCGCCTTGTCGGCGGTCGAGCCCTTCGCCGTGAGCAGGATCACCGGCACCGGTCGGCGCTCGCGCAGCTGGCGCATGACCTCGATGCCGTCGAGGTCGGGCATCACGATATCCAGCAGGACGATGTCCGGCCGGACCTCCTCGGCCTTCTGGAGCGCCTGCTCGCCGCTGTTGGCGGTGACGACGCGGAAGCCCTCCTCGGACAGCGCGATCTGGACGAGCTTGGTGATGCGCGGCTCGTCGTCGGCGACGAGCACGAGCGGCTGGGTCGACATGACGTGTGGCTCCTCGATTGGTGGGCGACTCCGGCACCCGCTTTCGATGTGCCCCGATCCTCGCCGCCAGTACGTACCGCCCATGGGACCCGGACATTGCAGGCGCGTTGCGAATCCATTACAGCGCACGGCCGTAATGCTCGTGCGAGGCGGCCACCGGCCACGGTTAGCCAAGCCGGCCCGGAAGGGCGACTAGGATCACCGAACAACGCAGCGGACCCATCGAGTCGGGCCCGACACCCCGAGGAGGGACTCGTGACTGGCCAGATGGCGCTCCCGCGCACGGAAACCTTCCCGCCACCGCGTCGACTGCGGATCGCGCAGGTCGCCCCACCGGTCGAGCGCGTGCCCCCGCTCGGCTACGGCGGCACCGAGCAGATCGTCTACGAGCTCACGGCCGAGCTCGTCAAGCGCGACCACGACGTCACGGTCTTCGCCAGTGGCGACTCGGAGGTTCCGTGCCGGCTCATCCCGACCGTCGAGCAGGCGCTCCGGCCGGCCGGCATCGAGAGCGACGCCGCGGGCTGGTTCGCGACCACGTTGCAGCTCGTGGGCGACCACGCCGACGAGTTCGACATCATCCACTCCCACCTGGAGCGCTGGTCGCTGCCCCTCGCGCGCACGTCGAGCGTGCCCGTGGTCTCGACGTTCCATGGCCGGCTCGACCTGCCGTGGGCGGTGGAGCAGTTCGTCGACCCGCCGGACGGCATGGTGGCGATCAGCCGGAGCCAGGCGAGCACGCATCCGGACGTGCCCTGGACGATCATCCACAACGGCCTGAACCTGGACGCGGCGCCGTTCGTCGAGGAGCCGGGCGACGCGTTCTGCTTCGTCGGCCGGGTCGATCCGGAGAAGGGCATCGTCGACGCGATCGAGGTTGCCCAGCGCGTCGGCCGCAACCTGCGGATCGCCGCGAAGGTCGGCAACCTCGCCCGCCATCGGGCGTACTTCGAGGATGTCTTCCAGCCGGCACTCCGGCGGGCGGGCAAGTCGGTGGAGTACCTCGGCGAGCTGAAACGGGAGGAGCGCGACCAGCTGTTCGCCGAGAGCTACGCCACGATCATGCCCGGCGCGTGGCCCGAGCCGTTCGGCCTGGTCAGCATCGAGTCCCTCGCCTGCGGGACGCCGGTTCTGGCACGCCGCGTCGGGGCGCTGCCGGAGATCATCCGCGAGGGCGTGGACGGCTTCTTCGGTGACGACATCTCCGCGCTCGCCTTCTTCGCGGACCGGATCCCCCGGCTCGACCGCCGCGAGATCCGACAGACGGTCCGCGACCGCTTCTCCGCGGCCCGGATGGCCGATCGCTACGAATCGCTCTACGCGCGGATCACCCGGCCGGCGCCGGCCGCAACCTCGCGGTCCACATCGCCCGGCGCGAGCTCCATGACGCTTCGGGAGCCCGTCCCCGTGTCCGGCGGCGGGGACGACCGGCCCTGACCGCACCGCCCGTTGCGGCGGGCCACGGCGGCAGGGATGCCCGCGCTGCCGGGCTGCGCTATGTCCGGGCTGATGCACCCGGGTTCTCCCGCCGGCGAGCCGGTCGCGGCTTCGTCTATCTCGATGCGCACGGCCGCCGCATCTCGTCGGCGCCCGAGCTGGCGCGGATCCGGTCCCTCGCGATCCCGCCGGCGTGGACCGAGGTCTGGATCTGTCCCGACACGGCAGGCCATCTCCAGGCGACGGGCCGCGACGCCCGGGGCCGCCGCCAGTACCGGTATCACGCCCGCTTTCGTGCCCGCCGCGACCGGGGCAAGTTCGATCGGCTCATCGCGTTCGGGCTCGCGCTGCCGAGGATTCGGCGCCGCGTCCGCGAGGACCTGCGCCGGCACGGCCTGCCGCGCGAGAAGGTGATCGCGACCGTCATCAGCCTCCTGGAGACGACCCGTTTCCGGGTGGGCAACGCGGAGTACGCACGGCTCAATCGATCGTTCGGGCTGTCGACCCTCCGGGACCGGCACGCGACGGTCTCGGGCGGGACCGTGCGCTTCCGCTTCCGGGGCAAGGGCGGCCGGGTCGAGGAGCGGGCGACCGTCGATCCTCGGCTGGCACGGATCATCCGGCGCTGCCAGGAGCTGCCCGGGCAGCTGCTGTTCCAGTACGTCGACGCCGCGGGCGAGGCGCATCCGATCTCCTCCGAGGATGTCAACGACTACCTGCGCGAGGCGGCCGGGACGGACGAGTTCAGCGCCAAGGACTTCCGGACGTGGGCCGCGACGATCCTCGCGTACCGGGCCCTGCGCGCGGCGCCGACCGCGGCGCCTGGCGCCACGGATGGGCGTCCCGCGCAGCTCCGCACGGCCATCGAGCAGACGGCCGACGCGATCGGGGACACGCCGGCCGTCACGCGGGGCAGCTACATCCACCCCGCGGTCATCGACGCGTTCGGGGAGGCGGGCGGCATCGCGGGCGCGGGCGCGGCGCGGCGACGGGCGCCCGGTGACGGGCCGCCGACCCGCCGCGACGAGCTCGAGGTCCTGCGGTTCCTGCGCTCCCGCAACAGTCGCGCGACCCGCTGAGGCCGGCGCTCGGACGCACCGCTCGGCGCGCGAGCGTCACGGATCTGCAAGCCGCGGCTGCTTGGCGCAGTCGGGCCGGAGACGGGCCGTCGCCACACTGGCGAGACCGTGGCCAACATCCTTGCCCAGGTCCTCGCGAACCCCATCGTCAGCACGACCGGCCTGGCGCTCGGCATCGGCCTGGTCGCCCTATGGCTCGCCGCGGCCTGGTGGACATACGGCGACGCCGCACACCGGACGGAGTCGTCGTTCGTGGCGCTCGCCGCGGCCGCCTGGATCGTCATCTCGACCCCGGTGCTGTTGCCGCTCTCGCTGGCCATCTACCGGTACGTCCGCCCCGGCGTGAGCGCGGCGGACCAGCGGTCGGAGCGGCTCGCGGTCGCCCTGGCGGAATCGAGCGTCGGCCCGGGCTGTCCGGCCTGCAGCCGGTCGATCCAGCCGGGCTGGCGACGATGCCCTACGTGCACTACCTGGCTCGCGGCGCCGTGTGCCGCCTGCGGGGAGTGGTCCGACCCGAGCTTCGATATCTGCCCGCACTGCGGCGAGGAGGCCCGGAACGAGCCGTCCGTCACGCTGGTCACGGCCGGGGCAGCCAGCGGGATCGCGGGCGTGCCTGCCTGGTCCGCGCCGAGCGCATTCTGGGTCGGACAGCAAGCGGCCCCCCCCC
>DASQIK010000066.1:0-98571 GCA_035631615.1 Candidatus Dormiibacterota bacterium | reverse complement strand
CCGGCTGGTGCCGGCTCGCCGCGTTCTCCCCGGCGCTGATCGCGGTGGCGTTGGTCGCGCTCGCGGCCGCGCCGGGAGACGTCGCGGCGCATGCCTACCTGCGTTCGTCCCAGCCCGCTGCTGGCGCGACCCTTGGCAGCGCTCCGTCCTCGGTCGTCATCACGTTCAGCGAGCCGCCAGACCCGAAGCTGTCGTCGATCAAGGTCGTCGACAGCAGCGGGACCGACTACGTCACGGGTCCGATCGTCGTCGTTGCCTCGACGCCCGCCACGATCAGCGTGCCGCTCGACACCCTCGCCGACGGCGTGTACACGGTCTCGTGGCGCGCCGTCTCGGCCACCGATGGCCACATTTCCGCGGGCTCGTTCGTGTTCGGGGTGGGGGAGCCGCCGCCGTCCGAGGCGCCTGGCCAGGCGCCTGCCGGCGTGAGCCAGAGCGGATCGCCGCCCGCAATCGCTGCTCGATGGCTGCTGTACCTGGGCATCGTCGCGCTGTTCGGAGCCGCCTGGGTCGCGCTCGCCGTCGTCCGAAAGCCGGCCCGCGACCTCCTCATCGTCGCGGCGGCGGGCTGGATGCTGACCTTTGTCGGCACGCTCGTCGTCATCGGCGTCCAGTGGGCCGAGACGGGCGCGCCGATCGAGACGCTGATCGGCACGTCGGTGGGCACGGCCGCACTCGCTCGCGCCATCTCGCTCCTTCTCGTGGGCGGTGCCGTCGTCGCTCTCGCCGCCGTGCCGGCCTTCGCCGGGACCCGCGGCTGGATCGGCGTGGCAATCACCGCGTCGATCGTTCTCGCCGTGGACGTCGGGACCGGCCATGCCGCGTATGGCGCCGACTCGATTCTCCAGTTCTCGCTCCAGTTTGCGCACGGGCTTGCCTCGGCGGCCTGGGTCGGCGGGCTTGCCAGCCTGCTCGTCGTGCTCAGGACCACCCCCGCCGAGGATCGGGGGCCGACGGCGCGCCGCTACTCCAGCTGGGCGGGCATCGCGCTAGGGGTCGTCGTCATCACCGGCGCATTCAGGGCGTTCGTCGAGATCGGCTCGCTCGATGCGCTATTCAACTCAGACTTCGGGCGCGTCGTGCTCCTGAAGTCAGCGCTGCTCCTGGGCCTCGCCTCGCTCGGTGCGTTCAACCGATTCGTCACGCTCCGAGACGACTCGCGCCTCCATCGCCGCCTGCGCCGTGTCGGTGGGACCGAGATCGCGATCGCCGTTGTGGTCCTCGGGCTCTCGGGCCTGCTCGTGAACCTGTCGCCGCCGGCGCTCGCCGGCACCACCGTCGCGCCGCCGCCCCAGCCGATCGTGGCCAGTGGGAGCGACAGCGGGACGAGCGTCCGGGCGCGCCTCATCGTCACGCCCGGCGGCGCCGCGAGCAACGCCTTCGACCTTGCGCTCACCGACTACGACACCGGCGCCCCGACGGACGCCTCGGCGGCCAAGCTCCGGTTCGCTGTGGCCTCGCTATCAGGCGTCGCGACGTCGACGCTCGACCTCACTCGCGCGTCGGCCGGTCACTACTCCGGGAGCGGCCAGAACCTGTCCATCGATGGCATCTGGAAGCTGACGATCACCGCGACGCTGCCGGGTGGTGCTGTCGAGATCCCGCTCGTGGTCGCCACGAAGGTCAGCGACCAACCAGTCCGGCAGCTCGTGTCGCCGGGCGTGCCCACGATCTACCAGCTCGCGCTCGGGACGACCGGCTCGGCGCAGCTCTACCTCGACCCGGGCAGCCCCGGCAAGAATGACGTCCACGTGACGTTCTTCGACGCGGCGGGAACGGAGCTGCCGACCAACTCCGCGACGATCGCCATCGCGGCCGCAGACGGAACCGGCCAGCTCGTTGCCGCGCGCATGCTCGAGCCGGGCCACTTCGTCGGAACCGTCAACGTCGGAGCTGGGCCGCTGACCGTCGATGTCGTGACGCCGCTGCCCGCGGCCCGCGGATCCGGGCAGATCCACCTCCATGTCACCATGCAGGTCACACCGTGAACCGCTGCCGATTCCCCGCCGCGCTCGTCGTCCTCGCCGCGCTCGTCGTCGCGTGCGCGAACGGCGCGACGGCGACGCCGTCCGCGGGCCTCGCGTCGCTCGGGCCCAGGCCCTCGAGCCCGGCGACGGTGGCGATCGTCTCGCCGACGTCGGGCGCACGGGTCACAGGGGCCACGATCCATGTCGTCCTCGCGCTCGGCGGGGCGACGATCGTCCAGGCGACGACCACGGCGATCACCCCGACGACCGGGCACGTGCACCTGTACGTGGACAACTCCCTCGTGTCGATGAACTACGGCCTCGAGCAGGACATCCCGGTGACGCCGGGCTCGCACGTCCTCAAGGCGGAGTTCGTCGCCGCCGACCACGCGCCGTTCAATCCGCGGGTGGTGTCCACCGAAGTCATCTTCACCGTGCAGTAGGTGGGTCGCGATCGCCGGCTCGGCTGGCTCGCCGTCCTCGCCGGTGGGGCCCTCGCGCTGGCCATCCAGATCGCGGCGCCGGTCGGCGTGCCGCTGTACGACGGCGTCCCGACGGTCGACCCGTACCGCTATCTCCACCCGACAGGGACCCAGCCCGGCCAGCCGACCGCCTACGCGTTCGACGAGCCGGTCATCGGGGGCGCTTCGCCCGCCTTCGCCGCCGCCACGTCCGAGAACCCGCCGCAGGCCCAGCTGATCGCCCAGACCGGTGCGTTCGTGCTGACGCCGGGCGCGACGTCGGTCCACGTATCGATCGCGGCGGTCGAGCCGCCGGCCCTGGCGCCGAGCAGCGGGACGATCGTCGGCAACGTCTACGCATTCTCGGTGACCGACCAGGCCGGCACGGCCCTGGCCGTCGCTGCCTGCGATAGCTGCCTATCGCTGTCGATGCGTGCCCCTGAAGGCACCGACACGGCGACGCTCATGCAATTTGCCGGCGGGACATGGTCAGCCATGCAGACCGTCCCGGTCAGCATCGTCTCGATGTACCAATCGAATCCCACCGCCCTCGGCGACATCGCCGTCGTCGTCGCCGGCACGCCGACGGCGTCGGGCACGCCGGGGCCGGATGTTGGCGGGTCCGCCATCGATCCGGTCGTCATCTTCGGGGTCGGAGCGATCGTGCTCTGGCTCCTCGTGTTCGGCTTCGTCGTGTGGCAGCGCGTCCGGCCGGCCCCGACGCCGGCGGCGGCACGCGGAGGTCGCAAGGGCGTTCCGTCGAAGCAGCAGCCATCGAAGCAACGGCCGCCTCGCCGGCCGGGATCCGGGAGCGACACGTGATCAACCGCTTCGCCCGGCGCGTCGTCGTGCCGGCGCTCGCCTTCTCCTTCGTCACCGCGCTCGTCGTGGGCTCGAGCGGACTGCCGCCCGGGGCCGTGATCCGCATCGGCGCCGTCTTCCCGATCAGGAGCAACGCGGCCTCGCTCGCCGGCCCGGAGCTGGCAGGCGTGCGCATCGCCGCCGATCTCGTGAACGCGAACGGCGGCGTGGCGGGGCACCGGATCGAGCTCGTCGAGCGCAACCTCCCGTCGGGCGACGCGGCCGACGCGGTCATGCGCGACCTCAAGGCGCAGGGCGTCCAGCTCGTGATCGGCGCGTACTCGTCGAACCTCTCGATCGCGGCGAGCCAGGCAGCCGACCGGGCAGGCCTCCTGTACTGGGAATCCGGCGCGGTCGCCGACCAGCTGACCGGGCAGGGCCTGCCGATGACGTTCCGCGTCGGGGCGAGCGGGTCGAACCTCGGCACGAACAGCACGACCTTCGCTGCGGACGAGCTGGCGAGCCGGCTCGGCAAGCCCGTGTCCGGCCTTCGCGTCGCCATCGTCGCAGCCGACGACGCGTACGCGACCTCCGTCGCCGACGCAGCCCGGTCGACTGCGGTCGCCCGTGGGATCCCGGTCGTCGCGCGGAGCTCGTACAACCCGGCGGCGCCGGACTGGCCGCAGGTCATGTCCGTCCTCAAGGCCGCCCGGCCGGACGTGCTGATCCTCGCCTCGCACATCCCGGACGGGATCGCGTTCCGGCAGGCGATGCTTGCCTCCGGCCTGAAGGTCGGCGCGTTCATCGGCTCGACGATGGCCGAGTGCGACCCCGACTTCGCGGGGGTGCTTGGCGCGGATGCCGTCGGGATCTTTGCCTCGGATCGCCCGACTGCCGGCTTCCAGCCCTCGGCGCTGCGGCCGGATGCGGCGGCCACGTATGCGCGATTCGCCGATGCCTGGGCGGCGGTCGCGCGCGCCAATGCGAGTGCGTGGGGCGGGAGCAGCAACCCGGCCGGGAGTGGCTACGACCGCTACGGGGGCGAGCACGCCGCATACACGATCCAGGGTCCCGATGCCGACGCGACCGCGGAGCAATCCGAGGAGGCCCTGTCGGGCTTCACCGCCGCGTGGGCGCTGTTCCATGACGTGCTGCCGGCCGCGGCCGGCGCGGCATCCGACGGGGGAGCGACGGCGTTCGACGCGCCTTCGGTTGCTGCGGCCGCCCGCTCCATCGACCTCCCCGAGGGCTCGCTCCCGAACGGTGCCGGGCTGCGCTTCTCGAGCGACCCGGCACGCCTCGGCCAGAACGACCGCGCCGCAGCCGTGATCTGGCAGTGGCAGGCCGTGCGGACGTACCAGTTCGTGTGGCCGCCCACCTACGCGACCGGGCAGGTCGCCTTCGTGCCGCTGGCGCGATGACAGCCGCCGCCGCCTCGATCGGCGTTCGCGATCCGGGCACCGTCGCGCGCTGGCTCGCTCCCGCCGTGGTGGTTCTCGCACTCGGTACGATCGTCGGGCTGCGCTGGTGGGCGACGCGCGCGGGCCCGGAGCCGCTCGCGGTCGGGGCGGCGTTCGGCCTGGGGCTCGGCGCGGTCGCGACCGTCCGCGCCCTCCGCCCCGGGTTGCCGGCTGCTCGATCGATCGGGATCGGGATCGCCGTCGGGCTCGGGCTGGCGTTGATCACGGTCGCGGCGAGCTCATATGCCGGGCTCGGGGTCGGGACCGCGCTCGGCCGGCCGGCGGCGCCGTTCGTGCCGTGGGCCGCCATCACGATCGTCGTCGCGACCACCGAGGAGGCGATCCTTCGCGGGCGGCTGTTCGACGCGGTACGGCGCGCCGGCGGCCTCGTCCCGACGCTGATCGTCACAACCATCGCCTTCGCGCTGATGCACGTGCCGCTGTACGGCTGGCACGTCGTGCCGCTCGACCTCGCCGTCGGCCTTGCGCTCGGCGGGCTCCGCCTGGCGACCGGCGGGATCGCGGCGCCGGCCGCCGCCCACGCCGTCGCCGATCTCGCGACCTGGTGGCTCTGATCGGCCCGAGCTAGGTAGTAACTGCCAAGCCGACCCGGCCGACCACGCGTTCCGCCGTGGTGCCCTGGACGAAGAGCGTGAACAGGACGACGCCGTAGGTGATCTCCTGGAGCAGGGCGCGCTGCGGGAAGGATTCGGGCAGCGAGAGGGCCATCGCGACGGCGACCGCTCCGCGCAGGCCGGCCCAGAACATGACGTGCAGCCAACCCATCGGCACCGTCGTCAGCTGCGTCCGGTCGCGCAGCAGCCTGGCCGCCGTTCCGAGCAGGCCGTACACGACGATCGCCCGGCCTACCAGGATCGCCACGACGCCCCACACGATCGACGGCGCGGCCGCGAGCAGGTCCCCGAACGAGATCGCCAGCCCGACGAGCAGGAACGCGAAGGCCGTCAGCACGAAGGCGACGAGCTCCCACACGACGTCGAGCGCCTCGAGCGCGTGCTTGCTCAGCCCGACCTGCCGGCCGTACGTCCCGATGACGACGCCCGCGGCCACGGTCGCGATGATGCCGGACTGCCGGAGCGCATCCACGAGCACGTAGGTCCCGTAGGCGGCAGCGAGCGAGAGCGTCAGCTCGATGACGTGATCGTCCACGAGTCGCATGAGGCGAGTCGCCAGCCAGCCAGCCGCGAGCCCGACGCCGATGCTCGTGACGACGGTCACGAGCACGCTCTCGCCCATCTCCGCGAGCGACACCGTTCCCGTCACCGAGGCGACCGCGACCACGAACAGGACCAGCGCGGTCCCGTCGTTGAACAGGCTCTCGCCCTCGACGAGCGTCGCCAGCCGCCTCGGCGCGCCGAGGTTCCGGAAGGTCGCGATGATCGCGACGGGATCGGTGGCGGCGACCATCGAGCCGACGACCATGCCGAGCTGGAGCGGCAGGCCGGTGGCGAGATTCAGCACGAGCGCGACGATCGCCGCCGAGACGAGCACCCCCGGCGCCGCGAGCAGGACCATCCAGCCGAATGTCGAGCGCAGGTCGTCGAGCTCGAGGCGGAGGGCCGCCTCGAAGACGAGGCCGGGGACGAGCACCAGGAGCACGAGCTCCGGCGTGACCCGGATCGTGCCGGTCGGCAGCAGCACGCCGGCGACGATGCCGAGGACCACGAGCGAGACGGTGTAGGGGATCCGGAGCCGGCGGGTGACCAGCGCGGTCAGCGCCGCGACCGAAAGGAGCGCCACGACGACCCGGATCGCATCGAGCGTCGCCGTGCTGCCGGGGTCGGTCACGAGTCCTCCCGCAAGTCCACCACACCACCGCCCGCCGGAGGGTACTGCCCCGAACCGGACCGAAGTACGGCTTGGAACCCCGCATGGCCGTTCGTATGGTCCGCTGGACGACGAGTCATGGGGGCGTAGTCACACGACCGTCCAGGTTCGAAAGGCACACCACGGGATGGGCTCGATGGCATTGAACGAGATGGGCAAGATGCTCACGGCAGCGGAAGTCGCGGAGATGCTCCATCTCCACGTCAACACCGTGAAGCGCCTGGGCGACCGCGGCGAGCTGAAGTACTACCGGGTCTGCAAGCGCGGCGATCGGCGGTTCCTCCTCGAGGACGTCCGGCGCTTCCTCGACAACAACCGCTGACACCGCGCAGGCGTCAGGCCTGCGGCGCACCGCAAACGCACTCATCCGGACGCGTCGCCTGATCGGGCGGCGCGTTTCCATGCCCGGCGGCGGCACGACAGGATCGGGACCCCGAGCAGGGCGCGGTAGGACGAGCGTCGATCAGGCGAGGTCATGGTCCCTAGAATGCCGTCCGTGATCGACCTTCGCCCGACCGAGGAGAACCGGCTCGTCCAGGCGTCGGTCCGCGAGTTCACGGAGGCCGAGATCCTGCCCCACATCCGCGAGTGGGACGAGAAGGGCGAGGTCCACCGCGAGATCTTCGCCCGCATGGCCGACCTGGGCCTCCTCGGCGCGCCGATCCACACCCGCTGGGGCGGCTCGGGCATGGACTACATCAGCTTCGGGCTGATCTGCGAGGAGCTCGAACGCGCGGACACGGCCTTTCGGGTCGTCCAGAGCGTCCACGTCGGGCTGAATTCGCTGACGTTGATGCAGTGGGGGACCGACGAGCAGCGGACCCGCTGGCTGATCCCGCAGGCGAAGGGCGAGAAGCTCGCCACGTTCGGCCTGACCGAGCCCGGCGTGGGCACGGACGCGGGGAATCTGTCATCGACGGCGCGGCGCGACGGCGATTCGTACGTCCTCAACGGCCAGAAGATCTGGATCAGCCTCGCCGACATCGCCGACCAGTTCCTCGTCTTCGCGTCCGTCGACCGATCCAGGGGCCACCGAGGTGTCACCGCGTTCGTGCTCGAGCGAGGCATGCAGGGCCTGTCGACCGGCAGCCTGCACGGCAAGCTCGGCATCCGGGCCGGCAACACCGGGCTGATCAACATGGACGAGGTCCGCGTCCCGATCGAGAACCGGATCGGCGAGGAGGGCGAGGGCTTCCTCATCGCGATGAGCGCCATCGACCAGGGGCGCTACACGGTCGCCGCGGGCAATGTCGGGCTCGCCCAGGCGTGCCTCGACGCGTCGCTCAAGTACGCCCACGAACGGCGCACCTTCGGCGACGAGATCGGCAAGCACCAGCTCGTGAAGCAGATGCTGGCCAAGATGGTCGCGGGCATCGAGGCGGGCCGGCTGCTCGTCTGGCGCGCCGGCTTCCTGAAGAACCACGGCGTGCGGAACACGCGCGAGACGTCGCTTGCCAAGTGGCACGCGACGGACCACGCCGTGGCGAGCGCCCTCGACGCGATCCAGATCCATGGCGCGAACGGCTACTCGAACGAGTTCCCGGTCGAGCGCTACCTGCGCAACTCGAAGGCCGCCGTGATCTACGAGGGCACGAGCCAGCTCCACACGCTCATCCAGGCCGACTACGCCCTCGGCTATCGCGACGACCGTCCGCTTCGGTGTGAGCCGCTGCCGGCCGAGGGGTTCGAGCGCCTCCCGGCATCGGTGGCCGCGGCGGCCGGCCGCGCGTAGCGCTCGACCCGACCCGACCTGACCCGACCCGCCGCGCCCGCGCCATGCGCCTGAGCCCGTCGGAGCAGGCGACCCTGCGCGAGCTGGCCAGCACGTTCGTGCCCGCGTCGAACGCGCCGCGGGTCGCGTCGATCGCGGCAGATGCGCTCGAACGCGCGGTGGATCCGTCCCAGCTCGTGCAGCTGCGCCTGGTCCTCCGGCTGCTCGAGCAGCCCCTCGCGAACCTCGCCACCGGCGCCGGGTTCGCAGCGTTCCAGGGGATGGATCCGCCGGCGCGGGAGCGGCTTCTCCTGCGCTGGCTCGGGTCGCCGCTCCTCCTGCGCCGCTCCGGCGCGAACGCCTTCCGCAAGCTGCTCACGTTCATCGCCTACGCCGATCCCGGCACCCCCGACGAGCCGAACCGGCTGCCGATCGAGATCGGCTATGTCCGCGATGATCCGCCGCTGCCGCCGACGCTCGCGGCGATCTTGCCGATCGAGGTCGACCGGACGGTCGAAGGAGCGACGGGCCCCGTCGAGCTCTCCGCCGACATCGTGGTCGTGGGGTCGGGTGCGGGCGCCGGGGTCATCGCCGCCGAGCTCGCGAAGGCCGGCCGGTCCGTGCTCGTCGTCGAGGCCGGTCCGTTCGTCTCCGAGGCGACGATCCCGCGCAACGAGCTCGACGCCTACGGTCGCCTGTACCTCAACTACGGCTTGCTCTCGACCTGGGACGGCGCGGTCACCATGCTCGCCGGCGCAGGCGTCGGCGGGGGCACGCTCGTGAACTGGATGACCTGTCTCGATGCTCCGGCGGAGGTCCGCACCGAGTGGGTCCGCGACCACGGGCTCGACGGCCTGGACGGAGCCGGCTGGGCGGAGGACGTGGCGACGATCGAGCGGGAGCTCGGGGTGGGGCCGGCCGCCTCGATCCCTCCGAAGGACGAGCTGATTCGCCGCGGCGCGACTGCGCTCGGATGGGAATCGGACGTCATCCGGCGCAACGCGGTCGATTGCGGAGACTGCGGATCGTGCCCATTCGGCTGCCGCCGCGGCGCGAAGCAGTCGGGCATCCGGGCGCACCTGGCGACCGCGGTCGCGCACGGGGCTCGAGTGCTCGACCGGGCGCGAGTGACGGCACTCCTGCCCGGCTCCAGCGGCTCCGTGCTGGGCGTGACCGGGCACCTCGCGCCCGCGGCGCATGACGCGGCACCGGGCGCTCCGACGCGTCCGTTCGTCGTCCATGCGGCCCAGGTCGTCCTGGCCGCCGGCGCACTGCGCAGCCCCGCGATCCTGCACGCCTCGGGCATCGACCATCCGGCGATCGGGCGGTACCTGCGCATCCACCCGGTGCCGATCGTCGGCGCGATTCACGAGGACCCGGTCGACATGTGGCGAGGCACGATGCAGGCGGTCCGTTCGATGGAGTTCGCCGACGACGAGCCGGGTCGGCGGCGGTACGTGATCGAATCGGCGCCCGGCCACCTCGGGCTGCTTGCCCTCGTCCTCCCCTGGATGGGATCCGTATCGCACGGCGAGCTCATGGCCCGGGCGCGCCACTTCAGCCCGCTGATCGCGATCACCCGCGACGGCGGCGAGGGCCGTGTCCGGCTGACGCGCGCCGGCCGCGTCCGGATCGACTATCGCCTCGACCGTCTCGGGCGGGCCACCGCCCGTCACGCGCTCCTCTCGATGGCGCGCCTCGCCCGCGCGGGCGGCGCCCGCGAGGTCGTCGCGGTCGGCATGCCGCTGCTGCGCCATCAGGTCGACGGCGCTCCCGACGAGGCACGGCGGTTCGCGGCGTTCGAGGCCGCACTCGCGGCCAGGGACTTCGGTCCGCATCGCGGGACGATCGCGTCTGCCCACCAGATGGGCACACTGCGGATGGGCGCCGACCCCGCGTCGCATCCTGCAGATCCGAGCGGCAGGCTCCGCCGCGATTCGCGCGGGAGCGTCATCCACGGCCTGTACGTCGCGGACGCCTCGACGTTCCCGACGGCGATCGGTGTGAACCCGATGATCACCGTGATGGCGATGGCCCGGCGGGTGAGCCGCACCGTGCTCGCCGACCGCCGACCCGGCTGATCTAGCCCCGCGCGGGCTCCGCATCGAGCCGCGACGGCTCGTCGCTCGCCGGAGCTCCGGCCTCGTCGCTCGCGTGCGCGCCGGCGAGCCGGCCCCGGGCCGTCACGATGATCGCGACGGCGAGGATGATCACGGCCGCGGCGATGATCGTCCGCGCGCTGATCGGCTCGTGCAGGAAGATCGTGCCGAGCGCCACGGCCACGACCGGGTTCACGTAGGCGTACGTGCCCACCAGCGACAGCGGCGCGTTGCGCAGCAGCCAGGCATAGGCGGTGTACGCGAGCATGCTGCCGAACAGGATCAGGTAGACGACCGCGATCACGGATTCCGCGGAGATCGCCGACGGGTCGAAATGCGCCGGCTCGCCGGCGATCACCGATTCGATCCCCGTCACTGCCGCGCCCGCGAGCATCTGGAAGCCCGACGCGGTGAGCGGGCTCTTCGGCAGCTTCGCGCGCTGCTGGGAGTAGATCGAGCCGTGCGCCCAGCCGAGCGGCGCGAGGAACAGGATGAAGATGCCGAACGGGTCGAAGTGGTTCGCGCCGTCGCCTGTCGGCCAGATGAGCAGGGCCACGCCGACGAACCCGAGCGCCACCGCGAACACGACCAGCCGCGGGAGCTTCTGGCGCAGGTACAGCCAGCCCAGGACCGCGAACCAGAGCGGCATCATCCCGATCAGGATCGCGGCGATTCCCGACGGCACGGTCTTCTCGCCGAAGACGACGAACCCGTTGCCGATGCCGAGGAGCAGCCCCCCGACGATGGCGGAGTCGAGGACCTGGCGCCGGGTCGGGAGGCGTCGCGCCTCCGGATGGCGCGCGAGGTCCCAGGCCAACAGGAGCAACCCGGCCAGGGCGAACCGCGCCGACGCCATCAGGAACGGCGGCATCGTCTTGATCGCGATCGCGATGCCGAAGTACGTGGAGCCCCAGATCACGTAGACGACGGCCAGGTTGGCCCACAGCGCGAGCGAGCTCGGGATGCGCTTCACGGGCGTCGCCGCGGCGCTTGGCATAGCCTGCTGGTCCAAGGTTCGGATACTAGCGCAGACGCCGCGGAGGCGCGAGATACCCTCGATCGAACGCTCCCTCGCTTCCGAACCCCGACGGAGGTCGAGCTCTCGAGCCGACCGTCAGGTGCTGCTCATGCGGCTGCGAGGGCCACCGGCCGGCAGTGCTTGCAGGGCCGGTAGCCGGCGGCCTCGGCCGCGCGCAGGCTCGGGAACGCGACGCGGTGGCGAGCGGTGACCCGCCGTGCGTCCCGGCACGTCGGGAGGCACACGATGTGCGTCGTGTCCGACCCGGTGAAGCGCTTGCCCGCGGCCGCTTCGGCCTCCAGCCACCGGGTGTCGAGGCCCTCGGAGGCGAGGACGCGGCGCTTGGCGTCCGGACCGCCCATCGAATACTGGCCGATCATCCCGTCGCTCCGGACCACGCGATGGCACGGCACCACGAGCGGGACGGGGTTGTGCGCGAGCGCGGTCCCCACGGCGCGGACGGCCCGCGGCCTGCCGATCTCGGCGGCGATCCAGCCGTACGGCCGAACTTCACCGCGCGGGATCTCGAGCGCCTTCGTCCAGACCGCGACCTCGAATGGCGTGTGGCCGCGGAGGTCGAGAGGAATCCGCACCCGGCGGTCGCCGGACAAGCGTCGCGCGATCGACAGCGCGAGTGTCGTCGGCAGCGCTTCGGCCGGGGCGATCTCCCGGCCGACGGCGCCGCGGAAGCGGTCCTCGAACGTCGCGCGGTTCCCGGCGGGAGCGACCCACGAGACACCGCGGCCGTTCCAGGCCACAAAGGCCCGCCCGAGCGGCGTGTCGATCGGCGCGTAGTGATCGGCCACGCCGGCCTCGACGAGGGCGCCGAAGCCGACCGATGGCGGCGCCGCGACCCGCAGGTCGCGCAGCGCGGCCTCGAGGCCGGGGTCGGCGTAGGGCGCGGTGGTGGTCATCGGACGGCCTCCAGGGTGGGGAGCGGGCGGGACACCCGCGTTGGCGAGGGATTCGACACGAACGGCTCCGGCGAGGCCTCGATGAGCGCCCGGAGCTCGCGAAGGCCGCGGTGGACCTGGGCCTTGATCGTTCCCTCAGGGCGCCCGAGCGCCTCGGCGACCTCGGCCACGCTCAGGCCGTCGACGTGCCGCAGGACGATCGCGGCCCGGACCGCGGGCGTCAGCCGGACGAGCGCCGCGGCCAGCTCACGCTGGGTCTCGCGCCGATCGGCGCTCGTGGTCGGGCTTGCGCGACCATCGGCGGCCGGGTCGAAGCCCGCGTCGAGGAGGGGCTCGAGCGGCGCCGGCGGCTGGCGGTCGTCGTGCCTGCGTCGACGGTTGCGGGCGAGGTTGACCGTGATCGATGCGAGCCACGGCCGGAGCCGCAGGGCGACGACGCGCTCGCTCGGGTAGTCGCGAATCGCGCGGAATGCCCGCACGAGGGCGTCCTGGGCGACCTCCTCGGCGTCGCGCCGGTCGCCGAGCAGCCGCAGCGCGATGGAGTACAGCCGGTCCTGGTGCGCCGCGACGAGCGCTGGAAAGGCCTGCTCGACGTCGGCGGCCAGCCGCGCGGCGAGCGCCGTATCGGTGTCCATCGATCGCTCCAACACGGCGGCCCGCAGATCGGTTGCAGCCGCGGGTTACGAGATCGTGATCGTGCCCGTCATGCTCGGGTGGATGGCGCAGTGGAACGGGTACGTCCCGGCCTTCGTGAAGACGAGGCTGTGCGTGCCACCGCTGGGCCCGATGTTCGCCGACATCGTGCACGAGCCGTCATCGAGCGCGACCTTGTGGGGCACGCTGTCGCTGTTGGTCCAGGTGATCACGTCGCCGACCTTGGCACTGACCGGCTGCGACCACGTCCTGTTCTGGACCGTGGCGGCGACGACGGTCGTGCCGGTCGAGTCGTTGCAGACGGTGGCCGCGGGCCCGGTCGTGGCAGCACCGCCGCCTCCGGAGCATGCCGCGAGGGCGAGCGTGGCGGTGATGGACAGGGCGACGCGAAGGAGTGATCGCATGTGGGCCTCCAGCGGTCAGGGTCCGTGTCGCGCCACGATAGCGCGGCGGCCCCGCTCTCTCCCGTATGGTTCGCCCGTGGGCGGCGTTCGGATCTTCGACTCCGAGCTGGCGCACCGCCTCGTCGTCCACGAGGCGCGGGCGCAGCAGACGCCGGCGCGGGAGCTCCGCGACCTCGGCGATGGCTGGCTGTTCCACGACCCGAGCGACGCCGAGCCGTTCTGGAACCGGCTGATCGCGCCGGTGTGGCCGACGGATCGGGATCACTTCGACCACCGGCTCGACGAGGTGATCACGTTGTTCGCGACCCTCGACCGCCTCCCGCACATCCGTCCGCTCCCGGTCGGGAGCACGCCAGGTGACCTCGCGGCGAGGCTGGCCGGGGCAGGCTTCGAGACGCTCGGCGCGGATCGGCGGATGGTCCTCATCGACGCGCCGAGGGCCTCGGAGCGTGTCGCGGCGGCGCAGGCGCGGGTCGAGGCGGAGTTCGGGCGCGGCAGCGTGTCCGTGGCGAGCCGCGAGGCGGACGTCGCCGCCGGGTCGTCGGACCGGCGCTGGGCGGAACGACGGCGATGGGCCGTCGATGCCTCGCTCGTCCTGGCCGACGCGTTCGGCGTCGATGTCGATCGGCGCGTCGCGCTCGAGAACGACGTGCTCGCCTGCGTCTCGCGCCCGGGCTGCGCCGTCCTCCTCGTCAGCATCGACGGCGTGCCCGCGGCGATCGCCCGTCGCGCTACCACGGCCGATGGCTCGTACCTCTCCTCCATCGGCACCCGGCGCGCATTTCGGCGGCGGGGCCTCGGGGCCCTTGCGACCGCGCTCGCGGTGCGCGAGGCGCTCGATGCCGGGAGCGACGTCGTGCACCTTGCCGTCGAGGTCGACAATCATGCCGCCGTGCGCCTGTACGAAACGCTCGGGTTCGCGATCGTCGGCGAGCCCGCGCCGGACCTGCTCCTGCGATGAGCCCGGACGCATCCTCGGGCGGCCTGCTGGCGGTCGCCAACGCCCTCCGGCGCGCCGCCGCCGCGCGCGATCCATGGGTGGCCGGCCTCCGCCTCATCGGGATCGGCTGGGGGACGGTCGAGCTGGAGCGCGCCGCCGAGGAGCTTTCGACGGCGTTCGCCACGGCCCGGCTACCGGCCCCGGACTGGTCGCCCGCCGGGCGCGACGCGCACCTGGGCGCAGCGGCGTGGGTCGGCACGGCGCGCTGGTTCGGGGCGGAGGGCCCGCCGCGTGGCCTCGCAAACCCGGAGCTGCCGGCGGTGATCCTCCTCGAGCCCGACACGGAGGGCCGCCTCGCCGCCACGCTGGCGAGATTCGACGAGGGCGTTGCCGCGATCTACCTCGAGGCGCCGCCGGCGCCGGGCCTCGCGGCCCCCGAAGGGCCGTATCCATTCGACCCCGCCCGGGTCGGAGCGGCGGCTCCGGGGCCGCTGGGGGCGGCGCGCATGGTCCTGGCGCGTCCGGCCTGGGGCCCGCACGTCCTCGTGGTCGCCGCCACGCCGCCGTGATCGGGTGACGGCGCCGGCCGGATTCCCGCTCCTCCGGCTGCGCCGGGCCGGCGCCCTGCTCGACCTGCCCTGGGAGCTCGGTCTCGCGGCGTGGCCAGAGCGCCTCGACTTCCGGGAGCTGCCGGTTGGCCCGTCGCGCCACCTTGTCCGGTTCCTGGTCGTGGATGGCGCGCTGATCGCGCTCAAGGAGGAGCCGGCCGACGTCGCGGAGCGGGAGTACGCGGTCCTCAACCACCTCGAACGGGTCGGGCTTCCGGCGGTCACGCCGATCGGGATCGCGGTCCGGCCCGAGGCCGGCTCGGCGGTCATCGTGACCGAGTACCTCGCCCATTCGCTGCAGTTCCGACGTCTGCTCGCCCGCTTTCCCCTGGGTCCCGGCCCGTATCGCGACCGGCTGCTGGACGCCATGGCCTGGCTCCTGGTCGACCTCCATCGCGGCGGTGTGTTCTGGGGCGACTGCTCGCTCGCCAACACGCTCTTCCGGCGCGATGGCGCACGCATCCAGGCGTTCCTGGTCGACGCTGAGACGAGCGAGGTCCATCCATCGCTGTCCGACGGCCAGCGCGCCTACGACCTCGAGATCCTGGTCGAGAACGTCGGCTACGGCCTCGCCGATGTCGCGCTGGACCAGGGCCGCCCGGAGGACGTCGAGACCGCGATCGGGGCGGCCGAGAACGTGCGCGAGCGCTACACGGCGGTCTGGAACGAGCTGCATCTCGAGCCTCGGCTGCCGGCCGGTGACCGGCATGCGATCCGGGGCCAGATCCGGCGGCTGAACGAGCTCGGGTTTGCCGTCGACGAGATCGAGGTGGCGCCGGCCGCGGGCGGGACGGACGTTCGACTGCGCGTCGCCACGACGAACCGAGCCTTCCACGCCATCGAGCTCGAGCGATTGACGGGCATTCGCGCGCTGGAGGGCCAGGCCCGTCTCCTCCTCAACGACATGCGCGAGCACATGGCGTGGCTGCGGCATCGAACCGGGCGCACGACCTCGGAGGAGATCGGGGCGCGCCGCTGGCGACGGCACGTGCTCGATCCCGCGCTGCGGCAGCTCCGGCCGGTCGTCGGCGACCGCGACCTGATCCAGGCCTACAGCGATGTCCTCGAGCACAAGTGGCTGCTGTCGGAGCGAGCCGGGCGGGACGTGGGGCTCAAGTCCGCGATCGACGCCTACCTTGCCGAGGGTGCTCCCGCCCCGGAGGTCCCGCCCCCGGCATTGCCGCCGGCGAGGGACGTCACCACGTCTCTCGGTGGATGACCTCGTCGAGCGGCCGGCGTCCGCCGGCCTTCGGTGGCCGAATCATGTCCTGGGCGTCCGCCGGGTACCCGAACGAGAGGACGTAGCCGCACCACCGATCCCCCGGGAGGCCCAGCACGTGTCGCGCGACGGACTGCTCGTGGACGGTCGCAGGGCAGCTGCCGACGCCAAGCTCCCACGCCGCCAGCATCATGTTCTCGGCCGCCAGGCCGGCATCCCACACGAGCGACAGCGACGCGCCGGGGACCGTCGGGTCCGGGGTCACCAGGGCGATTGCCGCCGCCGCACCGCCGACGTGCCCGGCGAATGGCCCGACCTTCGCCAGCTCGCCGAGTCGCGCCCGGTCCTCGACGACCACGAAGTCCCAGCGCTGCTGGTTCTTCGAGCTGCCTGCGTGGCGGCCCGCGTCGACGATCCGGGTCAGGTGGTCCGCCGCGAGCGGCCGATCTGCGAATCGGCGGACCATGCGCTTGCTTCGGATCGCGCTCCAGACCTCGCTCATGCCGAGTAGGGCGTCTCCTCGGCGCCGGGCTCCGGCACGACCGGAGGCGGGGGCGTGCCGCCACCGGCCATCCGGATCGCGTTGACGAGCGTCCGGACCCCGCCGGGCTCGCCCTCCATCGCCGAGAACGGGTGCTCGCGCTGGGGGAGGCGCGCCGCCGGCGTTGCGCGGGCGATCGCCTCGGCGTTGCCGGGCGTGAGCGGCCCATCGAGCGCCCGGGTCAGGAACCTCGCCACGGCACCGCGGTAGGCGCTGAACTCGTACAGCCAGCTGTGCTCGCCGCCCGGGATGACGAGCACCTCGACTGGCGCGGCATCCGGCTGGTCCTTGCGCGCCGCCTCGACGACGGCCTCGAGACGACGGACGTGGCCAATCGGCACGACGCGGTCCGCGTCGCCGTGCACCAGCAGCACCGGACCCTGGTAGGTCGCGATGGCGCGCGCCGCCGAGACGCCTCGGACCGTGTGGCCTCGCGGTGAGAGGAAGACGTGGGTCGTCAGCCACGCGAGCGGCCACGCGAGCGGGCCCGGCAGCGGCAGCTTTGCGAGCCGGAACGTCTGGCGGGTCAGGCGGTAGGGATCGGCCGGGGCGGAGGCCGCGACGACGCCCCGGACCCGCGGCTCGGCCGCGGCGGCCAGCAGCGCGCCGATCGCGCCCATCGAGTGGCCGAGGATTCCGACGGCCGTCACGTCCGACCGGGCGAGGGCGGTCCGCACGCCTGCGAGGGCGTCCTCGCCGAACTCACCGGCGGTGAGCGGCAGCTCCTCCGGCGGATTCGTGCCGTGGCCGCGCACGTCGAGCGTGAGGACGTGCATGCCGATCGCGTGGAGGATCTGTGCGTTCGGGAGCGTTCGGTCGCGCGAGGACTCCCAGCCGTGGATCAGCACGACGACGGGACCGGGGATCCCGTCGCGCGCCGGGATCCACCACGCCGGCAGGTTGACGCCGCCCGACCGGATGGTGAGCTCCTCGAACGCGAGCCCGAGGAAGCTCGGGTCGTGATCGGGCGGGTGGCGGTGCGGATAGCCGGCGCGCGCGCGGTACGCGTGCGCGAACCGCCAGGCGGCGATCGGGCCGCCGACCGTGAGTGCCGCGGTGAGCCCCACCTTCCGACTCCTCATCGGCGTCATGGTAGGTCGAGTCGGGAGCATGGTCCGGGACCCGGGGGCCGCCTCGATACACTCAGGGGCCATGCCCAAACGCAACCCGCACGACGTGCTCGGCGTGCCCCGCGACGCGGGGCAGGCGACGATCAAGGCCGCCTGGCGCAAGCTGGCCCGCGAGCACCACCCGGACCTGACCCAGTCCGACCCGGCGGCCGCCGAGCGCGCGACGCGGCGCATGGCCGAGATCAACCGGGCCTACGCGGAGCTGCGCGCGGCGGCCGCCGGCGAGGGCGGCGCGAACGGCGCGGCGGGCCGCCGAGGCACGTGGCCGCCCGAGCCCAGGCCGGAGCGCCCGGTCACCGGCCGCGTCGACACCACGGCCACGTTCCGGCCGCGCAACACGACCACTGGCCCTCGGATTCGCCACGAGCCGAAGCGTCCGTCGACGACGGACCGCCTGCGTCGCGAGCCCCTCCGCGCGTCGCAGCCCAACGGGCCGCTGAGCCGGGGCCGCCAGCACAACTTCCGGCCACCGGTGCCGCCGATGCTCGACACGGCACGCGCCTGGCCGATCGAGTTCGGCAAGTTCCACGGCCATACGCTCGGCCAGATCGCCGATTTCGAGCCGACGTACATCGATTGGCTCGCCCGCACGATCTCGCGCGATCCGGACCTTGTCGCCGCGGCGCGGGTCCTCCGCGACGACCTCGAAGAGCGGGGCGTCCTCCACTACCAGCCCGCCCCGGAACAGTGAGCCGCGCCCGCCGAGCGGCGCCGCTCGCAGCCCTGATTCCGTTCATCCTGGCTGTGGCCGCGTGTGGGAATGCCACCGGATCGGCGGCGCCCGGCGCCAGCGGCTGCGCTGCGGACGTGAAGGCACCCGGGTCGTTCACCACCCTGGAAGCGCTCCTGCCGAAGCAGCTCGACGGCGCGGCGCCAAACCTCGTGGATTCGGGCGCGAACTGCACCGCCGGCGCCCTCGGGACCTACGCGGACCACGGCATCTCGCAGCTGCACTTCGCCGGCGCGACCTGGGACGGCTCGAACGGCGACGGCACGGTCATCGCGATCATGTCGACCCAGGGGCTGCCCGAACCCGCCGTCCAGACCGCGTGGGTCGAGGAGTTCTACACGGCCGGCGCGCAGCATGCGAGCCACACCGAGAACATCACGACCACCCGGCCGAGCATGCCCGGTGCGGGAATCGTCTTTCGGCTCGAGACGCTGAACAACCTGTCGCTCCAGACCGTCGTGGTCTGGCCGGACGGCGCCGACGTGTGGGTCGTGATCGTCGCGACGACCGTCGACCCGAACGCCTCCCGTGCGGCGCACGATCAGCGGGTGCTGGCGGCGGTCGCGGCTGCCGCGGCCATGCCGGCGCCGTAGCCGGTGGTACTGTCGCCCGCATGAGCGACGGCATCGACTGGCAGGCACGCCGGCGCGCGTGGAAGGTCGAGCGGCTGGACCCCGCCCTCGGCCGCGCGCCCGAGCGCGAGCGCAGCTTCCGCACGCTCGGCGAGATCGAGCTCGACCCGGTGTACGGGCCGTGGTCGCTGGGCGCCGGCCCCGATACCGCCGCGGAGCGCATCGGCATGCCGGGCGAGGCGCCGTTCACCCGGGGCATCCACCCGTCGGGCTACCGCTCGCGCCTGTGGACGATGCGCATGTTCGCGGGCTTCGGCGCCGCCGAGGACACGAATCGGCGGTTCAAGGACCTGCTGGCGGCCGGCCAGACCGGCCTCTCGATCGCCTACGACATGCCGACGCTGTACGGCTACGACACCGACGACCCGGAGGCCGAAGGCGAGTTCGGCACGTGCGGCGTCGGCGTCTCGTCGCTGGCCGACATGGAGGTCCTGCTCGACGGCCTGCCGCTCGACAAGGTCTCGACCTCGATGACGATCAACTCGCCGGCGGCCCCGATCTGGGCGATGTACATCGTCGCCGCCGAGCAGGCCGGCTTCCAGCGGGCGATGCTCGAAGGCACGACCCAGAACGACATCCTCAAGGAGTTCGTGGCCCAGAAGGAGTTCCTGTTCCCGCCGGCGCCGTCGATGCGCCTGGTGACGGACACGATCGAGTTCGGGACGCGCGAGATGCCGCGCTGGAACACGGTCTCGATCTCGGGCTACCACATCCGGGAGGCGGGCTCGACCGCCGTCCAGGAGCTCGCGTTCACGATCGCGGACGGGATGGCCTACGTCGAGGCCGCCATCGAGCGCGGCCTGCGCGTCGACGACTTCGCACCCCGGCTGTCCTTCTTCTTCAACTCGCACAGCGACTTCTTCGAGGAGATCGCGAAGTTCCGCGCCTCACGCCGCATCTGGCACCGGCTCATGACCGAGCGCTACCACGCCGAGAACGAGCGCTCGACCTGGATGCGCTTCCACACACAGACCGCGGGGGTCTCGCTCACGCCCCAGCAGCCCCTGAACAACCTGACCCGGGTGGCGATCCAGGCGCTGGCCGCGGTCC
The DNA here is from genome assembly GCA_035631615.1 of Candidatus Dormiibacterota bacterium. Lineage (GTDB taxonomy): Bacteria > Chloroflexota > Limnocylindria > Limnocylindrales > CSP1-4 > UBA5189. The sequence continues at coordinate 78,384 of DASQIK010000066.1, read as the reverse complement.
TCGGCGGAACGCAGTCGCTCCACACGGACGCGTACGACGAGGCGCTGGCGGTCCCTACCGCGGAGGCTGCCCTCCTGGCCCTCCGCCAGCAGCAGGTCATCGCCGAGGAGACCGGGGTCACCGGCACCATCGATCCGCTCGGTGGCTCGTGGTTCGTCGAATCGCTCACCAACGAGGTCGAGCGGCAGGTCTGGGTCTACCTCGACGAGATCGACCGGCGCGGCGGCATGGTGCCTGCCGTGATCGACGGCTACCCCCAGCGCGAGATCGCCGAGGCGGCCTACCGATTCCAGCGCGAGGTCGACGAGCGCGAGCGCCGGATCGTGGGCGTGAATGCCTACGTCGACCAGCGCGAGGTCACCACCGTCCCGGTGCTGAGCGTGCCGCCCGGCTCGCTCGAGGCGCATTTGGCCCGCCTCGAACGGACGCGGCGGGAGCGCGACGGTGGCGCCGTGGAGAGCGCGCTGCGTGGGTTGCGGGAAGCGGCCGCCCGCCCCGGGTCTTCGGACTCGAACCTGATGCCGCACTTCATCCGCTGCGCGGCCGCCTACGCGACGCTCGGCGAGATGTGCGGCGTCCTGCGCGGCGTCTTCGGCGAATACCGCGAGCCCGTCGGGGTCTGAGGCGCAGCTGGTGTACCTCAACGCGCTGGAGTTCCTCGAGGAGGAGCGCGAGGCGTGGCGCCCGTTCGAGGCGCTCGACGCCCTCTCCGACGAGCAGCTCGAGCGTCCGATCTCGGAGACGAACGACTGGTCCGGCCGGGATGTGATGGCGCATCTGGTCGCGTGGCTCAATGATGCGCTCGACGCGGCGCGGGAGCTCGCGGTCGGGGAGGGCAGCCCGACGATGGAGCGCTCGCGGCGCGACTTCGCCGCACGCGGCGACGAGATCAACGCCGAGATCCAGGCGACCTGGCGCGACCTGCCGCTGGCCGAGGTCCGTCGCCGCTTCCGCGAGACCCCCGGCGAGCTCCGCGGCTACCTCACCGTCGTGCCCGAGACCCGCTGGGTCAAGAACGCAGACCACCTCCGGTTCTTCCACGTCTACACGATCGAGCACTACGAGGATCATGTCGCCGACCTCGAAGCCATCCTCGACCTCGCCGCGTGACCGGGTTGCCGCACCCGCTCCCGTGATCCCGTCCGTGGCGGTGCTCGTCGCCGAGCTGGCCGCCGAGCTCCCCGACGCAACCGAGTCGCGGGCGGCCAGTGCCGGCAACGGCGACGGGGAAGCGGGCGCTGCCGCGACCCCCGCGGGCATTGGCTCGGCGGCGACTCCCGCGGGAACCACGTGGTCCCGAGGTGGCCACCTCTTTGCCGCGCTCGGCGCTGACGGCATCGAGCTCCGCCTCGATCCAGCGATCGCGGCCGCGGCAATCCGCACGCCCGACACCGCGCCCTCGCCGCGCGGCGCGGATTGGGTCCGCTTCAATCCGCGCGAGCTCGACGGTCACGCCGTCGACCGCCTCACCGCCTGGTTCGACCTCGCCTACCGCCGCGCCGCTGGCTGAGTCGCGACAGCCGCGCAGAGGCTGTTCGCGGCGAGATCTTGTCCAAACCGACACCCAGGGACGGTTCGGCAGATTCGCGACTCCGACTAGGTGCCGTCGTCGCCTCGATTCACGCTCAGATCCCTGCAGATGACCGCGACGTTACCGCGCAGTACCCGCTCGATCTTTGGCAACCGTCCGCCGATGTCGAAGTGGCCAAGATCGGGCGCACGGGCCGCACGGAAACCCCTGCCGCTCCTCGGCCGCGCGCAGCGCCGCTGGCTGCGCCCGGAATCCAGGAGCCCACCCTGGGCAGGGCGGGCTCCTGGGCTCTTGGAGGAGCGCGGAAGGTCAGGCGGCGTCGCTCGCGGCGGTCGGAGCGGCGGCGTCCGTGGCCGCCGCTGCGGCGTCGATCCTGGGGTAGGAGGCGAGCTGAAACTGGGCCTCGAGCTGCTCGGCGGGTCGGAACCCGACGACGCCCATCGGCTGCTTGCCGGGCGCGAAGAACGCGATGGTCGGGATCGACATGATGTTGAACGCGCGCGACAGGCCGGGGTTGGCGTCGACGTCGACCTTCACGATGTCGATCGAGCCCTCGTACTTGGCGGCGAGCTTCTCCATCTCCGGGGCGACGAGCTTGCACGGCCCGCACCAGGCGGCCCAGAAGTCGACCACGACGGGCCTGTCGTTCTGGAGGACTTCGGCTTCGAAGGTGGCGTCGGTGGCAACTTTGATCGCCATCGGGTGATCCTTTCTCCCGCTCAGCGGGCGATCGACTGGAGCAGCTGGTAGGCCTCGAGGACGCGCGGGTCCGTGAGGCGGTAGAACACGGTGCTGCCCTCTCGACGCGTGGTCACGAGACCCGCGGAGCGGAGGACGGCCAGGTGCTGGCTCATGTTCGGCACCTGACAGGCGACGCGGCCGGCCAGCTCGCTGACCGACAGCTCACCGACGGCGAGCGACTCGAGCACGCACAGGCGCTTCGGGTCTGCGAGGGCGCGGCCGACGATGGCCGTCCGTTCGTAGTCCGACTCGCGGCTGGCGGTGGCCGCCGGGGAGGCGGGAAGCTCGATTGCCATCGACTGCATGATGTCACCACTTGCGCAATTTCGCAAGTGCACCCGTACTTCTGCAGGTCCCGGGCGCCACGGGGCCGACTGTATGCTCCGCCGCATGCTCGATCCGGAGGCCGGGCTGCCCGACATGCCGGGAGCCGACCCGGCTCCACGACCCGCTCCGGCACGACAACCGGCCTACCTGCCGTTCGCGGCCTATCGAGTGCCCGAGCCGCCGCTGGCCCCGACGTGGACCCGGGCCTACGACCTGCCGTCGGCCCGGAGGGTGGTGAGCGCCGGGCTCCAGCTGGCGGTCGATGCGAGCACCGCGATCCGCCGTGGCTCGATCTACATCGGGCTCCTGTCGCTCGGCGCCTTCGGACCGGCGGTCGTCCTCGTGCTCCTGGGACTGGGGCGGCTGCTGAGCGATCCAGGCACTGCCGAGATGCTCCAGAAGGATCCGACGCTGATCTTCTTCGAGCAGCCGGACCTCCTCAGGCCGCTGCTGCTCGTCTACGGGCTCGCGATCGGCGGGATCGTGCTGCTCCTCGCCATCGGCATCGATGCCCAGGCGATCGCGATCTCGCTCCTCGCCGGGCGGGCGTCCGAGCGGCCGCTCCACCTGTGGGAGGCGATCATCCGTGCCCGGCAGGTCTTCTGGCGACTGCTCGGTGCGGGTTCGCTCGTCTGGCTCGCGTCGTACGTCGTCTCGCTCCTGGTCGTCCTGCCGTTCTTCAGCCTCGAGAACCCGAACACCGGGATCGCGTTCATCGGGAGCGCCCTCGGGGCGCTGGTCGTGACGCCCTTCGCGTTCGCATCGACGAGCATCGTCCTGGGCGACGTCGGCGCGGTCGAGGCACTGCGGCGATCGTGGCGCCTCTTCCGGGTTCGGCCCCGGATCGCGCTCGCCGTGACGATCTTCACGCTCGTCACGTCGGCCATCCAGCAGTTCGCGCTGAGCGCCGGCCTCGACGCCGCCGACCGGGTCGGCACGTTCATGCACCTCGGCTTCGGCGGCGGCGGGGCCGGGCAGCTCCTCGCCTCGATCCTGGTCCTGGCGTTCGTCGTCGCGTTCGGCAGCCTGACGTTCACGATCGCGGCGATCGTCGCGGCTCCGCAGGTGGCGGGCTTCCTCGGCCTGACCTACTACTCCGCTGGCCTCGATCATGCCCGGAGCGCGACTGGCGTCCGGCCGCGGCGGTTCCGCTGGGTGAGCCTGCCGATGGCGGTGGCGATGATCGGCCTGCTGATCGTCGCCGGCATCGAGCTGCCGTCGATCGTCGGCTTCCAGCTCCGCAAGGCGAGCCCGCTGCTCGGCATCGTGAGCGCGGCCGCGCAGGACAACGGCGTGGCGCTGAGCCCCGAGGGCGAATCCGTCACCGTCGACGATCCGGCAAGCGATGGCGTGGGTCGAAGCCTGCCGTCGATCGACATCACGTCGGCGGGCTACGCGGTGCTGCCGGAGGTGCCCAACTGGCTGCTCGACAGCCTGTTCGACTGCGCCGCGAAGACCGTCACCTGCCCCGATCCGGGCATGGCCGCGACCCGCTGGTCAGACGGCGCCTACCTGTTCATCGAGCGCACGGCCGGGCCACCGGCTGCGCTGCAGGGGAACGAGCGGCAGGAGTGGGGCCCGATGCTCGCGCTGCCCGGCTTCCCGCGGGCGCCGAGTGACGAGGCCGACGGCTACGGGGGCGCGAGTCACGCGTTCATCACGCGGGATGCCCCGGATGGCCGCACGCTCGTCGATCGGGTCTATGCCGCGGGCCGATGGATCGACTACCCCTCGCACGGTCGATCGGCCTGGATCGGCAACGACCTGCTGACGCTGGTGCCGATCAGCCAGGACCTGCCCGCGGATCCGGTCCAGTGGGATGCCCATGCCGCCGACGACCTGCCGCCGGCCAGCGCGAGCCATGACGAGCTGCGCTCCTCCGCGCAGCTTCCATTGCTGCCGATCGCCGCCCCACCGGTGTACTACTTCTCCTCGTTCAAGTAGCGTCGCCGGCGCGGCGGCGCCGAGCGCTGTCGCTACCCCGCGCCGAGCTCGTCGAGGCGGTCGTCGTCGATGCCGAGGTGGTGCGCGAGCTCGTGCAAGACCGTGCGCCGGACCTCCGCCTTGAGCTCGGCAGCATCGGGAAAATCGTCCTCGAGGGGCCTCCGGAAGAGGGTGATCCTGTTCGGGGCGGCGACCCAGTCCGCCCCGTACTCGGTGCGCGGGACGCCCTCGTACAGACCGTACATCGAATCCCACGGCTCGAGGCCGTTGTCGAGGAGCTGCTCGCGGGTGGGCTCGTCCTCGACCAGGATCGCGACCTCGGCGAGCGCCTCCCGGTACGGCGCCGGGATTGCTGCCACCGCCCGATCGACGAGCGCCTCGAACGCAGCCGCGCGGGCACGGGCGCGAGCGATCCCCCGAGGTGAGCCGCGCGGGCGCTTTGGCATCGCCGGATCGTAGACCCGGCAGGGCCGGTACGATCCGCGGGTGAAGGTCGTCCACACCGAGCGCCACCGAGCCCACGATCCGCAGGTCGAGACCTACCTCGGGCTGCCGGTACCCGCCAACGAGGTGCCCGCGCGAGCCGATTCGATTCTTGCCGCGCTCGCCGCGGACGGCGGCTTCGAGATCGTCCCACCGAGCGAGCACGGGACGGAGCCGATCCTTGCCGTACACGATTCCGGCCTGCTGCGCTTCCTCGAGTCGGCCTGGCCGGAGGTGGAGCGTCAGCAGATCGACCGCGACTTCCTCGTGGCCGACACGTACCCGACTCGCGCGATGTTCGCCGGCATGAGCGACGGGTTGATCGCCGCCCGCCCCGAGCCGGCGGCGATCGGCGGTCGGGTGGGCTGGTGGGGCCTCGACTCGTCGAACCCGCTCGTCGCCGGGAGCTACGACGCGGCACGCGGCGCGGTGGACGTCGCCCTGACCACGGCGGACCTGGTCCTCGGGGGCGAGACGGTGGCGTATGGGCTGTGTCGTCCGCCCGGCCATCACGCAGCGGCCGCGATGGCCGGCGGCTACTGCTTCTTCAACAACGCGGCGATCGCGGCGCAGTCGATCGTCGAGCGGACCGGCGAGCGCGTCGCGATCCTCGACGTCGACGTCCACCACGGCAACGGCACGCAGCAGATCTTCTGGCGCCGCGAGGACGTTCGATACGCGTCGCTCCACTCGGACCCACGGCGCCTGTACCCGTTCTTCCTGGGCCATGCCGACGAGATTGGCGAAGGCGCTGGGCTCGGCGCGAACCTCAACCTTCCGCAGCCGCTTCGTGCCGACGACCCGACCTACATCGCCGACCTCGACCGTGCGCTCGACTGGATCGGCTCTGCACCCGGATCGATCGTCGTCGTCTCGCTCGGCTTCGACACGTACGAGCACGATCCGATCGGCGATCTCGCCCTCACGACCGCGGGCTATCACGAGATGGGCCGTCGCGTCGCCGCCCTCGGCCGCCGTCTCGTGATCCTCCAGGAGGGCGGCTACCACGTCGGCGACCTCGGCCGGAACGCCGGCGCCTGGCTCCGTGGCGCAGCCCGCCGACCACCCGCCAGCGGGGTCCAGTCTCTCGCCTAGGCGTACCATCCCCGGGCCATGAGCAGCCTGCCCGAGCACGTGCGCAAGCTCGTGTCCGAGATCGAGACCGAGATCGGCGAGGAACACGGCCTGAACGGGCACGGCGTTGCCGATGTCCCGGCCCTGACCGATGACGACCGGACGCGCGCGATCGTCGGAACGCCGTCGCTGCACACGCCGACCGGGCCGGTCGAGGAGGCGGTTCGCGAGATCCTCCTCGAGATCGGCGAGGATCCGGATCGGCAGGGCCTCGTCGGCACCCCGGACCGCGTGCATCGGATGTACGCCGAGCTGACCGCCGGCTACCACGTCGACCCGGACCGGCTGATCAACGGCGCCGTGTTCGACGTCGACTACTCGGAGATGGTCGTCGTCAAGGACATCCCGTTCTACTCGCTGTGCGAGCACCACCTGCTGCCATTCTTCGGGACGGCGTCGGTGGCGTATATCCCGAAGGGCCACGTCATCGGGCTGTCGAAGATCCCGCGGATCGTCGAGATGTACGCGCGGCGGCTCCAGGTGCAGGAGCGGATGACGCAGCAGATCGCCGACTTCCTGAACGAGCGGCTGTCACCGCAGGGCGTCGGCGTCGTGGTCGAGGCGAACCACCTGTGCGCGATCATGCGCGGCATCCGCAAGCCCGGAACGATCATGACCACCTCAGCGGTCCTCGGCCTGTTCCGTTCGCGCGACCGCACCCGCGCCGAGTTCTTCAGCCACCTCGAGCGGCGCCGTCCGGAGGATTGAGCGAGGACCATGGACCAATCCAGCGGGCAGCCCCTCGTCGCCGAGACCCTCGCCCGCATGGACGACGGCTGGTCCGCGTTCCGCCGACGAGTCCACGCACTCCCGAGCCAGGGGCTCGAGCGACGCCTCGCGCAGGGCTCCTGGACGCGCAAGCAGATGCTCGGGCACGTTGCGACCTGGCACGAGCGCACGGTCGAGGCGCTTGCCTGGCTGGCCGAGACAGGCGAGCTGCCCGGCGAGCCCGAGCCGACCGATGCGATCAACGCCCGGGCGGCCCGCGCCGCGATCGGCCGGACGACCGGCGAGATCCTCTTCGCGCTCGACGATTCGTATCGGCTCGTCCATCGCGCGGTCGCACGGCTCACCGACGATCGATTGCTCGCCCACGAAGGCTGGGCCGCGGCGATGATCGCCGGCAACACGTACGGCCACTACGAGGAGCACCTCGCCGACCTCGTGGGCTGAACGTCCCTGCGGCGTGACCGTCGGCCACCTGGTGATCCTGTGACATGCCCCTTGACCGAGCAGGCGTGCGGTACAGTCCGCCCATGGCCGATCGACCGCTGAAGGTGCTCATCGCGAAGCCGGGGCTGGACGGGCACGATCGCGGCGCGAAGGTGCTCGCGCGCGGGTTGCGGGACGAGGGCTTCGAAGTCGTCTATACGGGCCTGCGCCAGACGCCCGACATGGTCGTGACGGCGGCGCTCCAGGAGGACGCCGACGTGGTCGGGCTGTCGATCCTGTCGGGCGCGCACATGACGCTCGTGCCGAAGGTCACCGCGAAGCTCAGGGAAGCCGGCATGGACGACGTGCTGGTCGTGGTCGGCGGGATCATCCCGGACGACGACGTCACGGAGCTCAAGAAGGTCGGGGTGGCGGAGACGTTCGGGCCCGGGACCACGATCGCCGAGGTTGCCGACTACCTCAGGGCCCACGCCCGACCCCGCGACTGAGGTGGCCGCGGACGCGAACGCGCTCGTCGATGCGGCGCTCGCGGGGGATCGGCGGGCGCTCGCCCGGATCCTGACGGCAGTGGAGAATCGCACAGCCGTGGCGGAGGTCGCCCTCCGGCGCCTCTACCCGCAGGCGGGCCGCGCACACCTCGTCGGGATCACCGGGCCACCCGGCGCCGGCAAGTCCACGCTCGTCGCAGCGCTGATCGGCCTCGCGCGCGCGGCCGGGCGCGCCGTCGCCGTCGTGGCCGTCGATCCGTCCAGCCCGATCACCGGCGGCGCGCTGCTCGGTGACCGCGTACGGATGCAGTCGTACGCGACGGACCGCGACGTCTTCATCCGCTCCATGGCCGCCCGCGGGCACGCCGGCGGGCTGGCCTCGACCTCGACCGCCGCCGCGGCGGTCCTCGATGCCGCCGGCTTCGACCTGATCCTGCTCGAGACCGTCGGCACCGGCCAGTCCGAGGTCGAGGTCGCTGCGGCCGCCGACACCACCGTCGTGCTCGAGGCGCCCGAGATGGGCGACGAGGTCCAGGCGATCAAGGCGGGCCTGCTCGAGGTCGCCGACATCGTCGTCGTCAACAAGGGCGACCGGCCGGGCGCCCAGCGAACGGCATCGCAGCTGCGAGCGATGCTGGTCGCGGTTGGGCGCGTCGGCGGCGCCAGTCACGCCGATCGCCCGCGCCCGAAGGAGCCCGAGGTCCTCCTCACCACCGCCACGACCGGCGCGGGCATCCCGGAGCTGCTCCAGTCCCTGGACCGGCATCGCGCGCGCGGCCGCGGGACGGGCGACACGCCGGCGCGACTCGCGCGCGCGGAAGCCCAGGTCTGGGCAATCCTCGCCGACCGCCTCCGCGCCGAGCTGCACGTCCCCGCGAACCGCGCAGCCACCGACGCGACGATCCGGCAGGTTGCCGCCCACGAGCTGGATCCCTTCGCCGCCGCTGATCAGCTGCTCGCCGGGATCCACCTCGAAACCCCTCGGCGGCGGTAGCTTCGGGATCAGGGCATGGCGACCGCGCGGCCCGCGGGCTAGGCTTTTCCGCGATGCCCATCGACCGAGTCTTCGTCGCAGGTGCCGGCCTCATGGGCCACGGCATCGGACAGGTCCATGCCGCCATCGGCAAGCACGTCACGCTGTACGAGCCAGACCTCGCTCGAGCGCAGGCCGGGCGCGAGCGGATCGCCGGCAACCTCGATCGGGCGGTGGCGAAGGGCAAGCTCGACTCGGACCAGCGCGACGCGATCGTGGGACGGGTCCTGGCCACCGACGACATCGAGCTGGTGCGATCGGCAGACCTCGTCGTCGAGGCGGTGTTCGAGGATCTCGAGGTCAAGCGCGGGCTGTGGTCGAGGCTCGACGAGCGCGCCCCGGAGGCGACGATCTTCGCCTCGAACACGAGCTCGATCTCGATCGACCGGCTGGCCGAGGCCGTGTCGCCCGCGCGACGCGAACGGTTCGTGGGCATGCACTTCTTCAGCCCGGTGCCGGTGATGCCGCTCGTCGAGCTGATCCGAGGCAGTGCCACGTCAGATGCCACCGAGGCCGCGATCCGCGAGCTCACCGACGAGCTCGGCAAGAAGCTCATCGTCTCCGCGGACCGGCCTGGGTTCATCGTCAACCGGATCCTCATGCCGCTCCTCGCCGAGGCGATGCGCACCCTCGAGGAGGGAACCGGCACCGCCGATGACATCGACACGGGAGCGCGGGTCGGGCTGAACCATCCGATGGGCCCCCTCGAGCTCGCCGACTTCATCGGGCTCGACGTCTGCCTCGGCGTCATGAACGTGCTCTATGACGGCATCGGGGGCGAGCACGTCAGGCCACCGGCGATTCTCGAGCGCCTCGTCGAGGAGGGCCACCTCGGCCAGAAGACCGGCCGTGGGTTCCACACCTATCCGCGATCGTGACCGGCGAAGGTAGGTTGACCGCCGAGGAGCGGCTGCTCCGCGACACGGCGCGGGAGTTCGCGCAGCGCGAGGTGGCGCCGACCGCGATCGAGCGCGACGAGAACGAACGGTTCGACCGGTCGATCTTCGCCCGAATGGGCGCGCTCGGACTGACCGGCGCGCCGTTGCCCGAATCGATCGGGGGCGGCGGGTTCAGCTACCTCGGCTGGGCGCTGGTGATGGAGGAGATCGGGGCCGCCGACATGGCGAGCGCGGTCACCTTGTCGGTGCACCTGCTGTCGCAGTTCCCGGTCCTCAACTACGGCAACGACGAGCAGAAGGCCCGCTGGCTGCCGCCGATGATCGCGGGCGAGGCACTCGGGGCGTTCTGCCTGACCGAGCCGTCGGGTGGCAGCGATGCCGCGGCGCTTCGAACGCGAGCGACGCCGATCGATGGCGCGGACGGCGTCGCCGCGTACCGGCTCGAGGGCACCAAGATCTGGATCTCGAACGCGCCCGAGGCGGATCGCTACCTCGTGTTCGCGACCGTCGATCCGTCGAAGGGACCGAAGGGGATCACCGCGTTCCTGGTGGAGAAGGGGACGCCCGGCTTCCGGTTCGGGGCCCACGAGAAGAAGATGGGCATCCGGGCCTGCCCGGCTGCCGAGCTGATCTTCGACGGCGCGATCGTGCCCGCGGCGAACCGGCTGGGCGAAGAGGGTGGGGGATACCGAATCGCGCTCTCGAGCCTGGCCGAGGGCCGCATCTCGATCGGCGCGGGCTGCGTCGGCATCGCCCGTTCGGCACTCGAGCAGTCCGCCGCATATCTCCAGCAGCGGAAGGCGTTCGGGGCGCCCCTGTCGGAGCTCCAGGGCCTCAAGTTCATGCTCGCGGAGATGGCGCGCGACGTCGCCGCCGCGAGGTCCCTCGTGCACGAGGCCGCGCGCGCCAAGGACGCGGGCGAGCCGATCGGCGAGCTCTCGTCGCTCGCCAAATGGACGGCATCGGACACTGCGATGAAGGTGGCCACCGATGCCGTGCAGCTCTTCGGCGGGAGTGGCTACTCCCGCGAGACGGGCATCGAACGCCTGATGCGTGACGCGAAGGGCGCCCAGATCTACGAGGGCACCAACCAGGTCCACCGCCTGATCGTCGCGGACGCCGTGCTCGACCGAGCGAGGACCTGACCGCGTTACACCGGGGCGACAGCCCCTTGCGCACCTTGCCCCAGTCGCGTGGTGGCCTGCATCTGGCGGCGATCGCGATCCCGGGCTTGGCAGTCTGCGGCCGCAGCTCTCGCCTCGATCCGAGCCCGAGCCCGAGCCCGAGCCCGAGCCCGAGCCCGAGCCCCGCGGCCCCGTCCGCGTCCAAAGCCTCGATCGCGATCGCGACGTCCCCGTCGGCGTCGAGCAACGCACGACCGGCAATCCCGGGGTAGGCTCGACTCCCAGCCGGAGGAAGCCATGACCCAGACGACAGCCACGATGCCGACGGTGATCACCGCCGCCCCGATCCACCCGAGCCTCGCCGTCTCGGACCTCGCGCACTCGCGACGCTGGTACGCGGACAAGCTGGGCTGGGAGCCGACGATCGAGGCGCCGGGGACGCTCGTCTACGTCCTGCCCCCGGGCTCCGCGTTCACGCTGTACGAATCCGAGTTCGCAGGAACCGCGAAGAACACGGTCATGAACTGGGTCGTCGCCGACGTGCCGGCCGAGGTCGGGCGGCTTCGATCCAACGGTGTCGAGCTCGAGAACTACGACTTCGGCGATATCAAGACCGTCGACGGGATCATGACCGACCCGTCAGGCTTCATGAACGCCTGGTTCAAGGACCCGGACGGCAACATTGTCGGCCTCGTCAGCGACGCGACGGTTCCCGAGGGCGGCGTGATCACGACGATGATCGCCGCGGCCGACATTGAACGGGCAAAGGCGTGGTACGCGGACAAGCTGGGCTTCCAGCCTGCCAACGAGATGGGCGGTTTCGTCCTCGACTACCGGTCCGGCGAGAGCCGGTTCGAGGTCTACAAGACCGACTTCGCCGGCACCGCAAGGAACACGGTCGGCGTGTGGCGGCTCGTCGGCCTCCGCGACGAGGTCGATCGACTCCGCGCCAACGGCGTCGTCTTCGAGGACTACGACTTCGGCGACGGCGAGAAGACCGTCGACGGCATCCTGTTCGACGCCTCCGGCGAGGCTCTCACCGCCTGGTTCAAGGACGCCGACGGCAACATCCTCGCCATCGCCGAGGACCGCAACTGACCGACGCTCGAGCGCGGCGATGTAGATTCGACGGGTGACTCCCCAGAGACCCGGGCCGAACGGCCACGTCTACATCGTCAGCGCGGCGCGCACGCCGATCGGCAAGTTCGGGGGCGTGCTGTCGGGCACGCCGGCGGTCGAGCTCGGGGGCGTGGCAATTCGCGCTGCCGTGGCCAGGGCCGGCCTCCCCGAGGGAACCCCGATCGACGAGGTCCTGATGGGCCAGGTGCTGCAGGGCGGCGCGGGCCAGGCGCCGGCGCGGCACGCGGCACTCCTCGCGGGCCTGCCGGACACGACGTCCGCGACGACGATCAACCGCGTCTGTGGCTCCGGGCTCAAGGCGATCATGCTCGCCGCCGCGGAGATCAAGGCGGGTGACGCCGAGGTCGCCGTGGCGGGCGGCATGGAGTCCATGAACATGGCCCCGTTCCTGCTGCCGAAAGCCCGCTTCGGCTACCGGCTGGGCGACGCGACGCTCGTCGACGCCGCGGTCCACGATGGCCTGTGGTGCTCGATCGAGAACTGCCACATGGGCACCCACGCGGAGCGGGTCGCGATCAAGGACCACGTCTCGCGCGAGGACCAGGACGCGTTCTCGCTCCAGAGCCACCAGCGCGCAATCGCCGCCCAGGACGCCGGCCGCTTCGCGGACGAGCTGGCACCGGTGACGCTGCGGGACGCGAAGGGGCGCGAGACGGTCGTCGACACCGATGAGGGGCCACGGCGCGACACCTCCGCCGAGGCGCTTGCCCGCCTGAAGCCCGTCTTCGACCTCCCGACCGGCGAGGACAGCGGCGCGGCAACCGAGGGCACCGTCACCGCGGGCAACGCGCCCGGCATCACCGACGGCGCCGCCGCCACGATCGTCGCGTCCGAGCGCGCGGTCGAACGGCTCGGGCTCAAGCCGCTGGCTCGGATCGTCGGCTACGCCCAGGCCGAGGTCGCGCCGAAGTGGCTCTTCCTCGCGCCGGTCAAGGGCGTGACGAAGCTCCTCGAGCAGCTCGACATGACGATCGGCGACTTCGACCTCATCGAGATCAACGAGGCGTTCGCGGCCCAGACGCTGGCCGACGGCCGCGAGCTCGGCTTCGACTGGTCGAAGGTCAACGTCAATGGCGGCGCGATCGCGCTCGGACATCCGATCGGCGCGTCGGGAGCACGAATCGTCGCGACCTTGCTGCACGAGCTGCGCCGCCGCCAGGGCCGCTACGGCCTCGCGACGCTCTGCCTCGGCGGTGGCGGCTCCGTCGCGGCAGCGTTCGAGCGGGTGTAGCGGCCGCTCGATCACGGACGGCCGGGAGCCGTCGATACACTCCCGACCGTGAGGAACCTGCGATGAAGGTCGCGGTGCTGGGGGCGGGCGCGGTCGGCGGGTACCTGGGCGCGTGCCTGGCGAAGGGCGGGGCGGACGTCACGCTGGTAGCGCGCGGTGCCCACCTCAAGGCGATGCGCGAGCACGGCCTCACGCTCGTGACGCCCGACGGCGAGCGCTCGAACGTTGCCGTCCGCGCGACGGATGATCCGGCCTCGATCGGGCCGGTCGACATCGTGCTGTTCCTCGTGAAGTCCTACGACACCGAGTCGGCGGCCGGGCACCTGCCGCCGCTGATCGGGGAGGGGACCGGCGTCATCTCCCTCCAGAACGGCATCGACAACGAGACGAAGATCGCGGCCGCGGTGGGCGAAGAGCACGTGCTGGGTGGGTCGGCGTACATCCTCGCCGCAATCGAGTCGCCGGGCATCGTTCGCAGCGGTCGCGCCCGGATCGTCATCGGCGAGCTCAAGGCCGGCCCGCCGACCCCGCGCGTCGAGCGCTTCGTCGAGGCCGCGCGCGCCGGCGGCATCGATGCCCATGCCGGCACCGACGTGACCACGACCAAGTGGGAGAAGTACGTGCTGCTCGTCGCGTTCTCGGCGGTGACCGCCGCGACCCAGCTCACGATCGGCGACATCCGAGCTTCGGAAGCCGCCTCGGCGATGCTGCGCGCCGTCATGACCGAGGCGTGGACGGTCGGTCGCGCACTCGGTGTGCCGCTCGCGGACGACCTGGTCGATCGGCAGTACAACCTCGTCATGGCCCAGAAGGACGACGAGGCAGCGTCGCTCCGACACGACCTCCTGACTGGGCATCGCATGGAGCTGGAGGCGCTCCAGGGGACGTTGTGGCGGCTCGGGCGCGGGACGGGCCTCGCGACGCCGTGGACCGACGCTGCGTACGCGATCCTCCAGCCCTGGGCAATTCGCAACGAGCGAGGCCACATCTGAGGCGCGCTATCGTTCGATCATGACCGACACGGCAGCCCGCCCCGTTCCATCGAATCCGTCCACGCCGACCTCCGAACAGCCGCCGACCTTCCGGATGTTCATCGCCGGCGAGTGGGTGGAATCCGTGTCTGGCGAGACGTTCGAGAGCCTGAACCCGGCAGATCGGCGCGATGTCGTCGGGCGGTTCCAGGCGGGAACCGCCGCCGATGCCGCGAAGGCGATCCGGGCTGCGGAGATGGCCCTCCCGCGCTGGAAGGCGACGCCGGCGCCGAAGCGCGGCGAGATCCTGTACCGGTTCGGGCAGCTGATGGCCGACAACAAGGAGCGTCTGTCGCGGGCGATGACGCGGGAGATGGGCAAGGTCCTCCCGGAGGCGCGTGGCGACGTCCAGGAGGGCATCGACATCGCGTTCCTGATGGCCGGCGAAGGCCGCCGCATGTTCGGCGAGACGGTGCCGAGCGAGCTGCCCGACAAGTGGGCGATGAGCGTCCGCCAGCCGATCGGCGTCGCCGGAATCGTCACGCCGTGGAACTTCCCGATCGCGATCCCATGCTGGAAGATGATGCCGGCACTGGTCACCGGCAACGTCGTCGTCCTGAAGCCGGCCAGCGACACGCCCCATTGCGCGACCCTCGTCGTCGAGCTCATGGCCGAGGCGGGCTTCCCGGCCGGCGTCGTGAACATGGTCACCGGGTCCGGCGCGGAGGTCGGCAATGCGATCGTCGACTCGCCAGATGTCCACGTCATCTCGTTCACCGGCCACTCCGCGACTGGCAAGTCGATCGCCGAGCGCGCCGCCCGGCGGCTCAAGCGCGTCTCGCTCGAGCTCGGTGGCAAGAATGCCGTGGTCGTCCTGAAGGACGCCGACCTCGACCTCGCGACCGACGGCATCCTGTGGTCTGCGTTCGGCACGACGGGTCAGCGGTGCACGGCGTGCTCGCGAGTGATCGTCGAGGAGTCGGTTGTCGAGCCGCTGCTTGGGAAGCTCGAGTCACGGGCGAAGAAGCTCCGACTCGGCTCCGGCCTGCTCGATACGACCGACGTCGGACCGCTCATCAATCCGGCGGCAGTCGAGAAGGTCGGGTCGTATGTCGACATCGGTCGGACGGAGGGCGAGCTCGTGCTGGGCGGGGCCGCCGCGACCGACGGCGACCTCGCGCACGGCAACTTCTTCTCGCCGACGATCTTCTCCGGCATCAAGCCGATGGACCGCGTCGCCCAGGAGGAGATCTTCGGGCCGGTGCTGTCGGTGATCCCGGTCGCCGACTACCACGCCGCGATGACCGCCCTCAACCAGACCCGCTACGGCCTCTCGTCGTCGATCTTCACGCGCGACGTCAACCTCGCCTTCCGCGCGATGCGCGACTTCGAGACGGGGATCGTCTACGTGAACGCCGGCACGACCGGCGCCGAGACGCACCTGCCGTTCGGCGGCTGGAAGGAGACGGGCAACGGCCACCGCGAGGCGGGCCACGCCGCCCTCGACTCGTTCACCGAGTGGAAGTCGATCTACGTCGACTTCAGCGGCCGCCTCCAGCGCGCCCAGATCGACAACCAGGAGCTCTGAGCTCCGCGCCCCGCCACGCCGACGAAGCCTCGGTGGGAGTCGGGCGCCTCATCGGCAGGCCCAGCGCCTTCCTGCCGCTGGCCACGTCGGCGATTGCGCGGTTCAGCGGCCGGCCGCGTCGCTCACCTCGGTGAGCATCTCCCACGCGATGTCTGCGGCGCCGATGAGCAGCACGAAGACGACGATCACGAGATTGCCGATGACGTCCGCCGCGCCATCGGAGTCCCAGAGCCGCCACGCCGTGAACGCGAGGACGACGTTCGCGACCGCGGTCCACCCGATCCGCCGCAGGGTCGAATAGCGATCGCGCATGTGGGCTCGTGCCCGCACGAGCCCGAACACGTTGATGGCAACCCTGGCAAGCGCCACCGCCGCGACGACCGCGAGCCCGAGCGCGAGCAGTCGTGGGTCGTTGTCGGGGATGAGCATGATCAGGCCGATCAGGAGCACGAACACGAGGTTGGTGAACGCCTGGCCGGCGCGGGCGCGGAGGTCGACCCGCTCGTCTGCCGCGATCGCCGCCAGGTTGATCGACACCCCAACGAACAGGAGCCCGAGCAGCGCCGCGGACGCACCCGCCGCGGCGAGGAAGAAGTCGTGCCAGCCAAGGACGGTGGCGGCGAACGCGTCGGGCGTCATCGCGACGAACGATACGTCGAATGCGCGAGCGTGGAACCTATCCTTTGCCGTCGTGGACGAGCCCCGGTTGCCGGTCGCGCCGCGATCCGACGTCTTCAGATGCCCTCGCCCGACGGACCTTCAGAACCGAGGAGCGGAGCGGTGACACCCAATCGGCATGGATCGGCCGTCTTCGAGTTCCCGAGCGAGCTCGAGATCGTGACCACGCGAGAGTTCGACGCGCCGATCGCGCTCGTCTTCGACGTGTTCACGAACCCCGAGCACGTTCGCCATTGGTTCGCGCCGTTCGCGGATGTCGTGACCGAGTGCTCGATCGACCTTCGCGTCGGAGGGAGCTACCACATCCTGTCCGTGACGCCCGACGGCACCGAATCCTCAGGAAGACCGGTCTCGGGGTCGCTAGCCGTTGTTGATCGTGCCGCAGACTGTGTCGCCGGCGAGGTGGATCGTGTGCGGCGTCGCACCAGCCGTGACGACCTCGGTGTAGTCGGCATCCACGTGCGCGCCGGTCGCCGACACGGTTAACGTCCCGGACTTCGCGATCGTGTACGAGTGCTGCGCCGGCGGGCTGTCGCTCGTCGAGAAGATCGTGGCCGTGCCGCTCGCCGGGAAGTTGACGATGAAGTAGGTCGCTGTCGAGCCGGCCGTGAGGACGCCGACGAGGCCGGCGCTGTTGCCGTATTGCGCCGAGTGGTTGCACGTCGCCCGGAAGCGGGCGAATGGCCCGTTGATCGGGCCTTCGGCATCGGAGCCGGTCACGACCACCGTCGAGGCGCCGATCGTCTGGTTCCCGCAGTCGACCGTGCCGGACACATGCGTGATGGTGCCGAGCGTGCCCGGCTTGGAGCTCGGCGTCGGGACAATCGTCAGATCCGAGTCGAATGCGCCGCCGTGGGCGGGATCGAGGCTCGTGACGCCGATGCCCGTGAACTCGCGATCGGTGTACGTCGCGCCCTGGCCGGCCCGTTCGCTGACGTCGATCCTGCCCGCGTTCAGGGTGATCAGCACGACCGCCTTGGTGTCGGGCGACTGGGCGAAGAGGAGGACGTCGTAGCCGGTCAGCGTCGGGTTGTTGCAGTTGATGCCGAAGCTCGCGCCCCACGTGCCGGTGACATTGGGATCGCCCTTGACTGCGAGCTGGAACGAGGCCGGCGCCGTTGATACCGGTGCGCTCGCGGCGGTCGGCGGGGCGGAGGTCGCTCCTCCGGTCGCGGCCAGGCCCGCCGTCGCCGCGCCGGTTGTCGCCGCTGCGCCTGCGCCGCAGGCCGAGACGATGAGCGAGACGAGCACGGTCGCCACGATCCTGCTCGAACGCGCCCGCGACCGACGCATCGATTCCGACATCCCCCGTCCAGTCCTCTCAACATGCGTTCCGGCCTGGCGATCGACATCATGCGCTGCATCGCGTCGCGGCGCGGCGCATGACCCACTGGACCTCACCACCTAGACTCCGCCGGGTGACCCGGGCCCCCCTGACCGTCCGCATCGCCACGTGGAGCGTCCGCCACCGCTGGCTGGTGTTCGCCCTGTGGTTCGTGGCGACCATCGGCATGCTCGTCGGGAGCGTTGCCGCCGGTGGCATCCGCGCCCTCGACGTGAACGGCGACGATCCCAACGCACCCAAGCTCGAGTCGGATACGGCCTACCAGGTGCTCGGCGCCGGCGCCCCGGTTGCGCCGAGCGAGCGGTTCGTCGTCGTCGTGAACGGCGGCGACGGAGCGGCGACCGACCCCGGCTTCCAGGCCGCGATCCACAACCTCGTGGTCAGCCTGACCGCGGCCCACGCAACCGTCGATGGCGTCGATCAGCCCACGTTCGACAGCGTCGTCGATCCGTTCGTCGCAGGGCCGCAGTCCGGGCTCATCTCCCCGGACGCGACGACCGTCCAGGTGGTCGGCAACATCCCCGGCGAGCGCCCGGTGGTGACGCAGAAGCTCGTCCCGATTCCGCCGCTCATAGAGGCCGCGCGCGCCGGCCTGCCGAAAGCCGACATCCACGTGATCAGCAGCACGTGGATCAACCGCGATATCGCGAGCTTCATCAACGAGGAGCTCGATGGGTCGCTGCGGTTCACGATCCCGGCGACGTTCCTGATTCTGCTGATCGCGTTCGGGGCGGTCGTCGCCTCGCTGATCCCGCTGGTGCTGGCGGCGACGTCACTGGCCGCGGCATACGGGTTCCTCGGGATCTACAGCCAGGTCGTCGGACCGGTCAGCCCGAACGCATCGCAGCTGATCGTGCTCATGGGACTCGCTGTCGCGGTCGACTACTCCCTGTTCCTGATCACGCGGTTCAGGATCGAGCGCCGCATGGGTCGGAGCGTCCCGGACGCGATCGAGGCGTCCAGCAGCACCGCCGGCCGGGCGGTGTTCTTCAGCGGCATTGCCGTGGTCATCTCGCTTGGCGGCCTGCTCACGCTCGGGGTCAGCCTGTTCACGTCGATGGCGGTCGGGACCATGGCCGTCGTGCTGACCTCGGTCGTCGGCAGCCTGACATTCCTGCCCGCCACGCTGGCAATCGTCGGCGACAGCGTGAATCGCGGACGCCCGATCACGTGGGTGCCCCGACTCCTCAGGCTTCGTGGCGCGCAGGCGGCGATCGAGCGCCGCGCAGCGAGGCCGCCGGGCTCGGGGTTCTGGGCGCGCCTCGTGGGCGCGGTCATGGCGCGGCCGGTCCTCATGACGGTCGCGAGCGCCGTCGTCCTCCTCGCGGTCGCGTCGCCCGTCCTGCGCCTTCGCACCGGGACGACGGACATCAGCGGGTTGCCGGCGTCGATCGACGGGATTGCCGCGATCAACCTCCTCGACGCGAAGTTCCCGTTCGGACAGGACCTGCGGCTCGATGTGGTCGTCACCGGCGCGAACCGGCCGGACGTCCAGGTGGCGATCGGGCAGCTGAAGACCCGGATTCTCGCGATCTCGGGCGTGGGCGGGCCGCCGACCGGGCGGACGTCGGCGGACGGCACCGCCGAGCTGATCTCGTTCCAGATGACCGGCGGCCGGAATGACGATGCGAACCGGGCAATCGTCCTCGAGGTCCGGGACCAGCTCCGGCCGGAGATCATCGGGCCGCTGGAGGGGAGCGGCGTCCATATGTACGTCGCGGGCCAGGCCGCCGCGACCCTCGACGTGGTCGGGATCTACACGGGTGCGGAGCCGCGCATCTTCGCCTTCGTCCTGGGGCTGTCGTTCCTGTTGATGCTCCTCGCCTTCCGGTCGATCGTGATCCCGATCAAGGCGATCCTGCTCAACCTGCTGTCAACGGCCGCGGCGTTCGGCGTGATGGTCCTCGTGTTCCGCGATGGCTGGTTCGCGGACCAGCTCGGAATCGTGCCCGGCGGGGTCATCGAGAGCTGGGTTCCGGTGTTCGTGTTCACGATCCTGTTCGGCCTCTCGATGGACTACCACCTGTTCATCCTCACCCGGATCAAGGAGGCGCGCGACCGCGGGCTCGATTCGCGGGCGGCGGTGGCGCGCGGGATCTCGGTGACGTCTGGCACGATCACCAGCGCGGCGTCGATCATGGTCGTGGTCTTCTCGGTCTTCGTGACCTTCAAGTTCGTGTTCATCCAGCAGCTCGGGCTGGGCCTCGCGGTCGCGGTCTTCGTGGACGCGACGCTCATCCGGAGCGTCCTCCTGCCGGCGACGATGACCCTGCTCGGCGACTGGAACTGGTGGCTCCCGCGCTGGCTCGGGTGGTTGCCGTACGTCACGATCGAGGGCACCTCGGGCGAGCCGGAGCCCGAGCCCGAGCTCGGAGCCGCCTGACAGATGCCGACCTTCGACGACGTTCGCTCGATCGCGCTGGCGCTCCCCGAGGTCGAGGAGATCCTCACCTGGGAGACCGACGTCACGTTCCGGATTCGGAACAAGATCTTCGTCATCGGCGGCGAGGGCACGGACCGCATCTCGGTGAAGGCCACGGCGATGGCGCAGGCCGAGCTCATCGATCTCGAGCCCGAGACGTTCGCCAGCGCGCCCTACACCGGCCGGTTCGGGTGGGTCACCGTCGTGCTGGCGCGCGTCGACCGCCCGGTGCTCGAGAGGCTCCTGCGCGATGCCTGGCGCTCCGCGGCGCCGGCGAAGCTGCGCGACCAGGTCCCGCCGCGGTGAGCTCCGTCGAGCCTGACGCGCCGCCGCGCGACCGCTTCGGCGACCCGATCCCCACGCTCGACGGCGAGATCGTCCACCTCCGGCCGCTGCGGCCGTCCGACCGCGAGGCCCTGATCGAGGTCCTGTCCGACCCGACCGTCGCCGAATGGTGGGACTCGCGCGGGCCGGAGGTGAGCACCGACGAGCTGATCGCCATCGATCCGGACGTCGTCGTCTTCGGCGTCGAGGTCGACGGCCGGTTTGCCGGCAGCATCCAGTACCACGAGGAGCTCGAGCCCGACTATCGCCACGCCGGGATCGACGTCTTCCTGCACTCGCGCTTCCAGGGCCGGGGCGTCGGCACCGATGCCGTTCGAACGATGGCGCGGTACCTCCTCGAGGTCCGCGGTCACCACCGCCTGACGATCGATCCGGCGGCCGCCAACGCCCGCGCGATCCACACCTACGAGAAGGTCGGCTTCAAGCCCGTCGGCGTCATGCGCCGGTACGAGCGCGGCCAGGACGGCACGTTCCACGACGGCCTGCTGATGGACATGCTGGAAGGCGAGCTGCGGTAGCCAGGGGCCGAACTGGGGTATCCTCCGCGCTCGCGGGCCCGTAGCTCAATGGCAGAGCAGCTGACTCTTAATCAGCGGGTTCAGGGTTCAAGTCCCTGCGGGCTCACCACCTTTCTGAACGTAAATCGACCCCTCGCGGCCTCGCCGGAGGGGTCGACTCATGCCCGGTGGTAGCAACGCGGTAGCAACGCGTCTCGGAAACGTGCGTATACTCGCGGACAGCGAGACGCCCGCCGAGGGTTAGTCGACGGGCGCCAATCGCGAAGCCTGTTAGGAGGCACCGCGACATGGCTCAGTCTATGGGATGGTCCGGCCGTCACGATGCGGCCCGCGAGGAGGTCTGGGGCGCGCTCGAGCGCCTCGGCATCACCCGGTGGGGCCTCGCGACGGCGAAGCCCAATGATCCTCCGCCAACGCAGCTGCTCACGCTCGCCCGGGAGTTGGCGAGGACCGTCGTTGAGCCGGCGGAGCTTGTTCTGGACGAGCTCGGCGCCGACCTCGATATCGACGCATGCAAGCGGATCATGGCCGCCGCGGCGACCTCCGCCCTGTACGGTGTCGCGAGCGGTCTGGCGGGGGCGATCGCCAACGAGCTCGCAACGCCAGACGCGCTGCCGTTCGCCCCGCCCCAGGCTGGGCTCTGGATCCGGTCGCGCTACGTCCCGCGACCCGGCCAGCGCCGGTCCAGTCGCCGGACGAGCCCTCTCGCAGAACCCAGATGGGACGGCGGCTGGCACATCTTCTCGGGCGATTGGTCCGAGGTCGATCGTCGGACGCACTGGATCCGCGGCCGCATGAAGTGCGGCTGGTCGGCGACGCTCCGCGACGAGAACTTCTCGACGGGCGAAACCTCGCACGACTACGTCGCGATCGACGAGCTCCCCACAGTCGACGCCTGCCGACGGTGCCATCCGCGACCGCGGCTTCGCTTGGTTGCCGGCGGTGTGTCATGAGCGAGCCGTGGCGCGAGCTCGAGAAACAGCTCGCCGAGCTGAATGAGCTGGCCAGCGACCGGCTCTCGGATCTCCAGGATCTTGACCCGGCGCCTGCAGGCCTGCCCCCGGCGGGCTCGTGGATCCGTGCCGCGCGGACCGACCTCGATGGCGTCACCGAGCCGATCGGTCCCTGGCACCTGGTCACCGGGTGGAACGGTCGCAGCGGCTCGATCTCTCTCCGCTGCAGCCACTACCGACCGGGCTGGGCGCTCCGCGAGGCGGTGAGCGCATACGTCGGCGAGCCGGCGAGCGGGTGGCCGCGCCGCGCGGGGAATCGCCCGCGGTTGCTCGTGGCACCCGGAGCTCCCTCCGAGGCCTGCCGACGATGCGACAGCGCCCTTGAGCGCGATGCCGAGGCGGCAGCTCGAGCCGAACGCGAACGCGAGGCGAAGGCGCGCCTGGCACGCCTCGAGGCAGTCGCCAGGCTCGTCGACGACGTCGCGATCCCTGACGCCGAGCTCGGCGGCCGCGTGCGCCGGCTCTGGAACGGCGGTGCGTCATGACCCGCGCCAAACGGCCCGCCGGCGAGAAGGCGCCACGGCGAGGCAACGGCGAAGGATCGATCTACGAGACGGCCGACGGCCGGCTGCGCGGCGCGATCGCGTGGACCGACGCCCACGGCGATCGCCGGCGGCGCGTCGTGTCCGGGCGGACTCGGAAGGAGATCCGCAAGGAGCTCACGAAGATCCGCGACGAGCTCGACAAGGGCACCGCGCCGGCGCCGCCCGGCACCGTCGACACGTTCCTCGCGGAATGGTTGGTCGCCTCGCGGCAGCGGATCCGCGCGGCGACCTGGCGCCAGTACGAGTCGACGACCAGGCGATACCTCACGCCGCCGCTCGGGCGACTCGACCTGGCCAAGATGACGCCGGCCGACGTCGAGCACATGACCGCAGCCCTGATCGAGTCGGGCCGGTCGCCACGGACCGCTGCGCTCGCCCGGGCGGTCCTGCGGCGGGCCTTGGCGGATGCCGTGCGCGATGGTCGGGTCCATCGCAACGTCGCGGCCCTGGCGCGCCCGCCGCGCGTCCCTACGCGGTCGCTCGAGGCCGGTCGCGACTACCTGACCACGGACCAGCTGCGCCGGCTCCTGATGGCCGCCAAGGTCCATCCCCTCGGCCCGCTCGTCACGGTCGCCGCGGCCACCGGGCTGCGCCAGGGCGAGCTCCTCGGCCTGTACTGGACCGACGTCGATCTCGAGGCTCGGACCCTCACGGTCTCGCGCTCACTGGCGCGCGCCTGGCAGCGCACCGACGGCGAGCTCGTCCAGAGCTGGGACTTCGCCGAGCCCAAGACGGCGCACAGCAGGCGCACGATCAACCTGCCCGCGGCCGTGGTCGCCGCCCTCGAGCGCCAGGCGGAGCTCCAAACGGCCGCCAAGGACCGGTTCGGCTCTGCCTGGCAGGACACGCGCGGGCTCGTGTTCACGGACGCCGGCGGCCGGCCGTTGCAGGGCCACGACGTCAACCACGCGTTTCACCGGCTGCTCGAGGCCGCCAGGCTCCCCTCGATTGCCTTCCACGGACTCCGGCACAGCGCTGCGACGGCGCTCCTGGCAGCCGGGGTCCCGTTGAAGGTCGTGAGCGAGTCGCTCGGTCATTCGACGATCACCGTTACCGCGGACCGCTACGCCGGCGTCGTGGCGGCACAACGCCGCGATGCGGCCGACGCGATGGATCGCGCCCTGGGCGGTGACTCGTGAGCGACCTCGCCAGCCGCGCTATGGACCCCGTCGGGTTTCCTTCGCCAGTCGACGATCTGATCAAATGGGACCTGGATCAGGGATACACGGACAAGGAGGTCCTGCACGACCTCATGTCCGTCGGCGGGATCGACAAGTCCGTCGCCGGCCAGCGCGGCTGGTTGTTGCGGATCGCCGCACTACGCCGCCAGGCGCACCATCCGGAACCCCGCCCAACGCGACCGGGCGCGCCCGCCGCAACCAACTCGGAGGCCGTCGCCGCCGCCAGACAACGTCTCGTCGAGGCCGGCCAGCCCAGCAGCGAGCAGGCGATCGCGACACAGCTCGGCGTCAGCCGCGGCGCGGTGCGGTGGGCCGAAGGCAAGGATCGACGCTAGGCGGCCTTCGCGTTGACGAGGGCCCAAGTCAGAGCAGCGATGACGATAGTGAAGATCGCGATCACGATGGTCAGACCGATCAGGATCTTGTCTCTGAACCTCGCAGATCGCTCCTGCCGGCCGGCGATCTCCGCCTGGAGCGCGACGTGGTCGTAGAGCGCGGCGACGGCCTTGGCCACATTCCGGGTCTCGGCCGCGATCTCCTGGAGCCCAAGAACCTCGGGGCTTGGGTCCGGCCGCTTCCCGAGGTTGAACGGCTCAACTGAATCAACCGCGACGCGCAGTGCCTCGTCGCGCTTGCGGGAGGCCTCGAGCTGGATGTCGTCATAGGTCCGAATGTTCAGCGGGCCGCCTTGGATCTTCGCGAGCGCTGAGCCGATTCGCGACAAGGGCCGGCCTCCGCTGAGCCCTCCCATGGCGTCGACGACCGCCTTCAATCGGTCACCAGCCTCAAGAAGGCGGTCAGGCGGCGCATCCAGCGCGGGGTCATCCGGCTCGCGAAAGCGCGACCGACGCGGCCTTGGCTGGGCGCCGCTCGGCGGCTTGTCGGGCGTTGACATGGCGGCCGGAGCATAGCCCTCGATTTTCGGACCTATTTTCGGACCACCGCCAGCCTTCACTGACAACCAGCCGGGACCATAGCCTCCGGGGCATGGCCCGCCGAATCAGCGTCACGCTCCCGGATCCGGTCGCGGACCGCCTCGCCGAAATCGCCCGTCGCGAGCTCCGGGGAACGCGGGACCAGGCCACCGTCCTGCTCACGGACGCGGTCAAACGCGCTGAGCGTGCTGCGGACCGGCGATGGACCGGCGAGACGAAGGCTGACCGGTGACGCGCCTCGAGGCGGCTGTCGCCGAGCTCGTCGACGCGCTCCGCGCCGAGGTTGCCTCGCGGAACGAGGCGCCCGCCCAGCCTGAACGGCTCCTGGACGTCGACGAGGCGCGCCAGGCGCTCGGCGGCATCGCTCGATCGACGCTGTACGAGCTGATCGAACGGGGCGAGCTCCGGACGCTGACGATTGGCCGCCGGCGCGTTGTCCCGAGCTCGGCGATCGCCGAGATGGCGGCCAAGGCCCGATGAGCACTGAGCGCACACCGCGCCGCACTTCGGCGGCTTGCGCATGGGCCGCCGGGGTCCGTTCGTCGCCGCCCGGTCGCGAGCCGACCTCCGGCCGGGCGGTTGATCCCGAGCGCCAGCGTCGGCGCCTCGAGCGGCAGATCGAGTGGGCGGCACGAGCGGCCGCAGACGCCGCCGCTCGTCTGACCGCCCTCGAGGCCCAGCTCGCGATGCTCGAGCTCCAGCCGTGACCGAAGAGCGGATCGCGTGGCTCGGTGACCGAGCGATCGACGAGCGCGTGGAGCTCGCGACGCGGGATCCGGAGGGCGAAGCCGAGGCCGTCGCGCCGGTTCTCGGATCGCCGGCGTGGTGGGACGCTCAACCGACTGCCACCGAGCTCGCCGAGTCACGGGCTGAGCGGCTCCGGCGGGATGCGGGCGGCATCGACGCCGTCGACCTCCTGGCGCTCGAGCTCGCACCGCTTCGGGCGGTCGTTCCGGACGTCGTGTACGAGGGCACGACGGTCATCGCCGCCGAGCCGAAGATCGGCAAATCGACCCTCGTGTATCAGCTGTGCGTCGAGGTCGCTCTGGGCGGCGAGCTTCTCGGCCGTCGCGTCGCCTCCGGATCCAGCCTGTACCTCGCGCTCGAGGACGGGCACCGTCGCGGCCAGGCGCGGCTCCGCGGCGCCCTCGCCGGTCGCACGATGCCGAAGGGCCGGCTCGAGGTGCGCTGGTCGGCGCCGATGATCGGCGCCGGGCTCGAGGAATCGATCGCCGCGTGGCTCGACGCTCACGCCGACGCGGCCGTCGTGGCAATCGACACGCTCGGCAAGGTCCGCCCGCACGGCGACAGCCGGCGCAACGCCTACCAGGTCGACGTCGAGGACCTCGGCCGCCTCCAGGCGCTGTTCCGCGATCGACCGACCGCCCTGGTCATCGTCCACCACGCTCGCAAGCAATCGAGCGACGACTTCCTGGCCAGCGTCTCGGGCACCTACGGCATCGCCGGCTCGGCAGACACGGTCATCGTCGTCCGGCGCAAGCGCCACGAGGAGTTCGGGACGCTCGACGTGACCGGCCGCGACGTCGCCGAGGCCGAGGTGCCGGTCCGATTCGTCGACGGACTCTGGCGTGCCGCGCCGGCCGCCCTGCCCGAAGCCTCGTTCGAGCGTATGCAAGTGTTCCGAGTGATCGAATCGCACGGTCCGCTGTTCCCGAAGGCGATCGCGGACATGACCGGCCTCGAGCGGACGTCCGTTCAGCACCTCGTCAGCAAGCTCGTCGACACCGGCGCGGTCATGCGATCGGCGAAGGGCTACGTCTCGCGCGCGCGTACTGTCCCCGATAACTCTGGTCACTCGGGGAGTGAGTGGAGTGAAGCGGGACACACGCGCGAGGCCGCGACGGTCGGCGATCGGATGGCGCACATCTTCGCGGCCGAACCCGAGCGCGCAGATGAGATCGAGCCGGCCGGGCTGTTCGAGGCGCCTGGCAATCCGATCCTCGAGCTCGACGCTGAGCAGCCGGCCGCGGTGTGGGGCACGGCGTGACGACGACGTGCTCGCCCCGCTCGCGCTGGAGGCAGCGATCGCCAAAGAGCCCAGCCCTCTAACCCCCCCCCAGACAAGGAGTCAACCGCCATGGCAACCCGAACAAAGATCGATCTCCCGGACTGGCACGCGGATCCGCGCCTCGCCGAGCTCGAACGCAGGCGTGACGAGCTCGATCGCGACCGTCGACGAGTCGGCCCAGCCGTCAGCGAAGCCGAAGCGCGCCTAGCCGACGCGACCGCGACCGTCGAGCCGATCGAGGTCGATCTACTCGCCGGCGTCCGGAAGGACGCAGCCGCGCTCGACAAGGCGCGCGCGGCCGTCGCCGCGGCAGACGCCAAGCTCGCCGAGGCCAGGGCGCGAGCAGCCGCGCTGGCCGACGAGCAACGCAAGGTCGAGGCCGCGCTCGCCATCATCACGGACGAGGCGAAGGTGGTCGCCAGGCGCGCCCTTCACGCTCCCTATCGCGCGGCGATCGCTCGCCTCGACGAGCTCCTGATGGAGGCGTCGAAGGTCTCCGACGAGATCTTCACGATCTGGTCGCACGCCGAGCAGCAGTTTGGCGGCTCGCCCGAGACCAGCCCTCGAGGCGTGAGCCATCCATCGTGCGGTGGACTGACGCGGGCCAATTGGCACGAGCTCGCGCTGCCCGGCCAGCAACAGGCCCTAGGGGACGTGAACGAGGGCCGCCTGGCGCGCTGGCACCGCGAAACCGCATCCGGGGAGTGGATCGCGGATCCAGACGGGAAGCCGCGGCCCACGAGCCCGGCGCCCACGGCGACGGCCACCGGCCAGAGGCGCCTCGTGCCGCTCGACGAGCCAGCGACTGCGCAACAGCGATTCATCGCCGATATCGAGGCCTCAGAGGGGTGGGTCGGGCCATGACGACGTACGCCGACCTTGCCAATCGGGCCATCCCGGCTGCCTCGCACCGCCTGGTCGACGGGATCATTCGTGCGATCGCTCTCGATCTCGGCTTGCGCGCGATCCCACCGGTCCGATGGGTCGTCGACCTGGCCGATCGGTCGCTCGCGCCGGACATTCGCCTGGCGATCGGTCAGCGCCGCTATCCACGCCAGGATCCGGTTCTGGGCTGGGAGGCCGACGGCGCCATCTACCTCGTCCATCCGCGCGCGGACCGGAGCACGCTCGCGCACGAGCTTCGTCACGTCTGGCAGCGAGCGACCGGAAGGTTTGCCATGCAGCGTCTCGCTGCGGAACGAGACGCTGAGACGTATGCCCGGAGGATGGTCGGGGAATCGGGGCCGTGGCCACGATGGATCGAGGACATGGAGCGCGAGGAGCAGCTCCGGGCTTCGCGGGCTAGGGCCCGGGAGCTCGAGCAGCTGTCGCGCGAGCGTCAGCTGCTCCAGGACGCGGTCCGGAACGCCGCCTCGAAAGCGCGAACCCCGGCGCGTGCGGCTCCAGTCCGTCGTCCGGTCGTCCTCCCGGCAACGTTCCCGTTCGCGCCTCCGCGCGGTGCCGTCCGATTCAGCGGCGCCGGTCGGCCTCGGCTCGAGTTCCGATGATTCGTGCATGCCCGTGCATGAATTGCCGGGTAGGGGGGTCCAGAACTTTCGATCGACCGCCAAACGAGGACCGCGTCGCAGCCGCGTGCGACCTCGGTGCCCGGATCGGGCTGTTTTTCCCGCATGCATGAATATGCCGTGGCCGGTCTGACCCCCGCCCCGCGCGGCCTCGGCGCTCGTGGTCGCCGGCTCTGGCGCCGCCTGGTCGCCGACTTCGACTTCTCGGTCCCCGAGCTCGAGCTGCTCGCCGAGGCGTGTCGCACGCTCGACTCGATCGACTTCATCGCAACCGCGCTCGCCGGCGCCGAGCTCGCCATCCCTGGCAGCCGGGGCCAGCTGACTGCCCACCCGCTGCTCGCCGAGCAACGGCAGCAGCGCGAGCTCCTCGGCCGGCTCATCGGCAGGCTCCAGCTGCCGGACGAGGATCCGGACGATGCCTCGGCCGCAGCGACCAGGTTCGCTCGTCGCGGCGCCCAGGCCCGCTGGTACGGCCCGAGGCGGAGGTAGGCATGGCTCGACGTCGGATCCGCCCAACCCCGCCCGCCCAAGCCGCGGCGGCCGCCGACGGCCAGCGCGCCTCGAGCCTGCTCATGCGCCGACGAGGCGCCCTGGCCGGATCCGACGTCGGGATCCGGTACACGGCGCTCGAGCGTCGCGCCGCCGGCGAGGGTCTCGCGCTGACACCGGTCGAGTGCAATGAGCTCGCCGAGCTCCGGATCCGCGCCGATCGCGCTCGCGGAGTCACGGCATGAGCAGGACCCGGGCACCATCCGTCGACCGGCCGCGGGGCGTCATCCGTGGCCACCTCGCGCCAGCCCGCGCCGGCTCGACGGGCATCGATCTCGCCGACAATCACTAGGGAGACGCCATGACTGCCACCGTTGCCGGGATCCATCTCGGGCTCGACACCCACGCGAACCGACCAGCCGCGAACACCGTGCCGGACGGCTCGCTCTACTCGTGCTCCACGCACAATCTGCTCTACAAGTCGAACTACGCCGGCAACTCGTGGGCGACGTGGGGCAACATCGCGGCCGGAGCCGCCGGCACGGTCTACGTGAGCAACGGCACGGTGCCGTCGTGGGGCTACACGCCGCTCCATGGCGCCCGCGCCTACAACAACGCGAACCTGTCGCGGAACTCCGGCGACTTCGGAACGATGCTCACGTTCAACACGAACCGCTACGACTCCGACTCGATCCACAGCACGAGCTCCAACACGGACCGGCTCACCATCCCGACCGGCATGGGCGGCCTGTGGCGCGTCGGTGCCAGCGTCGAGTTCGCGTCGAACGCCACGGGCATCCGCTACCTGTACATCCTGTGCAATGGCGTGGCGATCGTGTCGGACGTTCGAGGGGCAGTCAACGGCGACGTCACGCGGTTGTCGTGCTCGACTGAATGGGAACCGACCGCCGGCCAGTATTTCCAGGCATTGGCCGTCCAGACATCTGGCGGGGCGCTCAACATTCTGTCGTCCACGTCGTACTCGCCCGAGTTCTGGGCCTCGTTGGCCGGCGCCTGACGTGCGTCGCGTCCTCCTGGCGGCGGGCGGTGGCGGCACGTTCAACGAATGGGGCGAGGGCTCCGCGATCGAGCCCACCGTCGAGTTCGGGACCGCGTACCTGGACGCGCTCGCGGGGGTCTAGCGAGCGGCGAAATTCGTCTCGCACACGCTGGCGCCCGCGACTGCCGCGGGCTGGCAGGTAACCGGCGGATTGCCTCGCTCGATCGGCCACTGGTGGCCCCAGTACACGACGAGCAGCAGGTTGACCGCCAATGCCCAAGCGAACGCCGGGCGGGCGACCAGCGTCGGAAGCCGCATCGCCGACGCGACGATCAGCGCCCACGGCGCGCACAGGTAGACGTACCGGGGCGCCCACGGTGAGTTGATCGCCGACCGGCTCAACGTGAGCACCGCGACCTCGGCGGTGATCGCCGCGATCGACGCCAGGACGAGCGGGTTCAAGGGCCGCGAGCGATACAGCAGGTATGGCGTGACGAGCAGGACTGCGAGGCCGCCCGCGAAGCCGAGGCCGGTCACACCACCCATCCAGGCACCGAGCGCGTTGCCGGGATACCCAAGCGTCCAGCCGAGATTGAACGGGAGGTGCTCGTTGCGTGCCGTGGCAGCGCCGATGACCACCCACCACACGCCATAGGCGGCAACAGGCAGCAGCGTGATCGCGGCCCAGCGTGGACGGGTCAGCAGCAGGTACACGCACGCCGCCGCGACCCCGAAAAGGACGGAGCCCGACGTCGCGACCCCCGCGAGCAGCAGCACCGCCGCGACGATCGGCCGCCGTGGCACGGCGACGAGTGCCCACAGACCGAGGCTGAGGCCGCCGACCATCCCCATCTGGAAACCCCAGAACAGGTTTTCGAAGCCCGATCCGAGGACGAGGAAGATCGACGTGACGGCAAGCGGCGCCCAGCCGTCGCGGATCCGCCGGACGAGGATGAACAGCGCGGCAGCCGCCGAGACGTGGACGGCCATGAGGGCGGCCAGGTACGGGAGATACGAGCTCTCGCCGACTAGCTGGTGGAGGCCGAGGTAGACGATGACGTGGAGCGTCACCCAATGCTCGTTGTGCGCGGCGAACCATGTCACCGGGTCCGAGATCGAGCGGCCGAGGATGAACCACCACTCGTCGTTGTAGAAGCCCATTCCCCGTCCGGCGACGAGGATCAGGCCAGCGGCGGCGACCGCGATAGTGGAGAAGCCGACCCACCCGGTGAGCCGTACGTGACTCGCCTCGCCCACCCTCGGATCGCTCCGGGTCCGCGGGAGGTCGATCTCGTTTCCGCGCGGAACGTGCCCGGGCGCGACGAGCAGCCGCAACGCGCACCGCCACGCGGTCGGCAACCTGGCGGCCGCCGATGGCCCCCGAGTTGGATCCGCGGACGCGCACGAACCCGCCTGGCCTCGGGCTTTCCCGGGCATGAAGAAGCCCCGCCTGGCGGGACCTAGCGGGGCCTTCGTATGAGTGCGGTGCGGGTGAACTATTGCCCGTCGGCGGTCTGCGGTCTGATCGGGGGGAGGCCGTGGCGCTCCCTCTTCTCGTTGACCTGGCGGACGTATTCCCGACTGTCGATTTCCCGCTTGATCAACTTGCCAAGCGGACTGCCGACCGTTGGGTTCACCTCCGCCCCCCGACGGTGGGACCCATTTCGCTCCAGCATGTCCTCCTCGAATCTCCCCGACTGGATCGTCGTTCCGTGATCGACGTCCGGTTGGACTATATCGCCGTATCCGGCGTAACGCCTAGCCGGTTTCGCGGGCACGTTAGACCGGCGGTGCTTCCTTGCGACGCCAGACCAGCTCGCCCAGCGACGCTAGCTCGCCGAAATGACGCGCGACCTGTTGGTCGAGTTTTGAGAACCCGTCCTTGATGTTGCAATCGATCGTCAGTACGCCCCAGCGTCGCGTTTCGTTTTCGAGGTCGACGAGCGCCACCGCGAACAGGCTTCGGTACTTCGATTTCTTCGTGCTCCGTGGCACCCAATTGCAGTCCGGATCGTGGATGTCGGGGCAGTATTTCTCGCCGCTCGTGACGGCGAACGCCTCGCCGCCGATGGTGCCCGTCCGTTTCAGCTTCTGGTAGCGGACGTCGTGAGGATCGAACTTGCCAAGGCCGACTGCATCGAAGTTCTCGGGATCGGCGCGACTGGCCCAGACGCTCGCTCGATAGCGCTCCTCCGTTGAGGTCCTAAGTGCGGTCTCGAGGCCGTTGCACAGGCTGTCGAACCACTCCCGAGCGTATCGGTCGCGCTCAACTGCCTTGCATCCGAGCAGGGCCTCGAGCGCCTGCGCGGCCTCGCTATACGCGAAGATCGCCTCTCGCAGCTGGTCTCGCTCACGCTGGATCTCTGAGCCGGTCGGCGCCGGCGGCTCGACACTCGGTAGGGGCGACCCGCCGTGGGACGGCTCAGGCTTCTTGCGGGAGATCTTGAATCGCGGCGGGTTGACCCCGATATCGACCTCGTCGAACCCGGCCTTCTTCAGAATGAGGGTCGCGACTACACCCACTGTGGCGACGCCCACCGTGCCAAGCAGCGCCGTCAGCGGATCCATGCGGCCCCACCAGTGATCGCCACATAAACGGCCGCCGATACCATCCAGCCGCCCCGGCGCCGCGGGTCGACGACGATCTCGTTTCGCGCGAAACGACCAGCTCGCGTGACCGCGCCCGGGGTCATCACCGCCCGATCACGGGACCGGCACCTGGATCGTCGGGCGGTACGGCACCACGATGACGCGCCGGCGGGCGGTGAGCGCCGTGCCGAAGAGCGCGAGCGCGATGACCAGGCGCCGACGTCGAGGTAGTGCCGGACCTCGACCGGGACCGTGGTCGTCATGTCGACACCACGAAGGTGAGCTCGAGCCTGTCGTCATGGCCACACTTCGAGCAGGCTGACCGTGCTGAGGAGCACACCGAGGCCGCCACGGATCCCTCCTACCGGTCGAGTTCCGGAATCTACCCTAGCGAGACATGCAGTCAGCGGACGGAGGCGCTCTACTCTTGACCGAGATGCCAAGCGCGACGCTCCTGATCTAGAGCGATTCGGTGGCGACATCCTTCCCGATCGATGCGGTGACTCGTGAGCGAATCCGCGACGCTGCGATCCGGTACCTGAAGGCCGAGCTGCCCCGTCTCGAGGCCGCCGGCCTAATCCCCGCGCCTGGCCGCGACAACCCCTGGATCGAGCGCCGACGGCTTTGGCGGCTGCGCGGCCGCGGGGCGGCAGAGGATGACCTGGCAAACGAACTCAACGAACTCATCCCCGGCCGATGGAGGCTCGGGTTCGGCCGCGCGGAGGAATACGTCGAGGCCCTCGTTCGTGGTGTCGTTGCGGCCGCCACGGTCGAGACACTCCGGTACGGCGAGGTGGTGTCGGGCCCGGGCCCGCAGGTCGACGAGCTCTTAGACCACCTCGAGCACCCTGAGCAGCCGGTTCGCGTGATGCGCCTCCTCCTTGACTTGGACGCGAGTGCGGTCGACGGTCAGGAGCTCCACGACGCTCGGATCCGCCACGTCCACGGCATCCGGGAGACGATCTCACCGGAGATCCCTGAGGGCGCCAGCGCGAGCGACGACGCGCACGTGAGCTGGGGTTCGACGGAGCCGAGTGCGTTCCTCGTCGCCGAGGGATCGGGCCGCGATGGCTGGATCGTCGCGTTCGATGTTCGGCCACACCTCGCGCACGGTTCGACGGCGCTCCGCCTTGTTACGGCGGGGTCGATCGTCGAGCCCTTCGAGGTTTATGGACAGCCGAAGATGGTCCACACCGGCGGGCCGAACGCAGTTGCCGTGGATCCCGAGCAGGCTACATCCTGGCTCCGCGTAGGTGTCGTCAATGCTGAGGAACTCGCCGGGATCGATGCGATCGCAACGCGCATCTGCGAGCTCGACGATCGCTCGAAGGTGAAGATCCCGCCCGCGATCATCGTCGCCCTGAGCCGGTTCAACCGATCGCACCGGACCGCTGCCTGGGCGGACGTCGTCATCGACATCGCCATCGGCCTCGAGGCCGCGCTCTCGACCGGTGAGCGCGAGGAGATCACGCTCAGAATCAAGACTCGAGCGGCTCAGCTCCTCGCGCGCGCCGGCGACCCGCCCTCGGCGATCTTCGAGGACGTCGGTGAGCTGCTCAAGATTCGCGGGAAGGTCGCCCACGGCGAGGTCATCCCACCGAAGCGCTGGGAGGATCTCTTCGCCGCGCGAGGACTCGATCAGGTCATGGTCGACGACCGCGTGGCCGTCCTGTTCGATCGGTGGCGCGATCTTCTCAGACGGGCGATCCTCGCCCGTCTGCTCCTCGAAGCGGGCGGGTCGGGACCTTGGCGGTTCGACCGTGATCCTGATCTGGACGTCGACGAAGCGATGGTCGACCCACGGCGACGTCGCGAGTGGCGAACGTTGATCCGACGGCGCGCCATCGAGCTCGGAATTCCCAGAGCCCTGGACAAGCCGATACCGCTGAGAGATTTCCTGCACGAGCCGTTCCGCGAGGCCATGAATCGGTAGTGAGGCCTCGCCCGAGAATGTCAGGCAAGCCCTTTAGGGCAGCGCTGGTAGCAACGGCTGGTAGCAACGCCAGCGGTCGCGCCCGTCCAACCCCGGCCTGGGGACCGGCCGCCATTCGCACAGCCTCCTCGTCCGGACACTCCCGGCCACCCCTGCCGGGACTCTTAATCAGCGGGTTCAGGGTTCAAGTCCCTGCGGGCTCACCACTCCTCCATTCGTCCATCCGAGCCGCCGACCGTTCGGCCGCGGCGCATGGGTCCCCCGGATAACGGCTGGCCGCAAGGGACGTACCAACCGCATGACGACGCGTCATGACAACCGGCGCTCCTCCTCCACCCCCTCGACGGAGCCGTTCCACCAGGCAGCGCAGGACGAGAGAACGATCGCGGCTGACATCTGCGGCAGTTGCATCGCGCGATGATTGCGGCCCGTAATCTGGCGGATTCGTTGGAGGCGTCGAGGTCCATGTCGCAGCAGGCGCCTCCCATACCTCCCGATGCCAGCGCGCTACGGACGGCAACTGATCGATGGCAGGGTCCCGCCAATCTGGTCGCGGTTGCCATTGCCGGGGCCGTGCTGCTAGTGGCGCGCCGGCCGCAGATCCTCTTGACACCGGAGTTCCGAGTCGAGGACGGGCAGACCTTCTTCCTTGGTACCTACTTCGGATCGCCGCTCGACGGCGTGCTGCGGCCCTACGAGGGCTATCTGCACGTCGTTCCGCGCCTGATCGCGCTTCTCGAGCGCGTCCCGCCGATCCAGTTCGCGCCACTCGTGGCGAACCTCGCGGCGATCGCAATCGCGGTCGCCGTTGCGTGCTATCTCGCGAGCGGCCGCCTCGCCGCGATCATTCCCAACCAGCGGACGCGGCTCGCGCTCGCGGCCCTCGTCATCGTCGCTCCGGGCACGGCCGAGCTGATCGGTTCGATGACGTATGCGCAGTGGTTCCTCGACGTGTTCCTGATCGCGGCCGCGATCGCGCCAGAACCGAGCTCGCGTCAGCGCCGCGTCATCGAGCTCTGCGCGTTGGCACTCGCCGCAATGAGTGGCCTTGCCAGCTTGTTCATCGCTCCGCTCCACGTCGCCGCCGCAGTCGCCAACCGGAGCCGGTGGCGAGTCGCCACGGCGTCGATCACCACGATCGCGGCAGCGGTCCAGCTGACCTTGCTGTTGACCTCGACACGGGAGCCACACGGAGGCGGAACGCTGTACGACGCGACCGGCGTGGTCGCCGTCCGCGCCGTCGTGGAGCCGATCCTCGGCGCGCGGATCACGACGCTGATTGCGACGCCGCCGGTCATCGCCGTCGTCGCCGTGGTGATCGCAGGATTGCTGGTCTTCGCCGTTCGAGACCTGCCGCGCCGGTGGCTGTTCGTGCTTGGCTACGTATGGGTGGCGTCGGTGGCTGCTGTCCTCGAGGGGTCGATCAACACGTACCACACGCTCCTCGGGCCGGTGGCCGGAGAGCACTACTTCTACGTTCCTGGCCTGATCGTCGGCGCCGTCGTGGTCCTGGCAATCGCGCACCGGCGCCGGGCCGCAGCCGTGGCCCTCGCGGCGCTCCTTGTGGTCGGTGTCGTCGCCGACTTCTGGATCCGGCCGTTGAATACGCACGATTGGCCAGCGAGGAGCGCATGCATCGGAGGCGTCGATCCCTGCCTGGTGCCCGTCGAGCCAGTTTCGGTTTGGACGATCCGTTGGCCGGGGCAGGGCGGGCAATACTCCCAGACCCGAGCCCGCGTCCAATGACGGAAGCCAGGGAATCCGCCAGGGTGCGGTTCGGCGGTGTGCGTGGCCCTACCATCGGTCGCGATGTGGGCGACGTACCGTTCCGCGATCCTGACCGTGATCGTGATCGCCGCCGCGATCGTGCTCGGCGTCGCGATCTTCAACGGGCGCGTGCAGAAGGCTCGCCAGGCGTGCGTTGATCGCGGCGGTCAGGTCGTGATCCTGTCCGACCCGCAGTCGATCGGGCAATACTGCGCGTTCCCGAGCGGCAGCCGCGAGCCGATCTAGGTGTGATTCCCACTCACGTTGCTGACCAAAGCCGCCATCGGCGTCTTGCCATCTGGCGCGACCAGAGGCGCTCGTTTGTCAACAACGCTGCTGTGAATCACATCTAGGCGGCGGGCTCGCCGAGCGCCGCGTCAGCCCGGGGCAAGCCGCAGGAACGCGTCCACGTCGACGCGCGGATGGCCCGCGGTGCCGGCGACGACGATCCTGATCGAGTGTGAGCCGCTGGTCGCCCAGTTGAACGCGTAGACCTGTGCCTTCGCGGTGGTCGTGGTCGAGTACAGGCTCACGGTCGCTCGGAGCACCCCGTCGACGTAGATCGTGGCCGAGCCGCGGCCCGTGCTCTTGTACGTGATCCAGGCGACGCTCGACCCAGTGAACCAGAACGTCGCTGACGCCCCGGCGGCGGATGCGTCGCGAGCGTGGCCCCCGTAGTACGAGCCGGACGTCGCCGTGCCCCAGGAGCCCGCGTACCTGATCGCCGTGCTCGTGTTGTCGCTGACGATCGGCTTGAACGAGGAGCCGTACACGTAGGAGGTCGCGACTCCGGTCTTGTCCGTCGCCACGACCCGGAAGCGGTAGGTCGTGCCGAAGGTCAACCCCTGGTTGATCGCCGTCGTGGTCGCGGTCGGGAGCGAGACACCTGCCCACGCGCCGCCATTGACCTGGCGCTGCAGGACGTACGACTTGATCCCGTCCGCGTCACACGCGGACCACGACGTCGTCACTCGGGCGGTGGTCGACCCCAGCGTCGTGCCACCGTAGAGCGTGGCGACCGGCGTCGACAGCGTCGGAGCACTGTTGGTCACCGTCAGCGAGACGGATGTCGACTGCGTCAGCCCGCCCGACGTGCCCTTGACCGTGATCGCGTACGTGCCCCGCGGGGTGACCGTGCCGCAGTTCGATGTCGTGACGCTGAGGGCTGCCGAGGAGCCGCTCGATGGGTTCGGACTGAATGTCGCGCTAGCGCCGGGCGGCAGCCCCGAGGCGCTGAACGCGATCGTTCCCGCGAAGCTCGAGCGGGTGATGTTGATCGTGTAGCTCGCGACCTTGCCCTGCCCGGCCGAGGCGCTCGCGACCGCCGGGGCGAGCGAGTACGGCTGGACGTCCGTGCAGCCCGCAAACCGGAACGAGCCGATCCGGGTGTGGTCGTTGAGGCTGAGGTCGGTGTAGTACTCGTTGGCGTACCAGAACGAGCATCCGTTCGGGTCGAGCGTCATCGCCGAGTAGTCGCCCCAGCGCTCGCATGGCCCGCCGCCGCAGCTGCCGGTCTGGGCCCCGGTGCCGGCGATGAGCGTCGCCTCTGTCTGGGTGATCGCATTGGCGGCATCGCCGGCAAGGCGGCCTGCGTACCGGATCGAGGGGTACAGCGTGGCGCTGGCGACGCTGTAGCCGATCGCCATGTCGCCCAGCCGATCCACGGCAACGCTGGGCATGAACCGATTGTCCGTGTCGGGGTTGAACGTCGATGCCTGGAGCGCGCTGCCGACCGTGCCGCCGGTGACCGGCACCTGGTACCAGCGCACCGCGGCCTGCGTGCCGTCGGCGCCGGCGACGGTGTGCGAGTCCCAGAGCGATTCCACGCCGTTGAGGTTGGTGTAGTGGTTCTGGGCCATCGTCCGCGAGCCGAGGGTGTCGACGTCATTGCCGTTCTTCGCCGGCACGAGGTCCGGACCGGGGGACCATGAGGAGCCGGTCGAGGACGTCGTCGGACCCGTGAACGTCGAGTTCCCGGGCGTCGTCCAGTCGACGTGGAACTTCCAGACCAGGACGCCGTTGGACGGGCACCAGGTCGACGCGAACAGGTTCGGGCGGCCGGCTGGAGGCGTCCCTGTCTGCGCACGCGCGTCGCTCGGCAGGAGCGTGAACACGTCGCACAGGGTCCCGCCCTGGACGACGGTCGCCGGCGCATCGAACGTGATCACCGACGCCGCCTGGCCCGCGTACATCCTGGCCTTGTCGAGCGCCCACACGCGCACGTTGTGGTAGCTCCCCGCCGCCGAGTAGTCGAACATGTTGGCCGACATGTAGATGCCGTCCGGCCAGATTCCGAATTTCGGATAGTCCTGAAGGCCGTCCGTGAGGTGGATCGAGTAGTAGTTCCAGCCGCCCGAGACGGGATCGCCCGACTTCGAGACCGCGATGCACTGGAACGAACCGGGCGGGTTGACGATGTTGCCCGAGCGATCGACCTGGAACGCGAAATCGGTGATGAACCAGCGGTCCTGGAACGTGTCGTACAGGACGACCGGATCCCCGAAGTTGTCGGTGTCGCACAGGTTCCCGAAGCTGCCCCGGCTCATGAACGCGTCGAACGTGAACGCCGCCACGCGACTGCCGGTCGACTTGTCGAAGATGCCGATCGCGGTGTTGACGACCTCGATGTAGTACGTCGGCCCGACGTCACCGTTGGTGTCCGGCGGATGCCCGTCGCCGCATTGCGACGGACCACATGTGTCGCTGTAGGCGAGGCCCTCGAACGAGGTATCGGTCGGTGGCGCGGGGACCGATGGCCCGCCGAGCCCCGAGCCGATCCGCGCGAACGCGGCCGTGCCGACAGGATGGGCGTCCGGGGCATGCTTCTCGCGGAGCTTGTCCCGGTCGTGACCGCTCTTCGCCGAGAGCTGGGGCAGCTGCCGGACATCGAACGGAACCGACGAACCCGGCGTCGGGGCGATGTGCGGGCCGGCAGCCGCGCCGGCGGGCGTCGCCGGGCTCGTGGATGGCCGGGGTGCGATGAGCAGCGCTGTCGACCACGCCGCGGCGACGACGACCAGCGCCCCCGCCGCGGCGAGCAGGCCGCGATAGCTCGGGGCCGAGCGCCGGGTCATGCCGGCGATCGTAGCCATCGATCAGTGGCGCGTCGAGGCGCCGATTTCGCCTGGCCGCCCGGCCGAAGTACTGCGTGTGACGATCAGTCCCCGCCGCCGTGGCCGTGGCCGTGGTGCTTGCCCCTGGCCTCGGGGCCGGATGTCGGCAGTGGCGCAGCCGTGGTCACGGCGCCGACGCTCGGCATGGGCGGGAACGACTGCGCTCCGGCGGCGCCTGATCCGAGCCTGCCGCCACTGGCCAGGCCGCCGCCGCGCATCACGAGCACCGCGGCCACGACGAGCAGCACCGCCACGGCTGTCGCGAGGATCCCGACGGGGTAGCCGCCGGTCGTGACCGATCGCCCGCGAACGCGCTCGGCCGCCGCGCGGGCAGGCGCGGGCGGCATGGCAGGCACGGTCGCCGTGGCAGGCGAGGCAGGCGCCGTGGCAGGCGCGGCCGGCGCGAGGGCCGGCACGGCCGGCGCGGATGGCGCGGGCTCCGGCTGCACCGTGGTCAACGCGTCGACTGCGTAGACCTGCGTGTCGTCGAGGGCGGTTCCGGTGCCGAGGTTGCCGGATGCGACCCCGGTCACCGATCCATCGGGGGCGCGAGACGGCCTGGACATCCCTCATCGATAGCCGATCCGCCCAGAACCCTGGTCGGCACGCCCCGCCGTGCGGCGTACAGGGTCGTTACAACGCCGGCACCACCCGTTCGACCTCGACCGAGGCCAACGCCAGCCATCCGGCGAGCTCGTCGATTTCCGCGCGCACGGCCGCAACGTCGTCCTCGGTTGTGTCCGGTTCGAGATGGAGCGTCGCGACGCGCAGGATTCCGGCCCTTGGGTCCGCCCGCGCGTCGACGCGCGCGACCAGCCGGTCGCCGTACAGGATCGGCAGGACGTAGTAGCCCCAGCGTCGCTTCGGGGCCGGGACGTAGATCTCCAGCTTGTAGTCGAACCCGAAGATCGCCTCCGTGACCCCACGGTCGTAGACGAGCCGGTCGAACGGCGACAGGATCGCGGTGCGGCCCTCGAACGTGCGCTCCAGCAGCTCCGGCTCGGCCCGCCATCGGCCACGGACACCCTCGATCGAGACGTCCACGCCGTTGTCGCCGACGTCGTCGGACGAGCCGACACGGACGATGCCCTGGGCCCGTAGCCGCCTGCGCGCCCGGATCCCGGTCGCCTCGTCCATCGCGATCCGCGGCAGATCGACGGGCAGGACCCGCTCCGCGAGGTCCCACACCCGCTCGTTGCCGTCCCTGCCCGAGATCGCGACAAGGCCCCTGGCCGACAGGAACTCGAGCAGCTGGGTCACGTTGCGCTGGTGCGTCCAGCCGCGCGATTGCCAATCCGCCACGGACCGATCCTCGAGCTCGCGCGAGCGCAGCGGCCCGCGCGCGCCGAGCTCGCCGAGCACATAGTCCCTGAACGCGGCGTTGACCTCGAGCCAGGTCCGGGCTCGCTTGCGCCATTCACCCGGACCGGCGGGCCAGACCTCCATCGCCGGGCGGAGAAGAGGGTAGTCCTCGATCGGGTAGATGAACGCCCGATGCTCGAACAATCGGCGCTCGTCCAGGAGCCGCGTGAGCTCCGCCGGGTCGAACGATCGCCCGAGTCGCGTCCACAGGACGAGGTGCTCGGTCCTCGCGACGACGGCGATCGGGTCGATCTGGATCGAACCGAGATGTCGGACGACCTCGAGGATGTCCGCCGGCTGTCGTGCGTCGAGCTGCTGGGCCATCACCGCGATCTGGCGGGCCCGTTCGCGGGTCAGCTGCATACCGCGACGGTAGCCTGCCTGCTACCCTCTGACGAACCCTTGATGGCCGGTCCTGTGAGGCCGGCGAACCGGTTCCGTGAGGCCGGAAAGGAGACCCGATGGCCGTGCCCGGCACCATCGGCGGCGATCTTCGCCGCGCTGACAGCGCGCAGGTCGAGCTTCCCGTTTCCGCAATCCGCGCCTCGCCGTCACCGCGTGCCAGCGCGCTCGTCGATCCGAGAATCGGCGATCTCGGGCCGGCGCTGCTGGCGCTCGAGGATGGCTCGATCTTCGACGGCGTCGCGTTCGGCGCTCCCGTGGACAGCGGTGGTGACCTGGTCGTCAATACGAGCCAGACCGGCTACCAGGAGGTCTGCACCGATCCGTCGTATGCCGGCCAGGTCGTGGTCATGACGTACCCGCTGATCGGCAACTACGGCCGGCTCCTC
Source organism: Candidatus Dormiibacterota bacterium (assembly GCA_035631615.1). Lineage (GTDB taxonomy): Bacteria > Chloroflexota > Limnocylindria > Limnocylindrales > CSP1-4 > UBA5189. The sequence goes on along the minus strand of DASQIK010000066.1, from coordinate 36,996 downwards.
GCCGACGACCAGTCGACGCGGCCATGGCTGCGCGGGCTTGTCGTCGCGAATGCGACGGCCGCGGTCCTCGAGGACGCGCGCCAGCTCGCGAGGCTGCTGCGCGACAACGGAATCCCGGCGATCGCGGGCGTCGACACCCGCGCGCTCGCGCGCCATCTCCGCTCGAACGGGAGCCTGCGCGGCGCGATCCTGGAGCCGGGCGCGCTGGACCGGCTGGCCGCGAGCCAGCGGGCGCGGGCCGTGCCGCGCTGGGAGGACCAGGACTTCGTCGCCCAGGTGTCGGCGACGGCGCCCACCGGGATCGGGATGGGCGAGGGTGGCCTGCTCGTGGCCATCGTGGATTACGGGTTGAAGGCGAACATCGTGCGCAGCCTGCGGCGGCGCGGGCTGCGCGTGCGGGTGCTCCCGCACACGGCAAGCCCGGCGGAGGTGCTCGCGAGCGACGTCGCCGGCGTGGTGCTCTCGCCGGGACCCGGGGATCCCGCGCGGCTGGCCGGGCCGGTCGCGCTGGCGCAGGCCGTGATCGACGACGGCCGGCCGCTGCTCGGGATCTGCCTCGGGCACCAGATCGTGGGGCGCGCGGCTGGCGCGGAGACGCGGCGGCTCCGATTCGGGCACCACGGCGCGAATCACCCCGTCCGCGACGTCGACACCGGGTTCGTCCACGTGACCGCGCAGAACCACGAGGTCCAGGTCGTTGGCGAGACGCTGCCACGGAGCAGCGGCTTCCGGGTCAGCCAGGTCAACCTCAACGACGCGTCGGTCGAGGGCCTGCGCCATGCCGAGCTCCCGATCGAGACCGTCCAGTACCACCCGGAGGGCGCGCCGGGACCGCTGGATGCGCTGGCGGTATTCGACCGATTCGTCGCGGCCTGCGCGGCGTCGTGAACCGGGCGGACACGGTGAGCTTCCTGGAAATCGCGCAGCTGCCACCGACGACGGTCGTCCACCGGCCGCGGAGCCGGCACGAGGTCCGTGACTGCCTGGCGGGGCTCCCGGCATGACGGTCAAGCCGGCGTCGGTGCTGATCATCGGGTCGGGGCCGGTGGTGATCGGCCAGGCGGCCGAGTTCGACTATGCCGGCACGCAGGCGTGTCGCGCGCTGCGCGCGGAGGGCGTGCGCACGATCCTGGTCAACAGCAACCCCGCCACGATCATGACCGACGTGGACGTCGCCGACGCCGTCTACCTCGAGCCGCTCACGGTCCCGGCCATCGAGGCCGTCATCGCCCGCGAGAGGCCGGAGGGGCTGCTGGCCGGGCTCGGCGGGCAGACCGCGCTGAACCTCGCGATGGACCTCGCCCGGGCGGGCGTCCTCGAGCGCTACGGTGTCAGGCTGCTGGGCACGCCGCTCGAGGCGATCCGGATGGCCGAGGATCGCGAGGCATTCCGTGACCTGCTCGATCGGATCGGGCAGCCGTATGCGCCGTCCGCGATCGTCGAAGGCGAGACCGCGGACGCGCGAAAGACGTCTGCCGACACCGCGCTCGCGGACATCGGGCTGCCCGCGATCGTGCGGCCGGCGTTCACGCTCGGCGGCACCGGCGGCGGGATCGTGGAGACCGAGGAGGCGTATCGCGAGCGGATCCGCGCCGGCCTGCGCGCCAGCCCCATCGGCCAGGTCATGGTCGAGCGCTGCCTCGTCGGCTGGCAGGAGATCGAGTACGAGGTCATGCGCGACGCCGACGACACGTGCATCGCCGTGTGCTCCATGGAGAACGTCGACCCGCTCGGCGTCCACACCGGCGACTCGATCGTCGTCGCGCCGGTCCAGACACTCCCGGACCAGGTCCACCAGCGCCTCCGGAGCGCGGCGCTGGCGATCATCCGGGCGCTGGGCGTCGAGGGCGGCTGCAACGTCCAGTTCGCGCTGTCGCCGGACTCGACCGAGTACGCGGTCATCGAGGTCAACCCGCGCGTCTCTCGCTCGTCGGCGCTTGCCTCGAAGGCGACCGGCTACCCGATCGCCCGGGTCGCGGCGCAGATCGCGATCGGGCGGCGCCTCGCCGAGATCCCGAACGTGATCACGGGCACCACCGTGGCGGCGTTCGAGCCGGCGCTCGACTACGTCGTCGTCAAGCTGCCGCGCTTCCCGTTCGACAAGTTCCCCGGTGCCGATCGGAGCCTCGGCAGCCAGATGAAGGCCACCGGCGAGGTGATGGCCATCGACCGAACCTTTGGCGCGGCACTGAACAAGGCGCTGCGCGGGCTCGAGCAGGCGGGCGCCGGACCGCTCGCCGAGGACGCGGCGTGGGCGCCGACGCTCGATTACCTCGCCGCGGTCCTGGCCGGCGATCCCGAGGATGACGCGCCGATCCGGTACTTCGACGACGCCGGCGAGGCATGCGAATCGACGCGGTTCGCGCAGCGCTCCGCGGCACCGATCGTGCTCCGGCGGTTCGTGCTCCCGTCGGATTCGCGACTGTGGCGGGTGCTGGCGCTGCTCCGGCGCGGCGTGCCCGAGGAGGCGATCCAGGTCGCGACCGGCATCGCGCCGTGGTTCCTCGCGGAGATGGGTCGCAACGTGGCGCTCGAGGCTGAGATCCGGGGGATGGGCGAGCGCCTCGTCGGGGCGGGTCGCGCGGGCGCTTTGCCGGATCCGGACGCCGCCGCGCTGCTCGCGACCGCGAAGCGGTTCGGGTTCGGCGACGAGGACATCGCGACTCTCGCTTCCGTGCCGGCACGCGCCGTGCGCGATGCGCGCCTTGTGCTCGGGCTGCGCCCGGGGTACGCGATGGTCGACACGTGCGCCGCGGAGTTCGCCGCGGAGACGCCGTACTTCTACGCGACCTACGCGGCCGCCGGCTCGGCGCCCGAGGCGCCGCCCGTCCCGCGGCCGGCGGCGCTCGTCATCGGCAGCGGGCCGGTCCGGATCGGCCAGGGGATCGAGTTCGACTACTGCGCCGTGAAGGCGGCGGGCACCCTGCGCGACCTCGGCTGGTCGGCGGTCATGGTCAACTCGAACCCGGAGACCGTCTCGACCGACTTCGACGCATCGACCCGCCTGTACTTCGAGCCGCTGGACGAGGAGAGCGTCGAGAGCCTGATCGGCGCAGAGGGCCCGGAGTCGCTCCCGGCCATGGTTGCGTACGGCGGGCAGACGCCGCTCAACCTGGCGGCGCCGCTCGCCGCAGCAGGCGTCGAGCTGCTGGGCTCGGACCTCGAGGCGATCGACCAGGCGGAGGAGCGGACCCGCTTCTCGGCGCTTCTGGACCGGCTCGGCATCCCGCAGCCGGAAGGCGGCATGGCACGGTCCATCGAGGAGGCCCTGACCCTTGCCGACCGGATCGGCTACCCGGTCATCGTCCGGCCGTCGTTCGTGATCGGCGGCCTCGCGATCGACTTCTGCTACTCGCCCGAGGACCTCGTTCGGCAGCTCGCCGCCGCGACGGTCGTCGACCCGGATCGTCCGGTCCGGATCGATCGCTACCTGGAGGGCGTCGAGGTCGACGTCGATGCCGTCGCCGACGGCGATCGCGTGCTCATCCCCGGCCTGCTGGAGCACGTCGAGCGCGCGGGCGTGCACTCGGGCGACTCGGTCGGCATGTTCCCGCCCCAGACCGTCAGCGCGGTCGACCAGGAGCTGATCGTCGCCACGATGCGCCGGGTCGTCCTTGCGCTCGGCGCTCGCGGCCTCGTCAACGCGCAGTTCATCGTCCGCGAGGACGGCATCTACCTGATCGAAGTCAATCCGCGCGCCTCGCGCACGGTGCCGTTCATGTCCAAGGTCACCGGCGTGCCGATGGTCGACCTGGCGGTCCGCATCGCGCTCGGCGACAACCTCGCGAACCTCGGCTGGCCGGACGGGCTGCTCGCGCCGCCGCAGTTCGTGGCGGTGAAGGCGCCGGCCTTCTCGACGGCGAAGCTGAAGGGCGTCGATCCGTCCGTCGGGCCGTTCATGCAGTCGACCGGCGAGGTCATCGGAATCAACGGCGATCCTCGAGTGGCGCTGGCAAAGGCGCTGCGTGGCGCCTCGCTGCTGCCGCCGCGCCCGCGGCTCGGCCCGGACGACCCGAGGCCGATCGCGCTCGTCTCGATCGCGGATCGTGACAAGCCACTGCTCCCGCGACTCGCCGCCGCGCTCGACACCGCCGGCTACGCGATCGCGGCGACGGAGGGCACGCGCGCGACGCTGGCAGCCCTGGGCTATGCCTCGGAGCCGGTCGCGAGGCTTGCCTCCGCCGAATCGGAGGCCGCTGGCATCCCGGACATGATCGGCCGCATCGAATCGGGTCGCGTCCGGCTCGTCGTGAACACGCCCACGCCGCGGTCGGGCCCGGTCCGCGACGCCGCCGAGATCCGCCACGCGGCGATTGCCGAGGGCGTCCTGTGCCTCACCGCGATCGAGACCGCGATCGCCGCCGCCGAGGCCCTCGACCCGGCCGTCGTCGATCGCATCAGCGACGTCCGGTCGCTGGCGGAATGGGTTCCGGGTCCACGCGTCGATCGCTCGAGCGAGGTCGGCGCGCGCCAGCACGGGACGTAGCCAGGTTGCCCGCGCGACTGCCCCGCAATCGACCTCGCCGCCGGTGCCCGGCGCCGCGAAGGGCTGAGTGTCGAACCGGGAGGAGACGATGGCTGCGATCCGATGCGGCGACTCGCGACGTATGCTCCGGGCGTGACCCTCGATCGATCGATCGGACCGCGCTGCAACATCGGACCCGACGAGATCGCGCGGCGGCGCCGGTCGGCCTACGTCGGAGTGGTTGCGACCGCCGCGATCGCCGCGGCCATGGTCGCCTTCCACCTGCCAGCGCCTGCCCGTCTCCTCCTCTGGCCGGTTGCGGCGGGCGCCGCGGTGGCCGGGCTGCAGGTCGTGCACCGGTTCTGCGTCGCGTTCGGGGCGCTTGGGCTCGAGAACTTCGGGCGGCTCGGGCAGGAGCAGCACGTGGACCCGTCGATTCGCGCCGCCGACCGACGCCGCGCGTTGCACGTGATCCTCGAGGGCGTCCTGATCGGCCTCGTCGTGACCCTCGCGGTCGCCGCCATCCCCGTCTGACCGCGCTGCGCTAGCATCCTCGGGTGCCCGTTCCCACCGTCGGCTTTACCGAGACACGCCTCGCGAACGGACTCCGGCTGATCATCTCCGAGGACCACCTCGCGCCCGTCGTGGCGGTGAACGTCTGGTACGGCGTCGGCTCGAAGCACGAGCAGCCCGGCAAGACCGGCTTCGCACACCTGTTCGAGCACGTGATGTTCCAGGGCTCGGCGCACGTCGGCAAGACCGAGCACATGGCCCTCATCCAAGCCGCGGGCGGAACGCTCAACGGCACCACCTGGCTCGAGCGGACGAACTACTTCGAGACGATGCCGTCCCACCAGGTCGAGATCGCGCTGTGGCTCGAGGCCGACCGGATGGGCACCCTGCTCGATGCCCTGAGCCAGGACAACCTCGACAACCAGCGCGAGGTCGTCAAGAACGAGAAGCGCTGGTCGTACGACAACCGGCCGTACGGCTCATGGACCGAGAAGCTGCTCGCGGCGATCTTCCCGGAGGGCCATCCCTACCACCACAGCACGATCGGCTCGATGGAAGACCTCGACGCGGCGTCGCTCGACGACGTCAGGGCGTTCTTCCGGCTCCACTACGCGCCGAACAACGCCGTCCTGTCGATCGTCGGCGACGTCGATCCGAAGCAGGTGACGGCGTGGGTGGAGAAGTACTTCGGCGCCATCCCCGCCAACCCGAACCTGCCCGTCGCGCTCCCGGACATGTCGCTCCCGCCGACGCTCGGGGGCGAGATTCGCGAAGTGGTCCCGGACCGCGTGCCGCTGCCGCGAATCCACTGGGGCTTCCGTGGCCCGATCTTCGGGGATCCCCGACTCGACGCGCTCGACCTCGCCGGCCAGATCCTCGCGGGCGGCAAGGGCTCGCGCCTGCATCGCCGGCTCGTCCGCGACGAGCAGCTTGCCCAGGACGTGGCGTTCTTCTCGATGGGCCTGGTCGCGGGTGCCTCGGTGACGGCGGGCATGGCGACCGCGCGGCCCGGCGTCGACCTGGTCGAGCTCGAGACCGCGTTCTGGGAGGAGCTCCAGAAGATGACCCGCGAGCCCGTCTCCGAGGACGAGCTCGCGCGCGCAAAGGCGCTGACCGAGGCCGACGAGCTCGGTGCGCTCCAGCAGGTCGCGGAGAAGGCCGACCGGCTGTCGATGTATGCAACCCTGTTCGACGACCCGGGCATGATCAACAGCATCCTGCCGCGCTACCTGTCGACCACGGCCGAGCAGATCCAGGCGGTATGTCGAGACGTGTTCGTCCCGGACAACCGGCTCGTCCTGACGTACGTGCCGGTCTCGACCGTCGACACGACGCCGGCCGCCGACTGATCGATCGATGACCGTCGAGCGCCCCATCGTCGTCGGCGACCGACCGACCCACGGCGAGCCCGCCCGGTACCACTTCCCGCGCTTCGAGCGGACCGAGCTCTCGAACGGGCTCGGCCTGATCTCGGTCCACCTGCCCGGGCGCGAGCTGGTCACGGCGTCGCTGGTGCTGCCGAGCGGCGCCGTCGACGAGCCGAGCGAGCAGGGCGGCGTCACGTCGCTCATGGCGCGCGCGCTCACGGAAGGCACCAGGCAGCACGATGCGATCGGCCTGACCGAGGCCGGCGAGCGGCTCGGCGCGTCGCTCCACGCCGAGGCGGGCTGGGACGGAACGTCGGTCAGCGTCGAGGTCCCGGGCGAGCGCCTCAGCGCCGCGCTCGCGCTGGCCGCCGAGGTCGCGATGGAGCCGACGTTCCCCGCGGCCGATGTCGACCGGTTGCGCGACGAGCGCCTGAACGACCTGCTCCAGGCCAGGGCCGACCCGCGGCGGCGCGCCGACGACGGCTTCGTGAACACGATCTATTCGGCATCGTCGCCCTACGGGCGGCCGTCCGGTGGCACGGAGGCGACGGTCGCCGGGCTGGACACTGCGGCGTGCGTCGCGCTCCATGCCCGCCGGTTCGACCCCGCGCAGATGACCCTGATCGTCGGTGGCGACCTCGAGGGCATCGGCGGCGACATCCGGTCCATCGCCGAATCTCGCTTCGGGGCATGGGCGCGCAACCCCGCGGCCGAGGCCGCCACGACGCCGCACGTCAGGAGCGCGCGAGAGCAGCGGATCGTCCGGCTCTTCCACCGACCCGGCTCGGTGCAGACCGAGGTCCGCGTCGGCCACGTCGGCGTGCCGCGCAAGATCCCGGACTTCCACGCCGTGTCGGTGATGAGCGCGATCCTGGGTGGGCTGTTCAACTCCCGCCTCAACCGCAAGCTGCGCGAGGAGAAGGGCTACACGTACGGCGCCGGTGCGGGCTTTGACATGCGTCGGGGCGCGGGGCCGTTCGCCGCGCGCTGCGCGGTCAACACCGACGTGACCGTCCCCGCCGTGCAGGAGATCATCGTCGAGCTCGAGGCGATGCGGTCATCGCCGCCGACGCGCGACGAGCTCCACGCCGCCCGTGACTACCTCGTCGGCGTCTTCCCACTCCGGTTCGAGACGCCGCCGGCGGTGGTCGGCGCGCTCGCCGGGCTGATCATCCAGGACCTGCCGATGGACGAGCTCGACCGCTACCGGTCCGCCATCGATGCGGTGACCGCCGAGGCGATCCACGCGGCCGCCGAGCAGCACATCCAGCCCGACAGGCTCGCCATCGTCCTCGTCGGCGACGCCGATGCGATCCTGCCGGGCCTCGAGGCCGCGGACATCGGTCCCGTTACGGTCGAGCGCGAGGAGCTGCCCGGCCAGAGCGCCTGAAACTTTCTCGAACGCCCTCGCCTCAGGTAGGCAGCATCCGGTCGTGTGACCGGCACCGAAGGAGGGGCGAGTCCCAGATGATCACGCGACTGTTCGAGAAGATGCGGCCCGTGCTCGTTGCGGTCGTCGCACTGTTCCTCGTCGCCACGGCGGTGTTTGCCGGCAACGCGGTCCTGGGCCCCGCCCGGCCGGCCGGATCGACGACGACCCTGAACAGCGAGACGGGCTCCAGCGCGGAGCCAACGGAGACGGCCGAGCCCACCGAGACGGCCGAGCCCAGCGAGACGGCGCAGCCCGCGGAGACGGCCGGACCGCAGGAGACCGAGAGCCCCAAGGCGAGCGACGACCACGGCGGCGACAACGCCCAGGGTGATGAGGGCGGCACCGAGGACGTCACCGACGACAACGGCAACAACGGACCCGAGGCGACTGACGCCAACGGCAGCGACCGCTCGGCCCCCCAGGCGACCGACGACCACAGCGGCGACGGAAGTGGCACCACCTCCGGCTCAGGCAGCGGCGCCGGATCGGGCTCCGGCGACGGTGGCTCGGGCGGGAACGCAGGCTCCGGCGGCGGTTCGAACTAGCCGTTGGTGCAGTCGAGCCGATTGGCCCACCGCGAACGTGACCTCTGCACGGCGATGGAACGCCAAGTGGCCTCACATGATGGCGATGAGGCCGGCCGATCCTTCGGCCGGCGCCTCGCCACGGAGGCCATCCATCGACGCGCGACAACCCTCCGAGCTCGATGAAGCGCAGGTGGTTCGTGCCGTGCTCGATGGCGATCGGGACGCATTCCGGATCCTCGTCGATCGCGAGTCGGCAGCAGTCGTTCGGGCGTGCTACCGGATCCTCGCAGACATGCACGAGGCCGAAGACGTCGCCCAGGAGGCATTCGTGAGCGCGTACCGATCCCTCGCCAGCTGGCGGGGCGACGGACCGTTCGGGGCGTGGCTGACTCGAATCGCTGTCCGGCTCGCGATCCGCCAGCTCGGCCGCCAGCGGGCGGTGGGCTGGCTTCGGACCACCGCGGGCGATGACACCGCCGACGACACGGTGGCTCGTCTGCCGGCGAATCCGCGCCATCAGCCCGAGCTCGCGGCCATTCGTGCCGAGCACGCCAAGGCGACGCGACGCGCGGTCGCGGCCCTGGACGAGCCGTACCGCGAGGTCGTCACCCTGCGGTTCTTCGCCGAGCGCTCGCTCGAGGAGATCGCGGTGCTCACCGGTCGACCGCTCGGAACGGTCAAGACGCACCTCCGGCGGGGGCTCATTCGCCTGCGCGACCAGGTCGAGCCGGGGGGTCTGGCATGAGCGAGCCGACCATGCGCCCCAACGGACCGCGCACGGTCGATGCCGCCGAGCTCGGGACCACCGACGCGGCCGACCTGGCCGACGCGCTTGCGAGCGCCCGCCGCATCGAGGCAGCGATCGACGACACGGTGATCGCGCCGGGCGCCCTGTTCTCCGATCGCGTCATGGCGGCTCTCGCCGACGAGCCGGTCCCAGCACCGACGGGGTTCCTTGCGCCGCTGCGCCGTCGCGGCGTCATCGCCGGCTTCGGTGCCAGCGTGAAGCAGGCCTGGGCGTCGATCGGCGCTCCCGGCCGGCCGAGGCTCGCGCGAGGAGCTGCCCTCGCGTACGTCCTCGCGATCGCCATCGCCGGCACCTCGCTTGCTGGCGCCGCGACGATCACGGTCGCCGGCGCGTTGGGAATCATCGGCCCGCACCAAGCGCAGCCAACCCCGACCCTGCCGGCGCAGATGACCTCACCCGAGCCCAGCTACCGACCGTCGGCCGAGTCCGAGCCACCAGGTCCGGAGGCGTCCAACGACCCATCGAGTGGCCCGGATGCGACGGACGACCACGGCGGCGGCGCCCAGCCGTCCGATGACCACGGTGGCAGCAGCTCCGGAGCGGGAAGCATCGGTGGCGGCGGCGGGGGAGACGATGGCAGCGCCAGCGGCATCAGCGGCGCCGGCAGCGCCACGGCATCCCCGACGGGCGGCGGGGGCGACGACCGCGGCGGCTCGAGCACCCCTCAGCCGTCCCCGACGCCGCGGCCAACGGAGACCCCGAAGCCGAGCTCGACGTCGGACGGAGGCTAGATCTCGTCCGCGGCGCCAGTGCTCGGCGCGCCCGCCTGGTCCATCGCCGGTCCCAGATCGATGTCCAGGGCATCGCTGCCCGTCGCAGTCGCCCTCACCTGGGCCTTGAGCATCTCCACGCGGCGCGCGGTCGTCTCGGCGCCGCCGAGCTTGATGCCCTCCGTCGCGACGCCGAGGATCTGGGCCCGCTGGAGCAGCGCGAACGGGTAGCGCGCCGCCAGCTTGCGGTCCGTGACCCAGCGCACGCGCACGTCGGACATCGGGATGAACCTGGGATCGGTGGCGTCGACGAACGACATGATCGAGCCGTCGCCGTGGATGAACACGTCGCCGTCGATGATGTGGGAGCGGGTCAGCACGACGAGCCGCTGCGCCGTCTTCTCGATGTAGGTGTTCGTGTCGGACGACTGGTGGGGCTTGTCGTCGCCGAGCTGGCCGACGACCGCGATGTCGTCCGGGAGCACGCGCAGCTCCGGCAGCGTGAGCCGGGTGGCCTCGCCGGTGCGCGTCAGCACGACCACGTCGCGTATCACGAGGTAGCCCTGGACGATGTTCACGAAGTCCGAGATGCGCCGGAACCGGCCGAGGTTGACCATCCCGGCGACCCACAGCTGGCTGCCGATCAGCTCGATGTACTGCTCGCCGCCGCCCTGGTCGGTCTCGTCCCCGAACGCCGCAGAATCGGCTCCCCAGGCATCGCCCGACCGATCGAACGTCAGTGCCGTCTCGCCCCATTCGCCCATCGAATGCGCACCCCGTCCCATGGCCCGCGACACGCACGATCGCGTGGCGCCAGTCTGCCCACTCGCCCGCGGGCGTGCACGACCCGTTCGTACCGCCGTCGGCTAGGCTTCCCGCGTGATCGTGGTCGGGATCCTGGGCTCGGGCAGCGGTGCGGTCCTCGAGATCGCGCGTCGAGCGGCCGCCACGGGCGCGCGCACGGAGGTCGTCGGCGCCGCGTCGGGCGGGGCGGAAGGGGATCGGCAGCTCCTCCAGGTCGCGAGCGCGGGCGTCGGCCACGCCACCGTCACCCGCTCGGCAGCCGGGCCGGAGCCGGGAATCGAACCCGCCGACCTCGAGCTGGCCCTCCGCTATCTGCCCGATGTTCGCGCGATCGTGTTGGTCGCGCCCGCCGGCCCCCTGCTCGCCACCGCCGCGGCCGCGGCCGGGTTCACGGCCGCGACCGTGGTCGTCGTCGGTCCGGTCGATGCGGCGGCCCTGGATGCGGTGGGGTCGCCACAGCTCATCGTCCTCGACCCGCCGGGCCGCGACCCGGACGGGGCATTCGCCGGTGTCGTCGCGGCGCTGGCGACGCGCCTGGACGCCGGCGATGAGCCGGCCGCTGCCTGGGCCGCCACCGTGAGCATGCTCGCGGTCGAGGGGGCGCCGAGCGCCGCAACCTGACCAGCCGTCGGTGATTCTGGCCACTTCGACGCCCCGGGACGGTTCGTGAACTCGTACGGCCAATCGGGGCTGGATGGCTCGGTGGCTTGGCGTCAGGTTGTGCTCGCTGTCGAACCAATCGGCGCGCCGCGCCATCGGCATCGCCGGGTCAACTTGACGAAGCGCCCCGGCATGTCGAAGTGGCCAAGATCGAGATTCGTACTCTTTGCGGGCGCGGGACGAGCCGGCGATCGGTCGGTACGTGCGTCATGCGCGTTCGGAGGGCCCCTCGTCGGGGTCGTCGAACAGGCCAGGCTCCGCGGCCTTCGCGGCGCGCCGGCGCGGATCGTGCGTCGGGCGCGCGGGGCCGCTCGCGACCTCGGCCTCCGGGATCGGCTCGACGAGATCGGGCCCGTCGTTGCGGACGTCGTTGACGCGGCGTGAGACGGGGTACAGCTCGAGCGTGCCGTCCTCGGTTGGGACGAGCAGGCCCTTCAGCTCGCCCAGGGCCGCGCCATCCGTGCGGGCCGGATCGAGCCACCGGTCCCACGCGTCCTCCGGGATCATCACGGGCATCCGGTCGTGGATCGGCGCCATCATGTCGTTCGCGGACGTGGTCACGATCGTGAACGAGCGGATCACCTCGCCCGTGTCCTCGTCCTTCCAGCCCGCCCACAGGCCCGCGAGCGCGATCGGGCGCCCGTCCGGCCGGATGATCGCGTACGGCTGCCGGACGTTGCCGGCGCGCTGCCACTCGTAGTACGCGTCGACCGGAACGAGGCAGCGGCGCTTCGAGAACGCGTACCGGAACGCCGGCTGGCGGTCGATGGTCTCCGCCCGCGCGTTGAACATCCGGTTGCCGGTCTTCGGCGAGTCCGACCAGTGCGGGATCAGGCCCCAGCGATAGGCAGTGACTGCGCGGTGATCCTCGCGCTGGACGACGACAGCCGCGTCGTCGGTCGGGGCGAGGTTGAACCTGCCGCCGGGCGCGTCGATCCGGTCCTCCGCGTCGAAGATCTCGGCGAGCTCAGAGGTGGGTCGCTGCTGGGTCATCCGTCCGCACATGGCTTCTCTAGTATCGTCCGCCGGAATGGATCACCCTGGAGCCGACCCCGATGCCACGCTGGATGCCGCCGTTGCGACGAAGGGTCCGCTGACGGCCGCGACCGCGAACCAGCTGCTCGAGCGCGGTCGCGAGCGGCTCGACGCCGGCGACCTCGCCCCGGCCTTCGCCGACTTCCAGCGCGTCGTCGGCCACGAGGACCCGGCGATCACCGCCGCGGCGCTCCTCGGCTCGGGCGACGCGCTGTACCGGCTCGACCAGGAAGCCCAGGCAGCCGCCCAGTGGGAAGCGGTCACGCGCCTGCGCGAGAACCCGTCGACGTACACGGCGTGGCGGAATCTCGCCGGCGTGCGGGTGCGCGGCGGCGATCTCCAGGGCGCGATCGCGGCGTATCGCGAGGCGGATCGCCGCGCACCAACGGAGGACAGGGCGGAGATCGCGAGCCGCCTCGGCTGGCTCGCCAAGGAGACCGGCAACACCGGCGCAGCGAACCGCTACTTCGCCCGCAGCCGGGGGTCGGTGGGGCTCAGCCTGACGCTGATCGTCATCGGGATCACCACCGCGGTCTCGCTCTTCGCGAGCTCCGTGCCGGGCGTGACGGAGGCGCTGTGGCTGGAGCGGTCGGCGATCCAGAACGGCGAGCTGTACCGGCTGGCGAGCGTGACCCTCGTGCATGCCGGGCTGCTGCACCTGGGCCTGAACATGTACGCGCTGTGGATCATCGGGCCGATCGTCGAGCAGGCGTGGGGCCGCAGGATGTTCGTGCTGTTCTACCTGCTGACCGCGGTCGCCGCATCGACGACGAGCTTCATCCTCTCGGTCGGGCCCGCCGTCGGTGCATCCGGCGCAATCTTCGGCCTCATCGGCGTCGTGCTTGCCGGGACGCGCGCCCACCATCCCATCCTCGACCGACGCTCGCGGCAGATCGTGCCGCAGCTCGGGATGCTCGTCATCCTCAACCTCGTCATCGGCTTCGCCGTGCCGGGGATCGACAACGCGGCGCACATCGGCGGCCTCATCTCCGGGCTGTGGCTCGGATTCGTCGTGCCGCCGGGCAAGGTGCCGACGCTCCGGTCCGCCTGGCAGCACCCGACCGGGGGCGCGGCCGTTCGCTCGCCGCTGCTGATCTCGGCGGGCGTGATCGGCCTCGTCGCCGTGGTCGCGACCGCGCTGGCCGTCGGCGGCGCGACGCTCTAGTGGCGGATCGGCTCGTCCCGATCGAGCGAATCCATGCCGCCCGCGAGCGGATCACCGGACGCGTGCACCGCACCCCGATCTTCACGTCGGCCACCGCAGCCCGGCTGGTCGAGGGAGCCACGGCAGCGAGAATCGGCGATGGCCGGCTGTACGTGAAGGCCGAGCACCTCCAGAAGACCGGCTCGTTCAAGCCGCGGGCGGCCCTCTCGAAGCTCACCTCGCTGAGCTCCGCCGAGCGTGCCGCAGGCGTCATCACGCTCTCCGCCGGCAATGCCGCCCAGGCCTACGCCTGGGCCGGGAGTGTCGAGGGCGTGGCGGTCACGGTCACGATGCCGGCGAAGGCCGTCCGATCGAAGGTCGACGCGTCACGCGACTACGGCGCCGAGGTCGTCCTCCACGGCGCGCACATCGGCGAGACCCTGGCCCGGCTCCAGGAGCTCATCGACGAGCGCGGGCTCACGCTCGTCCATCCATTCGACGATCCCGAGGTCATCGCCGGCAACGGCTCGGTCGGCCTCGAGATCCTCGAGGACCTGCCCGATGTCGACGTGGTCGTCGCCGGCGTTGGCGGAGGTGGCCTGATCAGCGGCGTGGCGACGGCGCTCAAGGAGCAGCGGCCGGGCACCCGCGTCTACGGCGTCGAGCCCGAGCGCTCCGATGCCGTCTCCCGCGCGATCAAGGCCGGGCAGGTGGTCCGCGTCGAGCCGGCCAGCCTGGCCGATGGCCTTGGCGCGCCGTTCGCGGGCGAGTGGACGCTGCCGATCTGCCGCACGTACCTCGATGACATCGTGCTCCTCGACGACGCCACGATCCTGCGCGGCCTCCGGTTCGCGGCCGAGCGGATGAAGCAGGTCCTCGAGCCGGCTGGCGCGGCGGCACTGGCCGCCGTGATCCACGGGCGCATCCCGATTCGCGCTGGCGAGCGCGTGTGCGTGATCGCCTCGGGCGGGAATGTCGAGATTTCCCGGCTCGGAGAGTTCCTCGAGGGCGCCGCCGGGGCCTAAGGCCTCGGCGCGGGCCACGGGACGCGCGGGAGCGTCACTCCCACGCGGGCCCCACCCTCGGGACGATTCTCGGCATGCGCGTTGCCGCCGTGCGCGACCGCGAGCTCCTGGACGATCGACAGTCCGAGCCCGGAGCCCGTGCCGGCGCGCGCGGGATCGGCTCGCCAGAACCGCTCGAAGGCCCGGGGCGCGGTCCCGTCCGGGAACCCGGGCCCGTCGTCGAGCACGTCGAGCTCGATCGCCTCGGCGCCACCCGGCAGCCGCGCCGGAGCGGCCGCGATGACCACGGCACCGTTCGGGCGTCCCGCGAGGGCTGCGAGGGCGTTCTCGACGAGGTTGCCGAGCATCCGATCCAGGGCGAGCCGGTCGGCGGCGATGGTCAGCGCCGCTCCCTCGGGCAGGTCGGTCGTGAGCCGCACGTTCGCGGCCGCGGCGCGCGGGCCGAACCGGGTCGCCGTCGCGGCCACGATCTCGCCGGCGTCGAGGAGCTCCGGTCGGATCGATTCCTCGCCGGACCGAATGCGCTCGACGGCGCCGACCTCGGACACCAGGCGCTCCAGGCGCCGCGCCTCCTCCTCGATCGCCCTGGCCGCCGCAATGGCGGCGTCCCCCGTCGCCGTGCCGTCGCCGAGCGCCGTGGCGAACCCGGCGATCACAGTCAGCGGCGTGCGCAGGTCGTGGCGGAGGTTCGCGAGCAGCTCATCCTCGCGCTTCCTCGTCGCGTCGAGCTCGGCGGTCATCGCATTGAACGTCCCGGTGAGCTCGCGGACCTCCTTCGGACCGGACAACGGCAGCGCGACGGCCCGGCCAGCGGGGATGTCCGTCGTCGCGTCCGCGAGGCGGCGGAGCGGCCGCGTCACGCTCCGCGACAACACGAGCGCGAGCGGCGTCGCGATCAGCAGGATGACCACGATGACGATCGGAATCGTGCGCCCGACGTCGGCGAGCGCCAGCGCGCCGGATCGGTCGGCGGCGAGAAACGCCACTGCCCGCGGCGTCGCCGCTCCAACCTTCCGGATCCCCGTCGCGACCCACAGGAACCTGTCGCCATCGAGGGTCACGCTGCCGTGCGCCGTCTCGCCGATCGAGAGGTCGGCGGTGAGAATCGGATCTCCCGCAGCCGCGCCGCCGATGGGCCGGAGACGCCCATCGGCGCCGACGAGCATGACCTGGATCCCACTCGACGCGAGCTGCGAGCTCACCTCGGCGACCGTGCCGCGGAGCTGCCCCGTTCCGATGCTGTCGCGGACCTGCGGCAGCACGCTGCCGGCGACGTCCTGGAGGCCACCGAGGGTCGCATCGGCATGCAGCCCGCGCAGCACGACGAACAGCGTTCCGCCGACCGCGAGGACGATGGCGAGCGCCAGGAGTGCGAACGCGGCCACGAGCCGCCCGCCCAGGGAGCGCGGCATCACTCGATTTCAGTCCGGTCCCGGCACCGGCTCGCGCGCCGCCGGGACCATCCGATAGCCGTAGCCGCGCGCCGTCTCGATCTCGGGCCCATCGGGCGCGAGTGCCTTGCGCAGCTCCGCGACGTGGACGTCGACGGTGCGCGTCTCGCCAGGGAAGTCGGTGCCCCAGACGCCCTCGAGCAGGGCATCGCGGGTCAGCACGACTCCCGGATCGCGCGCCAGCGCAACCAGCAGGTCGAACTCGCGGGGTCGGAGCGACAGTCGACGCTCCCCGACGTACGCGTCGCGCCGGCGCGGATCGACCCGCAGGTCGCCGACCTCGAACGGCCGCCCCCCGCGTACCGCTCCATCCGAGCGTCGCAGGACCGCCTTGACCCGGGCCACGAGCTCGCGCGGGTTGAACGGCTTGGTCACGTAGTCGTCCGCGCCAAGCTCCAGCCCGACGATCGAGTCGACGTCGTCGCCCCGCGCCGTGAGCATGATCACCGGGGTGTCGCCGCGGCGGCGGATCTCGCGGCAGACCTCGAAGCCGTCGCGCTTCGGCAGCATCAGGTCGAGGATCACCAGGTCCGGCTCGTGGCGCGCATGGAGCGCAAGCGCCTGCTCGCCGTCGGCCGCAGCCACGACGCCGAAGCCCTCCTTCTCGAGGTACAGCCGCAGCAGGTCGACGATGTTCCGCTCATCGTCCACGACCAGGATCGATTTCACGGCGGCGAGGATACGCCCGGCCCCGGCCGCCAGGACCGCGTCGTGTAAGCGCGATGTAAGCGGCGCGCCCCGCCACAGGCGCCCGCGCCACCGCCAAACGGCCAGCGCCACCGCCAAACGGCCAGCGGCGGCCCAACCCTGCCGCCAGGCCCCGGCACGAGATGGTTCGAGCGAAGCCGAACTACCGCGGAGAGGGGGCAAATCGGATTCGGCGTCGGTCTCGCGGTCGCCATCGATCACTCTCGATCGACGGTGAGTGCGCTCGCGTCGCGGCGAAGGCGATGGACGCGCATCGGCGGCGACCAATCGGGCCGGGCGATCGGTCGCACCCGGCGCAGGTCGACGCCAGCGAGCCACGCGATGATCGGGTCGTGCATGGCAGGATCGATGAAGTACTCGCGTGCGCGTCTGTCGATCCCAGAGCGTCGCCAGCGAATCAGCCCGGCGCTCGTCAGCAGTCTAAGTTGACGACTCACCGCTGGTCGGCCCAGGCCGATCGCCGCTGCGATATCCGCTGGGTGCCAGATCCGGCCCGCCAGGAGTGCGACGATCTGGCGTCGGGTCGGGTCCGCCAGCAGCTCGATGCCTTCTGCCATGTGCCGGGGCATATGGAAGACCTCAGCGAAGCACGGCGGAGGTGGCTCCAATGATCGCGCGCGATCGTTTGTGCTGCCTTCGTCAACGCTTATCCGGCGATTTGCGGCGTTCCTCCGATGGTTCGGCTTGACTCCAACCATTTCGAAATCCTTGTGGAGCGACGGAACACCACGAACTGGCCGGCGGCCCGGCCGTCCCAGCCGACTCCGAAGCCGGCGGCCCGTTGATAGGCTTGGCGGCGGGATGAGCACCACCTTCTGGCACGGCTTCGCGGATATGCACGTGATCAAGGACCGCGAGGTCGTGATCACGAAGGGCGAGGGCGCCATCGTCACCGACACGAAGGGCAACGAGTACGTCGACGCCACCGGTGCGCTCTGGTTCTGCAACGTCGGCTACGGGCGCAGGGAGATCGCCGACGCCGTCGCCGAGCAGCTCGTCCGGATGCACGGCTACTCCTCGTTCGGCGCGTACACGTCGGAGGCCACCCTCGCCGTCGCCGATCGGCTGACCGGGCTGTCGCCGATCCCGAACTCGGTGGTCTTCCTGGCCTCGGGCGGCTCGGACGCGATCGACACCGCGGCGAAGCTCGCGCGGCGCTACTGGGACGTCGTCGGCAAGCCGAACAAGACCCTGCTCGTCTCGCGCGAGCACGCCTACCACGGGATGCATGCGATGGGCACCTCGCTCGGTGGGATGCCGGTCATGCAGGCCGGCTACGGCGGCGAGCCGTTCATCAACGAGGTCGTCCACGTGCCGGCGCTCGACGTCGAGGCGGTCGCGCGCCTCTTCGAGCAGCGGCGCGACGAGATCGCGATGTTCGTCGGCGAGCCCGTGATCGGCGCGGGCGGCGTGATCCCGCCGACCGAGTCGTACTGGCGCGACATCAGCGCGCTGTGCAGGCAGTACGACATCCTCCTCGTCGCGGACGAGGTCATCACCGGCTTCGGGCGGCTGGGGACGTGGTGGGCAACGCAGCGCTTCGGGATCGAGCCGGACATGATCACGTTCGCCAAGGGCGTCACGTCGGGCTACATGCCGCTCGGCGGCGTGCTCGTCGGCGAGCGGGTGCGCGCGCCGTTCTGGGACGAGCCGATTGCCGGCGCCGTCTTCCGCCACGGCTACACCTATTCGGGGCACGCCGGTGCGGCCGCAGCAGCGCTCGCAAACCTCGACATCATCGAGCGCGAGGACCTGGTCGGGCGGGTCGGGGAGCTCGAGCCAGTGCTCGACGCGGCGGTGCGCCGCCTGCAGGGCACGCCGACCGTCGGTGACATTCGAACGATCGGCCTGACCGCGGCTGTCGCGATCCAGCCCGAGGTGCTCGCGAAGGACCCGGCGACGCCGGACAAGGTCGTCGCGGCTGCGCTCAGGCACGGCGTCGCAACACGCGTGCTGCGAGCCCACGCGATCCACATCTCGCCGCCGTTCGTGATCAGCGAGGCCGAGATCGACCGGATGGTCGACGGGATCGGCAATGCGATCGAGGACGTGGCCGCGGCGGCCGGAGCAGCGGCCTGAGTCCGAGCCCGTGATCCCCATCAGGCTGACGGTCAACGGCGAGGCGATCGAGCTCGAGGTCGAACCGCGCCGGCTGCTCGTCGACGTGCTGCGCGAGGATCTCGACCTGACGGGGACCAAGGTCGGCTGCGACACGTCGTCGTGCGGCACGTGCACGGTGCACCTCGACGGCCGCGCGGTGAAGTCGTGCACGGTCCTCGCGGTGCAGGCGGACGGCTCGGCCGTCCGGACCGTCGAGAATCTCGCGCCCGCTCCGGACCAGCTCCACCCGCTCCAGGCCGCATTCGTGGAGCACCACGGGCTGCAGTGCGGGTTCTGCACGCCGGGCATGCTCATGACCGCGCTCGACCTGCTCGAGCGCGAGCCGGATCCGGCCGACGGCGAGATTCGGCACGCCCTGCACGGCAACCTGTGCCGGTGCACGGGCTACCAGTCGATCGTGATCTCGATTCGGGAGGGCGCAGCCGTCATGCGCGGCGGCGCGCCGCGCTCGTGGGCGGAGGCGCGAGCAGCTGATGGCGCGGCCGAGGTCATCGCGACCCAGGCAGACCGATGATCCCCGCCGCGTTCGACTACGCCCGGGCCCGCACGCTCGACGAGGCGCTCGAGCTCGTCGCCGCGGCCGACCCCTCGATCCGCGTGCTTGCCGGCGGGCAGAGCCTGATCCCGCTCATGAAGGTGCGACTCGCGCGCCCGGAGCGGCTCGTCGACCTCGGTTGGCTCGCGGAGCTGCGTGGTGTCCGCGATGGCGACGGCGGCGGGCTCCGCATCGGCGCCCTGACCACGTGGGCGGCGCTCCTGGCCGACGACCGGGTCGTGAGCTACGGAGCCCTTGCCGATGCGCTGCCGGTCATCGGCGACCTCCAGGTCCGGAACATGGGCACCATCGGGGGCAGCCTCGCGCACGCGGATCCCGCGAGCGACATCGCCGCGCCGGCGCTGGCACTCGGCTTCGAGGTGGTCGTACGCTCCGCCGCGAGGGGCGAGCGCGCGATCCCCGTCACGCAGCTGTTCGCCGGCCCCTTTGCGACGGCGATGGCGCCCGACGAGATCCTGACCGAGGTCCGGATTCCCGTACCAGCGACGTCCAGCGCCTCCGTGTACTGCGCGCTGCCGCAGCCCGCGTCCGGCTACCCGATCGCGGGGGTCGCGATCGCGCTGGGCACGGCCGATGCGGGGGGCGCGTGTGCCATCGGTGTCACCGGGGTGGGGGAGCAGCCATATCGGGCGATCGACGCGGAACGTGCAGTCGCGGCAGGGACGCCATTCGCCGCCGCCGTCGCCACGATCACCTCCGGCCAGCGTGTCGCGTCCGACATCCACGCCGATCGCGACTACCGCGCCGCCATGGCGCTGGTCATGGCCCGACGCGCCCATGCCGCTGCCGAGGTCCGTCGCGTTCGCTGACCGCCGGCCATGGCGAGCGCAGCCGAACGCGGCCGTTCGTGTAGAGTCGGGTCCCATGACGACTCCACCCGGCGATCTCTCGACAGCCACCGGCGTGCAGGCCGCGTTTCGCGAACGCGGCTACATCACCGACGGATCGCTCGCGACGGCGGTGTTCCTCGCGCTCCAGCTCGGGCGGCCGCTGCTGCTCGAGGGCGAGGCGGGCGTCGGCAAGACGGAGCTCGCGAAGGTCCTCGCCTCGAGCCTGGGTGCGCGGCTCATCCGGCTCCAGTGCTACGAGGGCCTCGACGTCAACACCGCGGTCTACGAGTGGAACTACCCGCGCCAGATGCTCGAGATCCGGCTCCTCGAGGCGCGCGGCGCGGCCGAGCAGGCGACGGCCCACGACATCTTCGGGCCGGAGTTCCTGATCAAGCGCCCGCTCCTCCAGGCCCTCGAGTCGACCGACGGTACCCCGCCGGTCCTCCTCATCGACGAGATCGACCGGGCCGACGAGGAGTTCGAGGCGTACCTGCTCGAGATCCTGTCCGACTTCCAGGTGACGGTGCCCGAGATCGGCACGATCAGGGCCGAGAGGCCGCCGCGCGTGATCCTGACCTCGAACCGGACACGCGAGGTCCACGACGCCCTCAAGCGCCGCTGCCTGTACCACTGGATCGACTATCCGACCCGGGAGAAGGAATACGAGATCGTGCTGGCTCGCGTGCCGACGGCACCCGAGAACCTGGCTCGCCGAGTGGTCGAGTTCGTGCACCGGCTGCGCGCGGTCGACCTGACCAAGGTCCCCGGCATCGCCGAGACGCTCGACTGGGCCGCGGCCCTGCTCTCGCTCGGCGCGACAGAGCTGACCCCACAGGTCGTCGACGAGACGCTCGGCGTCGTCCTCAAATATGAAGAGGACATCCGCCACGTCCGGGGCGCGCGAGTGCGCGAGCTGCTGGCGGAGACGCCGGCGAGCCGCTAGGCACGCCGAGCATGAGCGAGGCCGTCGGTCCGACGCGGCAGCTCGACGGGCGCAAGCTGTTCGGGCGCGCGGTCGGGTTCGGGCGGGCGCTCCGACGGTCCGGGCTCGGGGTCGACCTGGCGGCGGCGATCGACTTCGCCCGATCGCTCGAGATCGTCGACATCGGCGACCGCGAGCAGGTGCGCGCCGCCGGCGAGGCGGTCTTCGTTCGACGCAAGGACGACCTGCCGCCGTATCACGCCACGTTCGATGCGTACTGGCGCGGCCGCCTCGACCTCGGTGCCGAGGCGCTGCTCGAGGATCCTTGGCAGGAGCTGATCCCGGACGACCAGGGCGAGCCGGGCCAGGAGCCGCCGCTCGCGGGCGACGAGCGGATCGAGGCGGGCGAGGATCGGAGCGGGATGCCGCTGCCCGGCGATCACGACGAGTCCGCGGAGGAAGGCGATCCGGACGCGCTGTCGATCTCTCCGGACGCGTACAGCAAGATGGAGGCGCTCCGCCACCGCGAGTTCGATCGGATGACGCCGGCGGAGCTGCGCGACGCCGAGCGCCTCGTCGATCTCCTGGTGCCGAAGCTGGAGCGGCGGCGCACGCGCCGGTACGAGCTGCATCCCCACGGCCGCCGGATCGCACCGCGGGCGATGTTCCGGAGCAACCTCGGGACCGGCGGCGAGATCCTGCGCTGGGTCTGGCGCCGGCCGGTCAAGCGGCCGCGGCCCCTCGTCGTGATCTGCGACATCTCGGGGTCGATGGAGCGGCACTCCCGCCTCCTGCTGCGCTTCGTGCAGGCGCTCGCCGCGCAATCGACCGTGCATACCGAGTCGTTCGTGTTCGGGACGCGGCTGACGCGCGTCACCCGCCTGCTCCGCGACCGGGACCGTGACCGCGCGCTCGCCCGGGTGGCCGACTCCGTGACGGACTGGGCCGGCGGGACCCGCATCGGCGAGTCGTTCCACGAGTTCAACACCAAGTGGGCGCGCCGGACCCTGCGCTCGAGCGGCGTCGTGATCGTGGTCTCCGACGGATGGGATCGCGGCGATCCGGCGCTGGTCGCCGTGGAGGCCGCGCGCCTCCGGCGCAACTGCCACCGGCTCGTGTGGCTGAACCCGCTCGCGGGCACCGCCGGCTACCAGCCGCTCGCCGCCGGCATGCGTGCCGCCTTCCCGTATATCGACGACTTCCTTGCCGCCGGGACGGTCGCGAGCCTGGAGCGGCTCGGCGAGGTCCTCGCCGGCGCCCGCGCCGCCGACGTCAGGCGGGGCAGCGAAGCCGCGGCGCACGTGCCGCCGGTGCCGCCGGAGGAGCTCGTCGCGGTCGTGCCGGCCTTCCTGCCGACGACGCCGGACGACCCCACCGCCCCGAAGCGGATCGCCTGAGCGATCGATGCGAGAGCTGCTCGAGACCTATGACGCGTGGCGGGCCGAGGGCCACGAGGTCGGCAGGGCCGTGGTGATTCGCAGCTACGGGTCGGCACCCCGCCAGGCCGGCTCGTCGCTGCTCGTCGCGGATGACGGCCGCATGGTCGGCTCCGTGAGCGGCGGGTGCGTCGAGGGCGCCGCAGCGGAAGCCGTGGCGGAGGCGCGGCGGACCGGCCACGCAAGCGTGATTCGGTTCGGGATCTCCGACGATCAGGCGTGGTTGGTCGGGCTCGCATGCGGCGGCACGATCGAGGTGCTGGTCCAGCCCGACGTGCCCGCGGCGGTCGTCGAGGCGGCACGGGCCCAGTCGACCGACGCCCTGCCCGGGATCGGGACGACCGTGGTGACCGAGCTGCCGCCGATCGAGCCCCTGGACGTCTCGGCCGGAGTGTCGCAGCGGGAGCGAGCGAACGGCGCCGACGAGGTCCGACCGCTCGACGAGCTCAGGACCGAGACCCTTGCCGCGGGGCGATCCATGACCGCCCATCTGGGTGACCGCGAGGTGTTCATCGAGGCGTTCCCGGTCCGGCCGCGACTCGTCGTGGTTGGCGCGACGGAGATCGCCCGGTCGCTCGTCGGCCTCGCGGGGGCGCTCGGCTACGAGCGGGTCGTCGTCGACGCGAGGACCGCGTTCGCCACGCGCGAGCGGTTCCCGGACGTCGAGCAGCTGCGCACGGACTGGCCGGACGAGGCGTTCGACGCGATCGAGCTGGGACCGAACGACGCCGTCGCGATCCTGTCGCACGATCCCAAGTTCGACGAGCCGGCAATCGTCGCGGCGTTCCGACGCGGCGCACGTTACGTCGGGGCGATCGGGTCACGGAAGACCCAGGCCGACCGGCGTCGGCGGCTCGTCGAGATGGGCCTGACGGAGGCGCAGCTCGCGGAGCTGCACGGCCCGATCGGGCTCGACCTCGGCGGTCGCGAGCCTGCCGAGACCGCCCTCGCGATCTTGGCCGAGATCGTGGCAGCGCGCGCCGGCGGCTCGGCCGCGCGCCGCTGACGCAGCTCGCCCATGGTCGACGGCGCGAACCGGACCCGCGCGATCGTCCTCGCGGCAGGGGCGGGCAGCCGGTTCGGCGGCCGAAAGCTCGAGGCGCGCCTCGCCGGGAGACCGATCCTCCAGCACGTCCTGGATACGCTTGCGCGAGCCGCGCTCGATGACCCGATCGTCGTGCTGGCGCCGGGCTCCGCGGTCGAAGGCTCGATCGATTGGCGGCGCGCGCAGCGCGTCGTCAATCCCGACCCGGCGCGTGGACTGTCGAGCTCGCTCCAGCTCGGCTGGGCGGCGGCGCTCGCCGAGGATCCGCCGCCGGGGAGGGTCCTGGTGGTGCTCGGCGACCAGCCGCGCCTCACGGAAGCGGCGATTCGCGCCGTCGTGGCCGCGCCCCTGGACCCCGTCCGGCCGATCGTCGCGGCGCGCTTCCCGGAAGCAAACGCGCGCAACCCCGTTCGGATCGAGACGGGCGCGATCGCCGACGAGCTGATCCGGCGGACCGAAGGCGACCGCGGCCTGGGACCGCTGCTCGACGCCCGTCCGGATGTCGCTCGCTGGCTCGACCTCGAGGGCGACAACCCCGACATCGACCGGCGAGCGGATCTGGTCGCCGCCATCGAGGCGGACTGGGCCGATCGCGTCCGGCGCAACCGGGAGCAGGTCGAGCGGCTGCGCGAGACCAGCGAGGACGACGACCACTACGCACCGGTCGCCGGCCTGTTCCGTGACGACCCTCGCCGGCGTGGTGACGACGTCCTCGACGCGCTGCTCGCGATGGCAGAGCCCGCGGAGACCTGGCTCGACGTCGGCGCCGGTGCAGGGCGGTACGCGTTCCCGCTCGCGCTGCACGTGCGGGAGGTCGTCGCCGTCGATCCGTCGGCGGGGATGGCGGCAGCGCTCCACGATGGCATCGAAGCGCACGGCTTCCGCAACGTGCGCGTGGTCCACGGCCGCTGGCCGGAGATCGCCGCGACCCTCGCCCCTCTTCCCTGCGCCGATGTCGCCCTGATCGCGAACGTCGGCCACGACACCGAGGCGATCGGTCCGTTCGTGGACGCACTCGAGGCCGCTGCGCGTCGCGCCTGCGTCGCGGTGATGCAGGAGCAGCCGCCGGCGAGCGCGGCGGCGCCGTTCTTCGAGGCGATCCACGGGGAGCGGCGAATCCCGCTTCCGGCGCTGCCCGACTTCCTGGACCTCCTCGAGGCCCGCGGCGCGCCCCCGGCGCTGGAGCTGCTCGAGCGCCGGGCCCGGCCGTGGAGTCGTGACGACCTGCTCACGTCCCTGCGCCGGCAAACCTGGGTCGTGCCGGGGAGCGCCCTCGACCGCCGGCTCGAGGGCCTGCTGGACGCGACGGCCACGACGGACGCCGAGGGCACGATGACGGTCGGTGACGGAGATGTAACGCGGGTCGGCATCGTCCGCTGGTCGCCGGCCGCCGGGCCGCGCTGACATCCCGGCCCGTCTCTAGACTCGACCCGTGGACTTCACCGGCTCCGTCGTGATCGAGGCGCCGCGCGCCGCCGTCTGGGACCTGCTCCTCGACTTCGAGCAGCTGGCGACATGCGGGCCGGGTGTCCAGTCGATCGAGCGGCAGGACCCGACCCACGCCAGCGTCCGGGCGAAGATCGGCGTCGGGTTCATGACGCTCGGGTTCACGATCGAGCTGGAGCTGGTCGAGGTCGCACCGCCGGACCGGGCGGTCATCCGCGCCTCCGGCGCCGCGCCCGGCACCCAGGTCGAGGGCACGGGCCAGATGCACCTCAGTGGCCCGCCCCCGGGCCCGACGACGATGGACTACACCGCGACGGTCGAGATCTTCGGGTCGCTCGCCGGCATCGGCTCGCGGATGATCGAGGGGACCGCGGCGAAGCTCATCGACGAGACATTCGACTGCGTCCGCGCCCGCCTCGCGCCGGCCGCCTGACCGACGCGGCAAGGCGCGCCAGGGCAAGCCGGCATCGCGTGGAGGCGCTGCACAAGGTCGTCGGGGTGCTCTCGACGAACCTCCACGTCATCGCCGACGAGCGGACTCGGGAGGCGATCGCGATCGACACGGCGATCCCGTCCCTGGACTGGGTCCGGGGCGAGCTGGACGCCCGGGGCTGGACCCTGAAGCTCATCGTGACCACCCACGGGCATTGGGATCACATGGGCGACAACGCGCGGGTCGCCGAGCACACCGGCGCGCAGATCGCCGTCCACCCACTCGACGCGCACCGACTGACGAACCCGATCCCGATGTGGGCGCCCTTCGAGATTCCGCCATGCGTGCCCGCCGTCGACCTCCAGGAGGGCGACGAGGTCCGCTTCGGCACGATCCGGCTCGAGGTCCTGCATACACCCGGCCACACCGAAGGCTCGATCTGCCTGCTCGACCGCGAGGCCGGTCGGCTGTACAGCGGCGACACGCTGTTCGCCGGCTCCTTCGGGCGGGTGGACCTGCCCGGCGGTTCGGCCGAGGCGATGCTCGGCTCGCTCGACCGGCTCCGTGGCCTTGACCCGACCCTGACCGTCCTGCCCGGCCACGGCCCATCGACGACGATCGGGCGCGAGCAGCCGTGGCTCGAGTGGGTTGCGCGGGAGGGCCGCCTGCCGAGCTGAGCCGGCCCGCCCGGGCGTCAGAAGGGTTTGCGGACGATCGCCCAGGTGTAGCGGGGTCGGAACCCGAACTTCTCGTACAGGTGGAGCGCGCCTGTCGGGTTCTCGGCATCCACGCCCAGGGCGGCGACCTCCATCCCGCGATCGCGATGGACCCGGAGCGACCGGACGATGAGGGCGCTGGCCAGGCCGCGGCCACGCCACGGCCGGCGCACGGAGACGTGATCGAGCCAGCCCATCCGCAGCCCGATCTTCTCGTTCTCGTCCGGGTAGATGTTGTTCATGACGATTCCGGCGACCTCGTCGCCGGCCCAGGCAACCTGCCACAGCCGAACATCGATGTGCGGGTCGGTGAACGTGCGCACGTAATCCTGCTCGGTGCGGACTCGCGCCTCCCAGTGATCGAGGAACGCCTCCACGTCAGCGTCCCAGATCGCCCGGTGGTGCTCCGGCAGGACCGGCCGGACCTCCAGGCCCTCCGGCATCGGCAGCTCAGGGATCTCCCGGTCGAGCGGCCGTCGCATCTGGAAGCCGTACCGGATGATCGGATAGCCCGCCCGCGCGGCGAATGCCGCTGCCGCGACATTTGCCGTGATGTAGCCGCCGCCAAGGACGTGCGGCAGGCTCGGGTCACCGCCGGTCCCTGCCGCGACCGATGCGTGCGCTCGATCCTCGAGCCAGGCGAGGATCTGCCGCCCGAGGCCGCGGCGGCGCTCCCTGGGGTCCACCCAGATCTCGATGTCGTGGATGATCTTGCCATCGCGCTCCACCCAGCTCACGGCGCCGGCCGCGGCGAGCCGGTTGCGGGCCTCGACGAGGATCGCATCGCGCTCGGCATCGGACGTCTCGGCGAGCGCCCACTCGCGGGCCAGCTCATCCGCACCTGGGCGCCAGTTGAAGTCGTCGTGCGCGTTGACCGTGTTGATCAGCTCGGCCACGGCCGGGAAGTCGCGGGCCCGATCGAACGGGCGCACGTCCAGCGCGGTCAGCTCAGGCATCGGCGCCGACCTCCTCGAACGGCTTGCGAAGGAAGACCGGGTGGACCCACACGTCGACGCGATGGACGACCATGCCCTCGCGCTCGCGCCAGGCGACGCGCGCGGCACCGATCATCCGGCCGTCGTGCTCGGCCACGACGACGTCGCGGAGCGGATCGAACGTTCGGGCCCGGGACCAGTCGACGGTGAGCCCGGCGACCGTCGGAAACCAGTCCGCGCCGGCGCGCTCGTTCGCGTCGCCGATGAGCGCGACGACGGCCGGGAAATCGCGCTCGGGATCGAACGCGCGCAGCGCCCCGTCACTCATCGGTCGGTTCCGTATTTCATGCGCGCGTGCTGCTCGACCTCACGCGTGATGATCGCCCACTTCCTCCGCTCCGCCCGCCGCCCGAGGGCGTCGGTTGCGAGCGCGGCACGATTGGCCTCCCGCTGCAGCTTCTGGTAGGCATCGAACCGGCCGCGATCGAGCGCACCGGACCCGAGCGCGGCTCGCACGGCGCAGCCAGGCTCGGACCGGTGCTGGCAGTCGGAGAACCGGCACTCGGTCACGAGCCGGTCGACGTCGTCGAAGGCTGTCGCGAGGCCATCGCCGTCCATGACGCCGAGCTCGCGTAATCCGGGCGTGTCGATGAGCAGCCCGTCGACCAGCCGGACGAGCTGCCGGCGGGTCGTCGTGTGGCGACCGCGGGCGTCGTCGAGCCGGATGCCGCCGGTGTCGAGCAGCGGCTCGCCGGCGAGGGCGTTGACGATGCTCGACTTCCCGACGCCGGACGAGCCGGTGAACACCACGGTGCGCCCGGCGCCGAGATGCGCGCGCACGTCCTCGATGCCGAGGTGGGTCACCGCGGAGACCGCGATGATCTCGACCGCCGGTGCGGCCGCTTCCGCGGCGATCCGGAAGCCATCGAGGTCGTC
The DNA here is from genome assembly GCA_035631615.1 of Candidatus Dormiibacterota bacterium. GTDB lineage: Bacteria > Chloroflexota > Limnocylindria > Limnocylindrales > CSP1-4 > UBA5189. Next base: position 8,971 of record DASQIK010000066.1, on the reverse strand, counting down.
TGCGAGGTCGGATTTCGAGAGGAGGATGATCGGCGTCGCGCCGGACTCCCACGCGACCGTGACGTAGCGCTCGAGGCGCCGGACGTTGAACTCCTGGTTGACCGACGTGACGACGAACACGACGTCGACGTTCGCCGCGAGGACCTGCGAGCGCAGCTTCCGGTCGCCCGGTGACCGCCGGACCACCGCCGTCCGGCGGGTCAGGACGCGCTGGATGAGCCGGTGTTCGGTGCCGGTTCCCGGCTCGAGCGCGACCCAGTCGCCGACAGTTGGCCACGCGGCGCCTGGGTCGAGCTCCGTGTCGTGCCGCAGCCGGCCGGATGCGCTGGCCGGACCCACGCCGCTCACGGACGCGACCAGGTACTGGCCGCGCTCCTCCGACAGGACGCGACCCGGGACGAGCCCGGGCGCCTCCGAGGCGAACAGCGTCGCGTGGCGGTCGTTCCAGCCGAGGCCAGCAAGGACGTCCATGCCCTGGAGCGCGTCGCTCGCGTCCACCCTAGAACGGCTTCCGCCAGGCAGTCGACCGGTAGTCGACCTGGAACCCGGCGCCCTCGTACAGCCCGAGCGCGCCGCTGGGGTTATCCGCATCGACGCCCAGGCTCGCACTTGTCATGCCGCGCTCCCGATGGAGCGCGAGCGACCGCGCGATCAGCGCCTTTGCGACGCCGCGACGCCGCCACCGGCGCCGCGTGAAGACGCTGCTCAGCCACCCGCGACGGATGCCGAGGGCGGCGTTCTCGTCCATGTCGATCGTGTTGAGGACGCCGCCGGCGACCTCGTCGCCGTCGTATGCGATGACCCACATCGACAGGTCCGTCGTCGGCCGCGCAAGCCACTCGTCGAGGCGATCGTCGGACCCATCGAAGCCGCCCCAGTGGTCTCGGAACGCCTCGACGTCCGCACGCCAGACCTCGAGCGCCGTGTCGCGCGTGACCGGTCGCAGCTCCAGTCCCTCGGGCAGGCGCACGTCCGGGACGTCGTCGAGATCGGGCCGGGTCATGTCGAAGAACCAGCGCGCTGGTTCGAAGCCGGCCGCCGTGAGCAGCCGAGCGTCACGCTGCTGCGTGTCCGCACTCCACGAGCCGAAGACGCGCAGGAGCGGCGAGTCATGTGTCGCGGCGAGCTCACGCTGCCGTCGCGCGTTGTCCGCCAGGAGGGTGGCGCCGATGCCGCGGCCCCGGAGCTCGGGATCGACCGCACCGTCCATCCGGTACTCGCGGAGGCCGTCCGTGGTGTCGATCCATTCGCGCTCGCCGTAGGCGACCGGACGTCCGTCCACCTCCGCGATCGTGATGTCTCGCGCGGCGTCGAAGTGCGCGTTGGGGTGTCCGTAGTGCACCGCCAGCTCCTCCACCGTCACTCGGCGCAGAATCTGATCCGCCTCGGCCTCCGCATTCCCGATGCGAGCGATGTCGGCCAGGTCCGGCTCGCCCGCGAACGGGCGGAGCCGGAGCCCCGGGACCGCCGGAGCCTGGTGGGTGAGCTGGCGCATCACCCGACTCGCTTCAGCTTGCCGGTCCGCTTGGCGTACTGCTCGGCACGGCCGAACGCCCACAGCCCGAATGGGATGAAGAGCGTGCCCATGACGAGGAGCGGCCAGACGTCGCCCCAGAGCTGGTCCAGCGGCGTGCCGTCGATCAGGCCCTTGCGGACCCCGTCGATGGCGTACGTCGCCGGCGAGAGATGCGAGATCACCTGCATCCAGCCCGGCAGGACGCTGATCGAGTAGTAGACCCCGCTGACGAGCAGCAGGACCGACTGCAGGGTGAACGCCATCTGGCCGCCGCGCTCGACGAACAGGAGCGGCAGGATCGCCACCATCATGGCCAGGCCGACGAGGCTGAACGACCCGAGGACCATGAATGCCCCGATCGTCCCGAAGTTCGCGGTCGCGAAGGACAGGTTCGGGAAGAACACGAGAACGGCGACGATGATGGCGGCCGTGTGGACCAGGCCGAAGATCATCGCGTACGCCACCGCGCCGAGGAGGTGGGTGGAGCGCCGGATCGGGGCCATCATCGTGTACTCGAGGGTGCCCTCCCAGCGCTCGATCTGGATCGTCTCCGCGATCCAGCTGAAGACCACCGACAGGTAGTTCCAGAAGATCGCGCCGACGAGCAGTGTGAGGAGCAGCCGGGGATCGCCGGCCTGCGCGCCGATCAGCGAGATCGACAGCGCACCGGCGGCCGAGTAGATGAGGAACGCGATCTCCCAGCCCCAGTAGCGCCGGGACAGGAAGAAGTTCCGCTCGATGAAGGCGTACGAGGCCTTCAGCTCATGGGTGAGGGCGGTCATGGCTGGCCTTCTGTAGGGGAGGGCTGGCTCGATCCGCATCAGCATCGAGCCAGCCTGGGCTGTGGCTCGGCGGCGAGCCGGACGCCGATCGCGATGATCGAACGGCCGACGGCCCGCCGAATGGACTGCGATTCCGGCCGGTTCGGCGCGGCAACGGCACGCGAGGCAAGCTCCCGCTCCCGATCGAGCTTCACCTGCCGGAGATACAGCTCATGCAGCAACATCTGGCATCACCTCCTTTCAGTCGTCGTCGGCCTCTTCCTCGACGTCCTCGTCGAGGGAGCGGCCCGTGTAGGTCATGAACACCGAGTGCATCGTTGGCGCCTGGCCGTGACGCTCGGCGACAAGCCGCTTGAGCTCGTCGGGCGAGCCCTGCGCGACGATCTTTCCGTCGTTCAGGACGATGATCTCGTCGCACAGCCGCTCGGCCTCGTCGAGGTCGTGCGTGGTCAGGACGATCGATGCGTCGTGGGTCTTCCGGATCTCCTCGATGAATGTCTGGACGTCGAGCTTCGACCGAGGGTCGAGGCCTGTCGTGGGCTCGTCGAGGAGCAGGAGCGCCGGGCTCGTCAGCAGGGCTCGCGCGATCGCGATCTTCTGCTGCATGCCGCGACTCAGCTGCTCCACCGGCCGACCGAGGCGCCTCTCGGCGATGCCGAGGCGCTCGGTGATCCGGACGGTCTCGGCGCGGGCGAACTTCGAGTCGATCCCGTAGAGCCTGGCTGCGAACAGCAGGTTCTCCATCGGGCTCAGCTTCTTGAAGAACGCCGCGTCGACGCTCACCCGGTTGATGAGGCGCTTGACGGCCATCTCCTCGCGAACGATGTCGTGCCCGAACACCTCGACCCGGCCCTCGTCGAGCGTCAGCAGGCCCGAGACGAGCCTGATCAGCGTCGACTTGCCCGAGCCGTTGGCGCCGAGGATCCCGATCGTGCCGCCACGCTCGAGGCGCAGCGAGACATCCGCGATCGCGATCACCGGCGCCTTCTTCCGGGCGACCTTGAAGCGCTTCGTCACCCGATCGGCGAGGAGCGCCGGGATCCCCGGCGCCTTCGTGCGCCCGACGCCCGGAACCGGGGTCGGAACGGCCGATCGGATCGGCAGTGTCATCTTCGGTTCCTGGAGCATCGTGCTCGACATGGCGGTGGTCCTTCTGGGCTGGAGAACATGGAAAGGCCGCGATCCTGACCCGGTGCGTGGCGGGTGGCTCGCGGCCTGTCGATGGTCCCCGTGTGCAGCTCGGGGACAAACGAAAAACCGTGGGCCTCGTCTGGCCCACGGTTCGTGGTTCCTGCGTCTTGGCGGCACTGCCGCCGGTCGGCTACCTCGAGGTGGGCACAGATCTCCCGCGACCGGAATCGCCGATGGGCGAGACCGTGCGCCGGGCGAGCATCGTGTTGCTCAGCATTCCACTACCTCCGGTAACGACATTCCGGGCGCCATGGCGGCCGGAGCCGGGAGTCTACGAGGGCGTCGCCGCGGCTGTCAAACCGTGCTTGCGGAAGCGCGCAAACCCGTTGTCGAGCATGTTCGTGCGGCGTACAGTGCGCCCGCACGCTGGCCGTTGCGCCGGCGGCGACGAGGGAAGGGGTTCCATGCAACCGACACTGAAGGTGCGACCAACGGGTGTGACCGTCCTGGCCGTCCTGGCCGCGATCGGCGGCGTCCTGGGGATCCTCGGCGGCGTTGCCCTGCTCGGGCTCGGCAGCCTGGCCGTGGCCGGCACCGGCATCCTCGGTGGCGCGATCGCCATCTTCGGTCTCATCGCGATCGTCCAGTCCGTGCTCGCCCTGGCATTCGCCTATGGCGCGTGGACGCTGAAGCCGTGGGCCTGGACGCTCGGCATCGTCGCCGAGGCGATCGGCATCGCCCTGTCGGTGCTGTTCATCATCAACGGCTCGTCGATCACGAGCCAGGCGATCTCCATCATCATCGCCGGCGCGATCATCTACTACCTGATGACGCCGGCCGTGAAGGCGGCGTTCGGCAAGGCCTGAAGACTTCCGCAGCCCATCGGAGCGCCGGCCGAGTTCTCTCGGCCGGCGCTTTCGATTCGGGCGGGCGAGCGCAGGCTGGGCGGGGATGGCATCGGCTAGGCTCGCAGGCGTGCCCGCCACGACCATCCCCGCGCCTTCGCTCGTCGAGCTGATCGCGCGCGGCGTCCTCGACGCGGAGCTCGCGGCGCTTGTCTGGGTCCTGGTGGAGGGGCGAATCCCCCTCGTGGTCGCGGCCCCACCCGATCGGGTCGGGGCGGGTGGCCAGCTGCTTGCCGGGATCATCGGATCCGTCCACCCGGACGAGGCGGTCGAGGCCATCGTCGGTCCGATGGGCGCCGCAGGTGCGAGCAACCTCGTCCGCGGCCGGCGCGCGGGGGGCGTCCTCGAGGCGAGCTCCCTCGCCGAGGTTCGCGCCCGGCTCGGATCCGGACCGCTGCCGCTCACCGACGATCAGCTGACGTTCCTGGGATGCGTGCTCGTCGTCGGGGCCGCCGGCGAGAGCGGGCGCGGCCGGCTGCGCGTGACGGTCGCGCATTACGTGCGGCCCCTTGCCCGCGACGCCCATGGCCACGCCCAGCGACTGGAGCCGGCGGTGCTCGCGGCGTGGGACCCGCGCCTCGAGCGCTACGAGCACTTCGCCTGGGGCGTGCTGCCCGAGGTCGCGGACCGGCTCGGCCGGCGCGCGGGCGATCTCGAGGCCGACCTGCACCACCGGCGCGACGACCTCGCGGGACTCGCGAAGGCCGGCATCACGTCGATCGACGAGGTCCGCCGGCTCATCGCCGGCTACAAGGTCCAGTGGGGCGATGGCCACACCGGGCACGACGCGGGCTCCGAGGGCCACAAGCCGCACTGAAAGCAGGCATCCTTATGGCGAGGTACGGGGGGTGAGCGCTGAGTTGGAGGATGCCAGGTGACCCTGTTCACGGTGCTGCTCTTCGTTCACGTCCTGGGGGCGATCATCGCGTTCGGGCCCTCATTCGCGTTCTCCATCATCGGTGCGATGGGTGGCAAGGAGCCGATGCACGCGAACTTCGCGCTGCGGGTGACGCACCGGATCGCCCACGGGCTGCTGTGGCCGCTTGCACTGCTCCAGGGGCTCACCGGCATCGGCCTGTTCCTGACCATCCCCGGCGGGATCGACCTGACGAAGGTGTTCTGGCTCGATGTCGCGGTCGTGCTGTACCTGTTCGCCCTTGGGTTCTCGTACTTCGTCCAGACGCCCGGCCTCGTCAAGCTGATCGAGATGAGCTCCACGCCGCCGCCCCCGCCCGCACCCGGCGCTGCCCCGAGCGGGCCGCCGCCGGAGTTCATGGCACTGGTCAAGCGCGTGCAGCAGGGCGGCATGGTCCTGGGCCTGCTCGTCGTCGTGATCGTGTTCCTGATGGTGACGAAGCCCTTCTAGGGCCCGTCGCCGGCCACCGGCGATACCATCTGTGCATGCCCAACGTCGAGCGCTCCGTCGGTGACCTCCTGTCCCGGCTGTCGGGGATCGTGCACGTCCACGCGGGCGCGATCGAGATCGCGGACGTCGCGCGGCTGCGCGCCGACGGGATCCGGGATCTCGCCTGGACGGCCGCGTTCGCTGAGGATCCGGCGACGGTCGAGACGGCGCAGTGGCTCGTCTGGGAGGCTGCGCAGACCCTCGGCGCGCGGTCGGCGAGCATCCACGAGCTGTACATGGCGCGCGCGCGCGGCGAGATCAGCGGCTTCACCGTGCCTGCGATCAACATCCGGACGCAGACGTTCGACATGGCGCGCATCGCCTTCGAGACGGCGACAACGTTCGACGTCGGGGCGGTGATCCTCGAGCTCGCACGGAGCGAGCAGACCTACACGTTCCAGCGCCCGATCGACTATTCGACCGCGGTGCTTGCCGGCGCGATCGCCGCCGACTGGCGAGGCTCCGTGTTCCTCCAGGGCGACCACTACCAGTTCAACGCCAGGAAGTACGCGACCGATCCCGAGGCGGTGACCGACGAGATCCGGCGCGCCTGCCGCCTCGCGGTCGACGCGGGCTACCGGAACATCGACATCGACGCGTCGACGCTCGTCGACCTGTCGCTCCCGACCGACGACGACCAGCAGCGCGCGAACTACGAGCGAACCACCCAGCTCGTCGGGCTCATCCGCTCGCTCGAGGCCGACGGGGTCACGCTCAGCGTCGGCGGCGAGATCGGCGAGGTCGGCAAGGAAAACTCGAACGAGGCCGAGCTGCGGGCGTATCTCGATGGGCTCAAGCGTGAGCTGGCGCGCGTGGCGCCGGCCGCGATCGGGATCAGCAAGGTCAGCGTCCAGACCGGGACGTCGCACGGCGGCGTCGTCCTCCCGGATGGGACGGTCGGGACGGCCGCGGTCGACTTCTCGATCCACGAGAAGCTGGGCGTCATCGCGCGGCGCGAGTACGGCCTGGCGGGCACGGTCCAGCACGGCGCCTCGACGCTGCCCGACTCGATGTTCCATCGATTCCGCGAGGTCGAGACCGCCGAGATCCACCTCGCGACGGGCTTCCAGAACGCGCTCTACGAGCACCCGGCGTTTCCGGCCGAGCTGCATCGGCAGATCGAGCAATGGTGCTTCGCCAACGCGCTCGACGAGCGCAAGCCGGACCAGACCGATCAGCAGTTCGTGTACACGACCCGCAAGAAGGCGCTCGGGCCATTCAAGCGCCAGCTGTGGGACCTCGACACGAAGGACGAGATCCTCGCCGACCAGGCGAGGAAGATCGGCTTCCTGTTCCACGAGCTCGGCGTCGACGACACCCGGGCGATGGTCGAGCAGTACGTCGACCCGGTGGAATGGCACCGCCCGTTGCCGGCCGCGCTCGCGGAGGCGGTCCCGGCGTCCTAGCCCCGGGCGGGAATTCGAGCCGATCTGCGGCTGCGGGTGCGAGATCCGCGTCCAGGGCTTGCGGAAACGCCTTGATTCGCGTTTGCGGCACTCCTATGCTCCGGTCGCGCTCGGCCGGAGGGTCCGAGCGGTGTGCCACGCGTCCTCGGAATTCGGTTGCCCCGGAGAGGTCCGTCTCGCGAATCGCTCCTGATTCGTGGTCGTAGAGGGAGGAAGCCGTGTCTGGAATGTCCGAGGCGGACGTCGCCGCAAAGGACGATGCCCACCTGAGATCGCTGGGGATCAAGCCCGAGCTGAAGCGATCACTTGGGTTCCTGTCGAACTTTGCCGTCGCCTTCAGCTACATCTCGGTTTCGACCGGCACGTACACGCTGATCGCGCTGGGCCTCGGCGTCGGAGGGCCCGCATTCTTCTGGTCCTGGCCCCTGGTCGTGCTCGGCCAGACCTTCGTGGCGCTCAACTTCGCAGAGCTCGCAAGTCATTTCCCGGTGGCCGGCTCGATCTACCAGTGGTCGAAGCGCCTGAGCAACAAGACGCTCGGTTGGTTCACGGGCTGGTTCTACTTCTGGGCGGGCGTGCTGACCACGACGGCCGTGGCCGCGACGGTCCCGCTCGTCCTGTCCGCCATCTTCGGCATCGACCTGACGAAGCCGAGCCCCATCGGAGCGATCAACAACGGCGTCTTCTTCGGCCTCGTGACCCTGGTTTCGACGACGATCATCAACGCCTTCGGTATTCGGCTCCTGCAGATCATCAACAACATCGGCGTGGCTGCCGAAATTCTCGGCATGCTCGTGTTTGCGGTGATCCTGCTGATCGTCGGTCGGCACCAGGACGTGTCCGTGCTGTTCCAGACCGCCGGGACCGAGACCCCGGATACCGGCGGGTACCTGCCGATCTTCGCGGTCGCGATGTTCATGTCGCTGTTCGTGGTCTATGGCTTCGATACGGCCGGCACCTTCGGCGAGGAAACCCTGGATGCGAGCCGGCAGGCCCCGCGGGGCATCCTGTCGGCGATCTGGATCTCCGGCGTGATCGGCTTCGTGTTCCTCGCCGCGATCATCCTGGCCATCCCCGATGTCGCCGCATCGCTCAAGGACACCGCCCCGATCGCGACATCGATCAAGGCTGGTCTCGGCGACACCTTCGGCAGCGTGTACCTGTACGTGATCCTTGCCGCCGTGTACGTCTGCACCATGGCCATCCAGGGCGCGACCACACGGTTGATGTTCTCGATGGGTCGGGACCAGCGAATGCCGCTTGGCGGCCTGTGGGGCAAGGTAAACCCGAGCTTCAAGACGCCGGCCAACGCCGCCGTCGCGGTCGGCGTCCTCGCAGCCATTCCGTTCATCGTGACGGACAGCCCGATCCTGCTCGCCGCCGGTGCGACCGGCCTGATCTACCTCAGCTACTTCATGTGCAACCTTGGCGTTCTCAGCGCGCGGACAAAGGGTTGGCCGCACCAGGGCGCCTGGTTCAAGCTCGGGAGCTGGGGCACGATCATCAACATCGTCGCCCTCATCTGGGGCGGCGTCATGATCATCAACTTCGGCCTCTGGAACTCGAGCATCTTCGGGAACTTCGGTGGGCCGTTGCGCGACCTCACGAACCCGTCCCTGACGCTCCTGACATCAGGCGGCAACAAGATCGGCTTCCTGCCGGACATCCCGTTCTTCGAGGCATCGGTCCTGCTGATCCTGATCGTCGGCGCCGTGTACTACGTCGCGACAGGCCAGGGCAAGCGCGTCGACAAGGTCGAGGCGGATCTCGCAACGGGCGAGGCGCTGATCGCCTAGGACGCTCCGACCAGGAACCCAGGCAACCGC